>NZ_JBICXA010000024.1:0-197537 GCF_043200035.1 Streptomyces sp. NPDC048504
CGACCTGACGCGACATCACACTCTCCGGATCCTCCTCGGACCCGATCACTCTCTGCTGCCACAGCACGTAATCCGCGTACTGCACCGGCAACGGCACCCACCCAGGCGCACGCCCCTCACACCGCGCCTCGTACGCCACCGACACATCCCGCGCCAACGGACCCATCGACCAGCCATCACCCGCAATGTGATGCACCACCAGCACCAGCACATGCTCATCGCGGCCCACCCCGAACAACCACGCACGCAGCGGAATGCCGGCGCTCAGGTCGAAGACGTGGCGCACCGCCTCCGCCACCGCGGTGTCCAGTTCCTCCGGTCGCACGTCTGCGACGGTCAGTGCGAAGCCGCTCTCCTCGACCGGCAGAATCCGCTGATACGGCTCCCCGTCCGTCTCCGCGAACACCGTCCGCAGCACCTCATGCCGCTCCAGCACGTCCCGCAGCGCGCTTTCCAGGGCATCCCGGTCGAGTCGGCCCGACAGCCGTAGGGCCATCGGAATGTTGTACGTCGCGCTCGGACCTTCCAGCTGCGTCAAGAACCACAGCCGGCGCTGCGCGTACGACAACGGGATCATCGGGATTCCTCCTGTTTACGCGTAACCGCGGCGGGGATCGTGTTCCCCATTCGAAGGTGTCGCACCTGAGGGGCATGCCTTCGCAGCCTCCGCTCGAGCGGAGGCTTGATATTCAACTGCCGGTTTCGTCAGGGGCGGCAGTTGTTTTGGGCTTCGAACGGGTCGGTCATCCGTCATCCCTTACAAGACGTGTCCACGGGCGGCCGTAGGCGGAGCCAGTTCACTATGGTCCAGGCCGCATGTCTGATCAATGCCGGTGATCGAATTCGCCGATCGTTCAACTGCGTCCTGACCGCACTTGAACAGACGTGGCCGGCCCCCGCAGAGCATTGCCTGCCCGCGGTCGGGGCGTCATCGCTTGGGATTCCGGGCTTTCCCGGGGTACGTGCGCCGGACATGGGTGGAGCGACCGTTTTGAAACGTTGACTACCCTTTCGGGGGCCTCATTCCGCCGCTGTTTTCACTCAGGATGCCCGCATACTCACGTCTCGTAGTGGGCGCAATACGGAATATTTGGCTCCGAATAAACCCCCCTGTCGTCGCGCAGATGTGAATGTAGGGTGGATGCCGAAGAGCGTCCGACAACCGTCATACGGTCGCGTGTCGGCCACCCGGCGACCGTTAATGGCCATACAGACACCGGTCCGGCTCACCCCGTTGCTCCAAGTTCTCGTAAAAGTACGTGGCACGAACCGGCTCATGCACGGCACGACCCACGAACAGCGGTTCCGAGATACTGATTAATCTGGGGGTAGATCTTGACGCAATCTGGAAGTGAAAGGGCCATATCCAGACCGGAGTACGACTCCAGGACTTCGGACAGCCGGATCGCAACCGTACCCATCGCGTCGCTGCTGCGGGGTGACTCGCCTCGTACCGAGGGCGTGGACGCCCAGCACATCGCACGGCTCGCCGAAATCGAAGGACCCTTACCCGCCGTGCTGGTGCACCGACCGACGATGCGGGTCATCGACGGAATGCACCGCTATCTGGCGGCACTCTCGAACGGCCAGAAGACTATCGAGGTCGAGTTCTTCGACGGAACGACCGAAGAAGCGTATCTGCGGGCCGTGCAGGCGAATTCGATGCACGGGCTCCCGCTCTCCCCCGCCGAACGCAAAGCCGCAGCCGCCCGGATCATCGCATCCCTGCCCCACATGTCGGACCGCGCGATCGCGAAGGCGGCGGGTCTGGGTGCCAAGGCCGTGGCCGGCATCCGCCGCCGGATGGACGAGACGCCCCAACTCAACGCCCGTGTCGGCCAGGACGGCAAGGTCCGTCCCCTCAACAGCGCCGAGGCGCGGTACCGGGTCGCCGAGTTGCTGGCCGAACGTCCCGACGCCTCCCTGCGGGAACTGGCGCGGATCACCTGCGTCTCGCCGGCCACCGTCAGCGACGTCCGAAGACGTCTCGCCTCGGGCGAGTCGCCCGCCCCGGAGCGCTCGGGGGGCCGGAGCCAGGCGGACAAGGGCCCGGCCGCGAGCCGGCCCGCCGCCGCGCCTCCCCAGCCGGCCGGGCGTAAGCAGCACCGCCGGATGCGTCTGGTGGCGCAGGATCCCGGAGTGGTGCTCGACAAGCTGTCGCGTGATCCGTCACTGCGTCACAGGGAGGAAGGGCGGCGGCTGCTGCGGCTGCTCCAGCAGCACGCGATCGCCACGCAGGAATGGCCCGCGCTGAGCACCTCCCTGTCGGGCGACTCCAGGGAAACCGTGGCGAGTCTCGCCCGGGAGTACGCCAAGACATGGCTCGGCTTCGCACAGGAGCTGGACGAGCGTCTCCGGGCCGGGCTGCTCGCCAGCGGGTGAGGACGGCCGCCCGGGCGGGAGCAGGGGGCACACGCCTGCGGCCGCGGACCTGCTCCGCTCGCCGCACCGATGAGGAGCCCGGCCCCCGGGTGATCCGGCTGCCTCCGTCACGGTAATCGGCCCGGGACCGGCTGCGGCCGGAACAGGAACCCGCCCCATCCGGGCACGGCATCCGTCACCGGCCGCCAGGTGCCCTCCTGCCAGCCGTGCATCATGTACGACAGGGAGACGGTGAGGCTGCGGACGGTGTCGGCCGTACGCCGCCGGTGGGGGCGCCGGCGCCCCCACCGCAGGAGCAGAGCGGGGCGGTCGCGCAGCAGTGTCGCGAACGCCCCGAGCAGGACATCCAGTTCGTCCTCGCCGAACTGGATCCGGATGAAGTCGACCCGTGTCAGGTCCTTCCGCCGGCTGAGATCGTCCACGGTGGCCGCCCGTGGACCACCCGGGCGTCCCGGCACGAGACGGTGCACCTGCCCGTCCGGGCCCGCGAGGGTCCTCAATGCCGCGATGCACCGCGCGCAGCCGGCCCCGACGTCCACGCAGACGGCGCCGGGTGCCACGAGCTGGTCCAGTCCCGGGGCCTCCGGATGGGGCACCGGCCGGTGTGGCCGACTCTGGGCGACCGGGGAGGCGGGTCCCGGTTCCCGGGAGTGCCGGAGCCCTGGCAGCGCGACGACGGAACCGCGCGGGTCATCCGCTGTGGGGAGCTCGGATGCCTCGGTCGGCGGCCCGTCGGCGCCTTCGCGACCCGGCCTTCCGTGGTCTGCCACTGCGCATCAGTCCTTCCGGGTCGTGTCACCGCGCCGGCATCGTGGCCGGGCGCCCGTTGACGGTTCGAGGCTAGGTTCCTCACCCGCCGGACCGCGTCCCCCACGGTGACGACCCCGTGTCCTTCGCGGCGCCACGCCCTCCCGTCCGGGACCGTCGGAGGGTGTCCTCCCCTGGGCGTGTCATCCCCTAGGCGTACGCCTAAGGGCGGGGCCTGCGTGCCGGTGCCACAGAGGTGGGAGTCGACCCGGGGCGGGTGGGTGCGGTGCGTGGCTCACCGCGCGGCCAGTCCGTGCCGGCCGGCCGTCTCGTACAGGGCCTGGAGGTCCTCGCCGCCGAGAGCGTCGGGGCCGTCTCCGTGCGGGACGAGTTCGATGAGCAGGGTGTCGCCCAAGTGTGCTGAGGTGCCCACGAGATGGGCTCGCGCGGGGCCTCCTGCGGGCTGTTCGGCAGGTGTCGGTGTGCAGAACTCAACCCCGGCTTCCAGGAGTGCGCGGGCCGCGCGGGTGATGTCGTCCGTGCGGAAGGTGAGTCGCTGCTCCGCGCGGTGCGTGGGGGGCGATTGCGGCGTCGTCCCGTGGCGGAGGCCGGTATCGGGCTCCGGGGCCGCGAGGGTGAGGGCCATGTCGTTCTGGAGTCCGGCGAGTTCCACGGCGCGGGGCGTCGGGTCCGCTGCGCTGTCTCCGCACGGTCGGCGCGGGGTCAGCCCGAACCCTTCCTCGTACAGGCGGACACAGCCATGGAGGTCGGTCGCTCCGACACCGGTCGTCACGCCTTCGAGCCGCACGAGGGGGGCCGCGGGCGTCCTGGGGGCGGGGCTCTGCGGGAGCCGCGCCCAGCGGTGGCCGCCCGGCCGGCCCGCCGGGGTGTGTCCGGCGGGCAGCAGGGTGTGGTTCATGCCGCCGGCCCCCGCGAGGATCGGGTTGCCGCGTGCGGAGCCGACCTCACGGGCACCGGCCCGCAGCGCCCGCTCCGCGGTGGCGGTGACGTCCGTGCAGTGCAGTGCGATGTCGGCGATGCCGTCGCCGTGTGCGTCGAGGAAGCCCCAGGTGGCGGGTCCGGAGGTGACGACGAGGGAGGCGGTGTCCTGCCGTAGCAGCAGGGAGCTGCGGTCGGGGGCGACGGAGTCCGCCACGCACTCGAACCCCAGGGCCGAGACGAGGTACTGGGCGGTCCGCTGCTTGTCCTTGGCGTACAACTCGAAGTACGCGATGCCGTGCCCTGCCATAGGTCTTCCTTCCTGCGCGAGGTGGTCGGGAGGGCCGTGCCGTCCCCTCCGGGTGCCGACGTTCGAGGTGCGCGTCGTGACCGCGTGCACGTCGTGACCGCGTGCACGTCGTGAGCGCGTGCGCTGCGGTCGTGTGTGCGGCGCGCGCGGTTCCGGCCCGCAGCTTCGTGTCCGCGGGCCGTGGACGGTGCCGCGTGGTCAGTACTTGTCGAGGAACTCGATCAGGGCCGCGTTGACCTCGTCGGGGCGTTCCAGATAGCCGAGGTGCCCGCAGTCCGCGATCTCCACGAGGTCACAGTCGGGGATGGCGTCGGCCACCTCGGCGACCAGGTGGGGCGGGCAGACGAGGTCATGGCTGAAGGCGATGGCCCGGCACGGCACCGTGATGCCGCGCAGTGACGCGCGCCGGTCGCCGAGACCGTCGACGGCGGCGGCCTGGCCGGCGGAGGAGTGGCCGCCGCCGGTGAGTTCGAACAGCTCGAGCAGGGGCGTGACAGCGGTGTCGTCGTTGAGGGTCGTCGGGGAGAACATCTCACTGACCGTCTTCACGGCGTCGTAGCCGGCCGGCAGTCGTATGCCGCTCTCCCGCAGCGCGCGGTCGGCGGCGCTCTGGGCGCGCCGGAAGGCGTCGGAGCGGGCCCGGGACGCGATCAGGATCGCGGAGCGGACCAGTTCGGGTGCGGCGAGGGCGAGTTCCTGGGCGATCATGGAGCCGAGGGACGTTCCCACGATGTGGCAGGGGCCCAGTCCCAGCTGCTCGATGAGGCCCCGGGTGTCAGCCACCATGTCGGCGAGGCGGTAGTCGCCCGCGGGGGCGTCCGATGGTGCGATGCCCCGGTTGTCGAAGGCGACGGTCTCGTATCCGGCGCGGTTCAGTGCCGGCGTCTGGTGCATCGTCCATACCCGGCCCGACGCGGACGAGCCCATGATCAGCAGGACCGGCGTGCCGCTGCCGGAGCGCTGGTAGGAGAGCCTCATACCGTTGGTGTTCACGAATGGCATGTCGAGCCTGTTCTCGTAAGGGGGCAACAGGCGCTCTCCGTTCGGTCACCACGGAGAGGTCCGGGTGGCCGCCCCGCCCTCGGCCCCCGTCGGTCCCGGCTCGCGGGCCGGGTGTCGTGCTCGGTGGAGCGTGCGGGCTCCGTCACGGCTCACGATGGCATCGCACCTCGGCGGCGATCAAGCGTTGCCGGGGGGGGCGGGGTCGGTGTTCAACCGCTGCGCCCGCGCGGTTGAACGGCGGCCGGCCACAGCGCTTGCGGCGCGGTGCGGCCGGGCCTGCCTCGAACACCTGGGTACGGGAGGTCCGCGGGAGCGGGTGTGCCGGTGTGGGCGTCGCGTCAGGCACCGCGCCAGACCGGAGCACGCTTCTCGGCGAAGGCGCGCGGGCCCTCGACGGCGTCATGGCTGCGGCGTCGTTTCTCCTCCCACGGGTACGTCGCCGTGAAGGCCTCTTCCAGCGGCAGGTGCAGGGACCGCTGCACCGCTTCCTTGAGGGCCCGCACGGAGAGCGGGGCGCTGCGCCGCAGGGCGTCCGTCCAGGTGTCCACGGCGGCGTCCAGGTCGCGCAGCGGGACGACCTCGTTGACGAGGCCGAAGCGCAGTGCCTCGGCGGCGCTCATGCGGCGTCCGGTGAGCAGGTATCCCATGGCCTGTTTCAGGGGCATCTGCCGGGCCAGGCGGAAGGCGCCGCCCGCGCCGGGGACCAGGCCGAGCGTGGCCTCGGGCAGCGCGAACACGGCGTGGTCGGCGGCGACGACGAGGTCGCAGGCCAGGGCGAGTTCGAAGCCGCCGCCGAGGGCGTAGCCGTTGACGCGGGCGATCACGGGCTTGGACAGGTCGAACCGGTCGGTGAGCCGGGGTGAGCCGGGCTGTCCGCGGCTGCCGAAGCTGGTGGGCGGGGTGCCCTCCCGGTCCAGCCGGGCCCGCTCGCGCAGGTCCTGGCCGACGGTGAACGCGCGCTCGCCGGCGCCGGTCAGCACCGCTGCCCGGATGTCGTCGTCGGCCTCGATGTCGTCCCAGACGAGGGCGAGTTCGCGGTGCATGCGCTGGTTCATCGCGTTGAGCACCTCGGGCCGGTCGAGGGTGACCCGGGCGATCCGGCCGTCCTTCTCGTAGCGTACGCCCGAGTCCCCGCCGCCGATCACGGTGTGCGCCCGGCCGCGGGTGCCGAGGCGTTGGTGAAGCGGCCGACCTTGTCGATCACGTCGGAGCTGTAGAGGCGGAGGGCCTGTTGCAGCGCGAACTCGGACATGTAGCGGCGGAAGTCGTCGGGTGACTCCTCGGACAGGTTCAGCATCCGCCGGTTGGCGAGGACCGCGCTGCCGCGCAGGCGTTCCACGCTGCGTTCCACCGCGAGGTCGAGTTCGGTGCGGTCGTGGACCTCGTCGACGAGGACCCGGGCCTCGGGTTCGGTGGCGAAGATCCGCCGTCCTTCGAGGATCATCTGCCGTGACAGGCGTGGCCCCGCGGAGCGGGTCAGCCGGAAGTTGGCGGCGCCGGGGACGATGCCCTCCTGCGCGGCGGGGAGGCTGATGTAGGCGTCGGCGGCTGCGATGACGTGGTCGAAGACGAGCAGCAGTTGGGCTCCGCCGCCGATCGCGAAGGAGTCGACGACGGCGACCCACGGTTTGTCGGTGGTCCCCGACCGCCAGCCCGGTGCGTCGGTGCGGATGCCGCACAACAGCTTGTGGATGTAGCCGAGTTCGCGGCGAAGCAGGAAGTCGACGAGGGAGATGTCCCCGCTGTGCAGGGCTTTGAGGTTGATGCCCGCGCTGAAGACGCGGCGTCCGCGGTAGCGGGGGTGGGTCATCTCGCCGCCGCGCAGGAGTCCGACCTCGACGGCCGGGTCGAGCAGGGCGAGGTCGACCGCGGTCTCCATGTCGTCGACCTGGGCGTTGTCCTCGGCGTTGAGGGCGTCGTCGCGGCACATGGTCAGCCGGGCCACGGCTCCGGTGCGTTCGAGGCGGACGGAGCCCAGGTCGGCGCGGCCGGTGCGGGTGAAGTCGGGCAGCAGTGCGGTGGCGCGCGGGGTCGGGCGGAGCATGGCGTCGAGGAGGTGGGCGCCGGCCAGGGGTGAGCGCAGGATGCGGCTGAAGAAGATGCCCTGGTCTATTTCGTGGCCCTCTTTGCGGGCCTGTGGCCGGCCGCGTTCGGTGGCGAGCTGGTCGTCGGTGGGGACGAGGCCGGGGAAGGCGGTCGCGGCGGCCCTGGCCAGTTCGTCGATGCGCAGGGGGCGGGTGCGCCGGTCGGTGAGTTCGTCGTAGACCGCGTCGGTGTGGGTGTCGAGGAACGCTGCCCGCAGGTCGCGGACGGTGTCGGCGGCCGTGGTGGCGAGGGTCTGCTGCCGTGCGGAGCGTTCGCCGTGCGGGGGCAGGCCGTCCAGCAGGGTCCGGTGGTGGCGTGCCGCCTGTTCCAGGGTCTGTCTGGCCCGGGGCAAGGGTGCGCGGACGTCGTCCGGGTCGGTGTGCGGTGCGGTGGGTTCCGCGGTGGCGGTCATGCCTCGGCTCCTGTCGTGGCGCGGCGCAGGACGCGGTCGCAGGCCGCGAGGTGGGCGCCGAGCGCCTCTTCGAAGCTGGTGCCGGCCGCTTCGTGCAGCAGTTGGCGGCGGATGGCCAGTTCGGTGCCCGAGACGGCACGTGCGCGGTCCGCGGCGAGCCGGAGGGCCTCGGGCACGTCGTCGGTCAGCTCGTCGACCAGGTGCAGGGCCAGGGCGTCGGCGGCGCTGACGGGGGTGCCGTAGAGGACGGCGTGGCGGATGGGGGCCGCGTGGGTGCCGTGTCCGGCGAGCCGGTACAGGGCCATGCCCGGCCAGGTCCCGCCGCCCTCGACGGGGACGACCAGGCGCACCGTGGTGGTGGCGATGCGGTGGTCGGTGGCCAGCAGCACGTCCAGGGCGGGGCCTCCGCAGTCGCCGTCGGCGACGGCGACGGTGGTGGCGGGCAGGCGTTCCAGGCGGCGCAGGACGCGCTCCCACTTGCTGACGAGGGAGACGGTCAGGCCGTCCGGCAGGGGTCCACCCGGGGCGCCGGAGACGTGTACGACGACGCTGGCGCGTCCGTCGAGGTCCTCGGCTGCCTCGCAGGCCGCGGTGACGGCGGCGACGGTGTGGGCGGACAGGGGCTGCCGCCCGTCGATCCGCAGGGGGATCTCCTCGGACGCGGGGTGTGCCGCGGCCGTCGGGGTGCTCTTCATCGCTTCTCTCACCTGTTCCGTGGTCACCACTGCACCAGCGCGGTCTCGATGGTCGAGCCGGGTCCCATCGTCATCAATACGCCGTAGTCGCCGGCGTGGGCGGCTCCCTCCCGGAGCAGTCGCTCGTAGGAGAACAGGAAGGACCCGCTGGAGAGGTTGCCGTAGTCGCGCAGGACGCCGGTGGTGTGCCGTAGGTCGTGGCGGGTGAGGCCGAGGTTGACGCGTACGGCGTCGATCACCTTCTTGCCGCCGGAGTGCACGAGCCAGTGTGCGATGTCGCGCCGCCGCAGGCCGGCGCCAGTGAGAAGCCGGTCGACGATCTGCTCGGCGTTGGCTCCGACGACGTAGGGGACGAGCGGGTCGAGGTAGAAGCTGAACTTGTTCTGGTCGTCGTCCCAGTCGTAGCGCATCGCTTCGATGGCGTCGGTGATCAGGTGGCTGGCGAAGGCGAGGATGCGGGGGCCGTCCTGTGCCGGCGGGGTGCCGGCCGGGCCGTAGGCGGCGTCGGGTGGGTCGGCGGTGAGCGCGACGGCCGCTGCGCCGTCCCCGAAGAGGCTGTTGACGACGGCGGTGCGCATGCTGCCGTCGATGACGTAGGCGGCGGAGCAGGCTTCCGCGCAGAGCATCACGGCAACCTTGCCGGGGTTGGCGGTGACCCAGCCGGAGGTGGCGTTGAGGGCGTTGAGTCCCGCGTTGCAGCCCATGCCGACGACGTCGACGCGGCTGGTGCGGGGCAGGAGGCCCATGGCCTTGATGAGGTGGGCGCTGAGGCCGGGGGTGAGGAATCCGGTGGTGGTGGTGCAGCACAGGTAGTCGATGTCGGCGAGGTCGAGGCCGGCGTTCTCCAGGCAGGCGCGGATGGCTCGGGCGCCCATGTCGAGGGCGGTCCGCTTGTGCTTCGCGAGGAGTTCGCCCTGCGCCTCGGGAAGGACGGCGCCGTCGCTGTCCCGGGGCGGGAGGGTGAGGTGGCGGCGTTCGATGGCGCTGTTGAGGAAGACCGAGCGAACCTTGGGGTCGGTGATGCCGAAGAGGTCGAGGACTTCCCGCTGGGAGTACGAATGGTCGGTGACGGCGGTGCCGACCCCCATGATCCGTGGGCTGCCGAGGCCCTTGGACGGTGTGGTGACGGGGGTGTCGAGGAGGGCGGTGTCGTGGAGATCTGCGTCGGCGGTCATCGGAAGGTCCACCCCCACATGCGTGGCTTGCTGCGAATGAGACGTCGTGCTGTCGACACGGGACTTCGCTTTCTGTGAGTGACGGGAGGGAAAGGCGGTGCTTCAGCGGGCCCGGGCCGCTTCGGCCGTGATGAACCGGGCGAGCCGTGCCGTGCCTTCGGTGATGTCGGCCTGGGTCAGGTAGCTGATGGACAGGCGCAGGCTGTGCTCGCCGCCGCCCTGGGGATAGAAGTAGGACATGGGCGTCCAGATGACGCCGTGGTCCTCCGCCGAGCGCACCAGGGCGGCGTTGTCGGCGGGGAAGGGGACGTCCAGGGTGAGGAAGAACCCGCCGTCCGGCTCGTTCCAGCGAACGCCGAGTGCGCTGCGCTCGGGTTCGGGGAAGCATTCGTCGAGCCGTTTCAGGATGGCCCGCATCGCCTCCCCGTAGTGCGCCGAGGTGTCGGTGTTGAGTTCCGAGGTGCGTCCGCCGGCGGCGAGGAGCATGCCCGCCACGGCGGCCTGGCTCAGGGGCGAGGTGTTGACCGTGACCATGCTCTTGATCTTGATGAGTTCGTCGGCGAGGAGGCCCTGCCCGCCGTTCTCGTCCACAACCACCTGGTCGGCGACGGCGAAGCCGACCCGGGCGCCGGGGAAGAGGGTCTTGGAGTACGAGCCGAGGTGGACGACACGCCGGTCGCGGTCGAGGGACTTCAGGGTGGGCAGTTGCCGACCGGGGCTGACCAGCCGGTAGGGGCTGTCCTCCAGGATCAGGAAGTCCTCGCGCCGCGCCAGGTCGAGCAGAGCGTGCCGCTCCCGCAACGGCATCGTGGATCCGGACGGGTTGGAGTGGTCGGGGACGACGTAGAAGGCGCGGGGGCGGCGGCCGCGCGCCTTCTCGGCGGCGACCGCGGCCTCCAGACCGGCGCTGCGGAAGCCGTCGGGGCCCTCCGTCACCGGGGTCGGTTCGACGCCGAGCAGCCGGGCGGCCCCGGTGATGCCGACGTAGCACGGGCTGGAGACCAGCAGGGTGTCCCGCGGCCCCGCCAGCAGGGCGCGCAGGGTGAGGAAGATGGCCTCCTGGCAGCCCACGGTCACCACCACGGCCTCGGGCGGCACGTCGATGCCCTCGTCCTCGCGCAGTGACAGCGTGACGAGTTCGCGGATCTGCCCGCCCGTCGGTCCGTACTGGAAGAGCGCGTCGCGGATCTCCCCCGGTGTGGCGCCGCGTTCCTCCAGGTGGTCGAGGTAGCGGCGGATGTGCCGGAAGATCTCCTCAACGTCGAAGAAGCCGTCGTACGGGCGGCCCGGTGCGAACGAGACCGTCCGGGGGTAGCGGTGGGTGATCTCGTTCAGGAAGTTCATCGTGTCGAGGACCGGGTCGCTGACGCTGGCGTGCAGTTCCGCTCTCCGGAGGGTGGCGGGTGCCATGTCTACCAACGCCATTCCTGCTGGCCGTAGAGATGGCCGGCCTTGATGCCGCGGTCGGCGCACCAGGTCATGAACTCCTCGATCTGCTTGATCTGGTACGTGTCGGGGGTGTACGTCGTCGCCATGACGTGGCCGAGCCAGGGCTCCTCGCCCATGGCGTACACGTACGCCTCCTTGGCGCCCAGTTCGGTCATGATCGCGGCGGCCTGCTCGGCGTTGGAGCCGGACAGCTTGCGGGAGTTGCTCATCTTCTTGGTGATCGGGATGGTGAGCAGGGCCTGGTAGAGCCAGGTGAGGGGGGCGCCGTCGCACTCCATGCCGAGGAAGGCGTAGTCGGCGGCGCCCAGTTCCTGCTTGACGTAGCGGTAGAGGGAGGGCTCGATACCGGAGGAGTCGGCGCCGGCGAAGACGTTCTTGCCGGCGAGCCGCACCCAGTACGTGGACTTGGCGCGGATGTCGAGGTCGCAGTGCTCTCCGAGGAACGGGGTGGCCGTGACCTTGCCGCCGGGGAACTCGACCTCGTCGAAGTCGTCGACCTCGATCACCGGGAAGCCCTGGCTCTTGAGCATCAGCGCTATGTTCGGGTCGGCCAGGTTGCCGCGGGAGGACCGGGGCACGACGATCGCGCCGACGCGGCCACGCAGTTGCAGCAGGGTCTCCAGCACGATGTGGTCCTGGTGCCCGTGGGTGATCAGCACGAGGTCGATGAAGTCGGGCAGGTCGTCGAGGGTGTAGCGGTCGCCGGCCGTGTTGTCGGCGCTGATGAAGGGGTCCGTGACGATGGCCGCCTGCGGGGTCTGCATCACCAGACAGGCGTGGCCGAAGTAGCGGATGCGGCCGCCGGACTCGATGTGGCGGTCCTCGGCGAGGGAGGGCTCTTCGCTGAGCATGTGCGACAGCTGTCCGGCCTGGGTGTCGTCGAGGCCGAGGGCCTCGCGCAGGTGGCCGAGGGTGGTGGGCCGCACGCGGGTGCGGAACAGCTCCGCGAGACCCTCGTGGCGGAAGGGGATGTCGAGCTCCAGGACGTCCGGGGAGGGCAGGCGCGGAGTGCTGAGGACGAAGGGGCGCTCGATGCCGGTCTCGAAGGACAGCTGCACCGACTGCCGCGACTCCTGGTAGATGTCGCTCTTGTAGACGACCGGCTCCATGAAGCGCAGCTGCGCCTGGTTGTCGGTGTCGTAGGCGAGTTCGATCAGGCCGCCGAGCTCCGGCGGCAGCTTCGGGTACAGCGGGGTGAGGTCGAAGCCGGTGGCGTTGGCGCGCAGCAGTTCCTGGCCGGCGACGATCGCGTCGGCGAAGCGCAGGATGTGCGCGCGGTCCCGCTTGATCGCGGCGAGCAGATCGCGCACCTCGTCGGCGCGCTCCTCCGGGATGTTGATGAAGTAGCCGCCGCGGAGGTCGGGGTTGTTGCTGGCCGCCACGTGCACCTGGGGGGACTGCAGGTAGGACTCGAGCAGCGGTACCTGGAGGAATGCGAGGTTCATCGCCGACTGCACCGGTGCCGTGGTGTACGGCCACGCGAAAAATCTGTCGATCAGCGGTTCGACGATCACGTTCGAGCGCAGGAACAGCTGCTGATCAGCCATTGGTTTCCCATCTCTTGGAGCCTTTGAACAGGCAAGGGTGCGGCCTCAAGCTAGGCGTGACGGGGCCGACCGATCAATGTCCAACAGATTTAACGGCGTTGTGTTCAACTGCTTCCTCGCAGCAGTTGAACATGCGGAAAGCCCTCTGCAATTCGGGCAGAAAAACGCCGTCTGTTCAACCGTGTACCAGCGGCAGTTGAACACCCCTGGACCATTGTTACGGTTGTTCCATTCTTCGCCGACTCTTCCGTCGCCGCTTCGTGAATTGCCGCCGAATTCCCTATGCAGAAAGGGCCGATCGCGTGCTCCTCGACGAACTCGTGGTGGCTCCGGTGACGATCACGCCGACGAAACCGCTGACGCCGACGCATGTCAAAGGCCTGTTGTGGACCGACATACTGGTCAAGGCGAGCGCGTCGGTCGGGCGAGTTCGGCTGTTGTGGAACAACCGGATGGCGACCCTCACGACCCAGTCGACCGCGTTCTGGCACTACTTGGACCGGGTCGAGCCGGACACGGACTGGAACCTGGAGTCGGCGGCCGCGATCGGTCAGCGTTACGTCCGCTTCCACTCCGAGGGAGGGAGGAGCGACCCCCGGGGAGTGGGCGCCTACCTGGAGCGGGTCGACGCGGCCGGGTGGATCCACCCGGCCGGCCGGCGGGTGCTGGATTCATGGCGCGCGGAGCTGGAACTGCTGGGTGTCGGCGATCTCGGCCTCGGGGAGGACCGTCCGCTGGCAGCGGCGGCGGCCACGACGCTGCAAGCGCTGGCGGAGCGGGGCCTGTTGATCGACCACCGCCGCTTCGGCGGTCCCGTCCACCTGGACGGCACGCGCTGGGGCCTGCCGCTGCGGCAGCTGGTCGGGAGCGACGGGCATCCCAACTACCTGCTGCCCATCCTGCGCGAGCTGATCCCCGCGATCGGCCCGGGCCGGGTGTTCCTGCTGGTCTTCGACGACGGTCTGGCCGCCGACTATCTGCTGCTCGACCGGGTGCTGACCGCGTTCGGCGCCCGTTCGGTACGGCTCGCGTTCAGCAGGGTGCCCTTCGGTGGAACCGTCCGCTCCAGCCGGTACGGCGGCTGGAGCGGGACTACGCTCTCCGACCTGTCGGCGGTCTCCGGTTCGGCCGACAGGGCCGCCTACCGGCTGGGGATGCGGCTGTACTTCGCGGGGGTGCTGCCCCGCCGCTCCGAGCAGCCGTTCCGCATGCAGTTGCTGCGCCGATGCGTGGGACGCGCCGCCCGGCTGCTCACCCGCACCGCGGCCGACGTCGACGGGGGCATGCCGCCGGAGGCGCTCTCCCGGTCCCGGGACCCGAACGGCTTCGTCGACCCCTACCGGCTGACGACGTCCCTGCTCGGCCCGCCGCCGGCGGACCCGCGGCTGCTGAGGATCTACACGTGAGCGGGTTACCGGCCGGGGCGACGGCGGACGCGGCGGCCCTGCGGGACGCGGCGCTGTCCCGGGTGGCGGCGGTCCGTGCGCGGCTGGGCGCCGGACCGGTTCCCGGGGGGCTGGGGGTGGCCGTGGTCGTGGCCGACCTCGACGTCGCGGCGTTCGTTCGGGGCGCCGCGCTGTTCGCCATGGGGGTCCCGGCCGACCTGCGGGAAGGCTGGTACCAGACCTTCACCAGAACGGTGTTCCTGGCGGGCCGGCCGGAGGCCGTGGCCCTCCGGCACCCGCACCGGCTCGTCACTCCGGACGGGAACCTCGCGTGGCACGGCCCGGCCGCACGCGGGGCGCTGCTGCCGCTGTCCCGGCTGCTGCGCTCCTTCCAGGGCCCCCGGCCGGTCGAGGTGCCGGCCGGACCCCTGACCGTGACCGTGCCGGGGCCGCCCTCCGGACACGCCGCGCAGGTGTCGGTCGCGGTCGGCGACGTCAGCACCGGCGCCTACCTGGTCCATGTGCACCATCTGATCGCGGAGGCCGTGCTGCGCGGGCTGGTGGGCCCCGGTGACACCCTCCGGGTCGGCCACCGGCAGTTCCTCGACCCCGCGGAGTTCCACGACGCCCTCGACCCCGCCCGTGCCGGTGCGGTCCAGACCCGGATCGCCGGCAGCGGCTCCGACCCCGACCGACTGGCCCTGTTCGGCGTGCTGACGTCGGACCGCAACGAAGGAGACCACTGACGTGCAGGCCGAACGGGTGCTCGCGGAGCACCGCCGGTTCCTGGAGTGCCTGGAGCGCCCCGAGGAAGTGCAACAGGACCTGCTCCGGGACATGCTGGAGCGCAACGCGGACACGTCGTTCGGGCATGAGCACGGGCTGGCCTCGGTCCGCACCCTGGACGAGCTGCGCCGGGCCGTGCCGATCCGCACCCATGAGGCGATGATGCCGTGGATCGAGCGCGCCATGGACGGCGAGCCGAAGGTGCTGACCACCGACGATCCGGTCGTCTACTTCTCGTCCAGCGGGAGCACGGGCCGCGAGAAGCACATCCCCATCACCCGTACCTACATGCGGCAGACTTTCCTGCCCTTCTACCACGCGAGTTTCGCGCCGCTGCTGCGGACACTTCCGCAGGCTCCGGCCTCGCCCGGTGGTGTGCTGAACCTCTGGCAGGACCCGACCTCGCCGATCACCCGCACCCAGCAGGGCCGGCCGCACATCGGCGCCAGCCAAGTCGACTACCGCAAGTTCGGCGAGGACGCCGCCGTGGGTCTCGGCAACAACGCCGAGTGGAGCCGCATCCCGGAGGCGCTGGCCGGTGACGACCCCTGGGAGCGCAGCTTCTACAAGCTGCGCCTGGCCGCCGAGCAGGACATCCGGGTGGTGATCGGCGTCAATCCCGCGATGGTGGCCGGGCTGCCGTACCAACTGCGGCAGATGTGGCCACGGTTGGTGGACGACATCCGGGCCGGGACTCTCGGCGGGCACCGGCACTCGACGCCGAACCCGGAGCGTGCCGAGCAGATCGAGGAGTACGCGAAGACGTTCGGCACGGTCCACCCCTACCATCTGTGGCCGCACCTGGCCGCCGTGTTCGTGTGGAACAGCGGCCTCGCCCGGTCCTACCTCCCCCGGGTGAGGGAGACCTACGGGCCGGGGGTGCGGCTGTTCCCGGCGCCGATCGCGTCCTGCGAGGGGCCGGCGGCCGTTCCCGTCGACGGGCATCCCCACGGGGCGCCGCTGTACCTGCCGGGCTGCGTCTACGAGTTCGCCCCCGCCGAGCGGCCGGTCACCGCCGGCAGTGAAACGCTGTCGGCCACCGAGGTGGAGGAGGGGCGCGACTACCACCTGGTGCTCAGCCACGTCGGCGGGCTGTACCGGTGCGCCGTCACGGACGTGGTGACGGTGGTCGGGCGGGTGGGCCGTACCCCGCGTATCGAATACGCCGGGCGGGACGTCGCCCGGTCCGCGGCCGGGGAACGGCTGACCGAGGCCGTCGCGCTGCGCGCCCTGCGGGCCGCCTGTGACGACACCGGCGCGGAGCTGCGCAACGCGACGTTCCGCCTGCGCCCCGAGGACGAGGGGACCGGCGCCCGCTACCAGATTGCCGCCGCCTTCGCGGGGCCACCGGTTCCCGCACTGGCCGCCGCGCTCGACCGGCGGCTGTCGCGGGAGTGTCCCGGCTACGCCCCCGGCCGAGACTCCGGGGCGATCGGACCGCTCGAGGTGATCACCGTGCACCCGGACGCGTTCCTGCGGGAGTGGGAGCGCGCCGCACGCTCCGGGCAGCGTCCGCCCCGCATCAAGGACCGTGTCTTCCTGCCCGACGAGGAGAGGTGGGCGAGGATCGTCGCCACCGCGCAGGAGGTGGCGGTGTGACGCCGGAGCGGGCAGCGGGGCAGGGGTCGGCGGACGTGGTCCCCGGCCGGGGTCAGTACACCGAGGACGCCCGCAGACAGCGGCTTCAGTGGCTGCGCGGGCACAGCGGCGCCGCACTCACGTCGCTGGAGCGGACCGGCCTGGACGCGTACAACCTGGTCGGGAACGTGGAGAACTTCATCGGTTCGGTCGAGGTGCCGGTGGGTCTGGCGGGGCCACTGCTGTTCGTCGGGGACGCGGCGCGCGGGGAGGTGGTGGCCCCGCTGGCGACCACCGAGGGCGCCCTGGTCGCGTCGGCGTCCCGGGGTGCCCGGGCGGTGACCGCGTCCGGCGGGGTGACCACGATGGTGCTGTCGCAGCGGATGACGCGAGCGCCCGTGCTGGAGTGCGCCGGCATCGCCGCCGCCCACCGCCTCACCGAGTGGTTGCGGGAGCGGCGGCCCGCGCTGGAGGCTCAGGTCGGGCTGGTCTCCCGGCACACCCGTCTGGTGGACGTCGAACCTCACCAGATCGGCCGGTACCTGCACGTGCGGTTCGTCTTCGAGACCGCCGACGCGGCCGGGCAGAACATGACGACGGCGGCGACCTGGCAGATCTGTCGCTGGCTGACCGACACGCTCGCTGCCGATGAGGGGCTGCGGCCCAGGAACGTACTGCTGGAGGGCAATCTCAGCGGTGACAAGAAGGCGACCGTCGGCTCCATGCTGGCCGGTCGCGGAACCCGGGTGACGGCCGAGTGCCGCCTGAGCCGCGCCACCATGGACTCGGTGCTCAAGACCACGCCCGAGGCCATGGTCAAGGGCCACCTCTCCACGGTTCTCGGCGCCCAGCAGATCGGCATGCCGGGCCACGGCGTCAACGCGGCGAACATCGTCGCTGCCCTGTTCGTCGCCACGGGACAGGACGTGGCCTGCGTCCACGAGTCGGGCGTGTCGATCTTCTCGATGGAGCAGGACGGCGACGACCTGGTCGCCACGATCCTGCTGCCCAACCTGGTCGTGGGGACGGTCGGCGGGGGCACCGGGCTGCCGCACCAGCGTGACCTGCTCGACCTGCTCGGCTGCGCGGGCACGGGCGGCGGCCGCCGGTTCGCGGAGATCATCGCCGGGTTCGCGCTGGCCCTGGACCTGTCGACGATGGCGGCGCTTGTCAGCGGTCAGTTCGCCCAGGCTCACCAGCGGCTGGGGCGGGCCAGGCGGGTGGACTGGCTGCAGGACGGTGACCTCGACGCGGCCCTGCTGCAGCCGGTGCTGACGCGCGGGCTCGACGACCCCGGCCTGCACGTCACCCGGGTGGTGTCGTCGCCGCCCCTGCGCGGCGACGGGATCGCCGGCGAACTCGGCGCGCTCGCCGAACGGCGCAGGCTGAGCGGGCTGCATCCCCTGCGGGTCGACTGGACCGCCGGCGACGGGTCCACCACCACGGTCGACCTCGTCGCCAAGGTCAAGCCACGGGGCGAGGAGATCGTCGCCGGAATCGCGATGGTGCTGTCGCTGTGCGGCCCGGAACCGGCGCGGGCGTGGGAGCGTTGGGGCGCAGTCACCGGGTTTCCCGACGCGCACCGCCGTGAGCTGGCGGTGTACCGGCGCACGGAGAGCGCTCTGACGGATCTCCTCCCGCGCTGCTACGGGATTCTCGAGGACGACGAGCGCGAGGCGTACGTCGTCCTCATGGAGCGGTTGTCCGACGACGGCCGACCGTGGACACGTGACCGGATCGACAGCGTGCTGCGGGGCATCGGCCGGGTCCATGGGCACTGGCTCGGCCGGGACGGGGAACTGCTCGCCGAGGGCTGGCTGCAGCGCGTGCCGGAGCCGGCAGACCTGGCCAAGGCGCACGAGCTGTGGGGGGCACTGGTCCGGCACGCCGCGCACGAGCAGCCCGAGCTGCTGGGCCCCGCCCGGACGGACGTGCTGATCGGGCTGGTGGAGGACGCCGGACAGTGGGCCCCCGCCGTACACGCCCTGCCCCGGACGCTGGTCCACAACGACCTCAACCCGCGCAACATCGCGGTGCGCGGAGGACGGGTCGCCGTGTACGACTGGGAACTCGCCACGGTCGACGTGCCACAGCGCGACGTCGTGGAACTGCTCGCGTCCACCCTCGGTCCCGACGCCACGGCGGACGACGTCGAGCACGCCCTCACCGCGCACGCCGAAGCCGTGGCCGCGGTGTCGCCGGAGGCGGCGGCACTGGTGGCCGGATGCGACTGGCGCCGCGGCTACCAGCTGGCGCTGCGCACGTTTCTGACGACCCGGCTGACGCTGTACCTCGCCGGGCACAGCCAGCGCGAGTTCGGCTTCCTGCCCGGCGTCGTGGAGACGGCGTTCCGGCTGTGGCAGCTCGAAGAGGCCCGAGAGGACGACTGACATGCGGGCCGCTGTCGTGGGTATCGACGGTTCGGGCAAGACCACTGTGCTGCGCCGGATGCGCGAGCGGGGTGACGTCATCGTCGTGCACGCCATACGGGCCCACGACGACCCGGACAGTCCCTATGCCGCGCTGTCCAGGGCACTGGCCGGGGCGTCGGCCGCGGCGGACGCCCTGGGCCGGGTACAGCTGAAGCTAGCCGTGCTGTACCTGCAACTCTGTCTGTACGGCCCGACGGAGCGGCAGGCGTCGCGGAACGGCCGGCCCCTGGTCTCCGACCGGCATCCGCTGATCGATCCACTCGCGTATCTGCCGATGTTCGCCCGCACCGAACGGGAGGACACTCCTGGCGCGGACGTCGATGCTTGGTGGCGCGGGCAGGAACCACGGGACGCCCGCGCGGTACGCGACTGGCTCGTGGCCCGCACGGGAAGCGCCGACCCGTGGCCGCTGGGCACCGACTTCCTGGACCAGGCGACGAGGCCACTACAGGACGTACTGGATTATTTGAGCCGGTCGTTCGGCGTGCCGCTGCCGAACGCCGTGGTGCTGCTCGACCTGCCCGTCGAGGACGCCCTGGCACGGACCAGGAGCCGGTCGAGCAGGAGCGAGCTGCACGAGACGGCGGACCTGTTGTCGCTGGCCCGGCAGCACTACGACACCGCTCTGGCCTGGCTGCCGCGAGCACGGCCCGAGGTCTCCGTGCACCGTGTCGACTGCCGCGGCCGCACCGCAGCCGAGGTGACCGAGGCAGTTCGGGCAGTGGTCGCCTCTGAGGTCTGAGGGATAGGGCGGAGCGCGGCACTGACCTCCACCGCGGTACGGGCACTGCCGAATGACGGCGAGGAGGACCCGGTGGCAGTCATGAGCGGCGCCTCGCGCACCACCCTTCGCTGCTCCCTTGCCAAGGTCTTCATTCTGCGAGGCCAGTCGACTCCTGCCACCAACTCGACGGCCATGGCGGTGACTTCGGCCTTCGCGTCAGGTGCGAGTCGGCCTGGACGGTGTGGTTGTTGCCGAAGACCCGGGTCAGAGGTCCCGTGCCGGCGTAGCTCTTGCGGCCCCTCACGTCGGCGTAGCGGCCGGGGTCGTTTGAACCTCAACCGCCCCGATTGGCCAATGAGTTGGCGTGCTCGCGGGCATTGACGGTCTCCGTCCGTGCTGTCGGGACTGGCAGTCGGGGTTTCCTGCATCACTGGCATGGGGTGTTGATGGCGATCGGGTGGGGTGACTCGCCGGGTCGGCTGTCGGCACTGGGCTCCGTGTTCGCGCTGGGGTTCGCCGCTGTCGCGGTCGTAGTCACGCGCCGTACTTCCCAGATCGAGTCCGAACACGACTACGGAGTCGCCTTCGACGCGGACACCGCCGGCCTCCCCCAACAGCACTTTGTGGCCGGACTCCAAAACCCTTCCACGACCGACGCGTCGTCTGCCCGCATGACTGGATCGGAGATTTGATCTCCCGTGATCTGGTCGAGCCGAATGCCCTGGCCGCCGAACACCAGAGCGTCTTCCCCGCCCGGGCGCTGTCCGCGTTGACCGTCAACGGACGTCTGTACGGAATACCGCCAAGCGTGGACACCGTCGCACTGATCCACAACACGCAACTCGCGCCGCAACCACCCAAAACCTTGGACGAGTTGATTGCCACAGGCCGGCGGCTGGCTTCGGCTTGGCCGCTCCGGAATCCATCGCCGCGTTCGAACGGCTGGGGGAACTCGGCGAGTCCGGCACAGGACTGCTCCGTCGGTCGATCGACCGCGATGAAGCCTTCGAGCTCTTTGCCACGGCCCGTAGCCCCTGCCTGATCAGTTCCTCGGATGTCATGCAGCGCCTTCAACAGCGAGCACCAAGTCGTTCACGACTACCAGAAACGATCATGCAACTGATGAGAAGCGACTTTGAAAACGCTCCCTACGCTGCAGGCTGCTACGCCTCGTGAACACCCGTCCGGAGAACGTACGTCGCGAGACGTCGAGCCGGTTGCCAGGTCAGCCGAGCTGCCTCAACAACGCGAGGCCGCTTTGGTCAAGTTGGTAGAAGACACTTCCGCCGATGCGCTGCTTCCACACAACGCCGCTCCCGGTCAGCACCGCGAGATGTTGGGAGACGGTGCTCTTCGCAAGCCCCAGCGTCGCGGCCACTGCTGTGGTCGTCATCGGTAGTTCAAGGGTGCGCACCACCTGTGCGCGCCCCTTTCCCAGCAGCAACGCGAGCCGGTCCTCGGTTCCGCCGCCGTCGGCTCCGGCCGTCAGTACACGCAGGCGGCCCGTGGCCCGCGCCTGATACGACATGGCCACCCCGTCGCGGTTCTCGACGAGCAACCGGAGGCCGCCGGAGAACGCGGTGGGGACGAGGAGCAGCCGGGACCTCGTGATCCGCAGATCGAGATCCCGGTGGTAGGGCACGGTGAGCCGGGGCCTGGACCAGAGCACCCGGCCACCCAGCTCGCCGAGCATCGCCTCAGGGCCCTCGACGGCGAGAGTACGGCCACGGAGCAGGATCTCCTCCTCCAACGAGGAGCGGATCCGGTTCCAGTGGGGAGCGAGCGCACAGTCCCAGTACCGCTTCAGCAAGGAGTAGAGGCCCCGCTCTTCCGGCACGTTGCCCCTGGTGCGGCGCAAGCGGTCCAGTTCGGCCGCGAAGGTGTTCAGCGCAGGGTCCGGAAGGGGCACGAACCCGGGAACGAGGCGCGACAGCCCGGAGTCACGCAGCACCCCGGACAGGTCCCGCCCCAGCCCTGCCGGCATGTTGAGGCGTACCGCTCGCGCCCAGTCCGCGTACGGCGCGGGTACCTCACCCCGGTAGCGGGCGAGGAGACCGAGGCTGCCAAAGGTCTCCCACAGGGGGCTGAAGGTCAACCGCACGGTGCGGAGGGTGTCCTCGTCGACGTCGATCCTGATCACGACGCCGCGTGCCGAACGCGAGATCGTAGTGCCACTCCGCCATCCCCCTGTTCGTCGACCCGTAAGGCCTCTGTCCGGAATCCCAGCGCCGGCTGCGGACCGTCAGGAGACGTCCACCCGCATGGCGATGTCCTGACACAGGGCGAGCACGTCCTTGATCCAGGGACGAGGGTCGCCGCTCTCGTACGTCTTCATCGTCTCCACCGCCCAGTACTCCTCGAAGGTGAGGACAGCCGGAGAGGCGGCCTTGAACCTGTTGGCACGCCATTTGGGCTGGTGACTGCCGAACTCGCCCTCGCCTTCGAGCAGGGCGTCGACGGCATGGCCGAAGGCCAGTCGGGCCGAGAGCACCGCACTCTCCAGGTCGTCTGCCTCCATCTGCCCCAGCGCGTCCTCGACGTACATGTCCGCCTCCCCCAGAGAACGGGCGATGACGAACGAACGGAACGCCGTCCCGGCGAGACGACCGCGCCGCTCGTCGACCCAGTCGGCGCCGATCAGGGGAAGACAGTGTCTGATGCGGGCGAGCGTGAGTTCCTCGACGGGCGCCAGGACGTTTCCCGCGACGGTGCCCCGCTCGTACGCCTCCCACGAGACCTTGGCCAGCATCTGGTCGATCTGGGCGTCACACCAGTACTTCACCTCCCACCGTTTCTCCTGCGCGTAGAAGACCTCGAGGCTCACGAACGGAGGCTCCAGCGGCACCGGCAGAGCCCCGCTCGTCTCGGCGTCGTGGAGCGGGTTCGAGACGATGTAGATGTCGTAGTCGCTGCGCAGGTTGTGCCAGCCACGGGCAGCGGAGCCGACGACGAACGCGGCCTGGGTGTCGTCGGGGATGAGGTGACGCTCCCTCAGCGGGGCCAGCCAGTCTTCCTCGGTCATCTTCTGCATGCCGTACGCCCTTCTCCTGGACATGTCCGAACTCGATGCCATCGCCGCACAGCACGCCCGGACCCGTTGCTGAGCCCTTGAACGGACTCGTCAGCGGCCCCGCGCGAGCCGGGGCCCCTCACCATTCGACGATCCCCTTGTCCACCAGCTCGCCGAGGAACTCGACCACGTCCGCCAACACCTGCTCCTCGTCGGCCCCGTACTCCTCGGCCACCAGCCGCGCCACCTCGAGAGTGTTCCGGCGGCCGTCCAGCGAAGCGAAGATGAACGCGGCAATGCCCTCCAGGAGCAGTGCCCTGTCCTCGTCCCCGATCAGGAAATCGTCCTTCATCCGGCGGATTCTGATGCCGAGCACCCGGCGCGGCAGGACATCGCTCCGTGCGACGACCTCATCCATGGGGGATTCCCTTCCTTCGCGGCGTTTTCTACACGGGGATGCAGGAGTCCGGTGTCAGGCCCGCACCTCGCTCAGATCTCGAAGCTTCCGCACGGTGCTCATGACGAGTACGACCGGTGCGAACAGGAATCCGGCGCACACTATCCACAGCGCCGTGTGCAGGCCGAACGCGTTGGCCAGTACACCGCTGAGGAGGGCTCCCAGGGGAAGTGCGCCCCACGAGATGAAGCGCACCGTCGCCATGACCCTGGAGAGGAGATCCGGCGGTGACTCCACCTGCCGGTGCGTTCTGGCCATGATGCTGCCGATCACTAGGGCCATCGCCACTCCGGCGTTGCCGATGACGAAGAAGCCGATGGTGCCCCGCGTGGTCGTCATCGGTATCAACAGTGCGAGGACACCGCCGGCGACCGCTGACACGATCATGGCGCGCGCTGTTCCGATCCGCGCCGCGAGCCTGGCCGCCACCATCGAACCGAACAGGGCCCCGACTCCGTCCGAGGCGATCACGAGGCCGACCACGGTGGACGACGCTCCCACCTCCCGCACCAGGTAGAGCGGGGTCAGCGCCATCAGGGCCGCGGTGCAGAAGTTGCTCAACGCCGCCCAGATCATGCACGGTCTCATCACGGGATGCCGCAGCACGAAGAGGCATCCCTCGCGGATGAGCGTCCATACCGGCACCTGCGGCTGCGCCTTGGGCCTCCGCTCGGGAAGCGTCCACAACGTCGCGGCCGACAGGAGGTAGCTGACGCTGTCGATCAGGAGGACGTCGACGGCTCCCACGACCTTGATGAGCACCCCGCTCAGAGACGGTGCTCCGGTCGAGTTGACCGCGTCCGTGCCCGAGATCAGGCTGTTGCGCGCGGTGAGTTCGTCCTTGGAGACCAGCGCCGGCAGGAAGGTGGAGCTGCCGACGTCGAAGAGTACGGTCGCCAGACTTGTGATCAGGGCTGTCAGCAGCAGATGCACGAACGTGAGCCGGTCCAGCCACCAGGCCACCGGCACGGAGCCCATGGCCGTCATACGCACCAGGTCCATCGTCACCTGCAGCCCGCGCAGGGGGACCTTCTGCACGATGACCCCGGCCGGCAGCCCGAGGAACAGCCAGGCGGCCTGGCTCGCGGCGGCCAGCAACGTGACCTGGGAGGTCGTGGCATGCAGGTTGGTGAGTGCCACGAGTGGCAGCGCCACCGACGTCATGTTGGATCCGGCGCTACTGACGGTGGAGGCGAACCAGAAGCGCCAGAAGGTCCGGGAGTCGTTCGTGCCGCGGGTGGCGGCTTGGCTTGTCGTCATCCGGTGAGCTCTCTGGAAGCATCGCCGCGCTCCTCGTACCCCGGTCCCAGCAGCTCTGACTCCTCGAACGCCGCGAGGGTACGCATGTTTTCCAGCGCTCCGACCTCGGCGAGGTAGCGGGTCAGTTGCGACGCCGCTGCGGCGACATCGCTCTGGATCCTGTGCTTCGGCCAGCTCTCCGCGACGACCTGGTCGATCTGCTCGCTGGTCAGGCCGATGTCCCGAAGGTGGTGCGCCGTCTGCGCGTAGTCGGGTTCGAGGAAGGCGTAGACGGCCGCGGGGATCAGCGGGCCGAGGGCCTGTCGTTCGGAGCGCCCCAGGGCCGGCCACAGATGGGAGAGCACGGACCTGAAGTAGACATGGTGGCGGCCTTCGTCCTCCGCGTGGTCACGGATGATGTTGCGCACGGACTGCGGCAGTCTGCTGTCGCGAGGGATCTGGGACAGCATCCCCGAGATGAGGGTCTCGCTCACGATGGCGAACAACAGTCCTTCCACGCCCCTCAGATGCTGCGGCAGCCGGCCGCGTACCTCGTCGAGTCGCAGCAGGAACGCGGGGGGAACGCGGGCCCCTCTCCGCAGCCATGGCACGCGGGTCTCGGCCTCGATCTCGCAGGCGAACTCATGCGAGAACTGGGCGTGCCAGGCCTCGTCCGTGACGATCTTGTACGCGTCGGACCTCATGTGCCCGGGGAGGGCAAGACCCGAACGGCCCCGGCTGATCTTCGTGGCGACGGGGATGACCGCGAGGGTCTCCAGCTCCGTCGTGAACTCCAGGTAGTCGTACAGCCGTTGCAGGAGCAGCCCCTTCACGACGGCACTCCCCTTGGCCGCGACCAGGGGGTGCCGCACCACCGGGTACAGCTCGGGCGGGAAGTAGAGTTCCAGCTCCGCGGCGGCGAAGTGCCGACGGGGGCGGCGGCGTACGCTCGCGAGGTCGTCCCAGCGTTCGAAACGGCTCACGTACTCCGGACCGCGTGGCCGTTCGGCAGCCTCTCCACGGAGCAACTGCTCCTCGAACCGCTGGAGATACATGGGTGCTCCCGTTACGCGACGAAGAGGATCAACCGCTGGTCGACGAGTGTGTCCAGCTCCTCCTCCACGGCCGTGAGTTCGACGCGTGCCTCGCTGAGCACCGTGGCGAGTGTGGCCGTCCCGTCGATCCGCTGCAGCACCCGGACGATCGGGCTGTCCGGTTCGAGTACGAACTCGATCTGCCCGTCGTTCGCGAGGTACCAGTCGCCGCTGTCGTGGGACAGGAGCAGAAGTCCCTTGGCGGAGACGGGTACTCCGTCCAGGTCGTGGCTCCGCCTCGGCTCGAAGAGCTGCTGGGTGTCGGCCACCGGATCGCTCTGCACGCGGAGTTCGGAGCGCACCGTGCCCGCGTTCATCGACTCCAGCTGCGGCGCGGACGTCACCATCTCGGCGAGCAGACCCATGTTGATGATCCGTGTCAGGAGTTCCACGGAGGGTGAGTCGCTCGTCCCGTCCGCGAAGTCGCTCAGCCGCCGTCGGATCGCCCCGGCGTCCAGGTAGGCGTCGGCGCCCGGCGCCGCCAGGGCACGCTCGACCAGTTCCTGCCTGTTGCCGTTCATCAGCCTCACCAGCATGCCGTAGGCGTGGTGGGTACCGCTTCCATAGAAGAAGGGGCCCTTGGGCCGTTCGGCTATGCGCTGCGGGAGCCGCGATCCCACGGCGTCGCGGAGTATCCGTTTGTCCCACAGCAGTCGGGGACGCAGGTGCTCCGGGATGGACGAGGTGAGTTCCACGATCCGGTGATCGAGGAACGGCACGCGTGCCTCGACACCACTGCCGGCCGCGGTCCGGTCCTCGTGCCAGACGTTGTACTGCTGGATCTTGCGGTACTCGGACAGCACGTACGACGCGTAGACGTCGGCGCTCCGGGTCCTTCCCAGGGAGTCGAGGGCGTCGTCGGACAGGAACGACTCGTCCTCGCCCCACCAGTGCCGGAGGCCGGGCAGCCGGTCGAAGTGCGTGGTGCGGTTCATCCCGGTCAGCCCGGCGAGGAAGGACGGCCAGTCGTCGCTCATGCCGTCGGAGTAGCCGCCGTTGAACTCGTCACTGGCGGCTCCGAGCAGCATGCCGCGCAACTCCGGCCGCACTTGGCGGGCGAACCGATGGAGTTCGTGCTTGTAGTACACCTCCGGGCCGACCATGGGGCTCTCGGTGAGCCAGACCAGGCGCCGCCACTCCTCGGGTGTGGGCGTGAGGTCGGGTTCGAAGAGCACCTGATGGTTGTGGACCCCCCACAGACGGGACAGCCAACTGGCGTGCTCCGCGTCCCCGTTGGCGTGTGTGCCGCCGCTGAGGACGGTGAACGTGTGGATGTCCTCGACCTGCGTCCTTGCCAGGGCCAGGACGATCGACGAGTCGATCCCTCCGGACAGGAAGAGCCCCAGTTCACTGTCGGCGGTCGCGCAGTCGCGGATCGACGCCTCCAGCAGGTCTCCGTACCGCTCGATGAAGCCCTCGGCGCTGGTCGACTCGTCCGCCTCGGTGGGCAGTTCCCAGTAGCGGTGCTCCGTCGTTCTGCCGTCGCGGAGGTCCACGCGGAGCACCGAGGCCGCCGGCACGCTTTCCACGCCCTCGAACCAGGTGCACATCTGTTCCGCGCTGAACCGGGGTGCGGCGGCGAGGGCGGGCAGGGCCAGAGCCTTGTCCCATGCGAACCGGCGGGGCGTCGCGGGGTCGGCGAAGAGGCCCTTGATCTCGGACGACAGGACGATGCGCTCGTCTGTGCGGTGGTAATACAGCGGCTTGATGCCGAAACGGTCGCGCGCCAGGACGAGTTGTCCGCGGGCACGGTCCCAGAGGACGATCGCGAACATACCGCGCACGTCGCGCAGGAAGTCCAGGCCGTGCTGCCGGTAGAGGTAGAGCAGGACCTCGCAGTCCGAGCCCGTCTTCAACCGCACGTCCGACGGAAGGCCGGCGGCGAGCTCCTTGTGGTTGTACACCTCGCCGTTGGCGATCAGGACGAGATTGCCGTCGTCGCTGACGAGCGGCTGGGTGCCGTCCTGCGGATTCACCAAGGACAGCCTGGTGAAGGCAAGACCCACCGGACCGCTTCGCAGCAACTCGCGCTCGTCAGGGCCACGGTGGTGCAGCAGGTCGGCGAAGTCGTTCAGAAGGGCATCGAACTCCGGCCCGAGGTCCTGTCCGTCGAGCCGGGCAACGCCTGCGAGTCCACACATGAATCGTCCTTCAGTGGTGCGTTACCCGATTCCCGGATTTGAGCGGTAAGTGCGCCCCGGTGACGGGGCGCACTTACCAGCGGCCATGATCAGACCGTCCCACGCAGGACAGTGCCCTGGGTGACGGGCTTGGCGGCGGGCTTCGTGTACTTACGCATGCAGATCCCCTCCTCTCGTAATGGCGTACCGGCTCAGACCCCTGCGGCATTGAAACCGCTGGTGTCCGGTTCACCGGCCGATGAAGTGAAGCACGGGAGCAGCGGGCTCGACCAGATGTTTCGCCTCTCACCGAATCACCCTTTCCATTTGTCCGGATCGCGCGCGGATTGCCAGGAGTGCGTCGGCTGCTCCTCGTTCTTCGCGCCGCCATAAAACACCCCCGTCACTGTCTCGACCTGCACTTGTCATTCGGTGTGCGCGGCTGTATAGATGGGAATGCTCCCTCGACGTGTGCGGCGCCACCGTCCGGATGCGTCGAATGCCTCGTACGGCCTTTCTTTCCTCTCATATAGCGGCCCGAATAGAGAGGTGCGCGGAGCCATCACCCGCCCTGCCGAAATCATTGATCTCGGAGTGAGATTGTGACGCACAGCCAGGACCATCCATCCTCAGGTGCCACGGACGCGACCGGGGAACTCCGTGATGTGTGGCACCGTTTCCCGGGCCGCTCATGGCCGGGAGAAGTCGCCGACGAGGACAGGGAACTTCTGGGCTGGATCGGCCCGCTCGCCGTGTCGGCACAGGGAAACCTGCGCCGACGGCTCGGTGAGTCGAATCCCGGGCTGGGCCTGCTGGACCACTCCCACGCGTTTCTCGCACTTCCTTCCTCCCGTTTCCTGGCCATGGTGAAGCCGATGTTGGTTGAGGAGCTGAAGGCGGCACGGAGGAACCGCGAGCCGGACCCTCAGGATGCGGAAATCCGAGGTTTCGAGCGCTTCACCACCTCGCTCCGTGACCCGGAGACCGCCGTCGGCCTGCTGCGGAAATATCCCGCGCTGGCCAGGGAACTGGTTGCGGAATTCGACCGCTGGGTGGCCTTTCGTCTGGAATTCGTGACGAATCTGGTGACCGACCTGCCCCTGCTCCGCGCAGGGCTGGCGGTGACGGCCGCGTCCGCGGCCGATGTGGAAGCCGTCGACTTCGGCGCGGGAGACGCCCACAACGAGGGAAAGGCGGTGGCCGTGCTCTCCTTCCATGGGGGACCCAAGGTTGTTTACAAGCCGCGCTCCCTCGCCTGCGACGCGGCGTTCGCGGAATTCGTCGACTGGCTCGGCGACCGGGGTCTGACGCACCGTCTCCGCGCCGCGCGCGTCCTCGACCGCGGTACCCACGGGTGGTCGGCGCACTACGCGCCGGCTCCGTGCGCCGACGACGGGTCCTTGCGACGCTTCTACTGGCGGCAGGGCGCGTTCCTCGCCGTATTCCACCTGCTGCGCGGCTACGACATGCACTTCGAGAACCAGGTGGCGGTCGGTGACAACCCCGTCTACTTCGACTTGGAAGCGCTGTTCCACACGGAGCCCTCGGACCCGGGCTGGCTCGACGACGCGGAGGACGTGGTGGCACGGCGTCTCCGCGACTCCGTGCTGGCGGTGGGCCTCCTGCCGCACCGGCTCATCCGGACCGACGAACACGGCGTTCGGGCCATGGAGATGAGCGGCCTGGCCGGTGGTGCGGCACCTGGCGAGTTCTGGGCCCACCCCAGCACCGAGTACCGCGATCCCGGCACGGACCGCATGGAACCGGTCCCGGCGTTCCACCCGGTCGGGGAGTACGGCAACCGCCCCTCCGCCGTGGGCCGCAGTCACGCCCCGGAGGACATGGCTGATGACCTGATCTCGGGCTTCACCCACTGCTATCGCCTTCTGCTCGCTCAGCGTCCGGCGCTGTCGCGGGCCGACGGGCCGCTGGCGCGGTTCTCCCAGGTCCCGGTGCGGGCGGTGCTGCGCGACACCTTCCAGTACCGCGCCGTACTCACCGAGTCCTGGAACCCGGCCCTGCTCACAGATCCGGACCAGCGCCACGCCCACCTCGGGAGCCTCGCACGGTACGACGTCGGCAACGCCATCGAGGACAGCGAGTGGCGGCAACTCGCGTGCGGCGACATACCCGCCTTCCAGACCACCTCGGACGGCACCGATGTCAGAGACCACTCCGGGGTCCTGCAGAGGGACTTCTTCTCGCGAAGTGGCGCGGACGGTGTGCGGAATCGCCTCGCGTCCTTCTCGGAGGAGGACCTGCGGGAACAGATCTGGTTCGTCGAGACTTCGTTCGCCACCCGCCAGGAGGGCGGTCACCTGTGCCGCCCAGGTTCTTCCGCGTCCGGGGCCGCGTCCCCCGGTCTCGATCTGGATCTGGATCTGGATCTGGCAGTCTCCGCCGCCCAAGGCATCGGGGACCGGATATGCGACTCGGTGATCCATGGCGAGGGAGGACTGGTCGAATGGCCTTCGCTCCGCATGGCGGGTGACCGTTACTGGTTCGTGGAGGCCGGTGGTATGGGCCTCTACCGCGGTGTCAGCGGCATCGCGCTCTTCCTCGCCGAGCTGGGCCGGTTCACCGGTACGGACCGCTACCGCACACTGGCCCAGGACATCCTCGCCGCCCTCCTGGACCCCGACGACATGCCCGAACCGGAGGAGCTGGCGGGCCTGGACATCGGGGGATACGGCGAACTGGGGGGTGTTCTCTACCTCCTGACCCGGGTGGGCGAGATCTGGGATGCCCCCGAACTCCTCCGTTCCGCCCACCGGCTCGTGCCGGCGTTCACCGCGGCCCTCGACGCACCGCAGCCCCTGGACGTCATGACCGGGGTGGCCGGGGCGGCACTGGCCCTCGTCGCCCTCCACAGAGCCGACCCCTGCGCCCAGGCCCTCGAGGTCATCCGTGCCGCCGGGGCGAAGCTTGCCGACATGGAGGAGTCCACCGCCCCCGGATTCGCCCACGGCCTGGCGGGCAGGGCCCACGCGTTGACGGCTGTCGCGACCCTGACGAGCGACACGACACTGCTGGACAAGGCGGCCGAGGCGCGCAAACGCGTCGCCGGCGCGCGTCTTGCCTCAGCCTCCTGGTGCCGCGGGAACGCCGGTCTCGTCATGGCCGAAGTCGGCAGTCAGCGACTCGTCGACGGTGTCGGGTACCAGCGGCACCCCGGGCTGGACCTCGTCGAAGCGGCCGCGGTCCAGGGGGTCTGCAACGATTCGCTCTGTCACGGCACACTCGGTCTGGTCGAAGCGCTCCTGACCACCGCCGAGCACACGGGCAGCGAGGAACTGCTGCGAGCCGCGCGGGGTGCGGCAGCCGGCGTCGCCCGACGGGTGGCCGTCGGGCGGGTGGTGACCGGTGTCCCCCGGGGCACGTGGACGCCCGGCCTCCTGGACGGAGCCGCCGGAATCGGGTACGGCCTGCTGAGGACCGCGGCACCGTGGCGAGTGCCTAACGTGCTCCTGCTGTCCGCCCTGTAATAGCCCACCTGGTGACCGACGCGACAGACCCACCGGCCGCCGTGGCCCAGCGCTGACCGGCATGGTCCCCTCAACGCTGACGTGGGGCATGAAGGGGGCCGGAACTGAAACTCGGCGACATCACTCCCATGAAGCCACACCCCGATGTGCTCGCATCAGTGCGCACATACCGGAAGTGTGTTGAAAGTCTCCACCAGTTTTCGTGAGCCCGACATCGCGGTCAGGACGAAAAGGATGAATCAATCGCTTCACCGGGCGCCTCGCATCGCCGACGAATCGAGGCCTCATCCACAACGACGTCCTGCATCATTTCCCTTGTCCGGAAATGCACTCAGTGAACGATGCACACTCGAACATTGACAGCCGGACGGAGTGCAATCATGCTGTCACGCATGCCTGCTTTTCCACGGAAGGAAAAACCCTTCACGTACTTCAGCGGCGACGCTGCTCTCTACGACCAATCAAGGCCCGCATATCCGGAACCGATGATTTCTCGAATCGTCGCCGCGATGCCTGGACGTAGCGTGGTCAATGTCGGGTGCGGCACCGGCATCGAGGCCCGACAGTTCCAGGCGGCCGGGTGCACCGTGCTCGGGGTGGACCCCGATGCGCAGATGGCGGAGTACGCCCACAGCACCGGTGTCGAGGTCGAGGTCGCGGCGTTCGAGACCTGGGCTTCGGCGGGCCGCGTGTTCGACGCGGTCGTCGCCGGGACGGCCTGGCACTGGGTGGACCCGGTGGCCGGGGCAGCCAAGGCAGCACGGGTACTGAGGCCCGGCGGCGTGCTCGCACCGTTCCACCACTCGTCCCACACCCCGCACGAGTTGGTCGATGCCGTCGGCGGGAGCGCGCTGCCCGCCTGGACCACGCGCTCCGCGGAGGCGTACCAGCGAGTCGCGCCTGACTCCGAGTTCGACGCCGCCGGCCGTCGGAGATCGGCCATGGATCTCTATCAGCCGATGTTCGACAAGATCGCCGACGCGATCCGGGAGACGGGCGTTTTCGGCCAACCCGAGGAGTGGCGGCTCGACTGGGAGCAGAGGTACTCACGAGATGAGTGGCTCGCCCTGGTCCCCACGCAGACCGCCCTCGCCGGGCTTTCGCCGGACAGGATGGCTCAGATACTGGAAGCCACGGCGAAGGCAATTGACAAAATGGGCGGCAGCTTCACCATGACCTACACCACCGTCGCCGTGACGGCGGTGCGTGCGAATACCGGGAGCTGGGTCGGTCCGGCCGAGCACGGCACCCTGCAGAGCTGACTCGTCCTCATGCAGCTTCGGCGCTCGTAAACACCGCGGGAGAAGGTTCTCTTGAGAGCCCATCAGCACACCGGATACACAGAAGTCGGTTCCGCCGATGAATTGCGCGGGCTGCTTGGTAAGCCCAATCAGCGCGCGGTGAACAGGGCACGCCCTCGGCTGCACGAATACGACAAGCAATGGCTCACCATCTCGCCGTACTGCGTACTGGCGACTTCGGATGTTCACGGCAGATGCACGGCATCCGGGAGGGGTGACCCTGCTGGGCATCTTTTCCACGTCCTCGATGACACGACGATCGCCCTGCCCGAACGGCCCGGCAACAAGCGTGGCGACAGCCTCTTCAATATTCTGAGCAATCCACGCGTCGGGATCATCTCCCTGGTCCCCGGCTCCACATCGGTGCTGCTCGTCAACGGGCGAGGCCGCGTTCTCCGGGACGCGCCCTTCTTCGAAGCGATGACGCTCCGCGGGCACCGACCGAAACTCGCACTGCTGGTCGAGGTGGAGGAAGTCACCTACAACTGTCCCAAATCGTTAATTCGGTCCGGGCTCTGGCAGCCGGAGAGCTGGCAGCCGGAGGTGCTTCCCTCGCTCGCCACGCTGATCAAGGCGGTCGAGGCACCTCCTCAGACCGTGCAGGAGCTGGAGGACCACTACGCCCCGCAGAACTACTCCAAGCGTCTCTACTGACCAGCTCCCGGAGGGGAGTTGCGGTCTCCCGGTCCTGTCGCGCCCCTCATCATGAGACGTACGGAACCAGGGGCGGTATCCCCGGACCACCTCAGTCGGCCGACGGCCCAGGCGGCTTCTGGCCGCGCAGGAAGCCTGCCAGAACGGAGTAGTCCAGGTCCCCCAGTCCCGCAGCCATCGCCTCCCCGGCCAGCAACCGCGCCTGCCCCGCCAGGCGCAACCGCGTTCCGTGGTGGGCGGCCGTCGCCTCCGCGATCTCCATGTCCTTGGCGAAGAGCCTCAGCCGCGAGTCCGCGGGGAACTCGCCGCCCTCGATCATCGCCCGCTTGCGGACAACCAGTGGCCCGACCCGGGTGCGCTCGAGTTCGTCGAGCGTCAGGTACGGGTCGAGGCCCAATGTGTCGGCGAGGGCCAGTCCTTCGGCCAACAGAGCCATCATGGGCGAGACACACGCGTTCAGGACGCATTTCAGAGCCGCCGCGGCTCCCAGCGGGCCGCAGGGCACCACCGTCCCCAGCGTCTCAAGTACCGGCCTGGCGAGGGCACATGCCTCGTCGCCACCACCGGTCAGGACTCGGAGCTGCCCAGTCACCACCTGGGGAACGCTGCCCGTCACCGGCGAGTCGAGCAGGTGCACGTCCGGCGGCAGCCCCCTGGCCAGCTCGACGATCTCATGCGGTGCGATCGTCGACATCTGCGCGATCACCCGCGGCCGGCCGGCCACCATCCCCTCCGGCCCGCTCATCACCGACCGCACGGCGTTGGCGTCGCTCACCAGCACGATGGCCACCTGGGCACCCGCCGTGGCCGCCGCGGGTGACGGTGCCACCGTCACCCCGCTCCGCATGAAGGGCGCAGTCCTGGCCGGAGTGCGGTCCCACACACTGACGCCGTACCCGGCTTGCGCCAGCCGTACGGCGACCGGCCCACCCATCAGTCCGAGGCCGCAGACTGCCACGGCGATCACCCGGCCTCCCAGCGGAACGTTGTGGTCTCGACATGTCCAGCCCCCCGGCACCGAACCGGACTCACCGCACCAGCTCCACTGCCCCCGTGGGATGCGCACCGGACAACGTCCGCGCCGAGGCCAGCAAGGCATCGAGATCGGCGTCCGACCCGGACACGTGCAGGTCGGTGAGCATCCCGCTCGGCGGCATCAGCGCCTGGAGCCACGCCGGGCACGACACCTCCACCGGGTCACCGCACGCCTCACGCCATTTCGCCGAGAGGGCGATGTCGAACCCGGTACCCGACCGCCTGGCCGTGATCTCAGCCGGTCCACGCCGCGAGCGGTACTTCGAGGGCGCACTGTGTGCGGCGTCGGCGCCCGTCCCGTCGTCGGCGGGGCCCGAGTACATGTTGAACACCATGGCCGGACCGTCGAGCACGTACGTCAGGTGCCAGGCGCCGAACGGCACCACCGCCAACTCCCCGGACCGGCACACCTGGAAGCCCACGAACGCCTCGTCGCCGGACTCGTCAGCCATGCTGCTCAGCATGAGCACACGCCCGCTGAGCACCTGGAAGATCTCCAGCTGGTCGGCGGGGTTCCAGTGCCCGGTCGAGCGGAATGGCTCACCGCCGGGCAGCGTGCCGTGCTCGTAGACGACCAGGTCGGCGGACCATAAGGTGCCCCCGGCTCCCGCGGGGCCCTGCTCGGCCACCCGAGAGGGAAGCACGTCCCGGGCCGCGGAGTACAGGCGCGGATCGGAGCCGTCCGCGACCGCCGCCGCCATCGCGGCTGAGTCCGCGAAGAGTGCCTCTGGCCCGCTCTCCGCACCCTCTTGGAAGAAGTCCGAGAGACGCCGCTCCATGAGACGGTTGCCAGTGAGCTCCACAGAACACCTCATATCGTCATGCTCGAACATCCTTCGAGCGGTATCAGCTCTTACGAAAGCGGGGCGAACGGGATTTGCGACGGAGACCAGCCTCGAAGGGAGTCCTGGCGACCGGACAGAGCGGTCACTGCGGGGATGAGGAGGCCGTGGCCCACCCGTTGATCGTTGCCAAGCAGTCCAGATGCGCCGCGGGGTCGCTCTCGGGATCGTCGGGACCGGACAACAGGTTGTCGAGCAGCAGTAGCCCGCTGAGGTAGAGGCCCAGGGCGAGTTCGCGGCGAGCGGCCCATCCGGAGGCCCCGGGAAACTCGCGGTCCGTCCTGTCGGAAAGCCGGCAGGCCGCCTCCGACAGGACGTGGAAAGTGTGCGTGTAGAGGAGCCTTCGGGGCCACAGCGGGTCGCTACGGCTGAGTTCACGGAAGAACTCCACGGTCATCAGCATGGCGGGCAAGTCCACCGCGGCGCTGCCGTACGCCGGGAGCGGGCGACGCAGCCGAATCTCGTGGCTGAGGGAGGTGTCCTGGCTGATCTCGAATCCACCGCCGATCGCGGCATCGAACAGGGTCAGACTGAACAGCGCCTTCGCGGCGTCGTACACCGGATCCCAGTATTCCTCGATACCGCGCGGATCCAGCACGGTGAACCGCGGGCCGGGTATGCGGTCGACGCCGCTGCCGGGCCCCTCCTCCGTGCGGATGATGAGGTTGCCCAAGTTCAGGTCGCCATGCACCGGGTAGTACAGCCGCGCCGGCTCGATCGCGGCGAGCACGTCCGGCCGAGCAGCGACCCGGCGGAGCAGCTCGCGGACGGACGGAACCCGGCGCCCGTTCACCCGCAGCTCCGTATCTCCCACCAGCGGCCCCAAGTGCTGCTGGAGCAGTGGCAATCGGCGAGAGAGACGGTCCATGTGGGTGCCGAAACCGTGGCCCAGCGGGGCTGGCACCACATCGGCCGCGTAGCCATGGGTGCCGAGCACCGCGAACACCGACCGCAGCGTGGCCAGGAACCGTCGCCTGCCCTGATCCCCGTCGTGCAGCAGCATGGTGGGAGAGACCCCGTCGATCCGGGGCATCGCGTACGCTCCCCAGCCCGGCCCCCGCCACTGGCCGACGAGCGGCACGTAGTAGGGCGAGAGGTACGGCAGTTCCCTGTGAATCCGGGAGATCTGTGCGGACTTCCGGAGGAAGGAACCCAAGTCGTGGCCATCCACCACACCGGCTCCGGCGCGCAGGACCTTGACCACGACCGCCTTCGCGTCCTCGTCCTCGCACAGGTACACGTGCGCAGGAGTACCGCCGCCGCCGAGTGTGAGCGCCCGCCGCAGCTTGAGTTCCTCGCGCACCCCCGGGGGGATCTGTTCCAGGGAGTCCGCTGCGGAAGAAGGCACCCCCGTGCTGATCATCGATGTATCCGCCCTTCGCACCGCGTACGAATTGACAGTGGTCGCGCCTTCTCGCCGGTTGACGCCGGGCCCGACGCACTCGCACCCGGTGGCGCTGTCACGCGACCGCGACCGCGCGCGGGCCGGCGCAGAACTACGCAGTCCCCTGAAGGGGACCGGCCGCCTGCCACGCCGACGCGACATCGGCAACCACGATTTCGTTGACGGCGTCGAGGACCTCTTCGGCGGTGGCGCCGTCTCCGTCGACGATGTGCCAGCCCCATTGGGTGGCCATCCGTTCGTACTCCGCCAGCAGAGCGCTCTGCAGTTCCATGAAGGACGTCCGGCCCGCCCGGCCCGCGAAGCCCATGTCCTCCACCGGCCCGACGCCGCCACGCCGCGCTGTGATGCGCCGATAGCACTCCTCCGGCGTGACGCGCAGGAAGATTCCGATGTCGGGCTGCATATACCGGGTGGAGTAGCAGTCGGTGATGAAGTCGCGCATCCTGGCAATGATCTCGCCGGAGAGGTCGTCGTGCGGGACCTCTCCGGCCACGCGCAGCACCTTCATCACGTTCTTGTAGCCGAAGCTCTCCGTGACGACGATCCTGCCGCTGGACGCACTCTCGTTGATGAACTCCGCTTGGATCAGCATGTCGGCCACGAATTCAAGCATCGCGGATGTCGCCATGCCGGAGCGGTGGACGCCAACCGGGGAAACAGTGCCGTCCTGTTCGAGTTTGGCGCGCGTGAAATCCTCGTAGAGAGGCGGACCGTGTTGCACACGGAGCGAGGATGCATCCTCGGCGCCACCGTAGCGCGACCGCCATGTCTCCACGAGGAGCTGTCGCAGAGTGATGTGAGGGAATTCGACCCGGTCCACCTGGGCGGCGATATCCCGCCATCTCAGAAACTCGGACTTGTATCCCTGGTCGGCCAGCCGTGCGGTCAAGCCGTGAGCGACAGTGGTCTTACCAGCTCCGTCCAGCCCTAGGATTCCTACATAGAATCCTCGGCCGGCTCCAGCTGTATCCGTCATAGCCATGGAAATGCTTTCATGTCAGTTCAGCATCCATTCGCTCGATCCCTAGCAGTACCACAGCGCGCCATGTGTGCGCGAGGAATTACTCACCACTCAGTCGTCCCGTTGAGGTCGCAGACCCACATAAGCTAGCTGGCAGCCGGACGTACGGCAAGGGCATCAGAGCCGGGGCGGGTTGCCGCTTCCGCGCCGAGAACCCACGGAATGCAGGGAACAGTCCGATACAGCGCGGGTTCGGATGAACGCCGGTCCCATGGGCACGGGTTAGCGATGTCGCGCCTTACGCGGGCTTCGAACTTTCGATCCCGCGGTGGGGATGTGTCGCCCCCAACCAGCGCCGGAAAATCGGAATCAAAGCTTCCGTCAAACGCGAACGTCCGCAATTGACGGACCATGGGCGGCTTACCCGATTGCCGCTTCCGAACCTGGACCCCATAGACCTGATCAAAACAACGGACATAGCGGATTCAACCCGGCTATCAGGACGTTGACTCGCTCCGATCTCGGTGATTAGCTCGCTGTTCAAGGAAGATGAAGCGGGATGTTTAGATGCCCGCTCCTGCCTCTTGCACTCAGCGCGCCGGAGCCGCCAGGACCGGCTCCAGTCGACGCGCTCGGGATTCAAGCTCCGGTACATCGCTTCATGGTGAAGAAACTCCTGACGGCAGAGATTCGGAACGGAGTACATGATGGCCAACATCGAACATGACTGGCGTGGGCTCAGCAACGAGGAACTCTCGCAGTACGCGACCCAGGGGTACCTCCATCTGCGCGGGCTGTTCAACGAGGCGGAGATCGACCTCGGGCGGGAGATCGTCGACCGGGCCGTGGATGCCCTGATCGTCGACGGCGAGGATCCGGTGCCCTACCACGCCAGCTACTTCGACGAGGGCAGCAGGAAAGATCTGGTGCGGGTGCGCAACGCGATAGCCCAGCAACGCGCGCTGGCGTACTTCCTCGACCACCCACGGCTGGTCGGGCCGATGGTCTCGCTGCTCGGCGAGGGGCTGCACGTGCTGGGCACGGAAGTCTTCTACCGTGACATCGACCAGGCGCCCCACGAGCCCTGGCACGTCGACGGTGGCTCCGCGATGCACGACGTGAACATCGACCACTCGGGACGCAGTCTGCAGGCCAAGGCGCAGATCTTCCTCACCGAGGTGTCCGAGCCCCGTTCCGGGAACTTCCTGTTGATCCCGGGCAGCCACACGGGGCCCGCCCCCACCGCCACCGACATTGAGGAGCTGAACAGGCAGCAGCGCGCGGGAGGCGTCCCCGGGGCGGTGACCGTACGCGCGAAACCCGGTGACGTGCTGCTGTTCCCGTACTCGCTGTGGCACGCCGTCGACTGCAACGTCCACGCGCCGCGCAAGAGCTTCATCCTGCGCTTCGGGCACCTGTGGCACCGGCCGCACGACTACCACGCGCAACCTCCCACCGTGCTCGACGACCTCTCGCCGCGCCTGCGCCGGATGTTCGGCGACTTCGGGGCGACGGGACACCCGATGGACCACTACAAACCGACCGACCAGACGACGGTGATGGGCCGCGGCGGCGACTACACCCGGCTGGTCCCGGCTCCACTCCTCGAACAGCACGGCAAGGACGCGTACGAGCCCGCGTCCTGGGCGGCCGACACACCGTGGACGGTCTGCAACAGCGCTCCGGTACCGCGATGAGCAGCGGGGGGACGCTGTGGCTGTGAAGCTCCAACGGTATGAACTAACGCCGCAAATGCGGGATTACGACGAGTTCAACGACGCCGGGCGGCGTCATTACCTGCCCTACCTCATGTACTTCGGACGGCCTGATTTCATCTCGCCGACTGTCAACACCGACCGGTCCGGCTTCCGCGTCAGCACCGGGCCGGACGGGACCAAGGCGTCCGCCGCCGGGCATGTCCCGCCGGGACCGGTGCGTATCCTCACCGGCGGCTCGACCGCCCTCGGCGTAGGCGCCACCGGCGACGACAGTACGCTGGCATCCCTGCTGTGGAGCCGGTACGCCCCGTCCGAACCGTGGCTCAACTTCGCCGGCCACTGCTTCAACCCGGCCCAGGAAGCACTGCTTTTCACGCTGTACCGGAACCTGCTGGGCAACATCAGCGAGATCGTCATCTGTTCTGGTGTCAACGCCATGATGCTCGCGCGGCTGCCCGAGTGGCAGCAGGGTGATCATGGCGCCTTCTTCTTCTGCGGCGAGTACTTCGAGAAGATGGAGGAGCTGCGGGAGCAGAACCGGGACCGGTCCAGGCGCTTCGTCCGCCGGGCGAAAGCGTCGTCCTCACCAGCCGGCGTCGCGACCTTCGACGACGTGCGCCGCGACATCACCACGGTCATCGACTCCGCGGCGGACACCACGCTCCGCCAGCTCGACACGTGGCAGCGCGTAGCCGGTCCTGAGACACGTATTTCGTACGTTCTCCAGCCGATGTCCCGGTGGATGCGTCAGACCTCCACACCGCAGGAGGAGATCCTCTTCGAGGAGAGGGACCGAATCTACAAGCGGGGGGTGTGGGAGGAACTCTACGGGGACGTCGCGACGACAGAGGTCGCGCGAACCTTCGCCGCGGCGCTTCGCGTCGGCTGCGAGAAGCGGGGAGTCCGGTTCCTCGATCTGAACCCCGTCGTCGCCGAGGCGACGACCCCGCACGACTGGCTCTTCGTCGACCGCGTGCACTACAACGACACGGGCCACGACATCGTCGCCAGAACCATGGCCGAAGCACTCGAGCTCTCCTAGGCCCCAGCGTCTCCAGACACGCGGTGCGCGTGCTGCCCAAGCGAGGTGTGGCATGTCTTTCATACGCATGATCGTCGACAAGATCTTCCGGCGCCGGAAACGCGGCGGACGGAAGGACGACGCATCGATCTATCCGATGTTCTGAGAGTTCGCGACTCCGCTCGGCACACGTGGCAAGTCCACCTACTGGGAGGGCCCATGCACCATGACGTGACAAGCGGCGGCACCGTCGCACCCGCCTCATCCGCGCGGGGCGTCGGCTTCGAGCACACCTATCGCAGGCTCTACGCCCACGCCGCCGATCCTGAAGCGCTCGTCCCGGGTGGCACGCTGGTCGACCTGGTCCGCACGGAGCTGCTCCAAGCCTCCGTCGGCACCGATCAGCCGCTCGACAACCTGATCCGCATGGCCGCCGAGTGGTCGTCCGCAGCCGCCGACGCATACCGAGCGGTTGGGCGCCTCACTGACGCCGAGGGCCGCCGGCTCCTCGTCCGCAGGGCAGCCCTTGGATGGGCGCCCCTCGGCCTCGCGTCCGGGGCGTGGCTCCAGTGGCTCACGGCCCCGGGCACCGCGGACTCGACCCTGTCGCTCCGGACCCTCGCGCTCTACGCCTCCGATGTCGGCGTTGGCCACCCCGGTTCGGCCAGGGGCAGTGCCTACCTTGGTCTGCTGCGGCGGTTGCGGGCCTCGGACAACGCCGTACCGCTGGCTCGTCTTGCCGGCGACCGGCGGATCGCGGACATGGCATTCCGTCTCGCGGCCCTGCTCCTCCTGATGAGCCGACGGCCCGACGACTTCCGCGACGAGCTCATCGGGGCGGACCTGTGTCTGCGCGCCGTAGGGGTGCCGCCGCCGCTCGCTCTGGCTGGGCGGGAGCTGAACGCAGACTGGGCGGCGATCGACTACTCCGCGGCAACGGACGGCGGTCTTCCGCCGATCGACCGGTGCCGTGCCATCGCGGACACCCTGGTGCGGTCCGGTCCGGAGTCAGCCGCACGGGTATACACGGGCTTCCGCTGGGCACTGGCCACGCTGAAGGGCCAGATCGACGCGCTGCGCGAGGAGTTGCGCGCATCGCTGGACCCTGGCTTCGACATGGCCGAGCTGATGCGACGGCGTGCCAGGGAAGGCTCGTTCTACCACCGTCACGTCCTCTTGAAGGATCGGCCGCTGTCCGAGTGGCTGAAGGACTGCCGGGACGATCCGAAGCCGTTTCTCGATGTCCTGGCGCGCAGCGATCTCGTCAGACCGGGGCGTTCCGGTGCCAGTCCTCTGGTCAAGGGGTTGGTCAGCGAGCGCGGCCCGATGTTCAGGATCTTCTCGCCCGATGATCTCTCCGTCATCAGCCGGTGGATCGACGCCCTCCCCGGTACCACCAAGCCCCGCGATTCTGACGCTCCCACCCGTACACCGGCTCCCGCCGCACGGCCGTCGGACCCGCGACCCCTGGTGAAGCTGCCCGGCCTGCTGGAGACCGGAGTCCCGTCCGGCGGCGGCCCGCGCGACCTGCGCGAGGCCTACCACGCGCTCATGGTGCGTACCGGCAGCCCGGAACTGAACGACTGGTGCCTGCGATACATACGAGGATGGCTGGCACGCGCCCGGCATCGAATGGACTCCCGGTCCGTGCCGCTCCCGGCGCGGTGGACGACCGAAGGTCTGCGGCCCTGGCTCCTGGCGCAGCACGACCGGCACGGAGCGTACTTCGAGGAGAGCGTGAACGTCCCGTTGCCGTCACGCGAGGCCGTGGTGGACGACGCTGTGCAGACGGCGCCGCTCACCCTGATCGACGGAAGCTGGCTGCAGGGCTTCACCGACTACGAACTGGCGTCTTCGGACATCGGACACTCACTCTTCGCGACCTACTGGGACGAACTGGGCAATGGCGACACCAACCTGAACCACCCCCTGATCTACCGTCAGGTCTTGAAGGAGATGGCCGTCCAGCTACCGCCCACGGACTCACCGGAGTTCGCGCGCTGGCCGGGCTTCCGCTACGCGTCGTTCGAACTGCCCGTCTACTGGCTGTGCATCGGACGCTTCCCGCGCACCTTCCTGCCCGAGGTGCTCGGTCTCAATCTCGCCATGGAACTGTCCGGCGTGGGCGGCGCCTACCGCAGGGCGGGGCTGGCACTGCGGGAATACGGCTTCAGCACCCGCTTCGTGGACATCCACAACACCATCGACAACGTCGCGACTGGGCATTCCGCCTGGGCGGCCGACGCCGTCGACTCATTCATGACGAGCTTGCCGGACCGCGCCGGGCCGGGCAGCCGGGCAGAGACCTGGGAGCGGGTGCGCGTCGGCTACCGCTCGCTCAATCCCCCCACCGGATTCATGGCCCGCAGGGCCGGCCGTCACGGTCGGCTCGCCGGAAGCCGGTCTCGCGGTCCCAGAGCGGTCGTACCAGGGACGGAGGAGCACACCGGTGTCTGACCTGGTTCTCGGAATCTCGGCCTTCTACCATGACAGCGCGGCCGCGCTCGTGCGCGACGGAGTTCCCGTCGCGGCCGCGCAGGAAGAGCGTTTCAGCAGGAAACGGCATGATCCCTCGTTTCCCGTCCAGGCGGTCCGCAGCTGTCTCGACGAGTTGGAGGTGTCCTTCGCGGACATCTCCACGGTCGCCTACCACGAAGACCCCCGGCTGAAGTTCCGCAGGGTACTGGCCACCCTGATAGGTACCGCGCCCGCGGCTGTCACCTCCTTCCGTGAAACCCTGCCGAGTTGGCTGCGGTCCGACGGCAAGCTCCGGACGCTCCAGGTCATCCGGCGCGAACTCGAGTCGATGGGCCTGGGGAAGGTGCCGGACATTGTCGCGCGGCGGCACCACGAGTCACACGCGGCCTCGGCCTTCTTCCCCAGCCCGTATCAGTCGGCCGCCGTTCTGTGCGTGGACGGTGTGGGCGAATGGGCCACCACGACGTTGTGGCATGGCCGGGACACTCAGCTCAGGGCGCTCGCCGAGATCCGGTTCCCGCATTCGCTGGGACTGCTGTACTCCGCCCTGACCTACTTCTGCGGCTTCAAGGTCGATTCCGGCGAATACAAGCTCATGGGCCTGGCCCCGTACGGCAGGCCCCGGTACGCGGACCTGATGAGGGAGCGGCTGATCGACATCAAGCCGGACGGGTCGTTCCACATGGACATGCGGTACTTCGAGTACCTGCGGGGGCAGGTGATGACCGGCCGGGCGTTCGAGAAACTCTTCGGCGGTCCGCGGCGCACGCCCGAGGGACCGCTGACGCAGCGCGAGTTCGATCTGGCTGCGTCCGTCCAGAGCGTCACCGAGGACGTGATGCTCCGCCTGGCTCGTACCGCGCAGGAGCGCACAGGGGAAGCCACCCTCTGCCTGGCCGGCGGCGTGGCGTTGAACTGCGTCGCCAACGGAGAGATCGTCAGGAGCGGGGTCTTCGACGAGGTATGGATCCAGCCCGCTGCCGGCGACGCCGGCGGGGCACTGGGGGCGGCCATGGCGGTGGCGATGGAGCGAGGAGCCGTGCGCGACCACGTCGGCAGCCGACGTGACGCGATGTCCGGCTCACTACTGGGCCCCGCCTTCAGCGACGCGCAGATCGCCGAATTCCTGCGGAGCCACGGAATTCCACACCACCGTCCGGATTCCGGCAGCCTGGCTGATGACGTCGCGGCGGCACTGGCCGACGGCAAGGTCGTCGGATGGTTCCAGGATCGCATGGAGTTCGGACCTCGGGCGCTGGGAGCCCGCTCCATCCTGGGCGATCCGCGCGATCCCGCGATGCAGTCCACCATGAACCTCAAAATCAAGTTCCGGGAGTCGTTCCGCCCGTTCGCGCCAGCCGTGCTGGCCACTGATGCGAAGGACTACTTCGACCTCCGCCAGGAGAGCCCGTACATGCTGGTGGTGGCGCGGGTGGCGGCGGCCCAGCAGCTCCCGGTGACCGAGACCGACGCGACCGGAATCGACCTGCTGCACGTGCAGCGTTCCACGATCCCCGCCGTCACCCACGTCGACGGATCCGCGCGCGTGCAAACGGTCACCCCGGACAGCAACCCCGCCTACCACGAGCTGCTGACCGCCTTCAAGGCGCACACGGGCTGCCCGGTGCTGGTCAACACGTCGTTCAACGTCCGCGGCGAGCCGATCGTGAACTCGCCGCACGACGCCTACACCTGCTTCATGCGCACCGACATCGACATGCTCGCGATGGGCGGTTTCCTGCTGCACAAGAGCGAGCAGCCTGCGTGGTCCGAGGAAGGCGACTGGCGTGCGGACATCCCCCTCGACTGACCCCTCCCGCCAACCATCCTCACCGGAGAGGTCGTGAGAGACATCATGCTCTTCATCATCTACTTCCTGGTCGTCACCCCGATCGGCCTGGCGAGCCGCTTCCTTCTCGACCCGCTGACGCGACGTCGCAGGCAGCGGGCAAAGACCTACTGGATCGAATCAGCTGATCATTGAGCTTCTTCGAGTTGGCCACCGATCAGGTGATGGCCGGTGAAGCGCAACGAGCGAGGCCCCCGGGCTGTTGATCGAGATGTCTGACGTCTCAATCACGTTGCTCGGGGGCCTCGTTGGTCATCCATCCTGCCGCACTCGACCTGCCACATGCGCTCGTGGATTGGGTCACCATGCTCGTTGTCACCCGTGAGAGCGACCGGCGCCGCAAGCTCCGCCCGTCCCAACGCGCGATGGTGGCACTGGTGTACCTGCGCGAACACACCACTCTGGCGAAGATCGCTGCCGGGTTCGGGATCAGCGAGTCCACCGCCCACGCCTGCACCAGCGCGGTCATCGACCTCCTCGCCGACCGTGCACCGGGCCTGCTGAAGGTCCTACGCGAGCAGGATCCGGACTTCGTCCTCCTGGACGGCACGCTCGCCGAGTGCGACCGGGTCGGCGACGGACGGGCCGACTACTCCCACAAGCACCGCCGGCACGGGGTGAACGTGCGGCTAGTCACCGATCCGGACGGCCGGCTGCTGTGGCTCTTGCCCGCGCTGCCGGGCCGCTCCCACGACCTGACCGCCGCCCGCACCCACCGGACCATCCGCATCTGCGAGCGCCAGGGCGTCCCCATCCTGGCCGACCTTGCCTACCAGGGCGGTGACCCTTGGCTGACCACGGGCATCAAACGCAGGCCCCTGCGGGAACTCCCCCCTAGCGGGAAGACCGTCAACCGGTGCCCTGGCCGCGGCCCGGGCACCGGTTGAGCGCGGCGTGGCCTGCCTGAAGTCCTGGCGGATCTTCCACAGGTCCCACTGCCGCCCCAACCGCATGACGTCAATCGCCAAAGCCATGCTCACCCTGGAGCGGCAACACTGAAGAGGCTCCCTACGTTGTTCACTGACGGCGTCCGGCTCTACCACCAGGATCCGGTGCAGCTGGTCGAATACCCCCAGTCTGCTGCCACCTCTCCAGACGTCGCCAGCGGCTCGATCAACGCCCACAAGTGGTCGTCCGCGATTCACTGCCGAGTACTCATACCATCACGAACGGCCGAATCGACACACCGATCACGCCCGACCAGGACGGTTCAAGAAGGTCGTGTTACGAGTTCTACGGAGTCACCTGCTACTACATCGAAGCCTCGGTCTCATCTCTGATGGCCTGGATGCGCTCGTCCAGCTCCTTGGCGAACTCCGCCCAAGTCTCCGCATACTGTCTCGCGAGGTCGGCGATCAAGTCACCAAAGTGCGGCGGCACTGCTGCGGCAAGCTTGGACCACTCCTGAGCCCCGATGGCGTTCAGCTGCAGGACACGAAGCAGGTATCGCCCCTCTTCCTTGTGTCTCAGGGACGGATCACGCACCAGTTTCTCGACCAGCGAGACAGGATCCGGCTGAACCAGCCGCACTCTTCGTACTACACGCCCTGTACCGGCCTGCACCGAATCCGCCGGGCTGTGGCGATCGGGCTCGGAATCCGTCTCAGTCGCCACCTGCTCCGCCACGGGCGGCTCACCGGACGTGATTCGCTTACGGACGTCGCTCACGGTCGCCGGCGAGATACCTGCGCGGCGTGCCACTTCGCGTAGCGAAGCATCCGGATTCTCCGCGATCAGCTCGGCCGCACGGATCCTGCCCTCGGTGCTGTTGAGGGGGCGGGCCTTGCCGTCTCTGCCAACACGTGCACCCAGCTGCGACGCGTCAGCGTCCGAGCTTCGTCGGAGGAGCGCCACCGCCTTGGCTCCCAGGCCTGCGGCGCGTGCGATAGCCCGGTCCGACATCTCGGGATGTGACGCGATAATGCGCGCGGCCGCAGCTCGGCGATCTTCCTTTGACAGAGGAAGACCATGCGTCACATTAGCTTCGACGGCCCGCAGGAAGGCTTCCTCTGGGGTGCCATCGAACAACTCGACTTCGATCGTCTCCTGGCCTTTCAAAAAGGCAACCATCAGGCGATGCATCCCGTCGATCACGCGCATACTGCGCCGATCCACGAGAATAGGAGGAAGGGGAACATCAAGATCGGCTAACCGAGCTACGTGATTCGCATCCTGACCTTCCAACCGCGGTGATTCACCCGGCAGGAGAGACTCAATCAGAACGGGTACAACTTGTCTTTCGCGAGCCTTGGATGGCACAATCGGCGAGGCCGCATCGATCGCTCTATCTTCACGTATTGATGACATCAAGTCGACAGTGTGACGATTCAAGCTCATCTCCCCCATTGGCACAAGATTCGAATCCCTTTGCCACAAGAAAATCCGACAGACACCACCACGCTTTCCTGGAATCCGAGCAAGAGGCCGTAATAAGCGCCCAGGACATTACAGCGGCCCCTGAAACAGGGCATGGGTAAGAACGTCCAGTGCCTCACATCCGTTCCCAACTCAAGGCGAGCCCGACATCTCACCCATTCCTGCCGCCTCACTGGCGATCGCCGCCAGCACCTCCGGTGCGCCGACAACACCTCCAGCGAACCAATCCCGTCTCCCCTGAGCTCTCGAAAGCCCTTTCGAACACACATACATGTTCACGTTTCGCTGCAGAGCTGTCGAGGTTTCCTACCTGTGAACCGACGGCCGTTCAACTGCGGCGTCGCATCAGTTGAACGAGCTGCGCAACACATGTCCTGTGCGTTCCAACGTCCCAACCGCCACAGCAGTGACACGGCCACGCCCAACGGAGCCACTCGCAACACATCGTCCACACCACTCGCCACCGTCGGCCCAGAAGCGCGGGAGGAGACTTGGGCACCCGGGCCGCCCGGCACTACGCCCGACCACACCCCGCGTGCCACCAGAACTCCAAGTTGACGACGGCCGAGAATTACGCACCCACGAACACCTCATGCAGCGCGCCTTGACATGACGCAACGATCTCCCTCTCTGCAAACACTTTCCGTGACTCTCAGGGAGATCATTCCGACAGGCCCACGTGAGGCCGGAATACCGACGTTCGGAAATGTGCACGGTGAGACTCTCGATCACGTCGTCCTGCGTGTCGTAGCCGACCTCGTCACGCTGCTTACCGAGAGCCTTCCGGAACCGAATCGTGTACGGGTGCGGGCAACGGGCCGGCCTGGAACAACCGCACTCCTTGAAGAACGACCCCATTCCACGAGCAAGCTGTCGACCCACGCATCAAGCCTTCCGAGCAGGGCGATGGGCGGCACAGGAGGCCCCTGCCGCAGGCGCAGGCGCAGGTCAGCAAGCCGGAGATTCGGGAGTCTCTCCATGCTCGGTAAAAGGTCAGCACCGGGTCGGCTCCCTGCCTGCGTTTATGCAGGTCAAAGGCTGTTCGCCTACTTTACAGCGAGGGACCCGCGCCATCACAGGCCCAAGCGTCATGTATGGACCAGGTAAAGAGAGTGGTTCATAGATTCAGTTGCGGTTGCCGGGACCCCTGCGGGGGATGAATGTGGCCACACAGGCCTGATCAGCACCCTGGAGGCACCGTGACCACCACATCTGAGCCCCGGGTGTCGGGGCTGGAGATACGTTCCATCGACTATGTCCCCCTGAACGAGCGCCACGGCAAACTGTGGCATCTGGGCCCCCTGTGGTTCATGTCGAACGCGCAGATCGCCACCCTCGCCGTGGGTCTGATCAGCATCACCGAGGGCGGCAACCTCATCTGGTCGCTCATCGCGATCGTCGCGGGCACCCTGCTCGGCACCTTCTTCATGGCGTTCCACTCGGCTCAGGGCCCGCAGCTGGGGCTGCCGCAGATGATCCAGTCGCGGCCTCAATTCGGTTACGTGGGCGCCCTGTTGGTGTGGCTGTTCGCGTATGTGCAGTACGCGGGCTTCAACGTCTTCAACACGATCCTCGCCGGGGAGGCCTTGCACACCACGGTGCACGGCGGCACCAAGATGTGGGTCGCCGTGGTCACCGTGGTCGGCTTCGTGATCGCGCTGGTGGGCTACGACGTCATCCACAAGGCGGAGCAGTTCCTGACGTACACCTTCCTGGTCGTCTTCGGGATCTTCACCGTGGGCGTGCTGGCGACCCTGCACTACCCGGCCGGTTCCTTCGACCTGGGCGGCTTCTCCTGGACGCCGTTCCTCGCGCAGTTCGGTGTGGTCGCCGGCTATCAGATCAGCTGGGCGATCTACGTCTCGGACTACTCGCGCTACCTCCCGCCGGACGTGACCGTCCGCAAGACCTTCTACTGGACCTACTTCGGCTCGGCGCTCGGCGGGGTCTGGCTGATGACGCTCGGCGCGCTGCTCGCCGCCTGGGCGGGCAAGGACTTCGACACGATCCGCTCGATCGACGCGGCGGGCGACAAGGTGTTCAGCGGCTTCGGCGCGATCGTGCTCCTCTTCGCCACCCTGGGCCTGGTCTCCGTGACCGCGCTGAACATGTACGGCGGTTCACTGACCCTGATCAGCGCGATCGACTCGTTCAAGAAGGTCCAACCGACCGTGGGCGTAAGGGCGTTGACGATCGGGCTGACCGCGGTGCTCTCCCTGGTCGGCGCGATGGCCGCGACCGCGGACTTCCTGACGAACTTCAACAACTTCCTGCTGCTGGTGCTCTATCTGTTCATCCCGTGGACCGCGGTCAACCTGATGGACTACTACGTGGTGCGCCGCGGCCACTACGCGATCGCCGAGATCTTCAACCCCCATGGCATCTACGGCCGCTGGGGCTGGCACGGCATCATCTCCTACCTGGTGGGCTTCGGCGTCATGGTGCCGTTCTTCTCCGTCGGCACCCTCTACGTCGGCCCGATCGCGCATGCCATGGACGGCGCCGACCTCTCCCTGTTCGTCGGGCTGCCGGTCGCCGGGTTGCTGTACTGGTGGCTGAGCCGCTCGATCGACGTGGCGGCCGAGATCCGCGTGGCCGAGGCGGAGGCCGAGGAGTTGGAGCAGGCGGCACACGAACACCGCGAGCCCTGACGGCCGTTGGGCCCTTACACCACCGCTTCCTGGACCGGTCCGATCTCCGGCTGCTTCTCGAACTGCGTGCGGTACAGCTCGGCGTACCGCCCACCGGCGGCGAGGAGTTGGTCGTGCGTGCCGCGTTCCACGATCCGGCCCGCCTCGACGACGAGGATCTGGTCGGCGGAGCGCACGGTGGACAGCCGGTGAGCGATCACCACGGCCGTACGGCCCTGCAGCGCCTCGGCGAGGGCCTCCTGGACGGCCGCCTCCGAGGTGTTGTCCAGGTGGGCGGTGGCCTCGTCGAGGATGACGACGCGCTGGCCGGCCAGCAACAGCCGGGCGATGGTGAGGCGTTGGCGCTCGCCGCCGGAGAGCCGGTAGCCGCGTTCGCCGACGACCGTGTCCAGGCCGTCGGGCAGGGACCGTACGAGGTCGTCGAGGCGGGAGCGGCGCAGCGCGTCCCACAACTCGTCCTCGGTGGCGGCGGGTCGGGCCAGGAGGAGGTTGGCGCGGACCGAGTCGTGGAAGAGGTGGCCGTCCTGGGTGACCATGCCGAGGGTGGCCCGCAGGGAGGCGGCGGTGAGGTCGCGGACGTCGACGCCTCCGACGCGTACGGCGCCTTCGTCGACGTCGTAGAGCCGGGGCAGGAGCTGGGCGACGGTGGACTTGCCTGCGCCGGAGGAGCCGACGAGGGCGATGGTCTGGCCGGGTTCGGCGCGGAAGGAGATGCCGTGCAGGACCTCGGCGCCGCCGCGGGTGTCGAGGGAGGCGACCTCTTCGAGTGAGGCGAGGGAGACCTTGTCGGCGGAGGGGTAGGCGAAGCGGACCTCGTCGAACTCGACCGCGACCGGGCCCTCGGGGACCTCGCGGGCGTCGGGTTTGTCCTCGATGAGGGGTTTGAGGTCGAGGACCTCGAAGACGCGCTCGAAGCTGACCAGCGCGCTCATCACCTCGACGCGGGCTCCGGCGAGGGCGGTGAGCGGGGCGTAGAGGCGGGTCAGGAGCAGGGCCAGTGACACGACCGCGCCCGGCTCCAGGCTGCCGTGCAGGGCGAACCAGCCGCCGAGGCCGTAGACGAGGGCGAGGGCCAGGGCGGAGACGAGGGTCAGGGAGGTGATGAACACCGACTGGGCGGTGGCCGTGCGGACGCCGATGTCACGGACCTGGCTCGCGCGGTCCGCGAACTCCACGGACTCCTCGTCGGGGCGGCCGAAGAGTTTGACGAGGGTGGCGCCGGGCGCGGAGAAGCGCTCGGTCATGCGGGTGCTCATCGCGGCGTTGAGCGTGGCGGCCTCGCGCTGCATGCGGGCCATGCGGCTGCCCATGCGGCGGGCCGGGATCACGAACACCGGGAGCAGCACGAGCGCGAGCAGGGTGATCTGCCAGGACAGGGTGAGCATGACGACCAGCGTGAGCAGCAGCGTGACGAAGTTGCTCACCACTCCGGACAGGGTGTTGCTGAACGCGCGCTGTGCGCCGATGACGTCGTTGTTGAGCCGGGAGACGAGCGCTCCCGTACGGGTGCGGGTGAAGAAGGCGACCGGCATGCGCTGCACATGATCGAACACAGCCGTCCGCAGATCGAGGATGAGCCCCTCCCCGAGCGCGGCGGAGAGCCGCCGACCGAGAATCCCGAGGGCCGCCTCGGCGACGGCGATCAGGGCGATGAGCAGGGCGAGGCGTACGACGGTCCCGTCGTCGCCGCCCGACACGATCGCGTCGACGACATGTCCGGCCAGGACGGGGGTCGCGACGGCGAGCAGCGCGGTCACCACCCCGAGCAGGACGAAGCGGGCGATCGGGCGGCGGTGCGGGCGCGCGAACTCCGCGATGCGGCGCAGCGTGGCGCGGGCGAACGGGCGGCGCTCCTGTTCGGCGGTCATGACACTGTGCAGTTGGGTCCAGGCCGTGCTCTCCATGCTCATGGGAGAGACCGTAGGACCTCAAGCGTCGTTGAGGTCAACGAATGCGCCGGATCTCCGGGCGAGGAGTGGCACGAGGGCTCGTGTAGGGGCGCGCGTAAGGAACTGTCCCCGCTGCGGCAACCCGCAGTTGACGTGGCATGGGGACCCTCTCGGGATGTGATGGTCGTCCGAAACGCCCAAGGTCTCAAGCGTCTCCCCGTCCGGCAGATCCTGATGCTGGTCCCGCTCGCGCTCGTGCTGTGGATCGCCGTGCGCCATTGGCCGGTGCTCGTCGAGGGCTTCGGTCACCTCAAGGATGCCGACTGGCCGTGGCTGCTGGCCGCGGCGGCCGCGACCTGCGGTACCTGGGTCGCCGCGTCCGCCGGACGGCAGGGCGCGCTCGTCGAGCGGCTGCCCGTACGCCGGTTGCTGGCCACCCAGTTCGCGGCGGGCGCGGCCAACCACCTGCTGCCGACGGGGCTCGGCGCGAGCGCGGTCAACCTGCGGTTCATGGCCTTGTGCGGGGTGCCGCTGGCCCGCTCCTCGGCCGCCGTCGCGCTGTATCTGCTGGCCGAATCGGTCGCCCGGGTGGGCCTGTTGCTGGCGCTGCTGGTCGCCTTCCCGGACGCGCTGGAGATCGGCTCGCTGCTCCCGCACGGGGCGGTCGGTCCGCTGCTGCTCGGCATCGGCCTGGTGGCGTGCGCCGCGGTGCTGGTGCTGCTGCTCGCCCGCAGGCTCCGTACCGCCGTTCTCACCTTCGTGCGCTCCGCGCTGGGCGAGGCCAGGTCGGTGCACACCCGGCCGTCCCGCGCGCTCGCCCTGTGGGGCGGTGTCCTCGCCTTCCCCTCGCTCCAGGCGGCCGGACTCGTCGCGGTGGGGCTGGCGTTGGGGCTGCCCGTGCCGCCCGCGTCCATGGTCGTCGCCTACCTCGCCGCGACGGTCGCCGTCGCGCTGATACCGACCCCCGGCGGAATCGGCTCCGTCGAGGCCGCGCTCATCATCGCGCTGGTCGCGGCGGGCGGCCCGGTCGCGGTGGCCACGGCGGTGGTGCTGGCCTACCGGATCATCACCGTCTGGATCCCTATCATTCCGGGCGCGTTGACGCTCGGCGCACTGGTCCGACTGAGAGTCATCTGATTCCCTGACCCGCTCCAACATTTCTGTAAAGCACCATCAGCCCTGGTCGGTACATCGACCGGGGCTTCTTCGCGCTCACCTCAACCACCTTGTTTTACTTTTTACTTGACTCCACATGACAGCACGAGTTGACTGAAGAGCGTTGATTTGTCAGCCGAGGAGGCAGGACTGTCATGGGGGACGAGACGTTAGGAATCATCCTGGCGGGAGGCAGGGGCGAACGCGCCAAGCCGCTCACCCTCGCCTCGGCCGACTACATCCGCAGCAAGGCCCTCATCCCGTTCGTCGGCCGCTCCGTCGTCGAATGGCTCGTCGAGGCCTGCCGCGACCAGGGCATCCGCCGCTTCTACGTGATCGCCCAGGGCGCCGAGAACCACAGCCAGATCAAGCTCGTGCTCGGCCACGGCGAACGGTTCGGCGTGGAGATCCACTACTCCCGTGCCCGCCTCGACCGGTACAACGTCGGATCGGGCGCCGCCACCCTGCACAACCTCGAACAGTGGGACCTGACGGGCCGTGCGCTGGTGCTGCCGGTGGACTCGGTCTTCGAGTTCGACCTGAACAGGCTGAACGACGCGCACGACGCCGCCGACGCCGTCGTGACCGTCGCCTCGGTCGGCCGCACCCCCGAGGAGATCGCCGGCAAGTACGGCGTGATGCAGACCTCCCCGGACGGGCTGGTCTCGGGGTTCGTGGAGAAGCCCACCTTGGACCGCGTCCACCGGATCTTCCCCGAGACATCGTTGCCGTCGTCCGTCCGGACCCTGCCGACCAACGCCGGGATGTACCTGGTGGACTGCGGCCGGCTGCGGCTGGCAGCGCGCAACCCCGAGATGATCCGGCTCGCCCAGCAGCGCCTCGACTGGGGCGGCGACCTGCTGCCCTGGCTGGTCGGGCGCGGACTGCCGGTCGCCGCCGCGCCCATCGACCGGCTCGGCGACCTCGGCAGCATCGCCGACTATCTCGCCACCCTCGGCGACGTGCTCGGCGGCCGCTACCGGTGGATGACCCGGGCCATGGGCGAACCGACGAGCACCGACCCGCCGTACTGGATCCACGAGTCCAGCCTGCGCACCAAGGACAGCGTCACCGGCACCACCCTCGCCCAGAAGATCTCCGAGGGCAGTGTGGTCATCGGCCCCGCCGTGCGCATCGGGCGCAACGCCGAGATCGGGCCGGGTGTGAAGCTGCGGTTCAGCGACATCGGTGACGGCGTCGACGTGGACGAGGGCGCCCGGCTCAGCCGGACGGCGATCGGCGACAGCGCTGTCGTCGGGCCGTACGCCCGCATCACCGACTCGTACGTGGGCCCGATGGCGCGGGTGCATTCCGAGCGGGACAACCCGGTCCGGCTCGTCCACTCCGCGATCGGCGAGGCCGCCGACCTGCGGCCCGGCACCCGGCTGTCCGGGGTGAGCGTCTATCCGCGGCTGCGGGTGCCCGCCGTCACCGGGCTGCCCACCGGCACCCATCTGACCAGCTCCGACGACATCCTGCACTGGATCTGAGCGCCCCCAACTCCCCCGCCCCTTCCGGCTCTTCCGCAGCCCCCGTGGAGATCTCGATGGACAGCCCGATCGCCGTCATAGGAGGAACCGGCCGCACAGGCCGGCTCGTCGCCCGTCAACTGCTCGCCCGGAGCGAGAGCGTCCGCGTCATCGGCCGCAGCACCCAGCGCGCCCGCCGCCACACGCCGCCGCAGGCCCAGTTCTTCGCGGCCGACGTGCGCTCCCCCGACTCCGTCCGCACCCCGCTGCACGGCTGCTCCGCGGTCGTCTACATCGTGGAGCCTGGCACCGACGACGCCGGTCCGGACAGCCCGGAGACCACCCTGCACACCGGGGTCCGCCATGTCCTCGACGCCCTGCGCTCCACCGCCGCGGCCCCGCACGTCGTGCTGGTCAGCCAGCGTCATGTGACCCGGCGCGACCACCCCATGAACGCCTACGGCCGGATGCTGGACTGGCGGCTGGCCGGCGAGAACGCGGTCCGCTCCTCCGGGCTGCCGTACACCGTGATCCGGCCCGGCTGGCTGACCGACGAGCCCGACCACGGTCATCTGCACCTGGAACAGGGCGACTTGGGGGACGGCCGGGTGGCCCGCCCGCTCGTCGCCGACGCCTGTGTGCAGGCGCTGTACTCCCCCGCGGCCCGCGGCGTGACCTTCGAGATGCGCAGCGAGACGGGACCGGGCGCCAGTCCCGTGCCCTGGCAGGAACTCTTCGCCGGCCTGCGCGCCGACGCCCCGACCGCGGCCCGGGCCGCACTCACATGAGGTGGCCACCGATGTGTACGACACCCCGACGGACTCTGCGACCGATGCCATGACAGAACAGATGACCTTACGCCCCGACGAGGCCACCGGATCCCCCGGCGGCCGTCCCTCCGACGTCACCCCCGGCCGGCCACAGCCGCTGGGCCCCACCGTCGACGCCGACGGTGTCAACTTCTCGCTCTTCTCCGAACACGCCACGCAGGTCGACCTGTTGCTCTTCGAGCACTGCGACAGCCCGCAGCCGTACCGCACCATCACGCTGCTGCCCGACCGGCACCGCAGCTTCCACTTCTGGCACTGCCACGTCAGCGGGATCGGCGCGGGCCAGGTCTACGCGTTCCGCATCGACGGACCGCGTGACAACGGCGAGTTGGGCACCCGGTTCGACCACCGCAAGGTGCTGATCGACCCGTACGCGCGCGCCAACATCAACGGCCGCTGGGAGCGCACCCACGCGATCGGTCCCGGTGACAACGTCGAGAGCTGCATGCGCAGTCTGGTGGTCGACCTCGACGACTACGACTGGGAGGGCGACACCCCGCTGCGTACCCCGATGGCGGAGACCGTCGTCTACGAGATGCACGTGCGCGGTCTGACCGCGTCGCCGACCTCGGGCGCCGAGCGTCCCGGCACCTTCTCCGCCGTCATCGACAAGATCCCGCATCTGCGTGAACTCGGCGTCACGGCCGTGGAGTTGCTGCCTGTCTTCGACTTCGACGAGACCCAGGTCCTGCGCACCGGCCCCGACGGCACCCCGCGGCGCAACTACTGGGGCTACGACCCCTACGGCTTCTTCGCCCCGCACACCGGCTACTGCTCCAGCCCTCATCTCGCCACGCACATCACCGAGTTCCGCGACATGGTGAAGGCGTTCCACCAGGCGGGCATCGAGGTCATCCTCGACGTGGTCTTCAACCACACCAGCGAGGGCAACGAGTTCGGGCCGACGATCAGCTTCCGGGGCGCGGCCAATGAGGCGTACTACCACCTGTGGCCGCAGGACCGCTCGCACTACATGGACTTCACCGGGTGCGGCAACGCGGTAAACGCCAACCATCCGATGGTCACCAAGTTCATCGTGGAGAGCCTTGAGTACTGGGTGACCGAGCACCACATCGACGGCTTCCGCTTCGACCTCGCCTCCGAACTCTCCCGCGGCCCGCTCGGCTACGAGATGGCCGTGCCGCCGGCCCTGTGGGCGATCGAACTGTCCCAGGTGCTGGCCGAGACGAAGATCATCGCGGAGCCGTGGGACGGCGGCGGCCTCTATCAGGTCGGCCGGTTCCCGGGGAAGCGCTGGGCGCAGTGGAACGGTCCATTTCGCGACGACGTACGGCGGTTCGTCCGCGGTGACGCGGGGATGGTCGGCGAGGTCGCCTCACGGCTCGGCGGCTCCGCCGACCTGTTCGCGGCCCAGGGCGAACTCCCCACCAACAGCATCAACTTCATCACCTGCCACGACGGCTTCACCCTCAACGACCTGGTCAGCTACAACGCCAAGCACAACCACTCCAACGGCGAGGCCAACGCCGACGGCGCCGACGAGAACTACAGCTGGAACTGCGGCGTCGAGGGCCCCACCGACGACGCCGACGTCGAGTGCCTGCGGGTACGGCAGATCAAGAACCTGCTGTCCCTGCTGATGCTCAGCCGCGGTGTGCCGATGCTGCTGGCGGGCGACGAGTTCCGCAACAGCCAGGGCGGCAACAACAACGGCTACTGCCAGGACAGTCCGGTCTCCTGGCTCGACTGGAACCAGGCCAGGAAGGAGAAGGAGACCACCGGCTTCACCCGGCGGGTCATCCAGCTCCGCAAACGCTACCGCACCCTGCGCGAACCGCAGTTCTTCTCCGAACGCCTCAACTCCCGCTCCCTGCCCGACATCACGTGGCACGGCACCCGGCTCGACCAACCCGGCTGGGAGGACCCCAACGCCCGGGTGCTGGCCTGCACGTACGGCGGTTTCGACGGTGACCCGGATCTGCATCTGATCCTCAACATGTACCACCTGGGCCTCGACTTCGAGCTGCCCGAGATCCCCGGTCACCGCTGGCACCGCGTGCTCGACACGGCCCGCCCCGGCCCCGACGACATCCCGCCGCCCGGAGAAGAGGAGCTGGTCGACGGTCCCACCCACCACGCCCAGGGCCGCAGCGTCGTCCTGCTGGCGGCCCTGCCCGACGAGAAGGGCACCTGAGATGACTACCCCTGCCCAACGCCGCATCCACTCCGACACCCTCGCGGGCTACGTCACGTACTACAGCCCGACCGGCCGCCGTTTCGGCCTGCGCACCTCCGACGAACGGGAGTTCACCGTCCACCTGGCGTCCAACGCCGTCTCCCGCATCGTCCGCAACCTCGGTGACGACTACCGCGACACCACCGCCGACACCGCCGACATGCTGGCCGAGGGCCGGTTCCTCTTCGCGTACGGCATCCTCTACGAGTGGGAGGGCGGCTCCCGGTTCGACGCGAAGGAGATCACCTTCCCGGAGGAGACGCGCGGCCAGTACGTCTTCGAGCACCCGAACTGGTGGGTCCAACAGGCCACCGCCATCGCCGACTTCTATCTGCGCGGCCAGTTCCCCGACGGGGTGTACGACTGGCGCGGGTTCCGCACCCACCTCACGCTCAGTGGCACCCACCTGCCGGACTTCGCCGGCGGGGACGTGCGCCAGGAGACCGACACCATCTCCCGGCTCGTCTACGGACTGTCCACGGCGTACCTGCTGACCGGCGAGGACCGCTTCCTGGAGGCGGCCGAGGCCGGCACCCTGTACCTGCGCGAGCACATGCGGGTGGACGACGTCGCCGACGGCATCACCTACTGGTACCACGGCATCGACATCACCTCGTCCGGCCACCGCCCGGTCTTCGCCTCGGAGTTCGGCGACGACTTCGACGCGATCCCGATGTACGAGCAGATCTACGCGCTCGCCGGCCCCACCCAGACGTTCCGCATCACCGGCGACCCGCGGATCCTGGAGGACATCGACCGGACGTCCGCCCTGTTCCAGAAGTACTTCCGCGACCCCGTGCGCGGCGGGTTCTTCTCCCACATCGACCCGATCACCCTGGACCCGAACGCCGACTCGCTGGGCCGCAACCGGGCCCGCAAGAACTGGAACTCGGTCGGCGACCACGCCCCGGCGTACCTGATCAACGCCTATCTCGCCACGGGCCGCGCGGACTTCGCGGCGCTGCTGGAGGAGACGGCGGACACCATCGTGGAGCGGTTCCCCGACGAGCCGAACAGCCCGTTCGTCCAGGAGCGGTTCCACGCGGACTGGAGTCCGGACCGGACCTGGGGCTGGCAGCAGGACCGGGCGGTCGTCGGCCACAACCTGAAGATCGCCTGGAACCTGACCCGCATCAAGTCCCTGTTCGACAAGACCGAGTACGCCACGACCGCCGAGCGCATCGCCGAGATCATGCCGGCGGTGGGCAGCGACGGACTGCGCGGCGGCTGGCTGGACGTGGTCGAACGGCAGCCCGACCCGGACAGCGGCATCCACCGCATGGTGTGGCACGACCGCAAGGCCTGGTGGCAGCAGGAGCAGGCGATCCTCGCCTATCTGATCCTGGCCGGCACCACCGGCGACCCGGAGCAACTGCGGCTGGGGCGCGAGGCGGCGGCGTTCTACAACGCCTTCTTCCTCGACTACCAGGACGGCGGCGTCTACTTCAACGTCCTCGCCAGCGGTATCCCGTACCTGCTGGGCACCGAGCGCCTCAAGGGCAGCCACGCCATGGCCGGCTACCACGCGCTGGAGCTCTGCTACCTCGCGGCCACCTACACCGGGCTGCTGCTCAGCAACGACCCGATCACCCTGCACTTCAAGCCCCGCCCGGAGGACCTCCCGGACCGGGTGCTGCGCGTCGCGCCCGACCTGCTGCCCGCGGGCACCGTGGAGCTGACCCGGGTGTGGATCGACGACCGGCCGCACCAGGACTTCGACGGCAAGGCCCTCACCGTCCGGCTGCCGCGCGGCGACGAACCCGTCCGGGTCCGCGTCGAACTGGAGCCGGCCACGATGCGGCTGCGGATGCGCACCACGTTCGACGGCGGCACCGCGCACGTCGTCTGCCACGGAGTGATCGACGCGGCCGAACTGGGCAAGTTCCGCCGCATATTGGCCGAGGTCATGGCCGCGGCCCCGCGCCGGGTGGAGTTCCATCTCTGCGAGGTCGGGGGCATGTGCCGGCCGGCCATCAACGAGCTGCTGTTCCAGCGCACCAAGGCGGGCCTGGACGTCGACTTCGTCATCGTGGGCTGTGCGCTGCCGGACGTGGCGGACGCGTTGCTCGCGACGGACGCCTTCCTGCTGGCTGGGGGTGACGAGTGCAACCATGACTGAACTCGCGACCTTCACCCTCCCATTACGCCCGATGCGCGCCCCGGGGGCACCGCCGGGCACCTCCGCCGGTCTCCCCGCCTACTGCCGTGATCTGTTCGGCGACTTCACCCGTGCCGACCAGCGGCGCTGGGGCGAGGTGTACGTGCGCGGGCTGCTGGACGTGCCCGGGCGCAAGACGCCCGCCCGGATCTCCGAGCAGGTGCTCGGCAGGCGGGCCGTGCAGCAGATCCAGCAGTTCGTGAACCAGAGTCCGTGGGCGTCCGCTCCCGTACGGGGGCGGCTCGCCCGGCAGGTGGTGCGCGCCTCGCGGGCCGAGGCCTGGTCCATCGACGAGGTGGTCTTCGCCAAGAACGGCGACCGGTCGGTGGGCGTGGCCCGGCAGTACGCGGCCTCCCAGGAGCGGACGGTGAACTGCCAACTGGCGCTCGCCGCCTCCCTGGTGGGGCAGGCCGGCGGGGTCCCGGTGAACTGGCGGCTGATGCTGCCGGCCCGCTGGGACCGCGACGAACGGCTGCGCGGCCAGGCCCACGTGCCGGTACAGGAACGCTGCCGGCCACGCTGGAGCTACGTCCTGGAGGCGCTCGACGAGATGCTCGACGAGTGGTCCCTGGAACCGCTGCCGGTGCTGGCCGACTGGCGCTGCGAGAGCGACCCCGACCCGCTGCTGCGCGGTCTGGAAGCACGGGGCCTGGGCTATCTCGTGCAGGCCGCGCCGCACACCCCGGTGCTGCTGCCCCGACGGCAGGCCACCACCCCCGGGGTGCGCGGCACGCTCGCCGAACTCGCCGGGCACGCGGCCCGGCACGGTGAGCGCACCTCGGTGACCTGGCACGACCCGGTGACCGAACGCATGCGGCACTCGGAGTTCGTGACGGGCCCGGTCCTGCTCCGCGCGGACCCGGCCGCCGCCACGGCACCCCGGCCGCGGCTGCTCCTCGCGGACTGGCCCTACGGCCGGCCCCGTCCGCGCGCCTACTGGCTGACGAACCTCCCGGCCCGCCGGCTCGCGGAGATCGTGCCGCTGGCGCAGCTGCGCAGGTTCGCCGAGGAGGCGCTGGGCCGGATGCACGAGGAGTTCGGGCTCGGCGACTTCGAGGGCCGGTCCTTCCGCGGCTGGCACCACCATGTGACGCTGGCCTCGGCCGCGTTCGGCTACGACATGGTGCGCCAGCAGGCCGACGAGAGAGCGCTGACCCGGACGCGTGCCTGAACTCGCGCACCGCGTGGGCCCCGTACGGATCCGTCCGTACGGGGCCTCCGCACGCTCACTTCTCCCAGCCCACCCGGCTGAAGTCGACGTCGCCGAGTCCCGGCACCCCGTAGTTCGCCAATCCCTTGCGCACGGCGAGGATCTGAGGCCGCTGGTACAGCTCGATGTCGTGACCGAGCTTCCAGATCTCGGCGTCCGCCCGGTCGTAGAGCTTCTCGGCGGCCCGTTCGTCGAGGGTGCCGACGGCCTGGGAGAGGAGCTTGTCCACCTCGGCCGAGCCGACCCCGCCGTAGTTCTGGAAGGCCTGTCCCTTCTCGGGGCGGCGGTAGACGGCGTAGGCGGAACTCGGGTACGTCAGGCCGGTGAAGCGGAAGATGGCGAGGTCGAAGTTGCCCTTCTCCAGGTACTGCGGTGCGTAGGCGGAGGCGGGCACCTGCTGGATGACGACCTGGACACCGACCTGGGCGAGCATGTGCTGGACGAGCTGGGCGAGATCCTCGCCGAGCCGGTTGGTGCCCTCGCTGAGCACGAAGCGGAGGGTGAGGCTACGGCCGTTCTTGACCCGGGTCTTCCCGCTGCCCGGGCTCTTCCAGCCCGCCGCGTCCAGGGCTCGTGCGGCGGCCTCGGGGTCGTAACTCCCGTACGGGTGCGAGTTGTCGGCGTATCCGGGCTGGTTGGTCATGAAGAAGTGGTTGCCGAGCAGCGGCACCTTCACCGGGAGTCCCTCGGCGGCGACGTCGGCCAACGCCGTGCGGTCGACAGCCTGTTGGACCGCGTTGCGCACGGTCCGGTCGGCGAGCGGGCCGCCCGCGCCGTCGAGGGTGATGTGCACCTCGTCCCACGCGGACCCGATGCGGATGTCGCTGTCGGACGCCTTCTTCAGCTGGGCGTAGGCCTCGCTGGTGGCGGCGTTGACCGCGTCGACCTCGCCGTTGAGGAAGGCCTGGAGGGCGGCGTCGGCGTCGAGGACGCGGAAGACGATCCGGTCGAGCCGGGGTCGGGTGCCCCACCACCGGGGGTCGGGCACGAAGGTGAGTGTCTGCGCCGTCCTGTCGACCTGGCTGAGCTTGAACGGCCCGGCGGTGATGGGCAGTTGCCCCTGCCAGCCGGAGTTGAAGCGCTGCGGGGTGTCGTAGCCGGCGGCCGGGAAGAGCGGGGTGAACAGCCTGCGCCAGTCGGCGTACGGCTGCTTGAAGGTGACGCGGACCTCGTGCGGGCCGGCGCCCTGGCGGACGTCCGCGATGCGGTCGTAGCCGCTGGTGTCGGCGACCAGGTAGCGCTGGTCGGAGCCGGAGAGCGCGTGCCACTGGGCGGCGAAGTCCCGCCAGCCCAGGGCCGTTCCGTCGGACCAGCGGGCCTTCGGGTTGAGCCGGTAGGTGACGACCTGGGGCGAGGTGCCGGTGACGGACGCGGACAGAAGGTATTCGGGGACCGCGTGCGGGACGCCTTTGACGTCACGGGCGAAGAGCCGGGGCTCGGTCATGCTGTCGACGGTCCACACGTCGTCCAACGCGCCGTCGACGTGGTCGTAGTTGAACTGCGTGATCATCTGCGCGATCGGCAGGGTCAGCGTCCCGCCCGAGCGAAGGGCGTCCGTGGGCCGGGAGTTGATGTCGTACGTGCCGTACGTCGGCAGGGCCGGGTGCCGGCCGGGGTCCGGAGAGCCGGAACAGCCGGCCACGAGGAGGGTGAGTGCGCAGGCCGGCGCCCACGCGGACCAGACCCGTAACCGCTGCACCTAACGGCCCTCCCCGTGCGGACGAACCGTCAACTGCCCGAACTGTCACGCGAATTGCGGAGCCGGAGCTTAACATCACGATGTGTCACCCATATGAAGCGGAACGAGTTCCATGCTCTCCCTGATCCTCAGGCGCCTGGTCCACTGCACGATCCTCTTCCTCTCCTCCGTCGTCCTCACCTACACCCTCGCCGCTACGGCGCTCGATCCACGCGCCTACTTCGAGGGCCGGCAGCCGCCCCCGCCCAGCCGGGTCGTCGACCGCGAGCTGGCCCGGCTGGGCATGGACGACCGCGCCCCGCTGCCCGAGCGCTTCGCGCACTGGGCGGACCGGGCCGTCCACGGCGACCTGGGCCGGACCATCGACGGCGAGTCCGTGGACGCCGAGTTCGGCCGCCGGGTTGGAGTGTCCGTGCGGCTGCTGCTGGTGGGGACGGTGGCCGGTACGGCGGTCGGGGTGCTGGCCGGGGTGTGGGCGGCGGTCCGGCGCGGCGGGCTGGGCGACCGGGCGCTCACGGTGTTCTCGTTCGCGGTGCTGTGCGCGCCGACGTTCGTGCTGGCGCTGCTGCTGAAGACCGGGGCACTGGCGGTCAACCGGGCCGCGGGCAGCACGGTCATCCTGTACACGGGCGAGCACACCCCGGCACTGCAGGGCGACTGGGCGGCCCAACTACGTGACACGGCAGCCCACTTGCTCCTCCCGGCGATCTGTGTGGCCCTCCCCGCGATCGCCTCGTACAGCCGCTACCAGCGTGCCGCGACCCTCGACGTGCTCGGCGCCGACCATCTGCGCACCGCCCAGGCCAAGGGGCTCACCCCGGGGCGGGCGCTGTTGCGGCACGGGCTGCGGATCTCGCTCGTCCCGGTGTCGGTGTTCTTCTCCTTCGGGATGCTGACCCTGTTCACCGGGGCCGTGTTCACCGAGGAGATCTTCGGCTGGCCCGGCATGGGCAGTTGGCTCGTCGACTCGGTGCAGAAGGGCGACGTCAACTCGGTGGTGGCGATCGACCTGTTCGCCGCGGCCGTCGTGCTGCTCGCCGGCCTGCTGGCCGACGTCGTGCACGCGCTCCTCGATCCCCGGGTACGGCAGCCGTGACGGGCGCCGGCCGGGGGCGGGCGGTGCTGCGGCGGATGGTGGTGCGGCGGCCGGGGGCGCTGTGTGGACTCGGGGTCCTGGTGGCGCTGTTCGCGCTGGCTTTCGTGGGGCCGTTCGTCAGCCCGTGGACGCACACGGACGTCGACTACACGGCGCTACGGCAACCGCCGGACGCGCGGCACTGGATGGGCACGAACCGGATCGGGCAGGACGTGTTCGCCCAGGTGGTGCGGGGGCTGCAGAAGTCGTTGCTGATCGGGTTGCTGGTCGCCCTGTTCTCCACTGTGCTGGCAGCCGCGGTGGGTGCGTGCGCCGGTTACTTCGGCGGCTGGACGGACCGGGTGCTGATGTTCGTCGTGGACCTCATGCTCGTCCTCCCCGGCCTGCTCGTGCTGGTCGTGGTCGCCCCGAAGCTGCGGGACCGCGGCTGGATCGCACTGGTCGGGCTGCTGGCCCTGCTGGGCTGGATGGTCACGGCGCGGGCGGTGCGCGGCATGACCCTGTCCCTGAAGGAGCGTCAGTTCGTGGTGGTGGCACGGCTGATGGGAGTTTCCTCTCTGCGGATCATCTGGCGGCATGTGCTGCCGCACACGGCGTCGTTCCTGATCACGGACGCGACGATCGCCGTAGGCGGGGCGGTGATCAGCGAGACCGGCCTCTCGTACTTCGGCCTGGGCGTCCAGCCGCCCGACGTCTCCCTCGGCACGCTGATCGCGGACGCGACGGATGTGGCGCTGGTGTATCCGTGGATGTTCTTCTTCCCCACGGGCTTGTTGATCGCGTTCGTGCTGGCGGTCAACCTGGTGGGCGGCGCCCTGCGGGACGCGCTGGACCCGACGACGACGGACTCGGCCCGGCCGTCCCGAACCTCCCTGTCGGGGATACCCAGTTGACCACCGTCCTGGAGGTCCGTGGCCTGACGGTCGGCGTCGAGCGGCGACCGGCACTGCCCGTGGTGCGCGGCGTCGACCTCACCCTCCGACGCGGTGAAGTCCTGGGCCTGGTGGGCGAGTCGGGCACCGGCAAGACACTCACCGCGCTCGCCCTGATGGGGCTCGCGCCGCCGGGTGCCCGGGTGGGCGGTTCGGTACGACTGCTGGGCGAGGAACTACTAGGCCTGCCGGTACGGGAGTTGGCGAGGATCCGCGGCCGCCGCATCGCGATGGTCTTCCAGGACCCGCTGCACGCCTTCACCCCGGTGCGGCGGGTCGGCGACCAGATCGCGGAGGCCCTGCGCATCCACCAACACCCGCGCCCACGCCGGGAGTCGGCGCAGCGGAGGGCGGTGGAACTGCTGGACTTCGTAGGGGTGCCGAGGCCGGGGTGGGCGGCACGCGCCTACCCCCACCAGCTCTCCGGCGGGATGCGCCAACGGGCGATGATCGCGATGGCGATGGCCAACAACCCCGACGTCCTGGTCGCGGACGAGCCCACCAGCGCGCTCGATGTCACCGTCCAGGCACAGGTGTTGGAGGCCCTGGCTGCCGCCCGGCGCGAGACGGGCGCGGCGTTGCTCCTGGTCACCCACGACCTGGGGGTGGTCGCGGGCACGGCCGACCGGGTCGCCGTCCTGTACGCGGGCCGCATCGTGGAAACGGGCCCGGTGGAGGCGGTCCTGACCCGCCCCCGAATGCCGTACACCCTCGGCCTGGTCGGCTCGGTACCCCGCCCCGACGCCCGCTCCCCCCTCACCCCGATCCCGGGAACGGCCCCCACTCCGGGCACCGCGGACCCCGGCTGCGCCTTCGCTCCGCGCTGCCCCCTCGCCGAACCGGACTGCGTCGCCTCGGACATCCAACTCCTGGGCGTGGACAGCCCGTCCAGAGCCGGCTTCGCGGGAATCGACGCCCACGAAGCCGCTTGCCGCCGGGTCCGGCTCGTGTCGCAGCGGACGGCGGTGGAACTGTTCCCGCCCGGCGGGGAGATCGGTGGGGGTGCACGGGGCGAGGGAGGCATGAAGGGCCCGGCGCTGATCAGCCCTGGCGACGGGAGCCCGGGGGCGCGGAGCCGGGCCTTGCCGCCTGCGCCGGGCGACGGGAATCCGAAAACGCGGGGACACATCACGCCGCCGGTGGCGGGCGGCGGAGACCCAGAGGCAGCGGGACTCCCCGCTCCGCCCTCACCCGGCCACGGGAATCCGGGGCCACACGGAGGCGGCACGCCGCCCACTCCCGGCAACAGGGGCCCAGGTCGGCACAGGCAGACCACGCCGTCCACACCCGGCACCGGGAGCCTGTGGCCATGGAGACGCAGCACACCTCCTGCCCCCGGCAACGAGAACCCCGCGGCCACACCGTCCACACCCGACCACGGGAACCCGGCGCCGCTTGGACACGCCACGCCCGCCGCACCCGGCCACGGGGACCTGGAATCACAGGGACCCACCGCACGGCCCGTGCCCGGCACCGGAAACCCCGAGTCAGCCGCAGGCACCCCACCGTCCGCGCCCGCCCCCGGAGACCCGGCATCACGGGCACGCCCCACTCCGTCCCTCCCAGATCCACCGAATCCTGTGCCCGCGCTCCCCCGACCAACCGCGGAACCCACCCCGCCCACGCCCGAACTCGTCCTGCGCGTCACCGGTCTGGCCAAGTCCTACGTCCCGCCCAGTGGCCGGCGCCGTCGCGAGCGGACGGTGGTCGCCGTGGAAGAGGTCGATCTGGAGGTCCGCCGCGGCGAGACCCTCGCGCTCGTCGGTGAGTCCGGGGCCGGGAAGTCCACGGCGCTCATGGAGATCGTGTCGCTCACCGCGCCCGAGGCGGGGGTCGTGGAGATCCTCGGGCAGGATGTCGCGCGCCTGACGCGGCGGACCGCGCGGCTGTTGCGCGGGGCCGTGCAGATCGTGCCGCAGGATCCCATGTCGAGTCTTGATCCGCGGATGCCCGTGGGCGACATCGTCGCCGAGCCGCTGCATGCGCGGCGGGTGCCTCGGGACGTCGTAGCGTCACGGATTCCGCGGTTGCTCAGCCAGGTGGGGTTGGATCCGGCGGACGCGGAGCGGTATCCGCATCAGTTCTCCGGGGGGCAGCGGCAGCGGGTCGCCATCGCCCGGGCCCTGGCCGTCGAGCCCGCGTTGCTGCTGCTCGACGAACCCGTGTCCGCGCTGGACGTGTCCGTGCAGGCGCAGATCCTGGATCTGCTGCTGCGGCTCAAACGGGAGTTGGGGCCTGCCTATCTGCTGGTGTCGCACGACCTCGCGGTGGTGCGGCAGATCGCCGACCGGGTGTCCGTGATGTACGCGGGGCGGACTGTGGAGACGGGGCCTGTGGCCGAGGTGTTCGACGCGCCCCGGCATCCCTACGCGCGGGCCCTTCTGTCGGCCGTCCCGCTGCCGGACCCGGTCGCGGAGCGCGCCCGGCGCCGGATCGTGCTGCCCGGCGACCCCCCGTCCGGTGTGCCGGTCACGGCGGGGTGCCGGTTCCTGGCCCGTTGCCCGGTCGCCGCGCTGCTCGCGCCGGGGCCGCGTACGCGGTGCGAGAACGAGATTCCGCGGGCCGCTCAGGTCACCGTGGCGGGCACGCACACCGTGGCCTGTCATTTCCCGCACGGCGGAATGCCCTGGCAGCACATACGGACGGACCGGGGGACGTCCGGCCGGCCGTCGTACTGACCGCCGGACCGTCCACCGGTCCGCTGAGCCTGGTGCGCTGTTCGTCCGTACGGGCGTCACCTCAGCAGCAGGCACCACTCGCACCGCTGGACTGTGCGATGCCTTCGCGCAGGGGATGGGTGGTGGCACCCGATCCGTTCAACCAGAGTCCGCTCGTCACAAGTCCACCGACGAAGACGACGATTGCTATGAGCGTGAATACTTTGATGCTCATGAAAATCTCCTCTCCGAGCATTTACGGATGACGCGTTGACAAGGAGAGTCAACAAGAACTTACTCAATCAGTCAAGTATTAATCTCGCAAAAGACGATCTCGAAAAGCGGAATGCCCTTACCCATATGAAATCTGAATTAGCGTCAATTCAGAAAATGCCAGTCCAGACCACTTCGCGCCAGCGAATCGATCACGCCGACTCCATTGGATCGTCGGCGACTTACTGGTAACGTTGATCTGTCATCCCGGTGGTCATAGCCACCTCCAAGGAGCCCACATGGACCCTCTCGAAAACACGACGACGACAGGGCTGGGCGAGCGCATCCGGCTGCTGCGCGGCAAACGTGGCCTCAAGCAGCAGGATCTGGCGTCCAGCGAGATATCGGCGAGCTACATCTCCTTGATCGAATCCGGCAAGCGCGCCCCCTCGGAGTCCGTGCTCGCCGCGCTCGCGGAGCGCCTCGGCTGCTCCGCGGAGTACCTGCGCAGCGGCCGGGACGACCACGAGCTGGAAGAGGCACGCCTGCGGCTGGCCTTCGGCGAGATGGCTTTGCGCAACGGCAGCAACGGCGAGGCGCTGCAAACCCTCAGCGAACTGCTGACCAGGCCCAGCCTGTTGGACGTCTCCATGACCCGGCGCGCCCGCATGGGCCAGGCCTCCGCGCTGGAGAAGCTCGACCGCACCGAGGCGGCCATCGCGGTCCTGGAAGAGCTCTACCGCGACCCCGACCTGGCCCCGGGTTCCACCGAGTGGTGCCAGACGGCGGTCGCCCTGTGCCGCTGCTACCGCGACGCCGGCGACATCACGCTCAGCATCGAGATCGGCGAGCGGGCCATGTCCCGGCTGGACGCCCTCGGCCTGGACGTGACGGTCGACCACGTCCAGCTCGGGGCCACGCTCATGGCGTCGTACCACATGCGTGGTGACCTGACGCGGGCGCAGCTCATGGGCGGCAAGCTCCTGGACGCCGCCGAGAAGCAGGGCGCGCGGGCAGCGCGGGGCGCGGTGTACTGGAACGCGGGTCTGGTCGCCCGCTCCCGCGGTCAGCTCAACGAGGCCATGGCCCTGGTGGAGCGGGCGCTCGCGCTGATGTCCGAGGACGACAACCTGCGCCATCTCGCCATGCTCAAGATGAACTACGGCTCACTCCTGCTCCAGGTCGACGAGCCCGAACCGGCGCGCGGCAAGCAGTTGTTGGAGGAGGCACAGCAACTGCTGGCCGAGGTGGGCAACGCGCCGGAGCTGGCCCAGTGCGAGATCGGGCTCGCCGACGCGGACGCGATGCTCGGGCAGTGGGACGAGGCCGCGGCGCACGCCGAGCGCGCGCTCGGGCTGACCGGCACCGAGTCCCGCATCCAGGCCGTCGGCGCCCGGGGCACGCTCGCCGAGATCCAGCTGATGCGCGGCAACGTCGACCAGGCGGCGCAGTATCTCCAGGCCGCCACGCGGCAGTTGCGCCAGTTCCGGCCGTCCCACCAGGTGGCTCTCAACTGGCGTTACCTGGGCGACCTGTGGAAGCGGCAGGGCAACACCGCCGAGGCCCTCAAGGCGTACGACCGGGCCCTGTCGGCCGCCGGTATGGCACCGCACCGCGACCCCAGCCAGATCTTCACCGAGCACCAGCGTTCCTGAGGTCCCGGCCGTATTCCCGAATCCGGTCGAGTTCCCTACCGTCCAGGTGGAGTTCGGCTCGCGGGCGGCACCGCGCAAAGGCGTGGACCATCGGCCGTCGTGCCTGGTAAAGGCATGGACCATTCGACGTCGAACAGACCGCCGGAGCAGGTCGCCCGGTTCCGTTTCCCGCCGGACCGGAGCCCTCCGAACCCCCCGCCTGGAAGAGTGTCCGGTCCGGGGGGTTTCGTCGTGTCTCCGGTCGGGGCGCCGGCGGCGGACGGATGAACTCCCCCGAATTACCGCGCCGTTCGCCGGAACAAGCCCGCCGACGGCGCTCATTTCCTCGCCCTGGAATTCCCGCCGCGCACCGCCGACGGGAATTCCGAATACGGCCCGGATTCTCAATTCCCGGTCGGCGCAAGGGAATTCCCGGCGGCGGATGCCGTCAGCGGGAGGCGTTCGCCAAGCGGTGCACGGCCGCGAGCGGGATCGGCAGCCGGTCGGGGCGGAGCCGGGACTCGTACACGGCCTCGTATACGGCCTTGTCCGCCTCGAAGGCGCGCAGCACCACGGGCCGGCAGTGCGGGTCCTCCCCTCCGGCCGCCGCGTAGCCCTCGATGAACGCGCGCCGGTTGCGCAGCGCCCACGCGGACGCCCACCGTCGGCGGCGCATTCGTCGGGCGGGCGAGCCGTCCCCGGAATCACCGGACTCCAGGTCGGCGAGGCCGGTGCGGGCCGCGTAGTCGAAGGAGCGCAACATGCCGGCTACGTCCCTCAACACCGGCTGCGGGAGGGCGCGTTCGGCGGCGGTGCGGGCCGGCTCGCCCTCGAAGTCGACGATGCGCCAGCCGTCGGCGGTGCGCAGCGCCTGGCCCAGGTGCAGATCGCCGTGGGTGCGCTGGGCGAACACGGGGCGGCCGCGCCCGGCGACCCGGGCGTAGTCGTCGAAGAGGGCGCCGATCCGGGTGGTGTAGCGAGCGAGCGCCGGGACCTCCTCGGCGGCCTCCTTGAGCCGCATGTTCATCCCCGCCGCCTCCTCGGCCACGTCCTGCGCCGTGAGCCGGCTGCGGCCGAACGCCTTGTCCAGCGCACCGTGCACCTCGGCGACGGCCCGGCCCAGGCTGTGGGCGTGCGGGGTGAATCCGCCGCCGGTCGGTACGCCGCGGCCCGCCTCGTCCATGCAGTCGCTCGCGTGCCTCACCGCCTCCTCCCAGCCGTCCCGGGCGTCGGGCAGGAACTCCTCGACGAGGCCGAGCACCAGGCCCTCCGCGCCGGGGGCGTCGCTGTGCAGGGCACCGTAGAGGCGGGGTGTGCGGGCGCAGTGTTCCCGGGTGAGGGCGTGCAGGGCCTCGACCTCGGTGTGCGGGCCCGGTTCGGGGCGGCGGAAGATCTTGAGGAGGATCTGGCCGCCGTAGGCCACGGCCGTGTTGCTCATCTCGCCGTCGAGCGGGTGGGGCACGAGGCCGACGGGGAGCGGATAGCGGCCGGTGCGTTCCAGGCGGGGGCCGGGGCCCGTGCCGCCGCCCGCCAGTTTGCGCAGCAGCAGGCCGAGGAGAGCGCCGTCGGCCAGGGCGTCGTAGACCCGCCAGCCCTGCCAGGGGCCGGCCGGGACGGTGGTGATCGCGGCGGGTTCGAGACGGGCGGGGAGCTCGGGCCGCAGGCCGAGCAGGAGTTGGTAGTGCAGGGTCTGTCCGTCGGGGCGTGCGGCCGAGACCACGGCGTGCAGGAGCAGGGGTGGTTCGTCGCCGAGCGCGGAGGCCGCGCGGGCTTCGAGGCGTGCTCCGGTGAAGCGGGCGTCGAACCAGCGGCGGCCTTCCAGCCAGGGTCCGAGGGCCGGGAACAGGGGTTCGAGGATGCCGTCGCTCATGATCCCTCCGCGGGTGTGAGCACGTGCGCGACCTGGTGGGCCGGATCGAGGCGTACGTAGGTGGACTCGCCCCAGGCGTAGGTCGCCCCGGTGAGTTCGTCGCGCAGCTTGAGCGTGCCGTCGGCGGGCAGGCCGAGGGCGGCCGGGTCGCAGGTGACGGTGGCCTCGTGGGCGTGGTGCGGGTCGAGGTTGACGATCACGAGCACCAAGTCGCTGCCGCTGTCCGGCAGTTCGACGCTCTTGGTGTAGGCGAGGATCTGGTCGGAGTCGGTCTGCTGGAGGCGCAGGTTGCGCAGTTCCTGGAGGGCCGGGTGCAGTCGGCGGAGCCGGTTGAGCAGGGTGATGAGGGGCGTGATGGTGCGGCCCTCGGCTTCCGCACGTGCCCAGTCCCGGGGCCGGAGTTGGTACTTCTCCGAGGCGAGATAGTCCTCGGTGCCCTCGGCCAGCGGGGTGTTCTCGCAGAGTTCGTAGCCGGCGTAGACACCCCAGCTCGGCGCGGCGGTCGCGGCGAGCACGGCCCGGACCTCGAAGGCGGGTCGGCCGCCGTGCTGGAGGTAGGCGTGCAGGATGTCGGGGGTGTTCACGAACAGGTTGGGCCGCATGAACCCCGCGCTGTCCAGGGCGAGTTCGGGCAAGTAGTCGGTCAGCTCCTCCTTGGTGTTCTTCCAGGTGAAGTAGGTGTACGACTGCTGGAAGCCGGCCTGCGCCAGCGCGTGCACCATCGCCCGCCGGGTGAACGCCTCGGCCAGGAACAGCACATCGGGGTCGGTGGCGTTCACCTCCGCGATCAACCACTCCCAGAACTGCACGGGTTTGGTGTGCGGGTTGTCCACGCGGAAGATCCGCACCCCCTGGTCCATCCAGTGCCGTACGACGCGCAGCGCCTCGGCGTACAGGCCCTCGGGGTCGCCGTCGAAGTCGAGTTGGTGGATGTCCTCGTACGTCTTGGGCGGGTTCTCGGCGTAGGCGATGGAGCCGTCGGCGCGGTGGTGGAACCACTCGGGGTGCTCGGTGAGCCAGGGGTGGTCCGGTGAGCACTGGAGGGCGAGGTCCAGGGCGACTTCGAGGCCCAACTCCCGTGCTGTGGCGACGAAGTGGCGGAAGTCGTCCTCGGTGCCGAGGTCGGGGTGGATGGCGTCGTGGCCGCCGTGCCGGGAGCCGATGGCCCAGGGCGAGCCGACGTCGTCGGGGCCGGCGTGGAGGGTGTTGTCCGCGCCCTTGCGGTGGGTCGTGCCGATGGGGTGGACGGGTGGCAGATAGACGACGTCGAAGCCCATCGCGGCGACGGCGGGCAGCCGCTCGGCGGCACTCCGCAGTGTGCCGCCGACCGGGCGGCTGCCCGCCTGGACCACCGCTCCCTCCGAGCGCGGGAACAGCTCGTACCAGGAGCCGACGAGGGCGCGCCGCCGTTCGACACGCAGGGGCAGGGGCCGGGAGGCGGTGACGAGGTCACGCAGCGCGTAGCGCCCCAGGGCGGCCGTCACCCGGGGGGCGGTGACGGCGGACAGCCGGGCCGGAGGGGGGCCCAGGGTGTCGCGGAGCGCGGCCGCGGCCGCGGAGACCGCCTCCCGGCGGTCCGATGCGGTGATGCCGAGTGCGGCCCGTTCATGCAGCAACGCGCCCTCGGTCAGGGTGAGTTCGGTGTCGACGTCGGCCTCGATCTTGAGCGTGGCGTCGTGCCGCCAGCTCTCCAGCGGGTCGGCCCAGGCCTCGACACGGAAGGTCCACAGGCCTTCTGCGTCGGGCACCACGGTGGCCTGCCAGCGGTCGGCGTCCTCGTCGACGAGGGTCATCGGGACCCGGTGGGCGGGGCGCCCCGCGGGATCGTGCAGGACGACGTCCGCGGCCACGGCGCCGTGGCCCTCGCGGAAGACGGTGGCCGTGATGTCGAGGTGTTCTCCCGTCACGGCCTTGGCGGGCAACTCCCCGTCCCGCACGCGTGGTTGGACGTCGAGAACGGGGATGCGCCCGGTCACCGGTGTCATGGTCGACTCCTCCCCGCTCGGATCCCGTCAGCGGAGCCCGGTCGGGGCCGGCGTCCGGGCTGCGAGCAGGTCGATGATGGTCCGTGCGAAGAGGTGGCAGTGGTTGCCGGTGCGGCCGGTGACCAGGTCGTCGTGGATGACGACGTCCTGGTCGACGTACTCGCCGCCCATGTTGCGCAGATCGCCCAGCAGGTTGTTGTGCACCACCGCGCGCCTGCCCTGCATCAGACCCTGCACGGGCGCGGCGAGCCACATGCCGTGGCAGATGATGCCCTTGAGGATCGCCGGGTCGGCGAACGCCCGGCGCAGGAACTGCGAGGCGGGCGGCAGCAGTTGGGGGTCCTCGGTGAAGCGCAGCCGGTCGGCGACCATCCCGGAGGGGACGATCACCGCGGAGTACTCCTTCAGCGCGAACTCGTCGAGGTCCTCGAAGGACTCGGTGACCTCGAAGGGCATGCGGTGCTCATGGCCCTGGAAGGTCATCTGCTCGTTGCCCCACAGCCGGGACAGGAAGTGGACCTCGGCTCCCTCCTCGGGGAAGCGGTAGCGGTAGTAGAGGATCTCGGGCTCGTAGAAGTCGCTCTCCATCAGGACGGCGATCTTGTGACCGGACAGTCGCACGGCGGCTACCCCTTCCCCTTCGCGGTGACCAGGTCGATGAGGAACGGCCCGCGGTGCGCGAGCGCCTGGGCGACCGCCTCCTCCGCCTGCCCGGGCTTCTCGACCCGTACGGCGGCCACGCCGAGCGAGCCGGCGAGGGAGACGAAGTCGACGGCCGGGCTGCTCAGGTCGAAGATCTCGGGCTGTTCGTGGGCGGGGATGTGCTGCTCCCGCCAGTACTCCTCGATGTTGTCCTCAAGGAGCTTGTAGCTGCCGTTGTTGCAGACGACGAACTTGGTGGGGAGGCCGTAGCGGGCCGCCGTCCACAGTGCCTGGAAGGTGTACATGCTGCCGCCGTCGCCGGTGAAGCCGACCACCGTGCGGTCGGGGTGGGCGAGTTGGGCGCCCAGCGCGCCGGGGATGCCGACGCCGAGGGAGCCGCCGCGGGTCTGCATCCACTGGCCCGGCACGGTCGGCGGGAGCCGGCGGAAGAGCGCCGGGGACGCCGTCAGTGCCTCGTCGAAGAGGATCGCGTCCGAGGGCAGCCGCCGGGCGAATTCCTGGGCGAGGGCGATCGTGGGCAGCTCCGCCGCCTCGGCCGCGGCCTCGGCCCGCTCGTCCGCCTTGGCGAGTGCCGCCGAACGCTGCGCGGCGTGCCGGCGCAGCCGTTCGGCCGCCGCCGTGCGCCGACCCAGGCCCATCGCCCGGCCCAGCGCGTCGGCGAGGAGGCCCAGGGTGGCCTTCGGGTCGGCGACGATACCGAGGTCGACGGGGTGGTTCTTGGCGATCGCGCCGGAGTCGAGGTCGATGTGCACGACCGGGACGCCCGCCCCGAAGACGCCGTCGAGCGCCGGGTACACCTCGGGCAGCGCGTAGGTGCCCACGATGAGGACACCGTCGGCGGCACCGGTGATCTTCCGGCTCTGTTCGCCGAACATGTGGCCCAACTGACCCGCGTAGGCGGGGTGTTCGACGGAGAGGTTGACCTCGGCCCAGTCCGCACCGTACACGTCGGCGCCCCACACCTCGGCCAGCCGCCCCAACTCGGCCTGGGCGCCCGCGAAGTGGACCCCGTCACCGGCGATGACGATCGGCTTGCGGGCGTCGGCGAGCAGCGCCGCGGCCTTCGCCACGGTGTCCGGGGTCGGCAGGCTGCGGGTCTCCGGGTAGGACACGGGCGCCACCGGTTCGGCGGTCTCGTGGTCCATGACGTCGGCGGGCAGCACGACCAGCACCGGACCGTACGGCGGGGTCGCGGCGACCTTGAAGGCGCGGCGCAGCACCCGCAGCGTGGAGTCGGGATCGACCACGCGGGTGGCCCACTTGGTCACCGGCCTGGCCATGCCGACCAGGTCGGCGGCCATCTGCGCGTCCATGCTGTCGTAGCGCAGTCCGGACTCGCCGACCAGGGTGACGATCGGGGCGTGGCCGCGCATCGCCTGGTAGAGCATGCCGATGCCGTTGCCGAGCCCGACTCCGGAGTGGAGTTGCAGGACCGCCGGGGTGCGGGTGGCGCGTGCGTAGCCGTCCGCCATGCCGACGGCCGTGCACTCCTGGAGGGCCAGGATGTACTGGATCGAGGGGAAGGAGCGCAGTTCGTCGAGGAACCCCTGCTCGACCGTGCCGGGGTTGCCGAACATGAACCGGACCCCTTCGGCCTGCAGTTGTTCGAGCAGCGCGATCCGCGCGGGCCTGCTGTCCATCGTGTGCTCACCTCTCGTCGGAGCAAAGGGCGTCGGGCGGCCTCAGGCGGTCGCCGTGAACCCCCACTGCCGCAGGCCCTCTTCGAGGACCTCGACGGTCTTCTGACCGGTCAGATAGGAGTCGGGCGTCGAACGGCCCGTGATGAACGGGTAGTCGACGATGACGGAGGTCGTCTTGCCGAAGTTGCCGTGGTAGGCGCCGCCGGGTGCGGTGGCGTCGCGCAGGATGTACTCCAGCGGGTACGGGGGCGGCCCCATCACGAAGTCGGTGCCGAGGAAGCCGGTGCCGTCCTTGTAGTCGTACTCGATGCAGTGGCCGGTGACGTGCTTGCCGCGGATGAGGGAGACGCGGGTCTCCTGGTCGCGGGCGAAGGCGAGGCAGGCGACGCCGTAGCACTCGGCGGCGATCGGCCGGTCCAGCGCGTGGAAGGCGAAGATCAGGTCGTGGACACGCCAGTTGTTGGCGAGGTCGACGATCGGTCCGCTGCCGCCGACGATCAGCAGCGCGTCGTAGCGGTCGGCGATCTGTGAACGCACCTGCTCCAGGCGGGTGTTGTAGGCCTCCCAGTCGCGCAGGAAGTACGGCTTGGACCGGTAGGGCCGGTCGGGCAGCCAGGACGACAGGTCGAGGGGGTTGTCGAGCCGGTCCGAGGCCTCGACCTTGCGTACCTTGTCCGCCGTCTCGGGCGTGGTGACGGAGCGGCCGAGCGGCGGGTCGACGTACTCGGGGTCCATGCTCGGCGGCAGCGCGTGCGGGCGCTTGCCGGTCGCGGTGGCGAAGGTGAGGTGATAGCCGGCCTGGTCGAAGGTCTCCAGGGGGCCGATCAACTCCTCACCCCAGTAACCGTATTCGGACAGGACGACCAGAATGCGCTTGCTCATGGGGTTCCTCCCGTTCGGCGGGACGGTGCCGACTGGCGGATTCCTGTGTACGTCGGCGGAGTTCGCGCCGGTGGTCGGCGGGGCCCGGGTCACGGCACATCCTCAAGTGGCCGAACGCACTACGGCATGTCCTGGCCATCGATCTTCGACCTGTGAACTCGGGGGCCGCTGCCGGGAGTTGCCGCAGCTCTTACGGCGACTTCGCACAGTGCGGCCGGTCCCCGTGCGCGGGCGGCCGGGGCGGGCGCGGTTGTGGGGTCATCGGACGTGTGTCGCTTCCGGCCCCCGGGAGCGGAACCCCGATGAGCGGAGACTTTCATGCCGAGCGAACAGACCGGCTCCGACCGGGAGATCGCCGCGTTCGTGCAGCGCTGGTACGACCTGCTGAGCGAGCACGCGCCGGTCGAGGAGCTGCTGCCCTTCGTCGCCGACAAAGGCCTGGTGATGGCCTTCCCGGAGCGGACCCTGTACAGCCACGCGGACTTCCTCGACTGGTACACGGCCGTCGGCGAGGCCTACACCGACCAGAGCCACACCGTGGAGGAGGTCACCTCCCACGAGGACGGCACCCGTATCGACGTCGACGTCACGGTGGTGTGGACCGCCAAGTCGACTGCGGACGGCACCGTCTCGTCCTTCCGGATCAACCAGAAGTGGCAGTTGGAACGGTCCACACCGGGTGCCCGTCCGCTGATCGTCGACTACCGGGTCGGCGAGCCGACCGCGATCTGATTCCCGTCACCTTTTGGAGGCTGACATGCCGTCGAAGTCGGTGCCCTCAGGGGCCGATTACATCGTGGTGGGCGCCGGCTCGGCCGGCTGCGCGGTCGCGGCCCGGCTGAGCGAGGACCCGTCCGTGAGCGTGGTCCTGCTGGAGGCGGGCGGCTGGGACGAGCGCCCCGAGATCCACCGGGCCGACGCGGCCTCGGTCCTCTCGCTGCTCACCGCCGAGTGGCGGAGCGAGATCGACTGGGGCTACGTCACCGAGTCCGAGGCGGGCATGGAGGGCCGCCGTGTCCCCGTGGCCCGTGGCAAGGTCGTCGGCGGATGCAGTTCCGTCAACGCCCTGATGTGGGTGCGCGGCAGCCGCCACGACTACACCCGCTGGGTCGCCGAGGGCGCCACCGGATGGTCGTACGACGACATCCTGCCGTTCTTCCGTCAGGCCGAGGACTACTCGGGCGGCGCCGACGCGTTCCACGGTGCGGGCGGTCCCGTGCGGGTGCGGCAGCTCGATCAACCCGCGCCGATCGCGCGGGCGTTCGTGGCGGGCGCCGGTGAACTCGGCTACGCCACGGACACCGACGGGGACTACAACGGGGCCCGGCAGGAGGGCTTCGGCTTCCTGTACCAGACGTTCCGCGACGACGCGGGCCACCGGTGCAGCACCGCCGACGCCTATCTGCGCCCGGCCTTGGAACGGTCCAACCTGACCGTGCTCACCGACACCCTGGTCACCCGGCTGCTGCTCACCGGGACGCTGGCCACGGGTGTCGAGTACGTCCAGGACGGCACGCGGCGTCAGCTGCGCGCCGAGGGTGAAGTCATCGTGTGCGCCGGGGCGTTCGAGACGCCGAAGCTGCTCATGCTGTCCGGGATCGGACCGGCCGCGCATCTGCGGGAGCACGGCATCCGGTGCGTCCAGGATCTGCCGGGTGTCGGCGCGGGACTGCAGGACCACCTGTTCGTGCCGATCTGCTACCAGTCGCTGCAGGGGCACCCGGACGGAGCGCTGCTGTCCGAGGCGGGGCTGTTCACCCACACCCGCGAGGCGGGTCCGGAGGACGCCCCCGACCTGCAGTTCACGTTCGGTCCCATCAAGTTCCTGCCGGCCGACGCCCCCGCCGACCAGTGGGAGGGGCCCGGCTTCACCTTCGCGCCGATCGCGCTGCGGCCGCAGAGCCGGGGCCGGATACGGCTGCGCGACAGCAGCCCGGAGTCCAACGCCGTCGTCAGCGCCGGCTACCTCACGTCCACGGCCGACGTCGATGTCCTGGTCCACGGTGTGCGGCTGGCCCGGGAGTTGGCCGCCACCCGGGCCTTCGACCCGTTCCGCGGCGACGAGTTGGGCCCCGGCAAGGACATCACCGGTCCCGAGGAGCTGCGCGGATACGTCGCCGCGAACGCGACCACCCTGTGGCACCCGGCCGGCACCTGCCGGATGGGCACGGGCGCGGGCGCCGTCACGGACCCGGAGCTGCGCGTGCACGGCATCGCGGGGCTGCGGATCGCGGACGCGTCGGTGATGCCGTCGATCACCGCCGGCAATACGCACGCGCCCAGCGTCATGATCGGCGAGCGTGCGGCGGCGTTCGTCCGCGAGGCCGCCGCTCCGTCCCGGTCCGCTCCTTCGGCGTCCGTGCCGTCTCTCTCCGAACCGTCCCTGTCCGACGTCCACTTGAGCTAGGGGATGCAGCATGTCCGACCTTGACCAGACCCAGCAGGAGAACCTGGCGCTGTACCGGCGCTTCCTCGACGCGTTCAACTCCGGCGACCTGGCGGAGATCCCCCGGGTCATCGCCGCCGGCTTCACCGACCACCACCCCGGGTTCGACATCACCGGCATCGACTCCTACCTGGAGGCGCTGCGTGGGGCCTACAACTCGCTTGACTTGAAAGGCGAGTTGGACGAGCTGTCGGCGCTCGGCGAGGACCGGGTGCTGACCCGGGTCAAGCTGACCGGCACGCATCTCGCGCCGCTGCTCGGCTTCCCGGCCACGGGCCGCAAGGTGGAGTGGTCCACCACCGAGATCTGGCGGGTCGAGAACGGCCTGTTCGTGGAGCGCTGGGCGCAGGACGACATGCTCGGGCTGCGCGAGCAGATCTCCTCGGACGCCTCGAACCTGGCTGTCGTCCAGCAGGTCAGCGACGCCGTCAACCAGCGCCGTCTGGACGCCCTCGACGACCTGTTCGGGCCGACGTTCCACGACAACAACCCGGCGTGGAGCTGCGAGAGCCTGGAGGAGCTGAAGGGAATCATCCAGGGCGCCTACGACGGGCTCGACTTCTCCGTGCACCTCGACGCGCTGTACCCGGCCTCGCCGGACAAGGTGATCATGCACATCACCTTCCACGGCAAGCACATCGCGCCGTTCTTCGGCCAGGAGCCGACCGGCAAGGAGGTCTGCTGGACCAGCCTGGAGGTCTACCGGCTTGAGGACGGCAAGGTCGTCGAGCGCTGGGTGCAGGCCGACACCGCCGGCCTGATGCGCCAGGTCGGCGTCCCGCTCCCCTGATCGATCCCGTACCCCGGAACAGTCACAGAAAGGACGGGCGCATGGACACCCGAGAAGTGGTCGACACGTACTACCGGCTGGCCAACGCGGGCGAGTGGGACGCCTGGTGCGACCTGTTCGCGGCCGACCAGACCATGGACGAGCAGCTGGCCGGACATGTCGAGGGCCGCGAGACCCTCCGGGAGATGATGAAGGGCTTCCCGGAGATGTACGCCTCCTTCGCCAACGTCCCCCGGCACGTGGTCGTGGACGGCGAGCAGGCCGCGGTGGTCTCCGACATCACCGGCCGCACCCACGACGGCATCACCGTCGAGGCCAGGGTGTGCAACTACTTCCGCGTCACCGGCGGCCTCATCAGCTACTTCGCGAACTTCCACGACAGCGTGCCGTTCGCCCCGGTCACCGGGACGTGACGGCGATGACGACTTCCGCCCCGGCCGGCCTGCGCTGGTCGCACGTCGGCCTCAACTGCCGTGACCAGAAGGCCACGGAGGACTTCTACACCCGGCACTTCGGGTTCGCCCGGGCCCGGGTGGTGGAGGCCGACGGGGTCCGCGTGGTGTTCCTGCGCAACGGCCCCGTCTATCTGGAGCTGTTCGCGACCGACGCGGACGCCCTGTTCACCACGGCGAAGGACGGCCCGGCCAACCCCGGTACGGCACGCCATCTCGCGTTCCAGGTCGAGGACGTGGACGCGTTCCTCGCCGCGGCCGGCGGCGAACTGGAGCCGCTGCTCGGCCCGTTGACCTTCGACGCGTTCATCCCCGGCTGGAAGACGGTGTGGGTGTCCGACCCGGACGGCATCGTGCTGGAGGTCAGCCAGGGCTACACCGATCAGTCCACCGACGAACTGGCCACGTACGCCTGACAGGAGAGTCCCCCACCATGAGGCCCGTCCCCGACCAGACCATCCTCCTCACCGGCGCCACCGACGGCATGGGCCGTGAGCTGGCCCGTGAACTCGCCGCGCAGGGGGCGTCGTTGATCCTGCACGGCCGCAGTGCGACCAAGGGCGCCGAGCTGCTGGCGGAACTGCGCGCGTCCACCGGCAACGACCGGCTCAGCTACGAGCTGGCCGACTTCTCCTCGCTGGAGGACATCCGCAAGCTCGCCGACCGGATCCTGTCCACCCACGACCGGCTCGACGCACTGGTGAACAACGTCGGCATCGGGGTCGAGCTGGCCCGCCAGGAGAGCCAGGACGGCCTGGAACTCACCTTCCAGGTCGACTACTTGGCGGCCTACATGCTCAGCTGCCGGCTCGCGCCGCTGCTGGTGCGCTCGGCCCCGGCCCGCATCGTGAACGTCAGCTCCGCGGGCCAGGCTCCGATCAATTTCCGTGACGTGATGCTGGAGCGGAACTGGGACGGAGTGCAGGCCTACTGCCAGGCCAAGCTCGCCCAGATCACCCTGACCTTCGACCTGGCCGAGCGGCTGCGCGGCACCGGGGTGACGGTCAACGCCCTGCACCCGGCCTCGTACATGCCGACGAAGATGGTGGTGAACCTGTTCACCCCGCAGAGTTCGGTCGAGGAGGGCGTGCACAGCACCCTGCGCATGATCACCGACCCGTCCCTCGACGACGTCACGGGCGCCTACTTCAACCGTACCCAGCGGTCCCGCGCGGGCGCCCAGGCCTACGACGAACGCGACCGCGCCCGGCTGCGCGCCCTGAGCGAGTCACTGACCGGGGTGAGCTTCCCGGCCGAACTCGTCTGACCCCGCGCCGGGTAACACCGAGCCCCCGCCTCGTGCACGGCGGATTCCAGGGGTCGTTGCAACACGTGATCACTGACGTGTGGTGGCGAGAAGTTTAGACAGACGCTCGGCTGGGGTTTCCCAGCCGAGCGTTTTGCGTGGGCGGCTGTTGAGTTCGGCGGCGACAGAGTCCAGACGCTCACGGGTGTGGGCGGCCAGGTCGGTGCCCTTCGGAAAGTACTGCCGCAGCAGTCCGTTGGTGTTCTCGTTCGAGCCGCGCTGCCAGGGACTTGCGGGATTGCAGAAGTAGACCGGGATGTCCGTGGCGAGGGTGAATTCCTGGTGGGAGGCCATCTCCGAGCCCTGGTCCCAGGTCAGGGACCGCCGCAGGTGGGGCGGGAGCGTCCTGACCGTCTCGACGAGGGCGTCGCGGGTGCTGCCCGCGCTGTGGTCGACGGGCAGGTGGGCGAGCATCACGTAGCGGGTGGTGCGTTCGACGAGGGTGCCGATCGCGGACTTGCCGTCCTTGCCGATGATGAGGTCGCCTTCCCAGTGGCCGGGGACGGCCCGGTCGGCGGCTTCGGCGGGCCGGTCGCTGATCAGCACCATGTCCTTGATGGCGCGTGGCTGACGCTTGCAGGACTGGCGGTGCGGCCGGCGCCTGGCCCGTCCGGTCCGCAGGGCCCTGGTGAGTTCGCGGCGGAGTTCTCCGCGGCCCTGGACATAGAGGGCCTGGTAGATCGTCTCGTGGACCACGTGCATCTCCGGCCGGTCGGGGAAGCGTGCCCGCAGAGCCTGGCAGATCTGCTCAGGGCTCCACCGCAGGGTCAGGTGGTCCTGGATGAAGTCACGCAGTTCAGCGTGCTGTCCGATCTTCCCGGTGTTGGGACGGGGCCGTCGCTCCTCGGCGCGACGGTGGGCTGCGTGTGGCCGGTAGGTCCACTGCCTGCCCCGCCACAGGGCGCCGTTGCGGCGTATCTCCCGGCTGACGGTGGAGGGGCTGCGGCCCAGCTCGGCGGCGATGGTCCGGATCGACACCTTCTCCCGCAACCGGTCCGCGATGTGGATCCGGTCTTCCTCGCGGAGGTACCTGGACGCACCGGGAAGCCGAAGCCTCCACTCGGATCGGAGGCTTCGGCTTCCCGGTGGGCGGCGAATGCCAGCCGTTGCGCCATCTTTGCCAGTCCGCAGGTTGATCCCGACAATCCGGCTGGCTTCTCTGTTGCTGTAACCCTGCTGCATGAGCTGGGAGTATGCCTCCCGCTCACGCGTCAGACGGCGCCCCTTCCGGTTCCGATCCGCTCGGATCTCGAAGTCCATCGCATCCCCTGAGCTGGGGTGTTGCGACAACCACTAGAACTCAAGCACGCGAGGCGGGGGCTTCGTGGTGTGCGGGTGCTAGCTCGCGGTGACGGACAGCTTGTGGTGGAACACGTTGCCCGGGTCCCAAGTGGCCTTCACCTGCCGCAACTTGGCGAGGTTGCCCTTGAAGTAGAGGGTCTGCCAGGGCACGCCGGAGGTGTTCCAGGCCGGGTCGGTGAGGTCGGTGTCGGGGTAGTTGATGTACGAGCCGTCGTTGGTGTCGTTCGGTACCGGCACCCCGCCGGTGTCCGCGTAGAGGTCGCGGTACAGAGCGCGCATCCAGGCGACATGCCGGTCGTCCTGTGTCGGATCCGGCCAGTACGTCGTGAAGTTGGCCTTGAGGATGGAGTCCCGCTGGGCCAGCGCGGTGGCCGTGGGCGACACGGTGTTGACCTTGCCGCCGTAGGAGTAGAGCAGGATGCCGGCGTGCCCGTCGTAGGCGGCGTCGGAGAGGTAGCCGTAGAGCGTCTTGGCCTGGGCGGCGGACCAACCCTGGCGCAGATAGGCGCCCTTGGACTTCGTGCGGTTGTAAAGGCCTGTGTCGTAGGGGTCTTTGAGGGTGGTCTTCAGCCAGGGCCAGGAGGAGCGGGCGTCGGTGTACGGGACTCCGATGCCGCCGGTGACCGCGGCGACGTAAGCGTCGAGGAGGGCCGATGCGTCCGAACGAGTGCCGTCTATCTGGGTGTTGAGGACGAGGCTGCCCTGGATGCGGTTGTAGAGGATCAGGACGCTGTGGAGGCTGTCGTAGGAGGAGCCGGCGACGCTGTTGCGGGCGTGCCAGGCGCCGTGGTTCGCGATCAGCGCGGTGAAGGCGGCCTCCGTGAGGTCGCTCCACTTGATGGCGACCGTCGACTTCAGCAGGGTCTTCGGCGGTCTGGGCAGCAGGGTGGCGGGGTCGGTGCCGGTGGCGTCGGGGGCGCGGAACCAGTAGCGGGTGACGATCCCGAAGGTGCCTCCGCCACCGCCCGTGTGGGCCCACCACAGGTCGCGGTGCGGGTCGTCGGCCTCGCGGGTGGCGACGACGGCACGGGCGGTGCCGGAGGCGTCGACCACGACGACCTCGACGGCGTAGAGGTGGTCGACGACGGCGCCGTACTGGCGGCACATCGCGCCGTAGCCGCCGCCCGTGACGTGGCCGCCGACGCCGACGGTCGGGCAGGTCCCGCCGGGCAGGGACACGCCCCACTCCAGGTACAGGGTGCGGTAGACGTGGCCGAGGGTGGCGCCGCCCTCCACGAGGAAGGCGCGGCGGGCGGGGTCGTAGTGGACCGCGTCCATCTCGGACATGTCGACGAGTACCCGTACGTCCGGGTCGTCGACCAGTGAGTCGAGGCAGTGGCCGCCGCCGCGTACGCCGATGCGCTTGCCGGCGTCGACCGCCTCCTGGACGACGGACACCACCTGGCCGGTGGTGTGGACGAGGCGTACCGAGTCGGGGGCGGCGACGAATCTCGCGTTGTAGCCGCGGGACGTGAGGTCGAGATAGCGGGCGTCCGAGGCGCCGACGGTGACCGCGGCGGGGGTAGTGGTGGTGTCCGTGGCCGTGCTGTCGGCGGCGAGGGCGCGGGTGGGGACCACGGCCGCGGCGATCCCCGCCGCGGTGGCGGTGCCGAGGAGTCCGCGCCGGGTGAGGCCCGCGACGGGGCGTGAGTCGGGTTGCTGTCGTGTCACTGCTGTCTCCTTCCTTCGTGAAAAAACTGCCGCCCAGGAGGCCAGGAGCCTTCTGGGCGGCAGGAGTTGAGGTGGACCGGCGTCAGACGACGTCGTGTCCGCTGACCGTGGTCTCCGGGATCTCGTCGCGGACGTCCCAGTGCTCGGCGATCAGGTCGTTCTCGAGCCGGAAGATCTCCACGACGGCCGAGCCCCGGTCCGTCGAGGTGGCGCGGAAGTGGGTGTGCACGAAGACCAGGTCACCGGAGCCCGCCGCGCGCTTGATCTCGAACCGTGCCTCGGGGAGCTGCTTGCGGAAGCCCTCGATGAACTCGACCAGCGGCCCCCGGCCGTCGGGCAGGTTCGGGTTGTGCTGGATGAGGTCCGCGGCCAGGTACTTGTCGGCCAGGTCGGTCTGCCCCTGGTTCCAGACGGTCTCCAGGTAATCGCGCACGAAGTGCACCTGGTGGCTGCTCATGAGTTCTCCTTGGCTAACTGATGTGTACAGGTGTGGCGGACTGCTCGGCGACCTTGGCCACCGACGCCTGCCGGACGGACAGCAGATGGGCCAGCGCGGCCAGGACGAGGACGCCCAGGGCCGCGGCCGGGATGGGGCCCGCGCCCACGCCCGGCAGCAGGGAGCTGCCGATGAAGCTGCCGAGGCTCATCCCGAGGTAGAGCGCGGCGGCGTTCAGAGCGAGGATCAACCCCGGTTGCAGCGGCACCAGTTCGACCAGCCGGGCCTGCTGCGGGGCCTGGTAGAGCTGGCTGAAGAAGGCCCAGAACGCGAAGAACACGAGCCCGGCCGTGGAGTGCGGGGCGACCAGCAACAGGGCGAAGCCCAGGGCGAGTCCGATGACCGCGAGGCCCACCGTCCGTTCGCCGCCCAGCCGTTCGGCGATCCTCGGCGCGGACGCGTTGCCCGCGACACCGATCACGCCGAAGGCGAGCAGGGTCACCGAGATCAGTCCGGACGACGCGTCGAAGCGGTCCTTCAGATAGGCGCCCGCGATGCCGTAGACGGTGAACTGGGCGGCCATGAACAGCAGGGTCGTCGAGACCGTGGCCACGGTGGCGGGAGTGCGCAGCGCCCCCCGGTACGCCTGCACGGTGGGCGGTTCGCCGGCCGGGATCTCGGGGACGAACACGAACACCGTCACGAAGGCGATCGCGGAGAGCGCGGCCACGCCGAGCAGCGCCGGACGCCAGCCGAGGCTGCCGCCCAGGAACGAGGCGAGCGGCACCCCGAGCACGGCAGCGGCCGTCATCCCGCCGAAGACGGTGGCAAGGGCCCGTTGCCGGCGCTCCGGCGGGACGATGAGCGCCCCGGCTGCCGAGGCGCCGGGGCCGAAGACGGCCGCGCCCATCGCGCCGAGGACCCGAGTGACCGTCAGGAAGCCGTAGTTGGGCGCTACGGCGCCGAGCGCGGCGCCCACGGTGAGCAGCCCGATGCCGACGAGGAGGACCCGCTTGCGGTCCCACCGGCGCAGCAGGATGGGGGCCGAGGGCGCGCAGACCGCGAAGGTCAGCGCGAAGACGGTGACGAGGATGCCCACCGAGGCAGGCTGGACGTGCAGGTCGTCCCCGATCGGACCGTTCAGGCCGACGACCGCCAGCGAGATCGTCCCCAGGCTGAAGTAGCCCAGCGAGAGTGACAGCAAGGCCGGTAAGGCGCTGTTGCGGGACGGCATCACGCCACCTCCTTTTCCGAACGGGAAAGGTGCATGCGGTGACCGTAGGAGCGGTCCAAGGACCGTCGCGCGCGCCGCGAGGAGGACCCCGGCACTGCCCGAGGTCCGGCCCCGCACTACGTCAGGTCGCGCCGAAAGCGCGTGAGCGCAGCACCAGCGGCACGCTGCGGCCGGAGCTGATCAGCCAGTGCTCCACGGCGTTGACCAGCAGGAGCAGCAGGGCGGTGAACGCCAGCACGGCGAGGGCCGGCAGAAGGGGGGCCACGGCGGCGGCGGCCAGCAGCACGAGGCCGCAGTAGAAACGGGTGGCGGACGCGGCGCCGAACATCCGGCGGCGCGTGTAACAGAACGTGAGCAGGATCAGGGCGGCGCCGACGGGCAGCAGTCCGGCGGCACCGGAGTGCGGGATCCGCAGGGGGTCGTGGACGGTCCGTACGGCGCCGACGGAGACCAGCAACAGCCCGGCGACCAGGACGAGATGGCCATAACTGAGGACGTCCCGTACGACGATCGCGGGGGTGGGGTGGGTGCGCAGGGCGTGGGCGACGGCCGAGGCGACGAGGTGGAAGTAGAGCCACCACAGGGCGCAGCCGATGAGGAAGGCGAGGACGAGCGCGGTCAGACTGACCGGGTCGAGTGGTCCCTTGGCGACTCCGGCGCCCACGGAGAAGATGTTCTCGCCGAGGGCGATGATGATGAACAGCCCGAACCTTTCCGGGAGATGGTTGACCCCGAAGGCCAGTCGCCGCAGATGCCCGCTGAGCAGGACGGGTGCCGCCAGCTCGGCGACCACGGCGACCGCCCAGCACACCTCTCGCCAGGGGGCGGGGAGGGTGGCGGCGCCGAACAGCACCAGGGCGAAGGCGAGTCCGGCCCGGTAGGGATGGATGGTGTAGAGGGCGCACTCCCTTCGAATGGCCTCGCCGATGAGCAGGCGCAGGGCGAGGTAGCTGCCCGCGTACAGCAGGGCCTGTTCGCGGTCGTTCAGGGCTTGAGGCGCGGCAACTGCCATGCCGTAGACGGCGAGTGCGGTCAGCATCAGGAACACCCGCTGCAGACTGGTCTCGTGCACGGCGTTCATCGCCATGACGACGTCCACCCAGGCCCACCACAGCGGGACGAGCACGAGCAGACACTGTCCCAGCACGGGCCAGGTGGCGTGCCCGGCGAGCAGGTGCGCGACCTGGCCCACGCCGAACGCGAGGACCAGATCGAAGAACAGCTCCGCCCAGGTGGCCCGGTCACGCACCTGAACGGCCGGGACGGTCGTTGTCGCGGTTGCGTCGGTCATCGTCGTATCGGGACACGGGAGGACACGGCGAGCGCGCAATGCGCGAAGTGGGCCCCTATTACGGCAAGTTGCCCGCCCAGCTGTCCGAACTCCGCCGCCCGCCGACCACCACCCGCACCGGCCCGCCGTTCACGTCGACGAGCCGCGTCCACCCCGCCGCCAGGGCCAGGGTCCGATTCGGCACGGCCGCCCGCAGCCGCTCCTGATGCAACACCCGCCCGTCCTGGCCGACTTGCAGCACCGGCCGCTTCAACAGGGCCGAGGCCCGCAGGACATACGGATGCTCGTCCCCCGGGGCGACACGGTTCGGGACGATCCAGCGCAGCGGCGACTCGACGAGCAACGGCACGGTGTGGCGGGGCCGTTCGGCACCGGCGAGGCTCTCCAGAACGGCGGCGGCAGCCCGGACCCCGTCGCGGGTGGCGGTGGCCGCGCTCTCGACCGGGTGCAGGAGACTCCCGGCGGCGAACACACCGGGCCGGGATGTGTGTAGGGCCCCGTCGACGGCGGGGCCACGAGTGCCAGGGTCCAGAACGAGGCGCCCCTTCCTGGCGAGTTCATGGTCGGGCACGAAGTCACCGGTGAACACGACGGTGTCACAGGCCAGTTGGGCGTTACGACCGTCCCGGTGCCGGACGCGGACGCCGGACAGCCGCCCGTGACCGAGGAGTTCGGTGACGGTGGTGTCGGTGAGGAGGGGGATGCGGTGGCGGAGGCGGGCGTTGTGGGCGCGGGTGATCGCCGTCTGGGCGATGGGCAACTCGGTGACCATGGCGACGACTTCGGCTCCGGCGGCCCGCACGGTTTCGGCGGCAGCATAGGAGACGTCCTCGGCACCGACCACGACGGCACGGGTACCGATCCGCTGACCGTACAGGTGCACCGCCTGCTGCAACTCCCCGGTGGTGTACACCCCGTTGGGCCGAGTACCCGGCACCAACCTGGCCGCGCGGGGCCGTTCGCGGGCACCGGTGGCGAGAACGACGGCTGCTGCGTGGATGGCCTCCGGGCCTTGCGGACCAACGGTGTTCAGGGCCAACGGCCCCGCCCAGTCGAGCGCCGTGATCCCGGTACGGACGACGGCACCGGCGCGTACGGCGGCGGTGAGGACGAGGCGGGCGTACGCGGGCCCGGTGAGCGGATGCGTCCAGGTGCCGAAGCCGCCGTGGTGGCAGTGCCGGGGCACTCCCCCGGCGTGCTGTTCCCGGTCCAGGACTTCGACACGGGCGACTCCGGCGGCGGCGAGTCGCGCGGCTGCCGCGAGTCCCGCGGGTCCGGCGCCGACGACGAGGACGTCGACTTCGCGTTCCGGGCGGCTCATGGGCGGCTGCCTTCGCGCGTCGGATGGATGGATCATGCCCCGGCCCCCTCGAACAACTCCCGTACAGCCGCCCCGCAGTAGAACCCCTGACAACGCCCCGCCCGTGCCCGCGTGCGCCGACGCAGTCCGTCGAGGTTGCGCGGCGGCACCGTACTCGCGAGCGCGTCCCGGATCTCACCGCGCGAGACGCGTTCGCAGTGGCAGACGAGGGTGCCGTACGAGTTCGCGGGCGATCGCGCAGCCCACGACTCCCGCGCCGACCACCGCCACGTCGTAACTCCCCGACGGCAGCGGTCCGTTGGCGGTGACCGTCATACAGGGGTCCGGTCGAGCAGTGCCGTCACTTCGGTGCGGAAGGCGGCGAGACGTTCGGCCGCGTGGTCGGGGGTGATGCGCGGTTCGTAGACGGCGGCGGGTTTCCAGTCGGGCAGGGCGTCGGCGAGCGTCAGTCCGGGATCGGCGCCGAGTTGGGCCAGTGCGCCCACACCGAGGGCGGTCGCGTCGGGCAGCGCGGAGACCTCGACGGGGCGTTGGAGCAAGTCGGCTTGCGTCTGCATGAGCAACGCCGAGCGGGTCAGGCCGCCGTCGACGCGCAGGACGTCGAGGGGCGTGCCGAGGTCGGTCGCGGCGGCTTCGGCGAGTTCGACGACCTGCGCGGCGAGGCCCTCGCACAGGGCGCGCACCAGGTGTCCGGCGGTGGTGTCGAGGCCGAGGCCGGTGAGCGAGCCGCGCACCTCGCCGCGCCACCAGGGGGCGGCGAGCCCGGCGAGGGCCGGTACGAAGATGACGCCCCCGCTGTCGGGTACGGCGCCGCCCACGCGGTCCAGGTCGGCGGCGCCGCTGATGACGCCGAGGTCGGCGAGCCACCGTACGGCGGACGCGGCCGTGTAGACCTGACCGTCGAGGCAGTAACCGGTCCGCCCGCCGAGCCGCCACGCCACGCAGCTCACCAGTCCCGAGTCGCCGCGCCGGGGTGTGTCGCCGGTGTGCGCGAGGAGGAACGCCCCTGTGCCGTACGTGCACTTGGCACCGCCGGGTGCGGTGATGCGCTGGGCGAGCAGCGCCGCCTGCTGGTCCACGACGAGGCCGGTGAGGGGTATCTCCGCGCCGAACGCCGTGGTCGTACCGATGAGTTCGGCGCAGTCGACGACACCCGGGAGGCGTTCTCCGGACAGGCCGTAGACGTCGAGGGCGCGGGGTGACCAGGCGTCCTTGTCGAGGTCGAGGAGCTGGGTGCGGCCCGCGGTCGCCGCGTCGGTCACGTGGGTGCCGGTGAGGCGGTGGACGAGCCAGGAGTCGCTGGTGGTGACCATGCCGTCGCGGGTGAGGTGGCGCCGTATCCAGGCCATCTTGGGTGCCGCGAAGTACGGGTCGAGCGGCAGGCCGGTCAGCCGGCGCAACTCGTCGGCGTGCTCGGCGAGTTCGGCGCAGACGCTCTCGGCGCGGCGGTCCTGCCAGACGAGTGCGTCGGTGAGCGGCATTCCTGTCTCGGGGTCCCAGGCGAGGACGGTCTCGCCCTGGTTGGCGAGGCCCAGTGCCGTCACGGGTTCGTCGGCCTCGGCGAGGGCGCGGCGCCCGGCGACGATGACCGAGTCGTACAGTTCCTCGGGATCGGCCTCGACCAGGCCGCCCGGCAGCCGGCGGGTCCCCACCGAGACGAACCCGGTGCCGATCACGCCGCGTTCGGGACAGATCACCAGGGCCTTCGTGCCGGATGTTCCCTGGTCGACGGCGAGTACCGGACCCGTCATACCACCCCTCCCGTAGATCACTCCGCGACAGACTGCCGCCGGTCCGCACCGGACGTCAAGGGTTTCTGATCATTGCTCAACTCGCAGATATATCTGCCGAGTTGGGGACGATCGGGAAACCGCCGGTGATGCGGAACGCGCGCCTCTATAGTGACCGCGGACCGACGTGATCTCCTCGACCGCCGCCCGCAGGAGGGCTGTTGTTACTCCACTTTGCCGTCATGCCCGTCAACCGCCTTGTGGCGGACGGCTGATGGCGAGAGACGGAGCACGTCCCGCCTACGATCCCGCCGGCCACGACACGGCCCTGCGCGCGGCGCTGCAGGATCTGCGGACCGGGCGCTGGATGGCGATGCGCGGTCTGCTCGCCGGCACCACCCAGTGGTGGCAGTGGACGCAGCGCACCCAGGTCCTGGCGGCAGCGGCGGCCGGTACCGACGTGGTGCGGGCCTGGCTCGCGGAGGAGCCGGAGAGCGTGCCGGCCGCGTCCGTCCCCGCCAGCACGACTCCCGGGGAAACCCCACGGAGGCCTTGGGCCTGATGACGCGCTAAGTGGCGGGGGCGAGCCGGAACAGTCGAGGCACCCCCAGGCCGAAGAACACACCGTTTGGAGTGCCGGTGGTCTCGACCCAGAACGTCTCTGGATGATCCTTCAGGAAGTCCTCAAGGCCCCGCGACTGGTTGTCGTCCGTGTCGCCGCTTCGGGGCGGGAAGAACTCCCTCGTGCCGTCGTCGAGCCGCAAGACCCGATCCCACCTGTTGCCGATCCAGACCTCAACATGTAATTGCTGCATGGCGTACAAACTCCCCCAACCCACCCGGGTCGAATACGTCAACTGAGGTTCAGGGCACGGCGGGCCGCGTTGATGACGTTGTGGGCGTCGGCCCCATACACGGCCGACTCGCGCAAGGTACGCCAGACCTTCGAGTACAGGGCAATGTTGTCGGCGTCGTCCAACCACAGTTCGGCGTGCCAGTCCTCGGCGACCACCAAGCGGTCATCGAGGACCCAGAATCCGTTGGCAGGCACGATCTTGACGGACGCCGTGAACGGGATGATCCCAAGCTCCACTGTGTCCATCCCGATCATGCCCGTGAGGCGGTCGAGCTGGGCGGCTAGGACCGAGGGAGGGCAGATCAGCGACCGCAAGGCGGCTTCCCACATCAGCACGTGGAGCCTGCGCCCAGGGCGGTACAGCCACTCCTGCCGTTGCGCCCGGGAGCGCACAGCGGCCTCAACATCGTTGGCTCCGCCCAGCAGCTCGGAATACCGCTGGACGACATGGCGGGCATACTCGGGGGTCTGCAACAGCCCAGGGACCACCGACTCTTCCCAGATCCACATTTCCGAGGTGCGCTCGATCTCGGCGCTCAGCCCTTCGTGCAGCGGCTTGAAGCCGTTCGCCAGGGCCCGGCGCCATGACCTGATGTGGGACTCGAACCCGGCCAGACGGGCGGCGAGTTCGGGATACAGGTCCGGCTGGTCGGTCGCATGGGCCCACGCTTGAAGATCCTCGGGAGTGGCCGTCTGCCTGCCGTTCTCCAGCTTGCTGACCTTGGAGCCCGGCCAGCCGAGACGCTGTGCGAGTTGCCGACCGGTGAGCCGGCCACCGGCGCACGAGAAGCGAAGTTCGCGCAGCCGTGCCCCGAGCGCCTCCCGTGCCTGCTGGTAGTCAGTGCTCACCGGTCACGCGCGCTACTCAGTCGGGGCCACTTGCTCGGCGAACTGGTCGTACGGCACGGCGTGATGCATGGCCGCGTCACGGACGACGGAGTACCGCACGACTTCGGCAGGTTCCGTGATCAGTTCGATGTTGAGCAGGTTGTCGGCGTCGTCGAAGTGCAGAAGGGCAACGAGGCGCGAGTCGAAGATCCAGAAGTCTTCCGCGGACAGTTGGACCGCGTCCTCGCGCCACAGATAACGGATGTCCTCGCCGACCGATGCGTTGTACCGGGCGTAGTCGAGCAGGAACAGCTGCTCCGTGGTGGGCGGGTTGTCGGCGATACGGACGCGGCCGACCTGCTTGCCGGCCTCCGTCTGACGGCGGATGTTGACGAACCAGGCCTCGTTGGGGTCCCAGGTGGATGAGCCCGTGGCCAGGAACTCCTGAAAGTCGGGGTCCTGACGGTCGGAGGCGTAGCCGCGCCGCGTCTCCAAGCGCCAGGCGGTGTGCTTGAAGGTCTCGAAGAGACGCCGGAAGGTGGCCCGGTCTACCAGTTCGGGCACCCGCTCCATCTCCTTCGGTCCCCAGTTCACTAGCAGTTCGCGCGGCACGACCACCGCTGCCTCGTCCGGCCCGAAGTGCTGGAGTTGCGCGAGGTCCTCAGGGTCGGTGACCGGAGTGCCCTGAACGACGACCTCACCGGTTCCCTCGTCGGTGTGCAGGGCGGGGCAACCGTCGACCTTGCTGTCCGTGCCGGTGAAGCGCAACTGACGAGCCATGGACGCTCTCCCTTCCAGGTGGTTGATCCAACCAGCTTGGCCGGGGCCTCGGCTCGGCACTACGGGGTCGGGCAGGGGCCGGGAGAAAACACTAGCAATCTCGATGAGGCATCGAGCAAATACGAGAAAACAACGTATCGCCAGCCAACTCCTCACTTCTAGCGTCCCGTTCATGGCTACAAAGGAAGTGCGGGACGTCGACCCGTACGCGGCAGTGGAGTCTCTGCGGACAGCGCTCACGGAGGCCGGGGTCGTCTTCCCCTCCCTGAGAGTCGACGCAGCGTCCGCCGACCTGAAGCTCGTCGAACTGGGGCGCATCCGCGCCGATGTGGCCGATCGCCTGGCAACTGCACTTCGGCGAGGAGGCCTTGAGTGATGGCAAAGGAACGGCACTCAGCAGGTGCCCTGGTCCACGACCCAGAGAGAGACCAGTTGGGCTACGTCATGGGGCACGAGGGCCCTTACGTACAGCTGCGGCCGGTGACCGGCGGGCGGGAGTGGGACGCCGACCCCGCGCTCATCCGCCCGGCCACGGACGAAGAACGCCTCACTGCCCTGCAGGAGCGGACCCGCGCTCTGAACTCGGCCAGCAGCGGCGGCATCCTCTGATGAACGCGGACAGGGTGGACACCTCGACTATGTCCGCCGAGTGCGCGGTCGCCCAGCAGCCGGGATACGCGGACCTGCACGACGAGTGCCGGCAGACCGAGGACGTCCCCCTCCCGAATGGGGGCGGCATCCTGCTCGTCCCCCGCTGCACCTGCCCACATCACCGCTACGTCTGACGACCCGCGAACTAATCGAAGCCGAGTCCCGACAGCCCAGGGGTCAGCCCCACTCCCAACTCGACGGGGGTGGGGCTGAATTGCATCTTGCCGCGCCCAGCATTGAGCTTGCGCTACCCGCATCGGGCCATACCCGAGCGCACCTGAGCGCCTTGGAACGGACAAGAATCAGGACTACCGATCAGCTCAACTGACTGCCCACGGGGTACTTCGCAACCCCCGTGACTACTGACGTGAGTTAGCTCCAAGGCTGATCGGGCTGAGCCTACTGACACGACTGATTGATGGGCTGAGTAGCAGCCCACCCGAGAACATTTGCGTACACGTCAGCGCGGGTGTCTCGACCCGATCCGTAAGGGTTCGGATCGAGGCTGCCTGCGCACCCGATCCGACCCATGACAGGGAAGGTAAGGATCGGTGGACGGCACCGCCATCATCATCATTCTCGCCATCGCTGGCGTGGCTTCCGTGCTGCTCTTCGCAGTCAAGGGCCTGCTGGACCAAGTCCCGGACGTGATGGAGTCCGCCGGACGAGCCCGCGACTCGTGGCACCGCTTCAGGAGTCCCAACCTGCCGCCCCCGGCGGACGACCAGGAGCCGCCGGCTGCCGCCTAGGCCGTCGCGGGGCGGGACGGGGCACAGGGAGGGGCTGAGAAGCCCGCCGTGATGCTGTGGGACTGGGCGGGCGTAGGCCTGTTCGTCCTCTGCGTGGGGCTCTCGCTGGCCGAGGTCACCAGCGTGTATCCGACGTCCGGCGCCATGCTCCACATGGCCGACCGGCTCGGCGGCCCACGACTCCGACTGCGACCGGGCCGAACTGGCTAAACTCACTGACAGAATCGTCCGAAACCCGTGCTCACAGCCCCGCAGCAGGTACGGACCCCCGTCCGGATACGGCAGGATGAGCGGTCGCGCCGGTGCGGAGAACCGTTCCGGCCGGCGCGACGGCAATTCCCGCAATGCCCGCACTTCGAGCAGGTGGACAACGTGACGACTCTTCACATCCGGCCGTCGGCGGCGCCCTTCGCCTCCGTTTCTCTCCCCGGAGGTGACCGGTGAACCGCACGCCTACCCTGGACGACTTCATGCTCGCCGGAATAGCGCTGGCCTCGGGCCTGCTGGCGGCGTTTCTGCTGCGGATACTGCTGCGCTGGCTGGGCAAGCACGCCGACCGCACCCGCTGGAGCGGCGACGACGTGATGGTCGACGCGCTGCGCAGCGTCCTGCCGTGGTCGGCGGTCATCGGCAGCGCGGCGGTCGCCGGGGCGGTGCTGCCGTTGACGCACACGGTCCAGCACCAGGTCAACCAGACCCTTCAGGTGCTGATCATCCTGGCCGTGACGGTGTCGGCGGCCCGGGTGATTGCGGGACTGGTCCGGGCGGTCACCAACTCCCGCTCCGGGGTGGCCGGTTCGGCCACGATCTTCGTCAACATCACCCGGATACTGGTCCTGGCGATCGGCTTCTTGGTGATGCTCCAGACCCTGGGCATCTCGATAGCGCCCATGCTCACCGCCCTGGGCGTCGGCGGTCTCGCCGTCGCACTGGCTCTTCAGGACACGCTCGCCAACCTGTTCGCGGGCATCCACATCCTCGCGTCGAAGACCGTGCAGCCCGGCGACTACATCAAGCTGAGCAGCGGCGAGGAGGGCTATGTCGAGGACATCAACTGGCGTCAGACGACGGTACGGGCGCTCTCCAACAACCTCGTCGTGATACCGAACGGCCAGCTCGCCAAGACGAACATGACCAACTTCATGCGTCCCGAGCAGGAGTTGACGATCCTGGTCCAGGTGGGCGTCGGCTACGACAGCGACCTGGAGCATGTCGAGGAGGTGACCCTGGAGGTCATCGCCGAGGTCATGACCGACATCACCGGCGCGCTCCCGGAGCACGAACCGGCCATCCGCTTCCACACGTTCGGCGACTCCCGGATCGGCTTCACGGTGATCCTGGGGGTCGGGGAGTTCAGCGACCAGTTCCGCATCAAGCACGAGTTCATCAAGCGCCTGCACAAGCGGTACCGCGCCGAGGGCATCCGCATCCCGGCACCGACCCGCACGGTGGCGCTGCAGCAGGGGGCGCTCCCACAGGGGGTGGTCGCCATACCGCAGCAGCGCATCCGGGAGGACGAGCCGGGCGAAGTCCCCTCCACCCGGCTCGACTGACCCGACCGGTCAACTCCCTCAGAGCGTCGCGGAGTTGTCGCGATAGTGCCCACCGGTCCGGCTGTGCGGGGCGGTAAGGGACGGGTTCACCGGCGTCACCGTCCAGTCCGGATGACCGGGCATGCGCGGCGTCGCCGTACCGTACAGCCAGTCCCGCAGGAAGCCGGACAGGTCCTGGCGGGAGACCTTCGAGGCGACGGCGATGTAGTCCTCGGTCGTCGCCGAGGAGTCGCGGTAGCGGGCGAGGAAGGCACGTTCGACGGCGTGGAAGGTGTCCTCGCCGATGAACTCCCGCAGGGCGTATAGGACCAGGACGCCGCCCAGGTAGCGCTGGTCGTCGAAGAGGTCGACCGCGTTCGGGGCGGCGACCGGGCCCGAGTCGTGGCGCCACTGGTCGCCGCGCGCGTAGGTGTCCTTCATGCGGGCGTCCATCGTGGTCAGGCCGAGGGAGTCGGGCCAGCCGCGCTCGTAGCGGTAGAGCAGTCCGTAGAAGTCGGCGTGGCCCTCGTTCAGCCACAGGTCGGCCCAGGTGGCGGGGCTGACGCTGTTGCCGAACCAGGAGTGGACCAGTTCGTGCATCATGTGCGAGCCGATCTTGCTCTCCACCTGGAGCAGGAAGTTCGGCTTGTACAGTGTCAGGGTCTGGGTCTCAAGTCCCGTGAAATCAAAGGCGTTCGGGGCGTCCGAGTTACAGGGCAGCAGTCCGTACGTCTCGAACGGGTAGGCCCCCAGGCGCTGTTCGAGCCAGTCGACGAGGCCGGGGGTCAGCGCGAGCGCCGGTTCCAGGGCGGCGGCGCGCGCGGTCGGCACGACGTCCCGCAGCGCCAGTCCGTGCGGGCCGCGCCGCTCCTTGATCACGTAGTCGCCGACGGTGATCTGCGCCAGCTCGGTCGCCATCGGTGAACGGGAGCGGTAGCTGAACGCGGTCCGGTCGCCGTCCAGCCGCTCGGTGCACACCAGTTGACCGTTCGCGACCCCGCGCAGCCCGTCCGGGACGGTGATCCGGAACGTGAAGTCGGCCTTGTCGCTGGGGTGGTCGTTGCAGGGGAAGACGGTGTGCGTCAGGTTCGGCTGGCCGCACACCGCGAAACCGTCGGGGGTGACGACCCAGCCGCCGGTGGGCGCGGCGGCGCGGGCCGGGTCGACGGAGTACTCCACGCACACGGTGACCCGGGCCCTCGCCGGGAGCGTCCTGGCGGGCGTGATCCGCAGCTTCTCGCCGGCCTGCTCAAAGTCGGCCTTACAGCCCTGGACGCGGACCGTGCCGATGTCGAGGCCGAGGGCGTCGAGGGAGAAGCGGGCCAGGGCTTCGGTCGTGCGGAGTTCTATCGTCGCCGTGCCGTCGACGAGCTTGGTCGTCGGGTCGTAGGCGAGGTCTAGGTCGTAGGCGAGGACGCGGTAGCCGTCGTTGCCGAGGCTCGGGAACACCGGGTCGCCGAGGGTCTCGGCGCCCTCGTCGCCGTACCCCCGTCCGGTCGTCTCGTCCCCGTTCCCCCGTCCGGCCGCGAAGGCCGGGGAACCCGCGGTCAGTGCCGTGGCCGTGCCGATCAGGGCGGCCGCGGGGGCCGTCACTCTGCTGCGATATCTCATGATCCGCTTTCGCTCGGGCGGCCGGGTGGTCAGCTCCGGCCGTCGGTCAGTCAAGGCGATCCATCCCTTACTGACTGCCGGACCCTGCGGTCGGTTGCCCTTGATCCACGCGCGGGTGCTCGCGCGGTGCGGACGGACCGCTGTCGAGTGGGACCGGATGAGGAGATATCTTGATGTCGAGCAATGTTGCAGACGTGGAGCGGAGCACCGGTGACTGACTCGACCATCATCTATACGCACACTGACGAGGCCCCGGCCCTGGCGACGTATTCCTTCCTGCCGGTGGTCCAGGCGTACGCCTCGCAGGCGGGTGTCGCCGTGACCACACGGGACATCTCGCTGGCCGGGCGCATCATCGCCGTGTTCCCGGAGTACCTCACCGAGGACCAGCGGATCCCGGACGCCCTGCACGAGCTGGGCGAACTGGCGAAGACGCCCGAGGCCAACATCATCAAGCTGCCGAACATCTCGGCGTCCATCCCGCAGCTCAAGGCCGCCGTGGCCGAGCTGCAGGAGCAGGGTTACGCGCTGCCGAACTACCCGGACGACCCGAAGACCGACGAGGAGCGGGACATCCAGTCCCGTTACGACAAGATCAAGGGCTCCGCGGTCAACCCGGTCCTGCGCGAGGGCAACTCCGACCGGCGCGCCCCCGCCTCGGTCAAGAACTACGCCAAGACCCACCCGCACCGCATGGGTGCCTGGTCGGCGGACTCGAAGACCAATGTCGCCACGATGGGCGAGAACGACTTCCGCTCCACCGAGAAGTCCGTGTCGATCGCCGAGGCCGGTTCGCTGAAGATCGAGCTGGTCGCCGAGGACGGCACCACCACCGTGCTGCGCGAGTCCGTACCCGTCCTCAAGGACGAGGTCGTCGACGCCTCCGTGCTGCACGTCGCCGAGCTGCGCGAGTTCCTCACCGCGCAGATCGCCCGCGCCAAGGCCGAGGACATCCTGTTCTCGGTGCACCTCAAGGCCACGATGATGAAGGTCTCCGACCCGATCATCTTCGGCCACGTGGTCCGCGCGTTCTTCCCGAAGACCTTCGAGCAGTACGGTGCGACGCTCGCCGCCGCCGGTCTCTCCCCGAACGACGGTCTCGGCGGCATCCTCAAGGGCCTGGCCGCGCTGCCCGAGGGCGACGCGATCAAGGCGTCCTTCGACGCGGAGATCGCCGAGGGCCCCGCGCTCGCGATGGTCGACTCCGACAAGGGCATCACCAACCTGCACGTGCCGTCCGACGTCATCGTCGACGCCTCGATGCCGGCCATGATCCGCACCTCCGGCCACATGTGGGGCCCGGACGGCGCCGAGGCCGACACCCTCGCGGTGCTCCCGGACTCCTCCTACTCCGGCGTCTACCAGGCCGTCCTCGACGACTGCCGCGCCCACGGCGCCTACGACCCGTCCACCATGGGCTCGGTGCCGAACGTCGGTCTGATGGCGCAGAAGGCCGAGGAGTACGGCTCGCACGACAAGACCTTCGAGGTCCCGGCGGCCGGTACGGTCCGCCTCGTCGACCAGGGCGGCGACGTCGTCCTGGAGCAGGCGGTCGCCAAGGGTGACATCTTCCGCGCCTGCCAGACCAAGGACGCCCCGATCAAGGACTGGGTGAAGCTCGCCGTCACCCGCGCCCGCGCCACCGGCAACCCGGCGGTGTTCTGGCTGGACGAGACCCGCGCGCACGACGCCCAGCTGATCGCCAAGGTCAACGCGTACCTGCCGGAGCACGACACCGAGGGCCTGGACATCCGGATCCTCGCCCCGGTCGAGGCGACCCAGCTGTCGGTGGAGCGCATCCGCCGCGGCGAGGACACGATCTCCGTGACCGGCAACGTGCTGCGTGACTACCTGACCGACCTCTTCCCCATCCTGGAGCTGGGCACCAGCGCCAAGATGCTGTCGGTCGTCCCGCTGATGGCGGGCGGCGGCCTCTTCGAGACGGGCGCCGGCGGCTCCGCGCCGAAGCACGTGCAGCAGCTGGTCAAGGAGAACTACCTGCGCTGGGACTCGCTCGGTGAGTTCTTCGCGCTGGTCCCCTCCCTTGAGCAGTACGCGACGTTCACCGGCAACGCCCGCGCCAAGGTCCTCGCCGACACCCTCGACCGCGCGACGGCGACCTTCCTCAACGAGGACAAGTCCCCGACCCGTCGCGTCGGCGGCATCGACAACCGCGGCAGCCACTTCTTCCTGTCCCTGTACTGGGCCCAGGAGCTGGCCGCGCAGACCGACGACGCGGACCTCGCGAAGGCGTTCGCGTCGCTGGCCGAGACCCTCGCGGGCGCCCAGCAGCAGATCGTCGAGGAGCTCGGCGCGGTGCAGGGCAGCCCGGCCGACATCGGCGGCTACTACCAGCCCGACCCGGCCAAGGCCGCGAAGGTGATGCGCCCGTCGACGACGTGGAACGAGGCGCTGGCTTCCCTGAGCTGACGCAGGCTCTCCGAGTCACTCCGCCCCGGCCGGGTTCTTCCGGCCGGGGCGGCGTCGTTGCCCGGCCTCGCCCGCAAGCCATAGCGCGCGCCGCCCCGCACCCTCGGCGACAGAGGGACTTCCTCCACGCAATTGCGTGAGCCAAATGTCTCGAACCAAGTCGATGCCGGTACAAGGCTGTTGGCGTCCGGGCACACTTGCATGGAGCAATACTTGAGCCGGGCGAATGCGGGGGTGAGGCGATGGCCACGGCCGGCAGTCCGACGGTACGGCGCCGCCAGCTCGGATCCGAACTGCGGCGCCTGCGTGAACACGCGGGCATGCGGATCGAAGACGCGGCGACGCACCTCGAGTGCTCCATGTCCAAGATCAGCCGAGTGGAGACCGGACAGTCCCCGATCAAGGCACGGGACGTCCGGGACCTGCTGCAGTGGTACGGGGTGACCGACCCGGTGCGCATCGAGACGGTCATGCAGATCCACAAGGACGCACAGCAGCAGGGCTGGTGGACCCACTACGGTGAGGTGCTGCCCTCGGGCATGGCCACCTACGCGGGGCTGGAGGCCGACGCCCGCGTGCTGCGCTCGTACGAGCCGACGTTCGTGCACGGTCTGCTGCAGACCGAGGAGTACGCCCGCGCCGTCATCGCGGCCGTCCGGCCGAACGAGCCCTCCGAAGTGGACCAGTTGGTGAGCTTCCGCAAGGAGCGCCAGGAGTTGCTGACGCGCGAGCCGGACCCGCTGGAGCTGTGGGTGGTGCTGGAGGAGAGCGCCCTGCGCCGTCCCGTCGGGGGCAAGCAGGTCATGGCCGCGCAGTTGGAGCACCTGATCGGGGCGACGGCGATGCCGAACGTGACGATCCAGGTCATGCCGACAGCCAAGGGCGCCCACGCGGCCCTCGCGGGGATGTTCTCCCTCATGGAGTTCGAGCCCCGTACCCCCACGGTCGTCTACGTCAACTCCATCGCAGGCAACGTCTACTTGGAGAAAGAACGCGACGTGCGCACCTTCATCCAGACCTTCGACCTGGTGCGGGCCGCCGCTCCGGACCCACAGGACACACCCGCGACCCTGGAGCGGATCGCAAGGGAGATACACGCGTCATGAGCACACCTCACGGACGACACATACCGCCGACCGCACTCGACTCGTCCGACTGGCGCAGGAGCAGCCGCAGTTCGGGCAACGGCGCGTGCGTCGAGGTCGCCGTCATCGGCGGTGTCGTCGCGGTCCGGGACTCCAAGCACACCGGCGGACCCGCTCTCGTCTTCGGGCCACGGGAGTGGCGCAGCTTCCTCGACACGGCGGGCGGGGATCCCGTCCACCGTTCCTGAGCGGAGCAGCCATCCGTGGCCGCCGCCCCCGCTCCCCTGCCTGTCGCGTCCAGCGCGTTCTACACGCTGGACGCCTTCTGGACAGCGGCCGGAGTCGCCGTCGCCGTGATCGTGGGATGCGGCGCGATCTGGGCCGCGTTCAGAGCCGCCCATCCTCGCCGGCGCCTCAACTACAGCGTGGCCCATGCCCCGTTGGTGGACCGGTGCATCGGTGCGGGCCTGGAGATCCGGCGCAACGGCACCCTGCTCAGCGATCCGTACGTCGTCACGGTGGTGCTGACCAACCCGGGGCGGCGGGACATCGCCAGCAACGCGTTCGACCGGGGGGAGCCGTTCCGGGTGCGCCTGGGCGTGCCCGGTGTCGAGATTCTCGGCGCCGAGTCCCGGCCGAGCGCGGCGCAGGCTCCGCCGGCCCGGATCAGCGGTGCGGAGCTGCGCATCGGGCCGGGCCTGATCGGCGGCGGCACCACGGTCACCTATCGCGTGCTGGTCGACACCACGCCGTCGTACGACTGCCGTCACTCCCTGATCGACGTACGGGTCCAGACGGTGTCCGCGCCACTGCCCCGGGGTCCGAACCAACCCGCACCGCTCATGCTGCCCTGAAGGCCCCGCCGCTCACCAGTCCCGAACAGCGATCAGCTCCTCCACGTCCGCGTCCGCGAAGCCGTACGCGTTCGCCACGAACCAGAAGTCCTCGGTGGCGGCCTCGGTGAGGGCGTACAGCGCGGGCAGGTCGGCGGGGTGTTCGGTCTCGACGCGCTCGCACAGGCGCAGCAGGATCGCCTTGCCGAGGTCCACCACGTGGTCGGGGTAGTAGTCGTCCCGGTAGAGCGACCGCAGGAAGGCGTGCTCGGTGATCTGCTGGTTGCTGACGGGCATGGTGGTGCTCCCCCGGTCCGTGATCGTCGTTGCGGATACCTTGATCCCGCACCACGCCACTGACAACGCCCCCGGGAGCCGCCCGTGTCCCCCACCGCGCCGTCCGCGCCGTCCTTCGAGCTGCTGCCCGGCGCCGCCGACTCGCCCGTGATCCTCCATGTGCCGCACTCCGCACGGGAGATACCGGCCGACGTCCGCGCGGACATCCTGCTGGACGACCCGGCGTTGGAGCGCGAGCTGGACCACATCACCGACAGCCACACCGCCCGGATCGCCGCCGAGGCGGCACGCGCGTGTGCACTCACCCCGTGGCGGTTCGTGAACCGGCTGTCGCGTCTGGTCGTCGATCCGGAACGCTTCCCGGACGAGCGCGAGGAGATGCTCGCCGTCGGCATGGGCGCGGTCTACACCCGCACCACCCACCACGCGGACCTACGGCCTGCCGACCACGCCCCCGGGCCGTTGATCGACCGCTACTTCCGCCCGTACGCCCGAGCGATGACGGAGGCCGTCGCCGACCGCCTCGCCGCCACCGGCCGGGCCGTCGTCATCGACCTGCACTCCTATCCCACCGCCCCGCTCCCCTACGAACTCCACGGCACCGACCCCCGCCCCGCCGTCTGCCTGGGCACGGATACCCTCCACACCCCGCCCACACTGCTGTCGGCGGCACGCGAGGCGTTCGCGGGGTGCGGGGAGATCGGGCTCGACAGCCCGTTCATCGGTACGTACGTGCCGCTGGAGTTCTACGGCAAGGAGCCGGCGGTCGGCGCCCTGATGGTGGAGATCCGCCGGGACACGTACATGACGGAGCCCGGTGGCCCGCCCGACGGCACGTGTATCGCCCGGCTCGCCTCCGCACTGGCGACGCTCGTGAACGCCGTATCCGGATAGCGTCCGGACCTCCGGCTGGAGCACTCCCGCAGGACAGGCGGTCGGGGGCGTACGAGGGTGGACGCATGACCGAGGAGACCACCACGCTGACCGGCCAGGCACCGCCCCCCGTCCGGGACTGGCCCCCGCTCGACCTGACCGGGACGGAGTTCGACCCGGTCCTCGCGGAGCTCATGCGCGAGGGCCCGCTGACCCGGATCCGGCTGCCGCACGGCGAGGGCTGGGCGTGGCTGGCCACCCGCCACGACGACGTGAAGATGATCACCAACGATCCGCGGTTCGGCCGCGCGGAGGTCGCCACACGTCAAGTGACGCGCATGGCCCCGCACTTCAAGCCCCGCCCGGGGTCACTGGCGTTCGCCGACCAGCCCGACCACAACCGGCTGCGCAAGGCGGTCGCGGGCGCGTTCACGGTCGGCGCGATGAAGCGGCTGCGGCCCCGCGCGCAGTCACTGCTCGACGCGCTGGTCGACGGGGTCGTGGCCGACGGGCCGCCCGCCGATCTGATCGAGCGGGTCCTCGAACCCTTCCCGATCGCCGTGGTCAGCGAGGTCATGGGCGTGCCCGACGAGGACCGGGAGCAGGTGCACGCCTGGACGCGGCAGATCATCTCCACGTCCGGCGGCGCCGAGGCCGCCGACCGCGCCAAGCAGGGCATGTACGCGTGGATCACGGACACGATCCGCGCCCGCGCCGAGAGCGAGGGCACCGACGTGTACTCGCTGCTGGGCGGCGCCGTGGCCCGGGGCGAGATCAGCGAGGCGGAGGCATCCGGTGTGGCGGGCCCGCTGCAGATCGGCGGCGAGGCGGTCACCCACAACTGCGGTCAGATGCTGTACCTGATGCTCACCCGCCCCGACCTGCTGGAGCGCCTGCGTGCCCAACCCGAGTGCAGGGACGCCGCGTTGGATGAACTCCTGCGCTACATCCCGCACCGCTCCTCGGTCGGCCTGGCCCGGATCGCCCTGGAGGACGTCGAGTTGCACGGCCTGCGCATCAGCGCGGGCGACCCGGTCTACGTCTCCTACCTCGCCGCCAACCGCGACCCGGCCGTCTTCCCCGACCCGGACCGCATCGACGTCGACCGCGATCCCAACCCCCACCTGGCCCTCGGCAACGGCTCGCACTACTGCACCGGCGCCGTGCTGGCCCGCCTCCAGACCGAACTCCTCGTCGACACCCTGCTGGACCGCCTCCCGGGACTCCGACTCGCCGTCCCCGCCGAGGAGATCGTCTGGCGCCGGAAGACGATGATCCGGGGGCCGCAGACGTTGCCGGTGACCTGGTAGACCACTCGCGCGCGAGGACGGGGTGTCCTCAACTCCGTCCTCGCGCACCGGTGTTCACGCCCGCAGCCACTCCGTGACGACGACCTCGCCGCCGGCCCGCAGCCGTAGCGCGAAGGGGCCGGCCGGGGGTGCGTCGCCGGCGAAGCGGCCCATGGCGTCGGCCGTGAGGGTAGTCGGGTGCAGGGCCTGGGGGCCGTTCAGGATCTCGATGCCGGCCGGCTGGGGTGGCATCACCTGGCCCATCAGGCCCTCGCTCGTCACCTCCACGTCGATGCTGAGGTCGCCCGCGGTGAAGGTCAGCATGCGGGGCGCGACCGTGGCCCCTCTGACCGGGATCGCGTCGACCAGGGAGTCGAAGGTCAGCTCCGCGAGTCGGGCGTCCATGTCGTACAACGCGTAGGCGTCCATGGCGAGTTGACGCAGCTCGGCGGGGACCGGGTCCAGGATGGCGGCGGCCTGCCGCAGCTCCTCCGCCAGGAGCCCGTCGTCGAACTCACCGCCGTCGGCGCCCTGTTCGTCGCCCAGGTCGTCGAACTCGTCGTCGTCGAAGGGGTCCTGGCCGAAGGCGCCGAACGCGTCGAGACCGTCGTCGTGCATGCCGTTCACACCGCCCCCCGGGCGTCGAGTCGGGCCCGCAGCCGGCGCAGGCAGCGCTGGCGCATCGGGCCGATGCTGCCGACGGCGATCCCCAGACCGGCGGACACCTCCTGATAACTGGGCGGCGGCGAGGCCATCAGCACCCGCAGCAACTGCCTGCAGCGGTCGCCCAGTTCCTCGAACTCCTGCCACAGCCGCCGGATGCGCTCCGCGTCGGAGGCCGCCTCCTCCGAGTCGATCAGCGACTGCTCGGGCGTGCGCTCCTCGCTGATGCGGTCGAGGAGTTGGGGATCGTCCGTCGGCATGAGCCGCCGTAGCGACTTGATCACCTTCAGGCACTCGTTGCGCGCGGTGCTCGCGAGCCAGGAGCCGGCCTTCTCGGGTTCGCGGATGCGACGCAGGTGCTGGGCGAAGCGGAACCACACGGTCTGGTAGACCTCGTGGCCGTCGGCGTCGGAGAGCCGGTGGGCGCGCACCACTGACCAGACCAGTGGGCTCAGCCCCTCCACGAGCGCCTTCCAGGCGGCCGCGTCGCCGTCGACGGCGGACTGGACGAGCGCGCCGACTTCTGCACGTTCCAAGGTGCCACCCCTCGTGTACGGCATGTCATCGTACGCCGTGGAGGGGATGGTTCCGGCCCTCATGCCGAAGGGGAGAGCGGTACGACGGGGACCGGGCGCCACGTGGGCGGGCGCAGCGCCGGTACGTGTGCCCCGCGCACTTCGGCGTACTCGGGGTTCCCCGTGAGGAGTTGGGTGCGGGCGGCGCGTGCGTCGGTCTCCTTGTTGGCCGTCATGAAGGCGGCGACCATGCCGGCGGCGACGGGCGCGGCGAACGAGGTTCCGCTCCAGCGCGCGAGCCCGTCGAACGTCACCTGGTCCGGGCTGCCCGGCTCGGCGTCCCCGGCCTGGCTCAACACGCCCTTGTGGGCGGGAGATTGGCAGGTGCAGGAGTAGGTGAAGCCGAAGCGGCAGGCGTCGTAGGTGGTGTGCTGGTAGGCGTACGGCGTGGGTGCGCCGAAGCCGGTGAGGGGGCCGATGAGCCGCTCTCCGGGGGCGTAGGCCTTGACCCAGGCTCCGTGGTTGCTGAAGCAGGCGCCGAACTCGCCGTCGCTGCGCAGCGCGCCGACCGAGAGGACGACGTCCTGGTAGTCGGGCAGGTCGGCGTAGGCGGCGGGCCAGAACGGGGTGGCGCTGGCGTTGTTGCCTGCGGCCGCGACGAGGAGGGTGCGCTGGCCGCGCAGGGCCTGCATGAAGCCCTCGACGCCGAGGAGTCCGTCGGTACGGCCGTTCGAGGTGCCGGCGGAGAGGCTGATGACGTCGGGCCAGCCGTTCTGGTCGACGGCGGCGAACAGGGCCTCGCCGAAGTCTGATTCGAGGATGGCGCCCGCGTCGTTGAGGGTGTTGCGGACCGTGACCTCGGTGTTGGGCGAGACGGCCGCGACGAGCCCGGCGATGAACGTGCCGTGCCCCACGTACTGTTGGAGCACTCCCGCGTCGTCGGTCTCCCTGATCTGCGCGTCGCCCTGGACGTGGGCCAGCAGCGGGTACGACCGGTAGTCGTGCATGAGACCGGTGTCGATGACGAGGACGCCCACGGCGGTGTCGGCGTCGTAACCGGCTTCCGCGGGCGCCGGGTTGGAGCCCTCGGTGAGCGGGGCGGGCACGGGTTCGTCACCGGGGCAGGCGTTCACCGCGATGGACACCACATGGTTGCGGCTGACGAGTCGGCGTCCGGCTCGGCCCTCCGGCTCGCGCAGTGCGCGCAGCGCGTTCGCGACGGCGTGGTCGCCGCGCCGGTCGCCGACGCCCGGGTCGCCGACCTGGATGCGGGTGATGCCGGACCGGTTGGTCTCGGGGCCCGCCCGGCGCACGGAGTCCGCGGTGAGGCCGGTGGCCGCGGTGAAGTGGGCGCGTACGGCGTCCTCGACGACGCGGGCCTCCTCACCGTCGCGGGCGAGCACGACGCCCTTCTCGTAGAAGAACTCGGCGGAGTCGTCCGGCCCCATCGCGAGGGGGACGTCGGGCATCGAGCGCTGGATCTGGTCGAACTGCTCGTGGAATCGCTGTGGTGCCATGGCGTGTTCCTCCCACTGCGGCGGCGGTCGTCAATCAGAGCCGCCGGCCCGCTCCTTGATACAGCTCCAAACCTGTGTGGTCTGCACCTGGGACCACTAGCATGGGAGAAGTGACAGCGGGAAGCGACTCGGTTCTCGAACTGCTGCCGATGGTGTTCGCGGCTCCGAACGAGGCGCTGGCCGGTGCGCGGGAGGTTCTCGACGGCGATCCGACGCCGTTCCGGGCCTCCGTGGCGCACCACGCGATCGGCATGTGGCAGCGGGACTTCGGCGATCTGCGGCTCGCCCTGCACCATCTGCGGCGCGCCCGCGACCTGGCGGCCCGCGCGGATTCGGCGGACCGCGAGGCCGACGTACTCGGCACGCTCGGCGTGGCGTTGGTGCACGCGGGCCGGACCCGGCAGGGCCTGGAGGCCTTCGAGCGGGGCATCGCCCGCGGCACGGGCCAGACCCGGGCGCGGGTGCTGTACCGGCGGGCGTACGTCTGGTGGGTGCTGGGCCGGCACCGCGAGGCGCTGGAGGACGTACGGCGGGCCATTGCCGTGCTGCGGCAGGCAGATGACGTGATCTGGATCGCGCGGGCGATCACCCTGCGGGCGACCGTGCATCTCGCGCTCGGCGCGGTGGACCGGGCCGACGCCGACTTCACGGCGGCCGAGCGGCTGTGGGAGACCACCGGCCAGGAGCACGACAAGGCGGACGTGGTCGAGAGCCGGGGTCTGGCCGCGTTCCGGTCGGGTGACATCCCGGTGGCGCTCCAACTCCTGGACTCGGCGGAGGAGATGTACGCCAAGCTGGCCACCCCCAGCTTCATGCTCACCGTCCGCCGCTGCGAGGTGCTGATGAGCGCGGGGCTGGCCGGGGAGGCGCTGGCGCACGCGGACACGGCGGTCGGGCTGCTCGACGGCATCGGCGGACAGTCCACCCGCAAGGCGGAGTTGCTGCTCGTGGCCGCCCGTGCGGCGCGGCTCGCGGACGATCCGCACACGGCGATCGCGCGGGCGGCCGTGGCGGTACGGCTGTTCGCCGCGCAGCGGCGCACCTGGTGGGAGACGCACGCCCAACTGGTCCTGATCGAGGCCCGGTTGGCGGCCGGGCGCGCGTCGGGACGCCTGGTGGCGGACGCCGCCGCGGTGGCCGGCCGGCTGGCCGCGTTCGGCTCACCGTCCGCACCGGAAGCCTCGCTGTTGGCGGGCCGGATCGCGCTGGCCCTCGGCTGGATGGCAGACGCGGAACGGCACTTGGCGGTCGCCGCCCGCAGCAGACGCGGCGGACCGCCGCTGGCCCGGATGACCGGCTGGGCGGCACAGGCGCTGCGCGCGCAGGCCGCGGGCTCCGGACGAGGTGTGCTGGAAGCCTGCCGGCGCGGGCTCGACGTCCTCGACGACCACCGTACGACCCTGGGCGCCTCGGAGTTGAGGGCGCGGGCGACGGCACAGGGCGCCGAACTGGCGGCACTGGCCCAGCGCGCGAGCCTGACGTCCGGCGGCCCGCGACGCCTCCTGGTGTGGAGCGAACGCTGGCGGGCGACCGCCCTCTCGACGCCCCCCACCAGGCCGCCCGCCGACCCGACCCTGCTCAGCCACTTGACGGCGTTCCGCGAGATCGCCGCCCGCGCGGAGGAGGCCCGCATGGAGGGCCACCCGGTACCGACCCTGGAACGCGAACAACGGCGCCTGGAACGGGAGATCCGCTCCCGCACCCTCCACATGCGCGGCGACGCCCCCGGCGAGGGCGACCGCTTCGATCCAACTCGCCTGCTGGCACGCCTCGGTGAGGGGCGCCTGGTCGAACTGGCCGTGGTGGACGGCCGGGTGCACGCCCTGCTGTGCGGGGAGGGCCGGGTACGCCGCTTCGAGGCGGGCCTGCTCGCGGAGGCGATGGCCGAGGCGGAACACGTACAAGCCGGTCTACGGCGGCTGGCGCATCCCGGGGCGGAGGCGAGGCTCCCGGTGGTGGAGGCGGCGGGCCGGCGCCTGGAGGAACTCCTCCTCGGCGAGGCCGCTGGGCACCTGGGCTCCGGCCCGGTGGTGGTGGTCCCGCCGGGCCGACTCCACCGCGTTCCTTGGGCGTTGCTGCCCTCGCTGCGTGATCGCGTGCTCAGCGTGTCGCCGTCGGCGGGCAGTTGGCTGCGCGCCCTGGACACCGAACCGCCGCCCGGCGACCGGCACGTCCTGGTGCGCGGCCCGGGCCTCGCGACCGGCGGCGCCGAGGTCCCGGACCTCGCCGACGGCTATGTCAGGCCCACGGTCCTGGAGCACGACGACGCCGAAGTCCCCCGCGTGCTGGCCGAGTTGGACGGCGCGACCCTGGCCCACATCGCGGCCCACGGCACGTTCCGCGCGGACAGTCCCCTGTTCTCGTCGCTCCGTATGTCCGACGGCCCGCTCATCGTCCACGACTTCGAACGCCTCGCCCGCAGCCCGTACCGCATCATCCTCTCCAGCTGCGACACGGCCCGCCTCGCGTCGGTCGGCGCGGACGAACTCCTCGGCCTGGTCACGGCGTTGCTCCCCCTGGGCACGGCAGGCGTGATCGCAAGCAGCGCCCCGGTCAGCGACGCGGCGGTCGTCCCCCTGATGCTCGCCCTGCACAAGGGCCTGCGCGCCGGCCTGTCCTTGGCGGAGGCGCTGCGCGATGCGCGTGCGTCGTTGCCGGGTGATGCGGTGCATCAGGCGACGGGGTGGGCGTTCTCGGCGTTCGGGACGGCCTGACCCGCCCCCCGCGCGGGTCGGGCCGCCGGCTCACGCCGACTGCGCCGCGGGCAGTTCCACCAGCCACGGGAGTGCGCCGCGGTCGCTCGCGCCGAGTCGGGCGTAGGCGCTGTAGAGGTGGTTGCCGACCGTGCGGATGGAGAGGGTGAGGCGGTCGGCGATCTGGCGGTTGCTGAGGCCCGCGGCGGCGAGGGTGACGATCTGGCGCTGGCGGGCGGTGAGTTCGCCCAGGACCAGGCCGGACAGGGCCGGGGTGCGGGCGCCCTGGCAGCGGCGGGCCAGGGCGACCGCTCGGGTGCGGGACATGCGGGCGGCGCGGGGGTCGCGGTGGGCGCGGACCGCCTGGGCGCGCGCCTCGGCCGCGAAGAGCAGGAAGCCGCGCTGTTCCAACTCCCCTGCCACCTTGTCCAGCGCGGGGCCGTCTCCCTCGACCAACGCCTCCGCGTGCCGCGCGAGGACGGCCGGTCCGTCGCCGGGCAGTTTGGCGAGGCGGACGGCGACGCGTTCGGGGGCGCCGAGGCGGACGGCGTCGTAGAGGACGTACGCGGCGGGCCTGCCGTCCTCGGCGGTGAGGCCGCGGCTCTCCTCGCCCTCTCTCCACCTGCCGTCGGCGATCTCGCGGGCCGCCTCCACATCGCCGCGAGCCGCCGCCACCCAGCTGCCCGTTTCGCCGGACGCGGGGCGGTGGGCGAGGGCCTCGTCGGTGGCCGGTACATCGCCCGACTGGGCTGCGGCCAGGGCGAGTTCGGCCGCGCAGGCGCGGCTGCCCGAGGTTTCGCGCAACCCTTCCCGCGCCCAGGCCGCCGCCTCGCGCAGCTCGCCCCGCAGCCGTGCGAACCGTGCGCGGACGGCCGCGTACCCGGCCGGTACCGGTGCGCCCTCCGCCACCAGCCACTCCCCCACGGGCGTCGGCAGCGGGCGTACGTCGGTGCGGTCGATGCGGCCGGTCAGGGCGGAGCCTTCGGCTGCGAGGGCGGGGGCGCACTGGTCCGGGGTGCGGGCCAGCCGGCGGGCCCTGAGCCGGCCGGCCGCGGCGCGTAGCGCGGGGCCGTGCAGGGGGTGGGCGAGGCGGACGGCGCCCTGGTCGTCGACACGGATCAGGGCCTCGGTCTCCAGGCGTTCGAGGACGTCGAGGTCGAAGTCGTCCAGCGAGGACGCCAACGGCTCGGCGAACGCGAGGCGTTCGAGGCTCTCGCGCTCCTCGGGGCCGGTGCGGGCGAGGACTTGTGCGGTGCGTTCGCGGACCGTCGCGGTGACCGGCACCGGGCCGCGCCACGTCCACTCGCCGGAGTCGGTCGCCCGGGTCAGCAGCCCGCGTTCGCGCACCGCGCCGAACAGGTCGCGCAGCAGCCGCAGATCACCTTGGCAGAGGCCGAACAGGCGGTTCACCGTGAGGGGTTCCAGCGGGCCGCCCGCCCCCAGTGCCAACAACTGGGCCGTCTCCTCGCGGGGCAGCGGCTCCAGCGCGAGGCGCGGCAGCAGCTCGCCCGTCCACAGGCGCGACACCGCACCGGGCACCGGGTGGCCGTCGGCCACCACGATCACCAGCCGGGTCCGGCTGTGGACGGCGAGTTGGTGGACGAGCGCGGCCGAGGAGTCGTCGAGCAGATGTGCGTCGTCCACCAGCAACAGCCGGACACCGGAGAGGAGTTGGACCGCGCGGTGCAGGGTGACGCTCTCGGGGAGCAGGTGCGCGAACGCGGCGAAGGGGATCCGGCGGGTCTCGGGCGTCCCGGTGACCTTGGCGCAGTCGCTGCCCCGGACGGCCTCGGTCACCAACCGGGTCTTCCCCCGGCCGGCCGGACCGGTCACCACGATGCCGTGCCGCCCGGCCGTCAACGATCCGCGGATCAGCTCAAGTTCGTCCTCCCGGCCGGTGAACGGCCAGGGCAGCTCCAGGGTCTTCGCGTCCTGTTCGAAAGTCGTCACACAGATATGAGCCCGGCTACTCACCCCTGATACAGGGTGACTTGAGTAGCCCTCGACTCAGGCGCCCGGGAACGGTCACCGGCAATCTGGTCGCATGACCACCCGCTACTGCTCCCTCGCGCAGCAGTCGGCCCCGGAGTTCGGACCGGGACTGACCGCCGAGCGACGCGGTGCGCTCATCGGCGGAAGCCGCATGTGGGTCAATGGCACGGTCCTGCACTACTACTTCTTCGACGCCGACAACCCCGAGAACACCGTCGCCACCGACACCTCCGTCATCCCGGTTCCCGGAACGGGCGAGATGCGGCGGGTGCCGTGGGCCGGCGCCAAGGAGCAGCAGGACGTCGTACGCGAGTGCTTCCGTGAGTGGCAGGGCCTCGGCATCGGCGTCGACTTCGCCGAGGTGGGAGACCGTTCGGAGGCGGAGCTGCGCATCGGGTTCCAGCCCGGTGACGGCTCCTGGTCGACGATTGGCCGCGACGCGCTCACGGTCGGACTGTCCGACCGCACCATGAACTTCGGCTGGGACCTGACCGCGCCCGGGCAGGGCGCTACGGCCCTGCACGAGATCGGGCACGCCCTGGGGCTGCTGCACGAGCACCAGAGCCCGTTCGCCGGCATCCACTGGGACGACGAGGCCGTCTACGCCGAGTTGGCGGGCCCGCCGAACTTCTGGAGCCGGGACAGGACCCGCTTCAACATCCTGCGCAAGCTCGACCCGGACGAGGTCAACGGCTCCGTCTGGGACCCGCAGTCGGTCATGGAGTTCCCGTTCGCGTCGGGACTGATCCTGGAGCCGGAGGAGTACCGCACGGGTCTGCACCCGCACGGCGGTCTCTCTCCCTCCGACAAGGAGTTCGTCCTGCGCTGGTACCCGCCCGTCGGCCCTCCCCGGCCGGCCGAGCTGGTGCCGTTCCGGTCGGCGCCGTTGCGTCTGGGACCGGGCGAGCAGGCCGACTTCGCGATCGAACCGACACAGACACGCGAGTACGCCGTCGGTGCCTTCGGGGACAGCGACACGGTCGTCGTGGTCTTCGAGGAACGGGACGGCGAACCGCGCTTCCTCGCCGGGCAGGACGACGGGGGCACGCCGCACAACGCCACATTCAAGGTCCGGCTCGTCAAGGGCCGCCGCTACTTCGTCCGTGTGCGCCTGTACTCCACGTGGGGGTCGGGGGACACCGCGGTGATGTGCTGGTAACAGCATGGGTACAGCCGCACGCGGACGGATGAACCACTGTCCGGCGCCGGGGGAAGCGGCCGAGGTTCGTAGCCTTCGGGGGAGGGATACGAACCTCGGCCACGCCGCCATGTCCAACTCACCCGGCACGCAGGGCTCTTGTGCCCCGGTCCCCCAACTCCAGTGGCCGCGCAGGGTCCTTGGACCACTCCTCCAGCGAACCGTCGTACACCGACACGTCCGTACGGCCGAGCAGCGTGAGCGCGAGCGCGGCGCCCGCCGCCGAGATGCCGCCGCCGCAGTACAGGACGACCGGTGAGTCGTCGGTGTCGAGGACCGCGCCGACCCGCGCCGCGAGTTCGTCGGCCGGCAGCACGTGTCCGGACGCGTCGAGGAGACCCCGGCCCGGGAGGCTGCGGCTGGCCGGGATGTGGCCGCGGCGGCTGTAGCGCGTGGGGGCAGAGCCGTCGTAGCCGCCGCTGGGAAGGGCACACACGAGGGTGCCGGGGCGCTCGCCGCGGCTGATGGCGGCCACGTCCTCGATGCCGGCCCAGAGGTCCGGACGTACGACGGGTGTCGCGGGCCGGACGGTCGGGACCGGGTCGGTGTCGTCCCCTGAGGCCAGCGGACGGCCGGCTGCTTCCCACCCTTCGAGACCGCCGTCCAGTACCGCCGCCGGTACCCCGATCGCCCGCAGGATCCACCACAGCCGCGCGGCCCAGATCCCGCCCCCGCTGTCGTACGAGACGACCTCGCTGCCCTCCCCCCGCCCAGCTGGGCCAGTGCGGCGGCGAGGGCCTCCGGGGACGGCACGGCGAAGTGGTACGGCGCGTCGTGGTCGGAGAGGTCGCCGGTCAGGTCGGCGTGCCCGGATGGGCCCATACGCGCACTGGCTCGCCGAGAACGGCGCGATCCCGGACGACCGGGACTGGGCGAAGTCGTTCACCAATGGCCCGCTGGACGTGGCCACATGAGAGCCCTGGCCTGCCAGGCGCGGACGCTGACCCGGCGTCTCGCCGTCGACTTCATGAGGGTGGGCAGCGCGCTGTGTCGGCCGTGACCGGACCGACCCGCCAGCCCTCCCACCCCTCGAAGGACCCGACATGCATCGCCGTACCGCCCTCTCCGCCATAGCACAGCAGGGCGTTGTCGAGGACTTCGCGGAAGCGTTCGTGCGTCGAATTCTGTACGCCGGTCGTCGGGTCCGGGCGGTGCACGATGAGGGTGATCGCGAGGAACTTCACGATGCAGCCCGTTCCTCACGCGCGTCGTCGGGGTGGGCGAGGCCGAGGTGGTCGCGCAGGGTCGGGCCCTCGTACTCGGTGCGGAAGACGCCCTGTTCCTGGAGCAGCGGGACCACCTTGTCCGCGAACGGGTCGAGGCCGGTCGGGGTGATGTGCGGGACGAGGATGAAGCCGTCGCTGGCGTCGGCCTGCACGAAGTCGTTGATGGTCTTCGCGACCGTGGACGGGGAGCCGATGAAGGCCTGCCGGTTGCCGGTCTCGATGACCAGGTCGCGGATGGACCAGCCGTTCGCCTCCGCCCGCTCACGCCATTCGCGGGCGGTCGCCAACGGGTCGCGGTACATGCGGACTTGGGCCCGGCCCTTGGAGATGTGGTTCTCGCTGACGTCCGGGTCGATGTCGGGCAGCGGGCCGTCCGGGTCGTAGGACGACAGGTCCCGGTTCCAGACGAACTCCAGGTGCTTGATGGCCGTGGCGCCGCTGACCTGCTGGCGGCGTACCTCCTTGGCCAGGTCCTCGGCCTCGGCGTCGGTGTCGCCGAGGACGAAGGTCGCGGCCGGGAGGATGAGCAACTGGTCGGACCTGCGGCCGTACTTGGCGAGGCGGGACTTGACGTCGGTGTAGAACGCCTGGCCTTCGTTGAGGGTGCTGTACCGGCTGAAGATGGCGTCGGCGGAGGAGGCGGCGAACTCGCGGCCCTCGTCGGAGTCGCCCGCCTGGAAGATCACCGGGCGGCCCTGCGGGGAGCGCGGGACGTTGAACTGGCCGTGGATGTCGAAGTGTTGGCCCTGGTGGACGAAGGCACCGGCCTTGGCATCGCTCAGGAAGGTGCCGGTCGCCTGGTCGGCGACGACCTCGTCGCCGCGCCAGGAGTCGAAGAGCTCCTGCGTCGTGGCGAGGAACTCCTTGGCCCGGGAGTAGCGCTCCTCCTGCGGCAGGAAGCCGCCGCGGCGGAAGTTCTCGCCGGTGAACGCGTCCCAGGAGGTGACGACGTTCCAGGCCGCGCGGCCGTCGGAGAGGTGGTCGAGGCTGGCGAACTGGCGGGCCACCTCATAGGGCTCGTTGAAGGTGGAGTTGATGGTGCCGGTCAGGCCGAGGTGTTCGGTGACGGCGGCGAGCGCGGCGAGGATCGTGAAGGTGTCGGGGCGGCCGACGACGTCCAAGTCGTAGATCTTTCCGCCCTGTTCGCGCAGCCGCAGCCCCTCGGCGAGGAAGAGGAAGTCGAACTTGGCGCGCTCGGCGGTCCGTGCGAAGTGCGCGAAGGAGCTGAACTCGATGTGGCTGCCGGCCGCGGGGTCGCTCCACACGGTGGTGTTGTTGACGCCGGGGAAGTGGGCGGCCAGGTGGATCTGCTTCAGGGGCTTGCTCATGTCGTACGGTCCCTCCGGCTCAGGCGGTGGCTGCGGCAGCGGCGTAGCGGTTGGCGGGGCGGGCGAGCCCCAGCAGTCCGCGCAGGGTGTCGGCCTCGTAGGCCTGGCGGAAGGCGCCCCGGCGCTGGAGTTCGGGGACCAGGCCCTGGGTGATCGCCGGGAGGTCGTGCCCTGCGACGGCGGGCCGCAGGCGGAAGCCGGCCAGGCCTGCCGACTGCAACTCCTGGAGCAGGTCGGCAAGTTGGGCGGGTGTGCCGGTGAAGATGCGGGCGTCGCTGGTGTACGGCTCCCCCGCGAGGGCGTCGAGGCGTTCGCGGCGCGCCACCGCCGTGGCCTCGTCGTCGTCGAGGAAGACCACCAAGTCGCCGAAGATGTGCAGGAGTTCGTCGGCGCGGCCCGCGGTCCGCTGCTCGGCGCGGATCTCCGCGACGATCGCGCGGGCGTCGTTGGTGTCGTGCGGCGTGACGTAGCCGACGTCGGTGGCGCGGGCGACCAGCCGGTACGGGATGGTCTGGTGGGCCAGGGAGCTGACGATCGGCTGGCCCTGCGGCGGCCGGGGTGTGATGGAGGGGCCCTTGACGCTGAAGTGGCGGCCCTCGAAGTCGATGTAGTGCAGCTTGTCTCGGTCGACGAAGCGGCCGGTGGCGACGTCCCGGATCTCGGCGTCGTCCTCCCAGCTGTCCCAGAGGCGGCGCACGACCTCGATGTAGTCGGCGGCCTCGTCGAAGTGCTCGGCGAGGCGCTCCTGCCCGGCCTCGGTCCGCAGACTGTCCAGGCTGATCGGCGGGAAGGTGCGGCGGCCGAAGTGGTCGGCCTCGTGCGGGCGGGCGGAGAGCTGCACGCGCAGGCCCGCGCGGCCGGTGCTGACGTAGTCGAGAGTGGCGATCGCCTTGGATATGTGGAACGGCTCTGTGTGCGTGGACACCACCGTCGGGACCAGACCTATGTGGCTGGTGAGCGGTGCGATGCGGGCCGCGATGAGCACGGCGTCGAGGCGACCGCGGACCTGGTCGGTGCGGCCGTCCAGCTCGCCGTAGTGCGAGGACTGGAGGCCGAGGCCGTCCTCGAAGGTCACGAAGTCGAGCAGGCCGCGCTCGGCCTCGGCGACCAGGTCGGCCCAGTAGCCGGCGGTGAACAGGTCCCGGGGCCGGGCCACCGGCTCGCGCCAGGAGGCCGGGTGCCAGCCGGTGCCGTCGAGGGCGACGGCGAGATGCAGGGGGGTGGAGCTGGTTGGGGACACGGTGGTGCCTTCCTGGAGATCCGTACGAGATCGCCGAACCGGTCAGATGCGGGTACGGCGGCTGGGGCAACGGGTCAGGAGCAACAGAGCGCGCCTGCTGTGCGCAGCAGGTCGATGTGGGGCCGCGTGGTGAGACGCACATGGATCATGGATGCGCCACACATGTGCTCCACCTCCACGGAATCCGGCTTCATAAGGGGCAACGGCACGGCTATGCCGTTTCTTCCGGATCGGTGGCGGCAATCGGGCCGGTGCGCCGGACGAGCGAGAAGACCGTACGGGCGCGCAGCGTGAAGCCGATCGCCTCGTACAGCCGGATCGCGTTGGTGTTGCTGGCCGCCGCGTGCAGGAAGGGGTGCTCGCCGCGTTCCTTGATGCCGGCGGCGACCGCGCGGACCAGTCGGGTGGCCAGGCCCCGGCCGCGGTGGTCGGGGTCGGTGCACACGGCGCTGATCTCGGTCCAGCCGGGCGGGTGGAGGCGTTCACCGGCCAGGGCGATGAGGCGGCCCTCGTGCCGGATGCCGAGATAGGTGCCCAGTTCGACGGTGCGGGGCAGGTAGGGCCCGGGTTCGGTGCGGGCGACCAGGTCGAGGATCTCGGGTACGTCGTCGAGGCCGAGGCGTACGGCCTCGGGGTCGGGCTCGGCCCGCAGCCCGGTGTCCACGAGTTGGACACCCTGTCCGCTGCGGACGATCTCCCAGCCGTCCGGGGTCTCGCTCACCCCGCGCACCGCGGCGGTGCCACCGGGGCCGACGAGGGTGGCCAGGTCGGCCCAGGCGCGCGGGTCGTCGTTGTCGGTGATGGCGTTGAAGCCGGCCACGTCGGCGGGGTAGCGGGCGGCGCGGCCGACGCGCTCTGCGAAGTGGGCGTGCGGACCGGTGAGCGCGGCCCAGGCGGGGTTGTCCAGAACGTGGGACGTGGAGGTGGTGGTTTCGATACTGGCGGTGGAAGACATCGGGTGACGGCTCCGGTACTGGTCGCACGGGCGGGGACCCCGCCGTGACGCGGTGGGGTCCCCTTGCGGAGAGGGTGGGTCAGGAGTCGCTGAGCGGCAGTCCGGGCGGGTTGACCTCGGACTTGGCGACGGCCTCGTTGGAGAGGTTCCAGGCGGCCAGCCACTTGGCGTACTGCCCGTTCTTGATCAGGTAGTTGATGGCGTCCGCGAGGGGCTTGGCGAGGCCGCTGTCCTTCTTCGCGGTGGCCGCGATCAGGCCCTGGAGGGAGGATCCGGCGCCGGAGTAGGTGCCGGCGTTGCGGACCGCCTTCGCCGTGCCCTTGGTCGAGGAGACCTGGTAGGCGACCGAGGGGTTCGGGGCGAGGTAGGCGTCGATCTTCCCCGAGGCCAGCGCGAGGTAGGTGCTGTTGTTGTCCTGGAAGTACTTGACGGTGAGCGCCTTCTTGCCTTCGCCGGCCAGCTTCTTCTTCCACTCCAGGAGGATCCGCTCCTGGTTGGTGCCCGCGCCCACGGCGACGGTCTTGCCGGCGAGGTTCTCGTAATCGCCGTCGAAGTTCCAGGAGTTGCTCGCCTTCACCGCGAAGCCGAGGTTGTCCTCGCGGTAGGAGGCGAACTCGTACTTCGCCTTGCGCTCCTCGGTGTCGGTGACGTTGGAGAAGGCGACGTCGACCTTGCCGCTGTCCAGGCCGATGAAGAGATTTTCCCAAGTGGAGTTCTTCAGCTCCGGCTTGAGACCGAGGACTGCGGCGACCAGGCGGGCGATGTCGGCCTCGGAGCCGGTGAGGGTCTTCTGGTCGGAGCCGACGTAGCCGAGCGGCGGGGATCCGGCGGGCAGGAAGCCGACGCCGATCTCCAACGTGCCGCTCTTCACTATGGACTTGGGCAACTCGGCGCTGATCGACTTCACTTCGGCGACCTTGAGCGTCGCCTCCTTGGCGGCACCGTTGGAGAGAGCACCCACGGTGACCGTGCCGGAGGCGGCGCTGCCGGACGTGGTGGCCGCATCGCTGTCGCCGCCGCAGGCCGCGAGCCCGCCGGCGAGGGAGGCGAGGACGGTTCCCGCGGTGAGTCCGCGAGTGATTCTGCCGCGAAGGCTGGGAGTGGGCATGGCTGTTCCTAGGCTCGGTGTTGAGGGCTGCTGAAGGTGGACGTGCGGTGCTTCTGAAGGGGCCACGGACGAGTGGGGCTCAGAGGACCTTGCTGAGGAAGTCCCTGGTCCGTTCGTGCTGTGGCTTGTCGAGGACCTCGTGGGGCGGGCCCTGCTCGACGATCTTTCCGCCGTCGATGAAGACGACCCGGTCGGCGACCTCGCGGGCGAAGCCGATCTCGTGGGTGACGATGACGAGGGTGGTGCCGCTGGTCGCCAAGTCCTTGATGACGGCGAGGACTTCGCCGACGAGTTCGGGGTCGAGGGCGGAGGTCGGTTCGTCGAAGAGGATGACGCCTGGCCGCAGGGCGAGGGCGCGCGCGATGGCGACGCGCTGCTGCTGGCCGCCGGAGAGTTGGCGGGGGTAGGCGCCGGTCTTCTCGCCGAGCCCGACGCGGCCGAGCAACTCCCTTGCCAGGTCGAGGGCTTCGGGCTTGGCGAGCCTGCCGGTGGCGACCGGTGCGGCGGCGACATTGTCGAGGACGGTCAGGTGCGGGAAGAGGTTGAAGTTCTGGAAGACGAACCCGATCCGGCTGCGCTGCGCGAGGATGGCCCGCTCGCTCAACTCCTTGAGCCTGCCGCCCTGTTGCCGCACTCCGATCAGCTCGCCGTTGACGCTGACGTAGCCGATCTCGGGTTTCTCCAGGTGGTTGATGACCCGTAGCAGCGTGGACTTGCCGGAGCCGGACGGGCCGAGGATCACGGTGACCTCGCCGGGCCGCACGGTCAGGTCGACGCCGTCCAACACCCGGTGCGCGCCGTACCACTTGTGCACGTCGTGCACCTCAACGGCGGCGGGTGTGATGTCCGCCGGCGGTTCGACGGTGTTCGTGGTCATACGGCGGCCTCCCTGCGGATGCGGGCCCGCAGGTCGGTGACACCGGTGCGGAGTTTCTGGATCGGGGTCGGCGGCAGGGAGCGGGTGGCGCCCCGGGCGTAGTGCCGCTCGACGTAGAACTGGATGACGGACACGACGCTGGTCAGGATCAGGTACCAGACGGTGACCACGAGGAGCAGCGGCACGATGTCGCCGGGGTAGGTGGAGCCCATCGTCTGCGCGGAGCCGAACAGGTCGAGCAGCGAGACGTAGAAGACCAGCGAGGTGCTCTTGATCAGGCCGATCAGCTGGTTGACGTAGTTCGGGGTGATGGAGCGCAGCGCCTGCGGGAAGACGATCTTGCGGAACTGGTAGCCCTTGGGGAGACCGAGGGCGGAGGCCGCCTCGTGCTGACCCTGGTCGACGGAGAGGATGCCGCCGCGGACCACTTCCGCCGCGTAGGCCGCCTCGTTGAGGCTGAGGCCGACGACGGCGACGGCCATGTCGGTGGCCAGCTTCGACTCGTCGAAGGAGAAGAAGGCGGGGCCGAAGGGGACGCCGATGCTGAGTGTCTGGTACAGGGCGCTGAAGTTGTAGAGGAAGATCAGCACCACGATGAGCGGGATCGAGCGCAGCGCCCACACATAGGTCCAGCTCGTCGCGCGCAGCACAGGGCTCTTCGAGAGTCGGGCCAGGGCGAGCAGGATGCCGCCGAGGAGGCCCAACGCCGCGCTCAGGGCGGCCACTTCGAGGGTGATGACGAGTCCGTCGAGGATCGTCGGGCGCAGGAACCAGTAGCCGAAGCGGTCCCACTGGTAGAAGGGGTTGGTCGCCAGGCCGTGGAGGAACTGGGCGACCAGCACCAGTACGACCAGGGTGACGATCCACCGGCCGGGCCGACGCAGCGGCTGAACTCGCTGTGCTGTGAGGGGTTTTGACGGGGCGTCGGCGGATGGCGCGTCGGCCAGGGACACGGTGGTGCCCGGGGGTTCAGTCATGGAGGGCTCCGGCGGGAGAGGGAACACCCCGGACCACGGCACCTGGGCGTGACGGAAGAGACGCTCACGGCGAGGAACGCACGGACCGGGGGCTGGAATGACCAACGGAAAGAGCTGGGAAACGCTCGGGTGAAGTCGTCAGCCTCGACAGCGGGCACAGCCCGGTGCGGTACACAGTGCGCTGTTGACGCGCAGAAGATCGACGGCGCGGTTCTCGACGAGCGGCTTCGCGTACGGCAGTACGCAGCCGTGGAAGCGGCGCGTGGCCGTCCTCGAAGCTGCGTACATGTCCGTCACCGTTGCCGTTCCGGCCCTGAGGGCCTCGCGATCACTGAAGCGGTAGTAAGTCAGGTGCTTGTTCGAATGTCAACGACGGTCCACCAGATGGACGGCCCGGGACGCTTCTCAGCTGCGGCAAGCTCCCGTTTCGTCCGCCGCGTGGGCCGCCCAGTCCAGGATCTGGACAGCGGCGCCGGCTGCCTCCAGGCCCCGGCAGCGGGCGTGGTGGCGGCGGGCGATGCCGTCGAGGTCGAGATGGGTGCCGAAGGCCGGGTGGGCGGCCAGGCGGCGGGCGTAGGCCCACAGGTGGGAATGGTCGGCGATGCGCTGCACGGCGGCGGCGTCCAGGTGGTTGCGGTGCACCGTGTCCAGTTGGACCAACGACACCCACAACTCGACGTCGGCGGCGGTGAGTTCGTCGCGGATCATGTGCTCGCGTCCCTCCAGCCACCGGTCGAGCGAGCCCAGCGTCTCCAGCAGCCGTTCGACCGCCTCGTCGCGTTCCTCCTGCTCGACACCGGCCGCGCCGGCGCGCTGCGCGGCGTCCTCGATGCCCTGCGCGCACAGCCGCTCGACGGCCTCGATCTCCGACTCGGCGCCACACGGGTACAGCTGGGGTCCGCCCTCGCCGAAGTGCCGGGCGAGGTCGCGCATGATGTCGGGGGCGTGGGTGCTGACGATCCGGCCGGACCAGTCGTCGCTGAGCACCGGCGCGGCGGCCGGTCCCGAGTAGCGGTGCGCGCTCGCCTCGTAGAGCGGGCGCAGCGCGGAGTGTCCACCACTCGGACAGTCGGGTACGGCGGACAGGAACACGGCCGGACAGCTCTCGTCGAGGCCGAGCAGGCTGTGGGTGACGGCGATGCGCAGGCCGTCGGCGCAGGCGGTGGACAGATGGAGGCGGTAGCGGCGCGGCACGGCGTAGTGCCCGCTGCGCGCGTCGCGGCCGATCCGGCCCCGGAACGTGGGGGCGGACCGGGGTGCGGGGACGGCGGCGAGAGGCGTGCTGGACATGGGACTCCCCGGGTACGGGCGCGTGGACGTACGCGCGGCGGAAGCGTCGTCGAGCGGAGGACGGGGGCTCAGCGCAGGGGGTTCATCGCGCTGCAGACCCGCAGCAGGTCGATGTGACGGCGGGAGGTCAGAAGAGGCGAACGGCCCACGCGACGAGTGGTGACCGGCTCAAGCCCCATGTTTCCCTACCTGTTCACTAGGATTCCCTACTGGAGTGTCGATCCGCCGCGACCCGGGGTCAAGAGGGCGTCCACGGACCGGGCACCGACCGCCCGCCCCGTGGACACCCCGGCGCCGCTACTTCGCGTACATCAGCGTGCCGAAGCCGAGCTGGTCGTAGCCGCCGCTGTCGGTGCCGTAGTCACCTCCCCCGCCCTCGGGGGCGACAAGGTTGTAGTACATGGCTGAGATGTACTTGTCGTCGAGGCCGATGCGCCGGTTGTAGTGGAAGTGGAGCATCGCCCACACCGGGCGGATCTGGCCGCGCGAGGCGGAGGAGATCACCGTTTGGGACGACTGGGCGCAGCTCTGCCCGGTGCCCCAGGTGTAGGTGGTGTAGGGCACGTCGCTGCCGCTGTTGTACTTCGCCACGTACTGGGCGGCCTTCATGAAACGACGGCTGTCGTACGAGTACAGGTCGTCGCCCTGGTTCCAGGCCATCTCGCAGATCGCGCCCATCTGGCCCATGCCCATCACGGTGTGGCCCTGGTCGCGGCCCGACTCCTGCCACTGGCCCAGCGCGTAGCCGTCCGAGTCGGTGTACAGATACGGCACGGCGTGCGCGATGGAGCCGTTGCCCGCGCCGGACTTGAAGTACGTGACGGCCTGGTCGTACTTGGCGGAGTCCTCGTTGAGGATGCCGATGGCCAGGATCGAGGCCATGTTGCACAGGTCCCAGTTGGCCCAGTAGTTGGTGATGCAGGCGTCGTTGTGGTTGGTCAGGAAGCTGTTGTTGAGCGGGTAGAAGACGTTCGCCAGCATCTGCTGGGCGGCGGCCAGATTGAAGCCGCTGTAGTCCCGCATCAGCTCGCAGGCGTTGGCGAACTGCCAGCCGTAGAGGCCGGCAGCGAGGAACCGGTCGGCGTTGCCGGTGACCGAAGTCAGCGTCGACGACCAGGCGTTGAGGATGTTCGCGGCGCACACGGCGTTCGCCTCGGTGCCGCCGACCTTCCAGCGCAGGGCGTTCTGGTAGGCGGCGGCGATGTCGTTGTACAGCAGGCTGTAGTTCTGGCCGTCGCCGCCGCGGATGATCGTGGCGGTGGCCCGGTTCGTCCACGTCGACTGGGAGTGGGAGTTGGCGGTGAGCCTGTTCCAGCCGGACAGCCAGGGGTCGGTTCCCGCCGCGACCCTGACCTTGGCGCGGTTGATGTCGCCGGCGTTGTGCAGCATGCCGGGGTGGGTGAACGTGGCCGGGGCCGCGTGCGCGGTGGTGGCCACAGTGGCGCCGCCGAGGGCGACGGCTGCGGTGAGACCGCCGACGGTCTTCAGAAGACCACGGCGGCTCAACTCTGTTCTGCGGAGGTGCTCGTGGGGGGACGTGCGGCTCATTGCGGTGCATCTCCAATCCATGAAGGATCAGGTGGGCGTGATGCTCACCTCGTCGAACTCGGTGGTGCAGCGGACCAGTTGGCTGCGCGAGCAGACCACCAGGCCGACGTTGTAGGGGGCGTCACCGAAGCCGGGGATCTCTCCGTCGGCGAGGGGGGTCCAGGTGACACCGTCATCGGTGGACAGGGCGGCGCTGAAGGCGGTCCCGACGCGCTTCAGCCGCAGCAGGGCGGGGAGGGTGACAGAGGCTCCACCGGTGAAGGCGGAAGCACCGGCCACGGTCTTGCGGAGCATGAGCTGTGCGCTGGTCCCGCCGGTGACGATCGCTCCGGCGGCCTGGTCGAACGGCGACAGCGACTTCGCCATGAGCAGCCCGACCCGGTCGGTGGTCACGCCACTGCGGGAGACGATCCGGGCGACGACCTCACAGTCACCGCTGACGGGCCGCCGTACGAACTGCCCTGTCATTCCTTGGCCGTTGGCGTTGAGATCGACGCCCGCGCCCCGCACGGTGAAGGTCCCGCCGTCGTACGACGTGCTGCCCGGCGTGGTGATCGCCACCACGCCCAGCGTCCCGAAGGTACGGTCGTCGAGCACGGTGTCGCCGAGATCGCCGTACGTCCACGGCGCGGGCGGCGCGGTGCTGACCGTGAGGGCGAGGGTGCCGGTCGCGGTTCCGGAGGCGTTGGCGGCGGTCGTCGAGACCGTGAACTCGCCTGTCTCGGTGGGGGTTCCGGAGACCAGGCCGGTGCGCCGGTCGACACGGAGGCCGCCGGGCAGCCCGTCGGCGGTGAACCGTACGGGCTCGTGCGAGGCGCGCAGCAGATACCGGAAGGCGGCACCTTGGTTCGTGAACGCGCTGGCGGCGGAGGCGAGTTGAGGTTGTGCCGGGTTCGGCATCACGGCCTGCGCCGGCGTCGAACGCGGCCCGCGTCCACCGGCGTTGGTCTTCGCGACCGTGTAGTGGTACGTCGTTCCCGGCGATCCCGTCGCGTCGGTGTACCGGATGCGGCTGCCGAAGCCGACGGGGCCGACACGGGTGGCGAGCGTCTTGTACGGTCCACCGGCGTGCGTGGCGCGCAGCACCGTGTACTCGGCGGAGAGGTCCGGGTCGGTCCAGGCCAACTCGACGGCGTCGGCACCGGTTTGGGCCCGCAGGGCGGTGGCGGTGCGGGCCGGGCGGGGTACGCACCAGACCGTGCCGGACGAGGAGGTCACACTGACGTTGTCGAAGGCGCCGGTGCCGGTCTCGGCATAGTCCTCGTCGACGCCCAGGCATGAGGTGAGGGCGAGACCGGCATACGCGGTGCGGCCCAACTCGACCTCGGTGGAGCCGACTTCGGTCCAGTGGACGCCGTCCGGAGAGATGGCGCCGGTGCAGCGCGCGCCCTTGCGGGTCACCCGCACCCAGTAGGGCTTCCGCAGCCGGTAGCCGTCACCTGCGCCTTCCACGTAAGGCGCCTCAAGCGGTGTTGCCGACTCGGGCAGTGTGCCGAGGCTGGAGATCGGGAAGGCGGCGTTCACCGTGATCGCCTGCTGCTGGGAAGGCGGTACGGGAGTGCTGCCGGTCGCGGAGATCTCCGCACCGGTCGACGGGCGTACCGTCCACACCCCGCTCCAGGTGTGCAGCGGCAGCCCCTGGATCAGCATCGATGCGTGCGCCGCGTCCACGCCGAGCGAGGCCCGCACGGTGACTCCGATCTTGGAGTACTGCGAGCTGAGCGGCCACACGATCCGCGCGGTGACTGTGCCGTCGCCGCGCAGTGGAAGGTGGACGAGACGATAGGTGTCGGCGGTGCCGCTCGCCTCAAGGACGAAGCGTTCGCCGTCGAAGGCGGCGGAACCGGGGATCCTCACGTCCCCCACGTCCCGGGTCGACCAGGGCGAGGGGAGGCCGGCGGAGGCGGCCGCCCACGGTGAACTGCCGCTTCCACCAAGGGCGTTGAAGGCCGCGACCGTGTAGTAATAGGTCCGTCCTCTGTGCACGTTCCGGTCGGTGTACGTCGGCCGGTCGACGCCGGACGCGATCTTCTCGTAGCGGCCGTCCACGTCGGTCGCGCGCAGGACGGTGTAGGAGTCGGCCCACGTCGACGGCAGCCAACTCACCGTCACAGAGCGGTCGTTGCCGATCGCCGTGACGCCGGCCGGTGGTGTCGGCACGGTGGACGAGGGGGTCGTAGCACCGGCGTAGGCGAAGGTGCCCCAGCTCGGCAGGTCGTCGTTGCTGCCCTCGATGACGCGGGTACCGCCGTTGCCGCGGAAGACGGCGTTCTTCGTGTACGGGGTGTCCAGGCCACGCACACCCGCGTAATGGGCGTACGCCATCTCGTAGATGGGCGGCAGACTGCCACGTGACGTGGCCGAGACGGACAGCTTGATGTACTTGCCGGTGCGGTCGAGGTCGGGGACGAAGGGGACGTCGCCGCCGAGGTTGTAGCGGGCGGCGTACTCGACGTTGGCGAGGATGCGGTTGTCGTCGAAGCCCCAGAGGTCGACGCCCTGGTTCCAGGCGACCTGCGCGGCGTCGGCCAACAGGCCTACCGCGAGCTGCTCGTGGCCCTGGTCCCGGCCGCTCTCCTGGCCCTGGCCGGCGTCGGTGACGATGCGGTGGAGGACGCTGCCGTTGCCGGCGCCGGCCGCGGCGAAGCGGAGCGCGTCGTAGAAGAGGGTCGGCTCTTCGCAGAACACGCCTATGGCCAGCAGGGATTGAAGGGACGTCAGGTCCCAGTTGCCATTGGCGTAGAGCATGTAGGAGGACAGGGCGGGATACCAGACGCGGAGGAAGGAGTCCTCGCAGCGGACGATGTCGGCGGCACTCCAGCCGTCGTAGCCGGTGTGGCGGAGGAGTTCGGCGGCGTTGACGAACTTGAAGGCCTGGAGGCCCGCGCCGAGGGGGCCGTCGGCTCCGGTGATGGCGGTGAGGGAAGCGGCCCAGGCGTTGAGGATGTCGCGGGCCTTGTCGGCGTGCGCGGTGTCTCCGGTGACGGACCAGATGAGGGCGTTCTGGTAGGCGGCGGCCGAGTCGGCGACGGCCTGGTTCTGGTAGTTGGCGGGGCCACGGCCCCAAGTGGTGATCTGGCCGGTGTTCTGCACGGCGTACGCCGAGGAGGAGCGGGCGTGTGCCGCGAGCGCCAAGTAACCGTCGTAGACCGGCGATTGCTTGGCGGCGACCGCCGCTTTCATACGGGCGAGGTCATCGGCGGTGTGCAGCAGGCCGGGGTGTGTGAAACCTGCCGCAGGGTCGTCCTGGGCCGCCGCTCGGCCGGGCACGAGCAGTCCGCTCGCACCCGTAGCCAGCAGGAGGGCCGCGGTGCCGCCGAGAAGGCCACGGCGGCTGAGCGGGGCCGGTGCAGTCGACTCCGGTTCGGCAACACCCTTAAGGGGCGCGGGGCTGTATTCATCAGCGGCTCCGCCGCGGGGCGCGCCCAGCCACAACGACGCCGCAGCCGACCGACAGCCCCTCCCCGCCCTTCCAGCGGAGCGCTTCGTCATGACGCCGCGGCCGCCTCGGCCTCGGCGGTGGTGAGGAACTTCAGGTTGGTGACGTGCTCGTTGTAGAACCACTGGATCTCGTCGGTGGTGTAGTACCAGCTCGGCTTCTTCATCGAGTCGGCGACGACCAGCCCGTTGATCACCAGGTTCTCGAACGTGACGTTGTTGATGGCGTGTTCGGCGTCGTAGCCGAGGAAGAGCGACGGGTTGGCGCGCGTGCCCGTGTAGCTGAGGTTCTTGACGTAGACGCCGTCGATGCCGCGGCCGACCGAGGTGTTGTACTTCGTGTTGAACATGACCTTCATGTAAATGACCTGGCCCCAGCGGAAGTCCTCGATCCGGACGTCCTCGATGCGCACGTTCTTGATCAGGTTGGAGTCGCCGGGGTTGAGGGCGATGCAGCCCTGGTAGTTCATCTGGGGTTCGCGGTGGTCGAGGATGTCGATGTTCTTGATGACGAGGTTCTCGATCGTCTCGGGGGCGTCGGAGTTGCCGTGCGTGCCCACGTTGATCGGGTGGGCGACGTCGGCCCACAGGGTGCTGTTCTTGACGGTGATGTCGCGGGTGTCGCCGTAGTAGTCCCAGCGATGGCAGTAAATGGCGATGCAGTCGTCGGAGTTGCGCATGAAGCAGCCGTCGAAGGTGATCCCGGTCGAGGAGAAGACGTCGAAGCCGTCGCCGTTGCCCTTCGAACTGAACGCGCGCGCCTTGGTGATGTGGACGTTCTCGCTCTCGCCGAACGTGCCCGCGTAGCCTGCCGGGTTGAGCATGATGACGTCCTCGATGCGGATGTTCTTGCTGCCCTCGCTGAGGATCGCGCCGCCGGGGTTGTTGTAGAGCACCCCGCGTCCGATCAGGCGGGACTTCTCCACGTCCTTGAAGTAGACCTGCGCGGTGAGGACGGCGCCGCCCGCGAGGTAGACGGTCTTGCCGCTGGGGACGGTGAGGACGTTGCCGGTGACGGTGTGGACGCCGGGGCCGAAGTAGAGGACGTTCGGGTCGTCGGCGGACGGGACGTGGTGCTCGACGCGGTTGGTGATCAGGTGCAGGGCGTCGAATATCTCGTCGTTGATCTGTACGACGACGTCCTTGGGCTCGTCGAGGGTGAACCGCAGGGTGTCGCCGAGGAGTTCGGGCGTGATGCCCAGCGCGTCCGGTCTCACCCGGGCCTTGGTGGTGCCGCCCTTGAGGTACGTCACCTCGATCTCGACAGAGCCGTCGAAGTCGAAGTACGCCATCGACGAGTTGTAGACCTTGCCCGACCCGGTGGAGGCGTTGATCTCCTCGAACTGCGGCCGGTAGATGTCGAGGGTCTGCCAGGTGCCCTGCGGGGTGCTGCGGACCCGCACCTGGAAGCTGGTGTTGGTCGGCATGGTGGTCGGGCGCGGGTAAGTGACCAGCTTGGGGCGGGAGTTGTGGTCGCCGGAGGCGTGGGCCGCCGTTGCGGTCAGGCCGGAGAGGCCGGCGGCGAGCGCGGTGGCACCGGCCGCCTGGAGGGCCGTACGACGGGACAGGGGTGTGTTCATGGTGCGACTCCTTGCAACAGACGGAAACCTGGGCTTACTTGAGGCCGCTCGTCGACATCCCGGCGACGAACCCGCGTTGGGCGACGAGGAAGATCAGGAGGATCGGGACGACGTACATCACCGAGGCCGCCGCCTGGAGGTCGGCGACCGGGGTGCCGGCCGAGGTGACGTAGGTGGACATGACGGCGACCGCGAGGGTGGTGCGGTCGGTGGACAGGAGGAGTTGCGGGGCGATGTAGTCGCCCCAGGTCCAGGTGAAGGCGATCACGAAGCTCGCGCTCAGGACCGGCCAGGACTGCGGCAGGAAGATCCGCCAGAAGATGGTGGCGTACCCGCAGCCGTCGACGATCGCGGCCTCCTCCAACTCCCTTGGCAGGCCCGCGAAGAACTGCCGGAAGAGGAAGACGAGATACGGCGCGGCGGCCAGCCCCCACAGCACCCACGGCCAGTAGGTGTCGACCATGCCGAGCTTGGCGAAGATCAGGTAGGTCGGCAGCAGGGTGATCATCTGGGGCAGCATCATCGAGCCGAGCAGGATGCCGAACAGGGTCTTCTTGCCGGGGGCGGAGAGGCGGGCGAAGCCGAAGCCGACCCAGGCGGAGCTGAGGGTGACGAGGGTGGCGTAGATCATCGCGATGATCAGGGAGTTGCGGGCGTAGCCGAGGAAGTCGATGAGTTGGTAGGCGTCGGCGAAGTTGTGCCACTGGAGGTGCTGGGGCAGCCAGTGCACGGGCGAGGCGGCGAGTTCGGCCGGGGTCTTCAGACCGGCGAGGACGAGCCAGCCGAAGGGGCCGAGGAACAGGCCCGTGACGGCGACGAGGACGGTGTAGAGAGCCAGCCGGCCTGCTCGCACCCGGACCGGGGACTTCACCAACGGGCTGACGGCGCTCACTTGTTGGCCTCCGGGTCGACGTTGTAGAAGACCACGCCGGACGTGAACCTGAAGATGAGTCCGGTCACGGCGAGGATCAGGACGAAGAGCACCCACAGCAGTGCGGAGGCGTAGCCGTAGCGGCCGAGCGCGAAGTACTCCGCGAACACGTGCATCATGTAGAGGTAGTTGGACTGCGGGATCGCGGTGACGCCGCCCGTGGTGCCGTCGGGCGCGAGCAGCAGCGGCATGATGGTCTGCACGGAGGCGATCACGCCGGTCACGGTCTGGAAGAGCAGCACCGGCGAGAGCAGCGGCACGGTGATGCTGCGGAAGGTCCGCCAGGCGCTCGCGCCGTCGATGCGGGCCGCCTCGTGGAGTTCGCGGGGTACGTCCTGGAGCCCGGCCAGCGAGATGATCATGACGTTTCCGGCGCCCCACAGGACGCTCATCAGCAGCACGTAGCGGGCGTAGGGATCGGCGAGCCAGCCCAGGGCGTTGATGCCGAAGATGTTCAACACCCCGTTGGCGGCACCGGAGTTCTGGTCGAAGAGCTGCTTGAAGGCGATGCCCGCGCCGACCGGCGGCACCACGGCGGGCAGATAGAGCAGGGTGCGGAACAGTCCGCGTGCCTTGAGCGGCCGGTTGACCAGGACCGCGAGCCCGAGCCCGGCCGCGATCGACAACGGCACGGAGGTCACCGCGAACAGCCCTGTGCGGCCCAGCGCGTGCCAGGTCACGGAGTCGGAGAACAGCTCGCGGTAGTTGCCGAGGCCGACGTAGCGCCAGTGCGGGGAGATGCCGTCGAACGTGGTGAAGCTCAGCCACAGCGCGTACGCCATGGGGACGATGGTCAGCAGCAGGAAGCCGATGATCCAGGGCGAGGTGAACATGTAGAACGCGCGGTGTCTGCGCCCGGTCGCGGTGGTCCGCGGCTGCCGTGCCGCCCGCGCCCGTTCACCGCTCGCGGCCGAGCCTGGGCGGCCCGTGACCGTGGTGACCTGATCGACCGTCATCCCACTTGCTCCTTACCGCGCTTGAGCTGCTCGTTCATGGACGAGTTCAGCCGGCCCGCGAGGGTGTCGACGGATATCCCGCCCGACATGGCGGCGGGGGCGGCCTGGTTGAAGAGAGCGGCGAGCGCGTCCGCCGTGGCGTACGGCGTGAAGGCGGTCACCGAGAAGTGCTTCAGCTCGGCCTCCTGCACCCGCAACGCCCGCTTCTGATACGGCTCCTGACCGGGCATCAGGGACCGCAGGGACTTCAGGCTCGGGATGCCCCAGCCGCTCGACGCGCGCTCCTTGGCCGGTGCCTCGCCGAAGAACCACTCGAAGACCCGCCAGGCGGCGTCCTTGTTCCGGGCCTTCTTCGGCATCCACAGGCCGGTGCCGCCCTGGCAGGGGCTCAGGCGCGGGCCGCCCGCGAAGACGGGGGCGGGGGCGAGCCGGGACACCCGGGCCAGCTTCTTGTCGGTGTCGATCATGCCGCCGAGCCAGTAGCCGCTGCCCGTCATGGCCATCCGGCCGGCCTGATAGGTGGGCCCGTCCCAGCCGTTGGGGTCGGGCTGGATCAGGCTCGGGCCGACCTTGGCCCGGCAGTAGTCGATGTACCAGGCCAGTGCCTTGCGGGCCTCGGGGGTGGTGAAGTCGACGCGGGAGAAGTCCTCGCTGAACAGGCTGCCGCCGGCGGCGGCCGTCAACCCGGCCAGCAGACCTGGGGCGTTGAGCCCGTTGTAGCTGCCGCCGAAGACGGTCGTCTGCCCGTTCTTGCGCCGGGTGAGCCGCTTGGCGTCCTCCAACCACTGTTCATAGGTGACCGGTTGGGTCTCCGGCGGGTAGGCGACGCCCGCCGTGTCGAAGTGCGCGGTGTTGTACCAGTACATGGAGTCCTGGGAGAAGTCCTTCGCCATGCCGTAGCGCGGGCCCTTGCCCTGGGTGTGGCCGTCGTAGCGCCACAGGTCGTTGACCGGGTCCAGGTCGTCGACCTTGAGGACGCCGCTCCCGGCGAAGTAGGGGTCGAGGTTCTCGACGACGTCCCGGGCGACGAAGTACGGGGCGTCCACGGCGCCGACGCCGCGCACCAGGTCCGGTGGTGCGCCGGTGGTCATCATCGCGATCAGCTTGGTGAGGTCGTAGCGCACCAGGTGGATCTTGACGCCGATGTCTTTGTGGGCCTGCGTGATCTGGTCGGTGGTGATGTCGCCGTCCTTGACCATCACCGTGACGGTCTCGCCCGCTCCGCTCACCCCGGTCGACACCTGGAGGGCGCAGCCGCCCAGCACCGCCGCGCCGGCCGCCGCACCCGCCCCCGAGAGGGCGAGAAATCGTCGGCGGCTCAGGGGCGCACCAGCACGTGGGGGCATGACCGCACCACCTCCAATAGAAACCGGTTGTCACGCGTTGGGGCAGAGCTTCTTCCGGCTCGGAAACGGCGTCAAGACCTTGGGCGAACTTTCGAAAAGACTGGGTAACCTCGGCGAGACGGCGCTGGAACGTGGTCGACTAGAAACCGGTTGTCCGACAGGGATGGCCGAAGTCCCGGGAATCCGATGGCTGAAGTCCCGGGAATCCGGCCGGTGTTCGGTCCGTCAGTGCAGGTCGGCGGCCTGCTCGGGGCTCTCGTCGAGGAAGCCGCCCGACTGGTGCTGCCACAGCTTCGCGTAGGCGCCCTCGGCGGCCAACAGCTCCTGGTGCGTGCCCTGTTCGACGATCCGGCCGCGGTCGAGGACGACGAGCCGGTCCATGCCGGCGACGGTGCTCAGCCGGTGTGCGACGACGAGCGCGGTCCGGCCCTCTATGAGCCGCCACAGCGCTTCCTGTACGAGGATCTCGCTCTCCGAGTCGAGCGCGCTGGTCGCCTCGTCGAGCAGCAGGATCGGGGCGTCGCGCAGGATCGCGCGGGCGAGGGCGACGCGTTGGCGCTGGCCGCCGGAGAGCTTGATCCCGCGCTCCCCCACCATCGTCTCGAAGCCGTCCGGCAGCGCGTCGGCGAACTCCGTGACGTGCGCGGCCTCTGCGGCCCGGCGGACCTCGGCGTCGGTGGCGTCGGGCCGGGCGAAGGTGAGGTTCTCGCGCAGGGTGCGGTGGAACATCGCCGGGTCCTGCGGGACGTAGGCGATGAGGCTGCGCAGGTCCGCCTGGCGCAGTTTGCTGATGTCCTGGCCGCCGATCAGGATGCGGCCGGCGTCGATGTCCGTCATCCGCAGCAGCAGCCGGCTGAGGGTGGTCTTGCCGCCGCCGGACCGGCCGACGAGGCCGATCTTCGTGCCGCTGGGCACGGTCAGGTCGAGTCCGTCGAAGAGCGTGTCGGCGCCCGCGTGGGCGAAGGTCACGTTCTCGAAGCGGACGTCGGTGGCCCGGGACCGCAGCGGCTCGGGCGAGGCCGGGTCGACCACGGTGGGCGGCGCCATCAACAGCTCGGTGAACTGGGCGGCCTCGGTCATCGAGCTTTCCAGGCGCCGGTAGATCTGGTTGAACTCGAACATGATCCGGGTCGCGTTCGTGTAGTACGTGAAGGCGACCACGACCGCCTCGACGCCGTGTTCGCCGCCGCCGAGGGCGACAGCGAGGAGCAGGCCGAGCGCGTTGGTGAGCACGGAGAGCGGCGCGACCAGGGTGTCGATGCGCAGGTTGCCGTAGTCCCAGGAGCGCAGCGTGAGGCGCCTCGACTGGGCGACGCGGGAGCGGTGTTCGGCGGCCTCGCGTTCCTCGGCGGCGAACGCGCGGACCGTGTCCATGTTCATCAGGCTGTCGGCGACATGGCCGGACACCCGGGCGATCGCCTCCTCGCGGAGGTCGACGAGTGCCTGGCGGCGCCGGATGAGAGGCGCGACGACCAGGGCGGTGAGCGCGATCATCGCCAACAGGCCTACGACGAGCAGCGGTTCGTAGCGCCACAGCACGACCGAGCCGAACAGCAGCGGGACCAGGCTGCCCACCACCTGGAACGTCATCGTGTCGACGAACTCCTCGAAGCGGGAGGCGAAGCTCAGCACCCGCTTGGTGAGCGACCCGGCGAAGTTGTCGTGGAAGAACGCGGCGTCCTTGGCGAAGAGTTCGTCCATGCCGATCACATACAGGTGCTCGATGCCGAGCGCGTCCAGCCGGTTCAGACAGTGCAGTCCGAGCCGCCAGAACACCTCGGCGAGCAGCAGCACCCCGGCGAACCCGAGGACGTACGGCAGCGTCGTGCGGACGCTGATGCCCGCGTCTCCGGCGATACGGCCGACGAGCTTGGCGACGATCAGCGGCGCGATGTAGTTGATGCCGATGTTGCCCACCGCGGGCAGCAGTGTGGCGGGCGCGGTCCAGCGGCGGAGCCGGGCCAACTCCCGTCCGTAATAGCGAAGTGCGAGTAGCACCGAGCCTTTGCGCGGCCCGATGTCACGCGATTCAGGCGATCCCATCCCCACCCCGTGGTGTCGTCCGGCGCCCGGCATACGGACTGGCCAGGACTGGCAGTGTCCCGCGACGGCGTCCGTGCAGTCCAAGCGTTTTTCCCTCAACAGCTGTGATGCGCACGGGGTTTGCGGGCCCTACGGTGACACCATGGCGACCGATCCCGTGGGCGAGCCGATGCGGCTGCCCGACATGCCGTTGCACGATCCGTTCGTCGTCGCCGACGACACGACCCGCACGTATTGCCTCTACACGTCCAACGACCCTTCCGTGTCGGGCGTGGAGGGCGTCGGCACGATGGTCTACCGCAGCCGGGACCTGCGTGACTGGACGCGTCCGGCGGTGGTGTTCCTGGCGGCGGAGCAGAGCAACCTCTGGGCGAGCGACGGGGGTTGGGCGCCGGAGGTGCACGCGTGGCAGGGCAGGTACTACCTGTTCACCACGCTGCACGACGAGGACAGTCCGCTGCCGGTGCCCCCAACTGGCCGCTGGGGCACGCCGTTTCAGCTCGCGAACCACCGGCGGGGCACGATCACGACCGTGTCCGAATCCCTGCTCGGCCCCTTCACGTCGGTCGACCCCGCACGCCCGACCCCGCCCGAGCACCTCATGACCCTGGACGGCACGCTGTACGTCGACCCGTCCGGGCAGCCGTGGATGGTGTACGCGCACGAGTGGCTGCAGACCGTCGACGGCACGATGGAGGCCATCCGGCTGACCCCGGACCTGACCGGGACGACCGGCGACCCGGTCTTCCTCTTCAAGGCCTCGGACGCGCCCTGGATCGGCGAGGAGATCCCGCCCGGCGTACCGCACCAACTCCCGCCCTACGTCACGGACGGCCCGCAGCTGTACCGCATCCCCGACGGATCGCTGCTCATGCTGTGGTCGACGTACGAGAAGAACGTGCTCGGCGCGGACGGCAGCCTCACCGGGGGCTACGTGCAGACCTATGCCGTCTCCAAGTCCGGTGAGATACAAGGGCCTTGGTTGCAACAGCGGCCGCTGGTGCGGGAGGACAGCGGGCACGGGATGCTGTTCCGGACGTTCGAGGGCCGGCTGATGATGATCCTGCACCGGCCGTTCGAGAACGCGCGCGGGAAGCTGTACGAGATGGAACTCGTCGGTGACGAACTGCGGGTGCTGCGGCAGTGCGTCGACCTCGACGGCGGCGGATGAACCGGCGGCCGCTGCTCTCAACTCCTCGGCAGCCGCTCCTCGTTACTGCTTGACCGCGCCCGCCAGCCCGTTGATGAAGAAGCGCTGCAGCACGATGAAGATCAGGACGATGGGCAGCAGGGTGATGACCGACCCCGCGCACACCAGCGTCCACGCGGTGGAGTTCTGGCCGATGAAGTTGAACATGCCCACGGACAGGGTGTGGAGTTCGGGGCGGGACAGGGTGAAGACCAGCGGGATGAAGAAGCTGTTCCAGGCGTTGATGCAGGCGAACAGGCCGACGGTCGCCAGCATCGGTCCGGACAGCGGGAGCATGATCCGCCAGAAGATCTGGTGGAAGTTCGCGCCGTCCACGCGGGCCGCGTCCTCAAGGCCCCGGTCGATCGTCGTGAAGTAGCCCATGAACAGGAAAGTGCCGAAGACCATCCCGCCCGCCGACTGGACGATGACCACCGACCAGAGGGTGTTGAGGAGATGGAGGCGCTGGATGAGGTCGAAGACCGGGATGATCGTGTAGCCGTGCGGCAGGAACAGCGTCACGCCGACCAGACCGAGCCAGACCTTCTTGCCGGGGAAGTCGGTGCGGGCCAGGACGTAGCCGGCCATGGAGGTGGCGAGCAGGGTGACGATGACCGTGCCGGTCGCGAACAGCACCGTGTTGACGAAGAACTTGCTGAAGTCCGCCTGGGTCCAGGCCTCGCTGTAGTTGGACCAGTGGAACTCGGACGGGATCGGGTTCAGCCCGCCGGAGAAGAAGCCGTCGGTGCTCTTGAGTGAACTGCCGAGCGCCCACAGGAACGGGTAGAGCCAGACGAGGCCGCCGCCGAGCAGTGCGAGGTAGAGCAGACCGCGTCGCCCTCTGCGCAGGCTCAACTGCATGCGCAGGCGCGGGTGTTGGGACGGTGTGGACATCGGCGTGACCCTTTGCTGGTTGGCGACTAATAAGCAGGTCGGGGCGAAGTCCGCCGCGGCTCGGCAGCGCCCTCAAGGGGCGCGGGGAACTGCGCGACCAGCCACGACGGCGCTGCAGACGATGGACGGCACCTGGCCGTACATCCGCGGAGCACTTACGCGGCCGTGCGGCGTCGGCTGATCCCGCGCAGGGCGAGGACCTGGAGCGCGGAGAACACGATGAGCAGCAGTCCGTAGAGGAACGAGGCGGCGGAGGCCAGGCCGATGTCGGGCTGGGCGGCGGCGCCGGCGGAGCCGCCGAAGGCCAGGTGGTAGATGTACGTGTTGACGACCTCGGTGGCGAAATACGGTCCGCCGCCGGTGAGGACCTGCACCAGGTCGAAGACCTGGAAGCTGCCGATGAACGCCAACACCACGATGACGACCCCGACTTGGCGCAGCATCGGGATGGTGACGCGGAAGAAGGACTGGACCGGTCCACAGCCGTCGAGCTTCGCCGCCTCGTACAGCTCGGCCGGGATGGTCTGCAGTCCGGCGAGGAAGTAGACGAGGTTGTAGCCGAGGGTGTGCCAGATACCGATGGCGATGATCACGGCGAGCGCGGTGTGCGGGTCGCCGAGCCAGTCGATGTGCCCGTCCGTCATGCCGGTCCTGGCGAGCAGACTCCCCGCCGAATCACCGAAGTTGGCGAGCATGAGCTGGATGACGACGCCGACGACCGCGGCCGAGGTGACGACGGGGATGAAGTAGACGGTCCGGAAGAACAGCGCGAACTTGAGCTTCGGGTTGTTCAGCACCAGCGCGAGCGCCAACGCCAGCAGGAGCTGCACCGGGACCAGGACGAAGGCGTAGACGAAGGTGTGCTCGACCGCGCCCCAGAAGATGCTGTCGCTCAGGATCTGCCGGAAGTTGGCGAGGCCCACGTAGTTGCCGGGCTCACCGATGCCGTTCCAGCGGTAGAAGGTGTAGCCGAAGGACGCGAAGATCGGGTAGACCACAAAGGCCAGCAGGAGTACGGCCATGGGGGCGAGATAGAGGTACGACCACTTGGCGGCGCGGATGCGGCGGCCGAGGCCGGGGCGAGCGGCGATCGGGGGTGGCGTCGGGGACGTTCGCCGGCGCTCGCGGGTGTCGAGGAGTGACATGGTGACGGCTCACGCCTTCTTCTTCGTGGTGTACGGCTTGGTCGGGTCCCAGTCCGCGAAGACGTAGTCGGACGTGCTGACCTTCTTGCCCTGCTTGGCCACCGCGGCGACCGCCTCGGACTGGAGCTGGTACTTCTTGTCGGCCAGGCTGCTCAACGCGCCCTGTACGTCCTTGATTTGACCGGTGTAGACGCCGGTCACCACATCGCTGATGTCCGGCTTGGGCACGCTCGGGGCGACGCCGGCCAGCTCCGGGTTGCGCACGAGGGGCACCGGGCCGCGCAGTACCTGCTCGGTCATGCCGATGAACGCGGCGAAGGGCTTGGAGTCGATGCCGTCCGGGTCGTTGTCGGCGGGGTGGGCGGAGACGCCGTTGAGGTCCTCGACCCAGCGGCGCCCGGCGGCGGGGGACGTCAGCGCGTCGAGCCACTGGAACCCCTCGTGCGCCTTCTTGCTCTTGGCGGAGACCGCGGCGAAGGTGCCGTTGCCGACCGGGTCGGCGTAGTAGAAACCCTTCGGGGTCGCGGTCGGCGAGGGCAGGGTGACCAGGCTGTAGTCGGTGAACTTGTGCTGGGTCCACTCGGGTTGGTTCCACACGCCGCCGACGGTCATGCCGAACTTGCCGCGCTCGAAGAACGCGCGGGCCGCTTCGTCGGACAGGCTCACGGAGTTGGGGTGGAAGAAGCCGCGCTTCTTCCATTCCACGAACAGCTCCAGGAAGTCGGCGTACGAACGGTCCGTGCCGAACGTCCACTTGCCGACGCGGTAGTCCATGCCGGCGCCGGGCACGGTGGGGGCGCCGCCCGGTGCGCCAGCGCCGCGGACGAACAGGTCCAGCCACCAGGCGAGGACGCCGATGCCGTCGGCGTTGCCGAAGCCGAAGCCGTACGACTTGCCGCCGCTCTTCTTGGTGATCGTCTGGGCGGCGCTGGTGACTTGGTCCCAGGTGCGGGGGATCTTGACGCTGCCGTCGGGGTTCGTCAGGCCGACGGACCTGAAGACGCCGTGGTGGATGTAGAGCTGGAGTTGCGGGCCGGAGCCCTTGAGCGGGGCCGAATACACCTTGCCGTCGAAGACGTTGGCGCCTTCCAGGAAGGTGCCCTCGGGGAAGCGTGACTGCCACGCCGGGGTCGCCCACTCGTCGAGCGGGTGCAGCCAGCCCTTGGCGACCTGCTCGGCGACGCTGGGGACCTGCGGGATCATGAAGACGTCCGGCGGGTTGCCGCTGCGGTTGGCGAGCGCGACCAAGTCCGGGTACTTGGCGTTCTGTTGGGTGGTCTTCTTGACGCTGACGCCGCTGTGGCTCTTCTCGAAGAGCTCGATCTCCTTGTCCACCCAAGGGGCTTGGGTGACGTACCAGTCCCAGTAGGTGAGCGCGTCCGCCGCCGACGAGGGGGAGCCGGAGCCGCACGCGCTCAGACCGCCGCCCAGGGCGAGGGTGCCGGCGCCGAGTGCGGCGGTGCGCAGGAGGCCGCGTCTGGAGACGTTCGACGAAGTCATCTGATGTTCCTCCGAGGCGGAGAAGAGGGATGCGGTGGGATGCATGGAGATGCACAGAGGCTGCCGAGCGGCATGTAACGTTCACTGAACCGTTTACAGTAACCGGACGTTAAGGGGAGGTCTCGCGGTCGTCAAGGGGTTCGGCAATCCCGGAGAATTTCCAACAGCCACCTGCACCTGGGCCGTAGAGAAACCCTCGCCAGTTGTGTAACTTTTTCATCGGTGTTACTTACATCGGCTGTTCACCGGGGCGAGGAGAAGCAGAGCATGGCTCAAGGTCGGGGTTCCGCAGGTCGCGCGACGATCCGTGACGTGGCATCGCGCGCGGGCGTGTCCGTCGCCACGGTGTCGCGGATTCTCAGCGGGGCGTACACCGCTCCCCCGGCGACGCACGAGCGGGTCATGCAGGCCGTGCAGGACCTCGACTACGTGGTCAACGCCAACGCCCGCTCCCTGAACACGACTTCGGGGCTGATCGCGATGGTGGTCAACGACATCACCTCGCCGTTCTTCATGAACGTCGCCTCCGGGGTGGAGGAACAGGCCGTCGCCGACGGCCGGGTCTGCCTCGTCTGTTCCACTCAGGGCGTCCCGGAGCGCGAGCTGTCGGTGATCGACCTGATGCGCCAGCGCGGCGCGGAGGCGGTCATCCTGGTCGGCGGCATGGCCGAGACCGAGGAGCATCTCGCCCAACTCACCGCCGCCGCCGAGGGGTTGGAGCGGGCGGGCTCCCGTCTGGTGCTCTGCGCCCGGCCGTGGAAGGGCGGCGCGAAGGCGCCGGTGGACGTGGTGGAGTGCGACATGGAGAGCGGTGCCTTCGCCGCCACCAGCCATCTGCTGTCCGCAGGTCACACCCGGGTGGCCCATCTGGCGGGCCCGCACGAGTTCAGCGTGGCGGGCGAGCGCCTCGAAGGGTACGAACGAGCCCTGCGCGCACACGGCGTCAAGCCGGACCCGGCGCTCGTCGCCGAGAGCGACATGACGCGGGAGTCCGGCTACGAGGCCGCCTGCCGTCTCCTCACCGACACCGACGCCACCGCGATCTTCTGCGCGAGCGACATGAGCGCGGCCGGTGCCATCGCCGCCGCCCGCGACCTGGGCCGTTCGGTCCCGGACGACCTCTCCGTGGTCGGCTTCGACGACATCCCGCTCGCCGAGGACCTCTACCCCCGGCTGACCACCGTGCACGTCCCGCAGCAGGAACTCGGCCGCTCCGCGACCCGGTTGGCCCTGCACCGCCGCCCCATGGACCCGCCGAGCCGCCGCGTGGTGCTCGGCTCGCATGTCGTCGTACGCCAGTCGGTGGCGCCCCCGGCCCGCCTCAACCCCGTTGGAAAGGTGGACAGTTGATACCGGAGGACCGGCTCCTCTCTCCGCACACCGGCTGGACGCGTTCCCACTGGGAGGCGCTGGCCGACGTCCAGCTGACCGCCGTCCGCCCGTACGCCACCGATGGGCACGCCCTGCTCCATCTCCCCGGCCCCGCCAGCCGCAACGGCCGGCACAGCGACGGCCTCGAAGGCTTCGCCCGCACCTTCCTCCTCGCGGGCTTCCGCCTGGCCCAATCCGGCGACAACGACCCGTACAACCACGCCAGTTGGTACGCCGAGGGCCTGACCGCCGGCACGGACCCGCACTCGCCCGAACACTGGCCGAGCATGCGCGAGTGCGGGCAGGCGAAGGTGGAGTGCGCGTCGGTGGCGATCGCGCTGCACGAGACCCGGCGCTGGATCTGGGACCGGCTCGACGACGGCGTACGGCAACGGATCGTCGCCTGGATGACGGACCTGCTCGGCAGCGAGGTCCCCGACAACAACTGGGTCTGGTTCAGGGCGATCACGTCGGCGTTCCTGCGCTCGGTCGGCGCCCCGTGGAGCGCGCCCGACATCGACCACGCGATCGCGCGCACGGAGTCCTGGTACGCGGGCGAGGGCTGGTACTCCGACGGAGGCGGCACCGGCGGCCCGTTGCGCCACTTCGACTACTACTCGGGCTGGGCGATGCACTATTACCCGCTCTGGTACTGCCGCATCTCCGGCGCCGACGCGGACCCCGCCCTGCTCCCCCGCTACCGGGCCCGGCTGCGCCGCTACTTGGACGACGCCCAGCACCTCGTGGCGGCCGACGGCGCCCCGCTGTACCAGGGCCGCTCCCTGACGTACCGCTACGCGATGCTCTGCCCGCTGTGGGCCGGCGCCGTCTTCGACTCCGCTCCCCTGCCGGCGGGCCGTACCCGCCGCCTGGCGAGCGGAGTCCTACGGCACTTCACCGAATCGGGCTGCTTCGACGGGCGCGGGCTTCAACCGCTGGGCTGGCACGGGGAGTTCACGGCCATCCGGCAGCCGTACTCCGGCCCCGGCTCGCCGTACTGGTCGAGCAAGGGCTTCGCCGGACTGGTGCTGTCGGCGGAACACCCGGTGTGGACGGAGAAGGAAGAGGCCCTGCCGATCGAGACCCGGGACGTGCGGCGGACGTTGACCGCCCCGGGATGGCTCGTCTCCGGCACGGCGGCGGACGGCGTCGTACGCGTCGTCAACCACGGCAGCGACCACGCCTTCGGCGACGGCACCACCCCCGAGGCGGACGACCCGCTCTACAGCCGCCTCGCCTACGCCTCCCATGCCGCCCCCGACAGCGCGGAGTCGAGCCTGGACGACCCGATCGACTCGCACATCGCGCTGCTCAACGCCGGGGGGCGGCCCTCGCATCGCCGCCCGCTGACCCGCCTGCACCTGGGTGTGCGTACGGCGGTCTCCCGCCATCGCGCGCACTGGCCGGTCGGCCCGGTGCCCGCCCCGTACGCCCACGATCCCGCGTCCGACTTCCGTACAGGGCCGTGGATCACGACGGCGTCCGTGCTGAACGGCCCGCTGGAGATACGGCTCGCGCGCGTCGACGGCCCGGTCCAGGAACCGCTGCGGCTGCGCCTCGGCGGCTACTGCCTGGCCGCGGCCGAGCCGCCGTACATGCACCTGGAGCCCCAGCCGGCCGCATGGGCGCGCCGCCCGACCGGCCTGTCCAGCACCGTGGTCGGGCTGCGCGGCTTCGACGAGGCGGGCATCGCCACCGCGCGGGACGCCAATGCCTTCGGGCCGCATTCGGCGACACCCTGGCTCGCCACCACCGCGGAGGTCCAACTGGGCACAGTCTACGCCGCGTTGGTCTGTCTCTCCGGGGCGGTCGAGGGGCCGGGTGCCGCCGAAGCCGTACGTCTGGAGGTCTGTTACGACGGTGACGGCACCGCCCTCGCCTCCGTCACCTGGCCCGACGGAACCGTGGACAACGTCCGCTTGGAGCAGCCGAGTTGATGAGCGGAACGGCGTGGGACGCGGGCTGTCAGGGGCCCACGCCCCACACCGCGATCACGTGCCGCCGATGAGCCTGACGGCGAGATCGGGACTGAACTGCCCGGCGGGCACGGTCGGCGCGATGCCGCACTGCCCGTCGGAGTTGCCCGGTGTCTTGACCCACAGCAGGAGGTCCTCGGCGCCGCCCACCCGTGGAGTGACGCCGAGTTCGCGTCCGGCGGGGTTGCACCATTCGCCGTTGGAGCCGTTGCCGTTGCGGCTGGTGTCGACGGCGAAGTGGGAGGTGCCGCCGAGCGCCGAGTTGATCGAGTTGCCGTAGGTCTCCGAGGACGGGGTGGTGTAGAAGTTCGAGACGTTCAGGGAGAAGCCTCGGATGTTGGCCACCCCCGCTGACCTCAGGCGGCTCGCCATGGTCGCCGGGTCGACCCAGTTGGTGTGTCCGGCGTCGAGGTAGGCCCAGGTGTTGGGTGCCTTCTGCTGGAACATCTGGGTGGCGTAGGAGAGCATCGCGAGGCGGTCGCTGATCTGTGCGCTGGTCAGGCAGCTGAAGTCCGACAGGGCGTCCGGCTCGATGACGACGACGGCGGGGTGGGTGCCGACCGCCGCCGCGAAGGTGGAGATCCAGGTGCGGTAGGCGGCCACGCTGCCCGCGCCGCCCGACGACTCGCCGCCGCACGCGTCCCGGCCCGGGATGTTGTACGCGACCAGGACCGGCAGTTTGTCGTGGCTGTCGGCGGTGCCGACGTAGCCGGACACGGCCGGTCCGATGCCCGTGCTCTCGTTGGCGAACCAGCGGGCGATCGGCTGGGACGCGATCGCCGACTGGATGCGTGCGGCGCGGGAGTCGGAGGGGTTGTCGCGGACCCAGACAGCAGGGCCGGAGTCGGGGTTGGAGTAGAAGCCGCTCGTCAAGGAGACCGGGCCGGCCGCTGCCGCCGAACCGGTCGCCCCGAGCGACAGCGGCGCAACGAGCAGACAGATCAGGGCGGTTCGGAACGAGGCGGTCTTCAGCGAGTCGGATGTGAGCAGGGCTTTCCAGCGCATGATGCGTCCCTATCTCTCGGGGCGGGGCTGCCGTGGGCCCCTCGGCTCGGCTCCCGCCCGCGCTCGTCCAGGCGCGGGCGGAGCCACGGCGGTGCATACCGTTCGATCAGCGGTGCTCAGCGCGCGGAGTCGGCTGCGAAGGTCGCCACCCAGGCGAGCGCGGAGTTCCAGTTGATGGCGACCTCGTTGGTCGAGTACGAGTAGATGTCGTCGATGTAGCAGGTGGCGGGGGCGCAACCGACCAGGTTCTGTTGCGCGACCGGGTCCTGGAGGGCCGAGTCGGGGCCGCCGGCCAGCGAACCGGCAGGCGGGCTGGGCAAGTTGGCGTTGATCTGGTGGGCCCAGATGCGGTTGTGCTGGTTGTGGCTGAACTGGGTGCCGTAGCCGGTGACGAAGGACTGGTTCAGGGCGTTGCGGCCGAGGAGGTAGTCCAGCGACTCCAGGACGGCACTGCGGTAGCTGTCCCGGTGGGTGAGGTCGTAGGCGGTCGCGATGACCATGGCGTTGTTCGCGGTGACGCTGTTGGAGCCCCAGACGTAGGCGCCGTCGGTGGGGAGGTTGGGGTTCGGGTAGCCCTGTGACCGCTCGTCGCGTACGAAGCCGTCGGCGACGGCGAGGACCCGTTTGCGGGCGGCGGCCACCATGCGGGCGGGGAAGCGGCTCGGCAGCCGGACGACGGTGAGGTCGGCCAGGGCGCCGGTGTCCCGCCAGGAGAACCCGGCCGGGGTGATCTCCGTGTCGATGCGGGACAGGTAGGCGCGGTCGTGCGTGGTGGCGTACAACTCCGTTGCGGCCCAGGAGAATTCGTCGGTCACGTCCGTGTCGGCGTACGCTCCGCCGCCGACGCTGTCGCCGCTCGGGGCGTACAGGTCGGGGTGCGCGAGCGCGGCCTTCCAGGCGGTCTCGGCAGCGGTCAGGCACGTGTGCGCGAAGGCGGCGTCGTAGCGGGCCCACACCCGGGCGCACTGGGCGCCCGCGGCGGCCAGGTTGAGGGTCGCGGCCGTGGACGGCGCGTGCAGGTAACGGGGTTGGGAGTCCTGGTCGGGCCGGGTGGGCAGGGCGGTCCAGGCCAGGTCGTGGACCTTGTGGTGGACCATGCCGGCCAGCGGTTCACCCGCGGGCACCTGCATGCTCAGCAGGAACTCCGTCTCCCAGCGGGACTCGTCGAGGACGTCCGGGACGCCGTTGTGGTTCTCGGGGATGCTCAGCAGCCCGTCGCGCAGGCCGGTCAAGTCGCCCTGGGCGCGGGAGCGTTCGTAGGAGTCCATCAACTGCCAGTCCGCGAGGGCCCCGTTGACGACGTACTTGCCCTGGTCGCCCGCGTCGTACCAACCGCCCTGGACGTCAAGGGAGTAGTCACAAGTGCCGGGCAGGCACGGGACGTTGGTGTCTCCCTTGTTGGGGGCCACGCCGACATGCCCTGCGGGCCGGGCGTAGGAGTCGCCCGCGTACTGCGCCTCGATGGGCGTGCCGCTGCGGACGTCGTAGAAGTAGCCCAACGCGTCCTCGCGCAGGGCGGTGTAGGGGTTCTCCACGATGGCGAACGGATGGCTCGTCGCGTCGCCGACCACGAGCGTGTAGCCCGTACCGGCCTTGCGCACCGAGCTGAAGTCGGCGATGTGCACATGGTCGCCGGAGGCGGCGTCCGTGCCCTGGACACGGGTGCGTCCTGACGTCACGACCGCGCCCGAGGCGTCGAGCAGGCGCCAACTCACCGGCTTCGTCGAGGCGTTGACGATCGACGCCCTCTTGGGGCCGTGGACCGCGTAGCCGTACTGGTTCGTCCGCACCGGGGAGCCGAAGTCGCGTCCGCCGCCCGGAGGTGTCGCGCCGCCGGTGAGGGAGACGTCGCCGAGGCAGAGGGTGAACGGCTGGGCTGCGCCGCCCTGTTGGAAGGAGAGCTGGGCGTGCAGGTCGGCGGCGGTGGAGGTGCCGGTGAACTGGAAGGTCTTCGGTGTGGTGGTGACGGCCGCGGTCTTGTTGAGGGTGGTCGTGAACGGGGCGGCGGGCAGCTGCAGTACGGCGTGGATCGACACGTCGCGGGTGGCTGAGGCCGTGAAGCGCAGCGTATAGGGCTGGCCGGCCTCCAGCGGAATGTCGTTCTGGCCGATCATCGAGTCCCACACGTTGACTGTCCCGCCGGGGACATCGGCGCACAGGCGGCCCGAGTTGACGGTGGACGGCGTGTTGCCGCTGCTCCACCACGAGGTCCTGCCGTTGTCGAACGTGCCGTTGAGCACGCGTTCGTAGGGCGCGTCGGCGGCCTGCGCGGACGTCACGGGAAGCATGGGGGTCGCCGCCAGGGTGGCGACGGTCAGGGCGGGCGCGAGGAGGACCGCGCCCCATCTGGTCCTGCGGAATGCGGTTCTGCGGAACATACCGGGCCCTTCTCGGTGACAGGGTTCCCGGCTCGGTGCGGCGTCAGTGCCAGATGGTGGGTGGGGGCGGCGAGGCTGTCAAGACTTCACACACAGCAGTCCCTTCCCCAGCCACTTCCACAGTCTTTCCGCGTCCGGACCCTTCACAGACAGAACGTTCCGCTCTTAGTCTGCGACTGTTAGCGCTTCCAGTTTCTTACGGAGGCATCGCACAGGAACCGGCCGGGCTGTGGCGTCAACCCAGTTCCATCCCAGGTCAGCAGCGGCATTCACATCGCGGACGAGGGTGCTCTGATTGTCATCGCTCTCGGAATGTCCCGTAGACGGAGGTTCAAGTCAGTGAGGTCGAGTCAGTGAGCACGTTCGAGCCCGGCTTCCTGTGGGGCGCCGCCACATCGGGCTATCAGATCGAGGGCGCGGTCGCGGAGGACGGCCGGGGTCCCTCCATCTGGGACACCTTCGCGGCCACCCCGGGCGCCGTCCGGGGCGGTGACACCGGAGCCGTCGCGGCCGACCACTACCACCGCTTCCCCGGGGACATCGCGCTGATGGCCCAACTCGGCCTGCGCGCCTACCGGTTCTCGCTCGCGTGGCCCCGGATCCAGCCCACCGGCTCCGGCCCGGTGAACCAGCGCGGCCTGGACTTCTACCGCCGTCTCACGGACACCCTCCTCGACCATGGCATCCAGCCCTGGCCCACCCTCTACCACTGGGACCTGCCCCAGCCGCTGGAGGACGCCGGCGGCTGGCCGGTGCGGGACACGGCCGAGCGGTTCGCCGAGTACGCGGCCCTCGCGCACGAGGCGCTGGGCGACCGCGTCACCCACTGGACCACGCTCAACGAGCCGTGGTGCTCGGCCTTCCTCGGCTATGCCACGGGTCGCCACGCCCCCGGCCGACGCGAACCGGACGCAGCCGTACGCGCCGCCCACCACCTGCTGCTCGCCCACGGGTTGGCGACGGAGGCGATGCGCGACGGCGACGCGCACATCGGCATCACGCTCAACCTCACCCATGTCACCCCGCTCAGCACCGAGCCCGCCGACCTGGACGCGGCCCGCCGTGTCGACGGCATGCAGAACCGGCTCTTCCTCGACCCGCTGCTGCGCGGCGCGTACCCCGACGACGTGCTCGACGACCTCCGTGAGGTGACCGGCACCGGCCACATCCGCGACGGCGACCTGAAGCGGATCGGTGCGCCCCTGGACCACCTGGGCATCAACTACTACGCGCCGATGCTGGTCGCGGGCAGCGCTGCACCGGTCCAATCCGCCTACGTGGGCTCGCCGTCGGCCCGTGTCGCCGACGGCGGCCGGCCCCGGACCGCGATGGGCTGGGAGATCGACGAGCGGGGACTCCTGGACCTCCTCCTGCGCCTCAAGGCCGACTATCCGGCCGTACCTCTGTACATCACGGAGAACGGTGCCGCCTTCGACGACATCGTGGAGGACGACGGTGTGCACGACGCGGACCGGATCGCCTACCTGGACGGCCATCTCCGCGCCTGCACACAGGCGATCGACCGCGGCGTTCCCCTCAAGGGCTACTTCGTCTGGTCGTTCCTCGACAACTTCGAGTGGTCCTTCGGCTACGGGCCCCGCTTCGGCATCGTGCACGTCGACTACGCGACCCAGCGCCGTACGCCGAAGGACAGCGCCCGCTGGTACGCCGAGGTCATCCGGCGCGGCGGCCTGTGACGCCGTCAGCGCTTACAGTGCTGCTACTGCCCCCTCTTCCGCACTCCGTACGAACGGGAGCCGCCCCACATGACCACACGGCCGCCGACGCTCGACGAGGTGGCGCTGCGCGCCGGGGTGTCCGTCGGCACCGTCTCGCGTGTGATCAACAACCGCCGTCACGTCAGCCAGAAGGCGCGGCAGGCGGTGGAGAGCGCCGTGGCGGAGCTGGGCTATGTGCCGAACGTGGCGGCCCGTTCGCTCGCCTCGCAGCGCCGCGGCGCGGTGGTGCTGGCGATCTCCAGCGACGACCCCGCGCTGTTCGCCAACCTCTTCTTCGCCGAGGTCATCACCGGTGTGAACGCGGTCGTGGAGGAGACCGACCTCGAACTCCTGCTGATCCTGGCCGCGGGCGAGCGGGGCCGGGCGCGGCTCACCCGCATCCTTCAGTCCCGGGGTGCGGACGGCGTCATGCTGCTGGCCCTGCGCGAGAACGATCCGCTGGCGAAGGTCGCCGAGGCGGGGAACGTCCCCGTCGTCCACGGAGGCCGCTCCCTCGAACGGCCCCCGCGCTGGTACGTGGACGCCGACAACCGGGGCGGGGCCCGCGAGGCCGTGGAGTACCTGATCTCGACGGGCCGCCGTGCCATCGGCACCGTCACCGGCCCGCTCGACATGCACGCGGGTGTCGCCCGCTACCTGGGCTTCCGCGAGGCGGTCGCCCTGGCCGGTCTGGCGGACCACCGCGTGGCGCACGCCGACTTCAGCGAGCTGGGCGGGGCCACGGCGACCGCCCGTCTCCTCGACGAACACCCGGACCTGGACGCGGTGTTCGTCGCCTCGGACGCCATGGCGGCGGGCGCCCTGCACGTCCTGCGCGAGCGCGGCCGGTCCGTCCCCGGGGACGTCGCGGTCGTCGGCTTCAACGACATCCTCACCGCCCGGCACACCCAGCCCGCCCTGACGACGATCCGCCAGCCCATCGTGGCCCTCGGCAGCGAGATGACCCGGATGCTGGTGCGCGTACTGGCCGGCGAGGAGCCGACGCCCCTCATCCTGCCGACGGAGCTGGTGATCAGGGAATCCGCGTGACGCGGCGGCCGTGCCCGTCCGGCCCTTCGCACATTCGGTAAGGCGCACACCAACGGCCGTACAACTTATCCCCAACAACAAGTGTCTCGTAGGGCAACAACACTTGTCCCGGGGGGGATGTTTTGATCAAGGTAAGCGTTGTCGTACCCGTCTACAACGCCGGTTCCTACATCGACCGTTGTGCGCCGTCGCTGGTCAACCAGAGCATGGGGGCCGATGCCTACGAGGTCGTGTACGTCGACGACGGCTCGACGGACGACTCGGCCGAACGCCTCGGACGGCTGGCCGAAGCCCATGCGCATGTCCGGGTGTACCGGCAGGAGAACTCCGGCTGGCCGGGCAAGCCGCGGAACGTGGGGGTGGACCGGGCCAAGGGGAAGTACGTCCAATTCGTCGACCAGGACGACGAGTTGTCGTACGAGGCGCTGGAGCGGCTGTACGCGCTGGCGGAGCGCAACGGGTCGGACATCGTGCTGGGCAAGGTGCACGGGACGATGCAGGGGCCCAGCAATGTGTTCAAGCGGACGGTCGAGCGGTGCACCGCCGCCGACGCCCCGCTCTTCGAGAGTCTGACACCGCACAAGATGTTCCGCCGGGACTTCCTGCGCGACCACGGGATCCGCTTCCCGGAGGGACGGGTCAGGCTGGAGGACCAGCTGTTCATGGCGCGCACCTACGTACGGGCCAAGACGGTGTCGATACTCGGCAACTACCCCTGCTACCAATGGAATCGGCGTGAGGACGGCGGCAACAACAGCAGTCGCCGGATCACCGCCGACGACTACTACGGCCACCTGGACAAGGTCGTGGAGGCGATCAAGGAGGGCACACCGCCGGGCGACCTCCAGGACCGGCTGCTGCGCCGTTCGTACCGTGTCGAGCTGCTACGGCCGGTGAGCGAACCGCGCGTTCTGCGGCGCACCGGCAAGGACTTGGAGGAGTACTTCACCACCGTCCGCCGGATGGCGATGACGAGTTATCCGCCGGGGGTGAGCGAAGGGCTCCCGGCGATCAGCCGGCTGCGGGCGGAGCTGCTCGTGCAGGGCCGGCTGGACTCCCTGGTCGAACTCGCCCGCCGCACCGAGCAGATCAGGGCGCACGTCGAGGTGGACGACCTGCGCTGGCGGAACGACAAGCTGGTGATCCGGACCCGCGTCGGCATGGTCCGGGGCGACGGCGAGCCGCTGACCGTCGTGGAGCGCGGCGGCCGGATGCTGCTCGACCCCCAACTCCTCGACGGCATAAGGGGCGCGGAGAACTGGGAGATCCCCGACCCCTTCTCGCACGCGTACGGGGAACTCATCGTGCACGACACCGCCGGCAACCACTGGTGGTACCCCGACGGGGAGTTGACGCCGACCCTGGAACCGCTCGGCGGAGACCGCCACCGGGTCGTCGTCTCCGGCGAGACGGTCATCGACCCGCTGACCCTCGCCGGTGACGCGCCCATGAACGCCGGCGCCTACCAAGTCTGGGCCAGCGCACAGCTGTTGGGCGTCGGTCGCCGCCCCCGGCTGGCAGCCACCCCGGGCAGCACCCGCATCCTCCTCGGCACCGTCGCCGTCGGCTCACCGCCGCGCCTCGTCTCCCCCACGTGGGCAGGCCCGGGCGGCCAACTCCGGCTCACCGTCGGCGAACCCGGCCGGATCGGCACCACCCGCCGCGTCCTGCTCCGCACCACCGCCGACCACCGCCTCCGCCACGGCGTCCGCGAGGTGCTGCGCCGCCTGCCACCCGGCGCACGCAAGAACATCCGCGCCACGGCACGACGGGCGGAGGGCTGGATGCTGGGGTAGCGGGGGCGGGGCCGACCTCGGATCCGCGGCCGGTCCCCGGGAACGATCAGGGGCCGCTTCAGATTGATGTGGAGAGCGGGCTGATCCGCGCTCCAGCCGCCCGGCCCGGAACAGTTCCTCGGCCACGTCAAGGGTCACCTCCGCCAGGCGGGTCAGTACGGCGGCCACCGGTGCGGAGATCTGGCCGGGGGCGGTCAGGCCGCCGGACTGGACCATGGTCTCCTGACACCCGACCTGTCCGCCGAGGTAGCCGCCCTGGCCGGGATCGTCGTAGACCGCCTCGACCGCGCTGCCGGTGATGCCGAGCTCGGAGGCAGTGCGGTCGAGTGCCTGGGTCAGCTTCGCGACCTTGGCGGCGGACGGCCGGAACCGCGCCAGACCGGCCGCCGACGCCGGCGCGGTCAGCGTCCAGCGCTTCCGGGCATGACGACTCCTGGGCAAGGCGGGCGATGGGTGGGGCGGCAGCGGGTGGACGTTGATGATCCGGCCGCCCTCGCGGGCCTTCTGGGTCAGCGCGTCCACCCGGAGGCAACTGCCCTGGCGCGGCTTGGACATGGCCGGCTCAGAGGCAGACCGGCAGGTGCGGTCGTCGTGCTGATCTCAACCCCCGGATCAGGTCGGGCCCGTACACCATCCCCGCCGGATTGCGGCTAGGGTGCTGACGGTTCACGCCCAGGCGTACAGCCCAGGAGCCGGTGTCCGCGGGGCCGTGGAGAGTGAATCGGACACGACGGGGGCTCGGGTTGGACAACGGCGGGCGGCAGCGGAACAAGGGCACCACCCCAGCTCGACCGGACGCGGTGAACATGTGACCGGCCGGCCGGCGCCAGCGGTGCTGCCCCCGTCGCTGCGCCCGTGGCTCGGGCTGATCGCGGTCCTCGCCGCGCTGGTGGTCGTCGCGCTCGGGGTCCTGTACTCCGGCCACAGCGAGCCCGGCGGGGTGGACAGGTGGATCATCCAGCCGACGGCGGACAGTCTGGGGCCGCCGTGGCGGCGCGTCGCCCTGGCCCTGGACTTCCTGGGGGAGCCCGCGGGGTCGGCGATGCTGATCGTGGCCGGCGCGGTGGGCTGTCTGCTGCTTCGGCGTCCCCACGCGGCGGTGCTGGTCGTGGCCGGCGTCGGCACGACCGTGGGAGCGACCATGCTCATCAAGCATCTGGTGGGACGTACCATCCACGGCCCCGGCAACCTGTCGTACCCGAGCGGGCACACCGCCTTCGCCACCGCGCTCGCCCTCATGGCGGCGCTGCTCGCGACCCGCCGACTCGGCCTCGGCAGGACGGCCGGCACGTCACTCGTGCTCGCCTCGGCGCTGGTCGCCGGCGCCGCCATGGGCTGGGCGCAGGTCGGACTGGGCGCGCACTATCCGACCGACGTCCTCGGCGGCTGGTGCACCGCGCTGGCGGTGATTCCGGCGACCGCGTGGCTGGTCGACCGGATCGCCGACCGGCTGGCCGAGCCCGGTCGGCGAGATCACCGCTGACGTCACGTCACGCCGAGCGGCGGAACACGGGCCGCACGGGCCGCCCGGCCAGCCAGGGGGTGGGGTCGGCGGCGTCAAGTGCCTTCCGGTACACCGCACATGCCTCGGCCACCACGTCGACGGTACGGTCGATGTCCGCGTCGTCGAGTGCGCTGCTCACCACGAAGGAGGGGGCCAGCACTCCGCCCGCGAGGAGCCGGCGCAGGAACAGGGTGCGGTACTGCTGCGACGGCCGCCCGTTCTCGTCGAGGGTGGCGAAGACCAGGTTGCTGGCCCGGCCGTGGAGGACGAGGTGGTCGCCGACGCCCATGCCGGCCGCGGCCTCGCGGACCCCGGCGGCCAACCGCTCGCCGAGGGCGTGCAGCCGCGCGGTGACACCCTCTTCGACGTAGGTGGTCTGCACGGCCATCGCCGCTGCCAGGGAGTGCGTTTCCGCGCCGTGGGTGGTGGACAGCAGGAACACCCGGTCGCCGGAGTGACGCAGTCCGCCCCGCTCCATCAGATCGCGGCGCCCGGCCAGCGCGGAGACGGCGAATCCGTTGCCCAGCGCCTTCCCGAACGTGGAGAGGTCGGGGACGACGCCGTACAGACCCTGGGCGCCCGCCTCGGACCAGCGGAATCCGGTGATCATCTCGTCGAAGACCAGGACGCAGCCGTGCCGGTCGGCCAGGTCGCGCAGGCCGGCGAGGTAGCCGGGCGGCGGTTCCGTGTGGGTGGCGGGTTCGAGGATCAGGCAGGCGATCTCGTCCTGGTACCGGGTGAGCAGCTGCTCCGTGGCGGCCAGGTCTCCGTAGGGGAACGCGACGGTGAGTTCGTTGGTCGCCGCCGGAATTCCGGCGGACATCGGTGTGGTGCCGATGAACCAGTCGTCGACGGAGAAGAAAGGATGGTCGCCGCAGAGGGCCACCCGTGGGCGCCCGGTGGCGGCGCGGGCCAGGCGCACGGCGGCGGTCGTGGCGTCGGAGCCGTTCTTCGCGAACTTCACCATCTCGGCGGTCGGCACCGTGGCCAGGAAGCGCTCCGCGGCCGCGACCTCCACGATGGAGGGCCGGACGAAGTTGCTGCCGCGGTCGAGTTCCCGCCGTACCGCCTCGATCACGCGCGGGTGGGCATGGCCGAGGCTGACCGACCGCAGGCCCGAGCCGTACTCGATGTAGCGGTTGCCGTCGACGTCCCACACGTGGGCACCGTTGCCGTGGCTGATGACCGGGGCCAGGTTCTCGGGGTACTGGTCGTCGCCCTTGGCGTAGGTGTGAGCGCCCCCGGGGATCATGGCGTGCAGCCGCTCGTTGGCTGTCCGCGACAGGGGCAGGTCAAGCACTTCGGTGTCCACGGGGACCTCAGCTTTCTCTGTGCTTCAGGACCTCGGCGAGGCTCGGCGCCTCGCGGTCCCGTTGGGACATCAGTGCAACCGGCAGCGGCCAGGGAATGGCGAGCTCCGGGTCGTCGAAGGCGATCGTCACGTCCTCGGCCGGATCGTGCGGGCGGTCGATCCGGTACGAGGTGTCGGCGGTGTCGGTCAGTGCCTGAAAACCGTGCGCGCATCCCGCCGGAATGTAAAGAGTTGGTTGTGATTCTCCTGTGAGTTCAAAGGAGGCCCAATTGCGGTAGGTCGGAGAATCCGGCCGCAGGTCCACGACGACGTCGAAGATCCGCCCGTACGAGCACCGCACCAACTTGGCCTCGCCCGCGCCGGATCGCAGGTGCAGGCCGCGCACCACGCCCCGGACCGAGCGGGACAGGCTGTCCTGGACGAAGGCGTCCGGGTCGAGGCCCACCGAGCGGACCACGTCGGCGTCGAAGGTGCGGCAGAAGAAGCCGCGTTCGTCGGCGTACGGCGTCGGCTCGAAGAGGAACGCGCCGGCGATCTCCGGGACTTCGGTCGCTTTCATGGAGACTCCTGCCGAGCGTGGGCTTGGGTGTGGCCGGTCGCGGGGAACACGGCCGCGGTCAACGAGCTGAACTGGTCCTCCAGTTGGCGGGCGGCGGCCAGGTTCCGCTCGGTGAGGGTCTGCCGCAGTTCGGCCGATCGCTTCTCCAGCGTCCGGAACTGTTCGAGCAGCCGGTCGGCGTCGACCTCGCGCGCCGGGTGGCAGTAGGCGCCCAGCCCCATCCGGTCCATGAGCGCGTCGCTCTTCGCCGCATAGCTGAGGGCGAGCACCGGTGTGCCGGTCTTCAGCGCGCAGATCAGGTTGTGGTACCGGACCGCGACCACGGTGTCGGCGGCCGCCATCTCGTCCATCAGGTCGGCCAGGGAGGCCGGTTCGGCGGCGGTGACCAGCGGTGAGTCCACCGCGTCGAGGATCGCGGCGACCACCGTGGCGTCGCACGTGTCGCCGGTGAGCAGCCGGACCGGCCTGCCCTCCTCAACCAGCGTGCGGACGAACCGGATCGTCCCGTCGAGGTAGCGCCGGTATATCTCGTCGGCCCGGGCGCGGTCGTCGTTGCCGCCGTGGAAGTCCATGACGCCGACGCAGACCGTGCCGGGCGGGCCCGAGGGCGTGCTCGTCCGCGGCGCCGGCAGGGAGAACGCGAGGTCCGGGTAGACCTCGTCGCGCGCGGTGTCCACGCCCATCGCCCGCATCGCGTCCCGGGACTGGGCGTCCCGGTACGACCGGTAGGCGGCCAGCCGCCCCGACCAGCGGACCAGGGCCCGGGTGGGCCGGTTGCGGATCTCGGCGGCGCCGACGCTGACCAGCGCGACCCGGGTGCGCATCAGTCGGCCGCTCGCGCAGAGCAGGAACAACGAGTACGGGAAGCCCCACGGCCGTAGCGGCAGGGTGGCCTCCAGGACGCCCATGCCCGGCACGATCACCACGTCGTGCTTCCGTACCCAGGCGGCGGTGCGGAAGATGTCGACGAACTTGCCCAGCCCCTTCGACGCGATCGCGCCCGCGCGTGACGCGGTCCGGTACTCGGCGCGGTTCCAGTGCAGTCGTGTGGCGGGGATCCCGAACCGGGCCGTCACGGCCTCGGGTCCGCCGCACAGGGCGTCCACGACCGCGTCCGGGTGGTCGGCGCGGAGGTATCCGAGGACGGCCTGGAGCGACCCGTCGTTGCCGAGATTGCCGGAGCCGAGCAGGCCGAACACCCCTACGCGCACGGGAGTTGAGTCCGCGGACGTCATGCGCGCCTCCCCTCGCGGCCGGCGACGAGGGCGTCGACGGAGACCGTGAGCTGGGCGGGGTCGACCGGGGCGCGGTCCTCGACGCGCTCGCCGGCGCCCGGGCGGACCCGGCTGGTCATCCAGGAAGCCAGGTGGCGGTAGCAGGCGCGCCGGTCGGCCGGGGACAGCGGTGCCCGTCGGATCGCCGAGGCGAAGCCCCACACGTACTCGGCGAGCAGCCGGGGTGTCGGGTGCAGCGCGCCTGCCCGGCGCGGGTCCAGGTTGACGCAGCGGGCGCGCTTGGAGGGGTTGGCGCGTTCGGCGCGGGTGGGGTGGTCGCGGCGGAAGTACAGCAGTTCCGGCACCTGGTGGAAGCGGCCGTGCAGGGTGATCTCGGCGACGAACGTGCGGTCCGCGTGGTGGTAGCTGTCCATGGGTTTCACCCGGCGCAGCATGTCGGCGCGTATCACTCCGTAGAAGTCGTCGCCGCCCGGCTCGAACAGCAGACTGCGGAAGCGCTCGGGCGCGCTCGGGGAGCCGGTGGCGAGCGTGTACTCGTACGGGACCGTCACCTGGCCGTCGCCGTCGATGACCGCCTGGTCGGTGTGGGCGAGGATCACGTCCGGTCGCTCGTCCAGTGCTTCTATGCAGCGCGTCAGCAGGTCGCGGCCGTAGAGGTCGTCGTGCGAGGCCCACTTGAACAACTCGCCCCGGGACTCGGCGAAGACGTGGTTGTGGTTCGGGGTGGCACCGATGTTGCGGGGCAGCCGGAGGTAGCGGATGCGGGAATCCTGCGCGGCGTACTTGCGGCAGATGTCCTCGGTGCCGTCGGTCGAGGCGTTGTCGGAGACGACCAGTTCGAAGTCCTCGTAGGTCTGGCCGAGGAGGGCGTCGAACGACTCGGCCAGGTACTCCTCGCCGTTGTACACGGGCAGGCCGATGCTCAGCCTCGGTCGGTCGGTCATGAGGTCCTCACTTCGGGAAGGGGATCGCGGTGGTGCTCGCGCAGGGCGGAGCGCAGTTGCAGCCACCACACGGCCGAGCCGCTGATGGTCGCGGCGGCGACGCCCCAGGCCGAGCCGGCCGTACCGGCGAGGGCCGCTCCGCCGAGTCCGCCGCCGACATAGCAGGCGGAGGCGAACAGCTGGCATTTCAGGCTGCGCCGGGCGGCGCCGAGCGCGCGCAGTCCGGCCGCCGCGCCGGTGCCGAGGCCCGCTCCCGCGACGCTGAGGGTGATCTGCACGATGAGGTGCGAGGAGGAGTGCCAGACGTCGCCGAGCGCCAACTCGCCGAGCCTGCCCGGCATCAGCAACAGCGCCGAGCCCCAGAGCAGCGCTCCGGTGGCCTGTCCCCCGCCGAGGTAGAGGCAGAACCTGCCCAGTCGGTGCGGGGCCTGCCGCAGCACGCGGGCCGCCTCCGGGACGGTGACCAGCGAGAGCCCCATCAGTACGGCGAGGAAGGGGCCGAGGAGGAGTTCGGCGCCCCGCACCGCGCCCACCGCGCTCACTCCGACGATCGCGCCGAGGCCGTACGCCCGGAGCTGGCTCGCGCCGCTGAGGCTGACGTTCTCGACCAGGTACCGGTAGCCGAGGTCGCGCTGTTCGCGCAGCCAGCCGCGGGCCTGTGCCGTGCGGGGCCGGATGCCGGACTGGACGCAGCCGTATCCGGCCGCCACCGTGGCGGACGCGCCCCAGGCGAGCACGAAGGCGGCCACGGTGCCGACATGGGCCGCCACCACCATGGCCGGGACGAGCGCGACGCCCCACGCGATGTCGTTGAAGAAGGCCTTCCGCCCTTCACCGGCGGCGAAGAACGAGAACCGCCAGGCGTCCTGGAGCAGCAGCCCCGGCATCATGACACCGAGGGCCACGAACGCGGGCCCCACCCGGCCGCCGAGCCCGAGCCCGGCGGCCAGACACACCACTCCGAGGGCCGTGCCGACGCAGAGCGCGGTACCCGTCGAGCGGGCCACCGCCCCGCGCCAGGACGGCTCCGGCACGCCGCTGAAGCGCACCACGAGCGGATCGGTGGCGAGGCCGCGGGAGACGTTGAGCACCACGCCGTAGGTGACCCAGGCGAGACTGAACACGCCGAACGCGGTCACCCCCAGCGAGCGGGCCACGTAGATGCCCACCGCGAAGTTGCTGATGCTGGAGGCCGCCTGGTCGGCCAGTCCCCAGGAGAGCCGGCCGACGAGGGCGCGCTTGGCGGACCGGGCCGGTGCGGTCGCCTTCTCCCCGTCGGTGGTCGTCGGCGTCATGTCTTGATCAGCCCGGCCTCGTGCAGAGCGTCGGCCGCGCCGGCGACGGTGTCGAACGGCAGCCCGGACCGCTCGGCGACGTCCAGCAGACTGTGCTCGCCGTCGGAGAGGTTGAGCACCCAGAGCATGGCCATCTGCGCCTGCTTGGTGTCGCTGCGCCCGCCGAGCGCGTCGTACAACCCGCGCCGGCCCAGCTGGGGTTCGCCGTAGGGACTGAGGTTGAGATACCGCCGGTTGCGGTCGAGGACGGCGAACGCCTCGCGGCAGACGGCGAGAGTGTCCGCCATCGCCGTCGGGGAGACGTAGTCCAGGTTGTCCGCCGAGGTGTGGTACTCGGGGTAGCCCGCGTACGGGGTCCGGGTGAGCGAGCCCACGCCCAGGTTGAAGCCGGGCGAGCAGTACTGCCGCTCGTCGTAGCCGTAGGGGGTGAACTCGTTGACGCGGTGCGGGCGTTCGGACGCGGCCAGGACGTGCCGCAGCACCCGGTCGATCTCCGCGTCGCCGCGTCTGCTCTGTTTGTACGTCAGCTGTCCCGGGTCCCCGGCGCAGGCCAGCACGAGACCGTGCTTGACGCGGTCCACCCGCTCCGCGTTGCGGGCCAGCCAGGTGATCGCCCCGATGGTGCCGGGCGCGTAGATGAACCGGTAGGTGTAGTACGGCGTCTGCTTCGCCAGCTCCCGGGCGAGGAACGTCGCCACCGCGATGCCGGCCAGGTTGTCGTTGGCCAGCGACGGGTGACAGGTGTGGCAGGAGACGATCACCTCGTCGGCGACCTGTCCGGGGACCACGTGCTCGGCGTAGGTGAGGTGGCCGTCCGCGAGCGTGGAGTCGACGCGCACCTCGTACTCGCCCTCGGGCAGCGCGTCCAGGGTCTCCTGGGCCAGGCAGAAGCCCCACTCCGGTTTGTAGTAACTGGTGCGGTACGGAACCCAGTTCGGGCGGTCCGGCAGGGTGTGCAGGTGCGCGCGCAGCTCGGACAGGGGCATGGTCCTCGCCACCGGCACGCTGTAGCCGAGCACGTGCAGGCTGGACGCGGCGAAGTCGACGACCCGCCGACCCGTGCTGTCGGCGATGTACGCGTCCCGGATGTTCCACTCCTGTGGAACGGTCCAGTCGAGGACCTGCGTCCCGGTCGGAACCTCGTGCACCTGGAGCGGGAGGTACTCGCCGACGATGTCCAGGGTGGCGCGCACACCGTCGCCGGTGATGCTCCGGCAGAGCGGGTACAGCCGCTCCACCAGCCCGTACATCTCTTCGCCGGTGTCGGTCATCGGCGCCACCGCAGGGTGTCGTCGACGGTGCCGGCGTCGGTCGCCGCGCGCAGCACGGCGAGGCGGGTGAAGCGCTGCTCGAAGTCCTCCCGGGTCAGGTCGAACTTCCGGTAGGCGTCGGCGAGTTCGAGCGCGCCCTGCTTCACCGTCCACTCGCAGTCGAAGCCGGGGATCGCGGTGCGGAAGCGGGAGAAGTCCACCCGGTAGGACCGGGGATCGGCGCCGTTCTCCCCGGTGATCACGACCTTCGCGCCGGCCACCGCCTCGGCGACCTGGTCGGCGATCTCGGCGACCGTGACGTTGTTGATCTCGCTGCCGATGTTGAACGCCCGGTCGTGCACCGCTTCGCGCGGCGCGGTCAGGGCGGCCGTGAAGGCGCGGGCGATGTCGGCGGCGTGCACCAGCGGGCGCCAGGGCGTGCCGTCGGAGAGCACCAGCACCTCACCGGACAGCAGCGCGTGGCCGACCAGGTTGTTGAGCACGATGTCGGCGCGCAGCCGGGGCGAGTAGCCGAAGGCCGTGGCGTTGCGCATGAACACCGGTGTGAAGTCGTCGTCGGCCAGCGCGTGTACGTCGTCCTCGACCCGCACCTTCGACTCCGCGTACGGCGTCACCGGGCGCAGCGGGGCGTCCTCCGTGACCAGGCCGTCGCCGCCGGAGGCGCCGTAGACGGAGCAGGTCGACGCGTACAGGAAGCGCCGGACTCCGGCGTCACGGGCCAGCTTTGCCAGTCGTACGGACGCGTGGTGGTTGATGTCGTAGGTGAGTTCCGGCGCGAGCGATCCCAGCGGGTCGTTGGACAGGGCGGCCAGGTGGATCACGGCGTCCACCCCGGCCACGTGGTCGGCGGTGATGTCGCGCAGGTCCACCCGCACCCCGGGCGGGTCGGCGGGCTGCGGGCCGAGGACGGAGTCGGCGAACAGGCCGGAGTCGAGGCCGACGACCTCGTGTCCGGCGGCGGTGAGGACGGGTGCCATCACGGTGCCCAGATAGCCCTGGTGTCCGGTCAGTAGTACGCGCAAGGTGTTCAACCCCCCAGGTTGAGCGTGAGTTTGGTGACGGCGAACGCCTCGGCGTATCGCTCGTGGCATTCGATGCCGCGGATCCGCGCGAGGCCGAGGAAGGCCTCCCGGTCGTACCAGGGCCGATGTCGCTGCGAGGGGTAGTGCTCCTGCAGCAGGCGCACCTTCTGTTCGGCGGTCTCCGGCGACAGCGGCTGGTACGCCGCCATGCGGCCGAGGTCGCCGTCCCACTTGACGATCTCGTAGCCGAGCACGAGGTGGTCGCGGAAGGCGGTGGGTATCAGCCGCGCCAGGCCGCGGTGGTCCTGGTGCGCGTCCTCCGTGCGCGGGGCCAGCACCAGGTCCGGGTCGGTCTGCGCGCGCAGTTCCTCGACCGCGGCCTTGGCCTCCTCCCAGTGCGCGGGCAGCCGGCCGTCGGGCAGCTTGTGCACGGTCAGCCGGAGGTCGGCGCCCGGGCAGAAGGCGGTGAGCGCGGCCTGTTCCTCCTGCTCCCGGTCGCCGCCACCGCCGGAGAGCACCAGCGCGTCGACGCGGATGCCCGGTCGGGCCTGACAGAGCGTCAGCAGGGTGCCGCCGGCGCCGATGGCGATGTCGTCGCAGTGTGCGCCCACCGCGACGATCCGGTCCAGGGGTCCGGCCCCGAGCCGGATCACGCTCTGGCTCCGGCGCTGTCCCGCTCCCACACGGCCCACGGGCGGTCGCCCCGGGTGTAGGCGTCGTCGAGCGCGGCCCGCTCCTTCACGGTGTCGGTCGGCTTCCAGAAGCCGCGGTGCTGGTGTGCCACCAGCCGTCCGCGCTTGGCCAGTTGGGCGCATCCGTCGGCGACCAGGTCACCGTTCTCCGGTATGTGGTCGAAGACCTCCTGGCGGAGCACGAAGTAGCCGCCGTTCTCCCACAGCGGCATGTCGCTCACCGCGGTGATGCCCCCTACGAGGCCGTCCTCGCCCAACTCCACGCAGTGGAAGGACGATTGCGGCGGCACCACCATCATCGACGCGCCGGCGTCACGCAGGGCGAACCGGTCGATCATCTCGGGCAGCGGGGCGTCGGTGAGCACGTCGGCGTAGTTGGCGAGGAACATCTCGTCGCCGTCCAGGTGGTGCCGCACCCTGCGCAGCCGCTCCCCGATCGGTGACTCGATGCCGGTCTGCGCGAACGTGATCGTCCAGTCCGCGATGTCGGTGGACAGCAACTCGGTGCGCCCGCCCCGCAGTACGAAGTCATTGGACGTCGTCTCCTCGTAGTTGAGGAAGAAGTCCTTGATGTGGTGGGCGCCGTAGCCGAGGCACAGGATGAACTCCGTGTGCCCGAAGTACGCGTAGTAGCGCATGATGTGCCAGATCAGCGGGCGCGGCCCGACCATCGCCATCGGCTTGGGCACGTCGTCGGAGGTTCCGTTGCGCATGCGCATCCCGTAACCGCCGCAGAACAGGACGACCTTCATGCTGTGACCTCCTTCAAGACGCCCTCGACAATGCTCAGTTCCGGGATCGGGAAGACCAGCCGGCCGCCCCACTCGTGCACGAACGACAGCTGCTCGACCAGCTCGGCCCGCAGGTTCCACGGAAGGACGAGGACGTAGTCCGGCTTGTCGGCGGCTATCTGCTCGGGCGGCAGGATCGGGACGCGGGTGCCCGGGGTGAACCTGCCGTGCTTGTACGGATTGCGGTCGACCGTGTACGCGAGCAGGTCGGGCCGGATGCCGCAGTGGTTGAGCAGGGTGTTGCCCTTGCCGGGGGCGCCGTAGCCGACGACCGTCTCGCCGCGCTCGGCAGCCTCGATGAGGAACCGGAGCAGGTCCCGGCGCACCTTGGCCACCCGGGCGGAGAACTCGGTGTACCCGGACAGCTCCTGCAAGCCGGCTGCCTTCTCCCGGGCCAGCACGTCGGCCACCCGCTGCGACGGCTCCCCCGCCACCTCGGCGGGCCGGGCCCACAGCCGGATGGAGCCGCCGTGCGTGGGCAGCAACTCGACGTCCACGAGGGCGAGTCCGCCGCTCTCGAGGGCCCGGATCGCGGAGGCGACCGTGTAGTACTGGAAGTGCTCGTGGTAGATCGTGTCGTACTGGTTCTCCTCGATCAGGGTCAGCAGGTGCTGCACCTCGATGGAGACCCAGCCGTCGTCGGCGACCAGTGCGCGCAGCCCCTGGGTGAACCCGACCACGTCGGGGATGTGCGCGTACACGTTGTTGGCCACGACCAGGTCCGCCGGGCCGTGCTCGGCGCGGACGGCCGAGCCGGTGTCGGGGCTCAGGAACTCCGTGAGCGTGGGCACCCCCGCCTCCCGCGCAGCGGCACCGACGTTCACCGACGGTTCGATGCCGAGGCAGCGGATCCCGCGGTCCACCACGTGTCTCAGCAGGTACCCGTCGTTGCTCGCGACCTCGACCACGAAGGCGTCGGGACCGAGAGCGAGGCGCTGTACGGCATCGGTGACGTACGTGCGCGCGTGCTCCACCCAGGAGGTCGAGAACGAGGAGAAGTAGGCGTACTCCTTGAACGTCTCCTCCGGCGTGATCAGCGGAGGGATCTGCGCGAGCCAGCAGTCGGTGCAGACCCGCAGGTTCAGCGGGTACGTCTGCTCCGGCCGGTCCAGTTGGTCCGCGGCGAGAAAGCTCTCGCACGGTGGTGTCGCCCCGAGATCGACGACGCTCGTCGTCGCCTCCGAGCCGCAGAGTCGGCATCGTGTCATCTGCTGTCCCCATCCCCCCTGCTCGCGCGGGTGTCCCCACCGCGAGCCAGTGCTGACCGACCCGCGATCGCGGTGCGGTACTCCTCCAGCAGGCGCTCCAGGCCGACGGCCGGGCTGAATCCCTGCTCGTAGCGGTGCCGGGCCGCCCGCCCCATCTCCCGGTTGCGGGCCGGCTCGGCCGCGATCCGGCGTATGCGGGACGCGAGCGAGGCGGGCTCGCCCGGCCGGTGCAGCAGCCCGGTGACGCCGTCCTCGACGAGTTCGACGAAGGCGCCGTGGCCGGCGGCGACGGTCGGGACGCCGGCCGCCATCGCTTCCACGACCACCAGCCCGAACGCCTCCAGCCATGTCGAGGGAGCCACCACGGCGACCGACCGCGCGATGGCCTTTTGGCACTCCCCCGCGTCCAACAGGCCGACGTAACGCACGTCGTCCCGGCCCGCGGCCCAGGCGGTCACCTCTGGCTCCAGCGGCCCGGTGCCTGCGATCACGAGCGGTACGCCGACACCGCCGCTCGCCGCGATCTCGTCCCACGCGGTCATGAGCAGCCGTACGCCCTTGGCCTCCGCGAGCCGGCCGAGATACAGCACGTGCTCGCCGTCACCCGTGCGGCAACTGCCCGGCTCCGGCACGAAGTTGTGCTTCACCGCCAGCCGCTCGGCCGGCATGCCGGACCGCACCAGGACGTCACGCTGGGCCGCCGAGATGCAGAGGAACCGCTCCACGCCGGACCACCACCGGCGCCGGTTGACCGACAGGCTGACCGCGAGCGGCACCGTCGCCAGGCGGGAGTCGCGGTAGCAGCCGTGCCGGACGGCGGGCAGCGGCGTCGAGCCGACGCACTCGGTGCACGGCCGGCCGTCCCGCTGCAGCGTGCCGGGCGGGCAGACCTGGGTGTAGTTGTGCAGCGTGGCGACGGCGGGCACACCGGCGTCGGCGCAGGCGGCGAGCACGGCGGGCGACAGGAGCGGGAAGACGTTGTGGACGTGCACCACGTCCGGCCGCTCGGCGCGCAGCCTGGCGGCGAGTTCCGTGCGCACCGCCGGGTTCCACGGCACGAGGAGCGGCACCGCGACCTTGCCGAGGAGGGAGCGGGCGCCGATGTCGTCGCTGCGACGCTCGAACACCTCGACCCGGTGGCCGGCCGCGCGCAGCAGCTCCACCTCCTGGTCGACGACCTTGTTCTCCCCGCTCGGCTGCGCCGAGTTGTAGCGGTTGTGCACCACGAGAACGTGCATGCTCAGTTCACCTCCGATCTACGGGCCCAGCGCGGGATGTGTCGTCGCGAGGCTTCGGGCAGCACGAGCGGAGCGGCCTGGGCAGGGGCCGCCAACAGCGCGGCGGCCAGGGCCAGATGGAGCAGATACGGCGAGGCGTCGCCGAGGCCGGCCTCGGTGTAGGAGGCGATCGCGCAGTAGCTGATCAGGAAGATCGCGCAGGCCCGCTCCAGCGACGGCGGCCGCAGCAGCGCGACGCCGCCCAGCACGACGATGATCGCGGCGACGAGGGTGACGCCGATCAGACCCTGCTCGTTGTAGACGGCCAGCCAGCTGTTGTCGATCGGCAGCCCGCCGAACGACTTGTCGCCCAGGCCCACGCCGAACACCTGCTCAGCGGTCGACCGGGGCGCGGCCAGCAGGGCGTTCCAGACCTTGGCCCGGCCGGTGAGACTGGAGAAGTTCTCCTGGCTCTGCCCGCGCAGGAACCAGGTCTGCAGCGCGGAGGCGAAGCCGACCGCGGCCACCACGGAGATCAGCACCGCCCAGGTGAAGAAGCGGCGGGCCGCGGCGCTGGTCAGGATGAGCGAGCCGATCGCCAGCGCCAGCCCGAGGAGCAGGCCGAGCGTGGCCGTCCGGGTGTGGGTCAGCGCGAGCAGCACCAGCGACGGCACGATGACCAGCACGGCGCTGGTCCGATCGACGCGGCGGCCCACGACCAGCAGCACGGTGAGGCCGATGATGACCGCCGCGTACTGCCCGATCTGCGGCGGGGTGAGGGGCCACAGCGCGCCGACGAGGCGTCCGCCGTAGAGGCCGGGCAGGGCCTTGCCCGGGGAGACGACCAGGCCGGCGGCCACCGATCCGAGCACAGCGAAGTACATCCGGATGTGGTATCGGACGAACGTCAGGCCGCCGTCCCACCAGCGGGTGAGCAGCCACAGTGTGCCGATGAAGAGGGCCAGCCGGAAGCAGCGGAACAGCGCGCCGAGCCCGGACTCCAGGCTAGCGCTGGAGATCACGCTCGACACCAGCAGCAGGGTGAGCAGGAGCACGTACGCGCTGGGCCGGATGCGCAGCCGTTGATTGGCCACGAGTGCCAGCGCGAACGCGGCGACCAGCGAGCCCATCGTGACCATCTGGATGAGGGAGCGGGGCAGCGGCACGATGGTCTTCGCCCCGGCGGAGCCGAGCGTGTTGAGGACCAGCAGCCCCCAGACGATCCCGACGATCTTCGGTGTGCCGGCCGGGCGCCGTTCGGCGCCGGGCGGTGTCCCCGCCGTGGCCGCCGCGCGCGTCAGGTTCTCAGGCATGTCAGCCACCGGCCTGAAGGTCGAGGGTGCTGCCCTTGTCCTGCTGGTACGGCGTCGCCTGCCACTGCCCGAAGTCGAGCACCCGGCTCTGGTCCTCGGCGACGAACTTCCACGGCCCGACGTAGACGTTGTCGTGCCAGCGGTTGTGCTGCTTCTCGGTGATGGCGTCGGCCACCTGCTCGCCCTTGTACGGCGACCAGTCCGGATAGGTGCCGTAGTTGGACAGCACGGCCATGCGGTCGCACATCTCCGTGCAGTTGACGACGGACTCGTCGAGCACGAAACGGTTGTCGTGGATGTCCACCCGCTGGGTCTTCCACCGGCAGTCGGAGTAGAGCGGTGCCTTGGCGATGGCCGGCTTCGAGCAGCTGGCGGTCTTCTTCACCAGCAGCGTGCAGTCGCCGGACGAGGTGTTGGCCGGGCTGTTGCAGAACCGGTCGGCGTTCTCCCAGAGGGTGATCCCGGACCAGTTGTTCTCCAGCACGTTCCGGTAGATCTCGATCCTGTCGGTGCGGGCCTTGATCCGTGGTTCGCCGCCGGACTCGGACAGGTAGACGGTCGCGTACGGGAAGTTGTCGCCGCCGTCGGCCGCCTTGCGGCCCTCGACCCAGTTGTTCCGCCGGATCGTGTTGTCCCGGATGACCGCGTTGTAGCTGGTCTCGTAGATCAGTGCTGCACCGTCGTTGGCCTCGATCACGTTGTTCTCGATGCGGAAGTCGTTGTTGTCGGTGTCCGCCCACAACCCGGTTCCGCGGTTGTCGTGCACCCAGTTCCCGCTGATGTCCGCGCCGTTGACCTCCCAGAACTTGATGCCTCCGGTGCAGCCGCAGCCCTCCTTGCGCCGCTCCCAGTCACCGGTGTTGTTGCCCGTGATCTCGTTGCCCTCGACCACCAGGCCGGTGATGCGGCCGTTGCCCTTGTAGGCGTTCATGCCGTACTGGCCGTTGTCGCGCAGGCAGCTGCCACGGACCTGCTGGCGGGCACCGGCCATCAGGCCGGCGCCGGAGTTGTTCTGGATCGTGGCGTCTTCGATCACCCATCCGTCGGCCGAGTCGTGGTTGACGACGCCCTCGTCCTGCGGCGCGACGAAACCCTGCACCGTCAGATAGCGGATGGTGACATCGGGGGCGTTACCGGTGAACGCGTACTGGTTCTTCTTCCGGCCGTCGAACACCGCGCCCGGCGCACCGAGGTAGCGGTCCCCCTTCTTGGGGATGACCTGGGCGTAGCGGTCCTTCTCAAGTCGGTGCGTGCCCGGCTTGAGCCAGAACGTGGTGTTCGGAGGGCTGCTCTTGGTCTTCGCCGCCAGGTCACCGACCACCGCGGGGTCGACGGTCACCGCGCCCGCCGGTGCCTTCGCCGGCCCGGCCGCGGGGTTGGCGCACACCCGGGCCACGGTCCGGGCGGCGGACGTGGACGTGGACGGCGCGGCGGTCGGCTTCGTCGTGGCCGGGGCGCTCGACGTGCTCTCGCAGCCGGTCGCCGTCAGCAGGGCCAGCGCCAGCGGTGCCGCCGCCAGCGCCCAGGGCCGCCTGTTGATCCTCACGCGCCCCCCTGGCCGCGGAACCCGAGCACGGTGGTGAACGCGCCCGCGCCGTCGGCGAAGCCGGTGCCGACCAGCGTGGTGGCGGGTTCCTTGCGCCCGAATCCGGCGGAGTACCAGCCCAGCGGCGGGTCCGTCTCGCCGCGATGCGCCTGCCAGGACAGCTGTTCGGGCAGGTCGAGCACCGCGGAGCGGTCCTCGCCGTCCCGGGTCCAGGTGAGCACCGCCCGGTGCCCGGCCAGGTCCGCGGCGATCGCCGGGCCGAGATGGAACGCCAACTGCACGTCCCGGCGAGGGCCTTGCACCTGGTCGACGATCCTCAGCTCCCGGCTCGCGGCCGTCAGTTCCACCCGGCGGCGGTGCACCGATCCCTGGTAGCCGTCGTGCTCGGCAGCCCAACGGGCCACCTCCGCACCGGAGTTGGCCACGTCCAGGACGCGGGTGCGGGCGTGCCGGGTCCACAGGAACGGGCCGCCGGAGACGGACTGGTCACCGCCGTCCAGTCGCAGGGTGTTGTGACCGAGGGTCGACCGGAAGTACTGCCGCCACGCCGGCTGCCCGTGGTAGCAGTACGTCCCCGGGTCGGCGAGCACGTCCACCCCGTCGTGCCGGACCTCCACGGACAGCGCGTCGGCGTGGGCGTGCGCGGCGATGGACAGGAAGCCGTGCGGACCGCCGTCGCAGCGGCACCAGATCTCCTCAGGACCGCGCAGGACGGTGAGCCCCGCGTCGGCGAAGTGGGCGGGCCTGGACGCCGGACGGGCGGTTCCGTCCTTCGCGTACGGCCGGACGAGCGCGGCCAGCAGCGGGGTGCGCACGTCGGTACCGGTCACCTTCGGCCACCAGTCGAGCCGACCGAACACGGCGTCTCCGGTGGCCAGCAGCGAACCCCAGCGGTCGGTGCCCGCGCCGTCCACGACCAGACCGAAGCCGTCGTCCGCGTCACCTTGGCGCGGCGGACGCAGCCGGTTGTCCACGACGGCCGCGAGCGCGTCGGTCATCCGCAGCAGCACCAGCCGGAGCGACTCGGGCACCGGCACGTCGGCGGCGTCGGCCTCGGCCAGCGCGGCCAGGCCCAGTTCCAGGACGAGTCCGTGGTACTCGGTGGCCAGCTCCCGGTTGAGGCCGGAGTCGAAGGTGTTGGCGCGCAGCTCCCGCTCCAGCGACCGCAGCGCGTCGGAGCGCCAACGCGCCGACGAGGGGAACCAGTTGAACGCGCAGGCCGCGGCGAACTGTCCGGCGGTCTCGGCGATGACGTGGTTGTTCGCCGAGGAACCCCGGCTGGGGAAGGCGGCCAGCCAGCGCTGGTGGTGCCAGATCTGGTTCAGGGCGACCGGATTGTCCTCGAAGAGTCCGGCCGCGCCCGGCCAGCCGTCGAGCAGCCGGCGGATCCACACCCAGGACAGCAGCCGGATGCCCAGCTCGATGCCGCTGATCCAGTGCACACCTCGCAGCGGCGGGTTGGCCGCCCACCACGACCGTAGGTGCGCGGCGACGCGCTCGGCGTACCGCTCGTCCCCGGTGACCGCGTAGGCGGCGGCGAGCACGGTGAGGTACTGGTGCCGGGACGGCTCCCAGATCTGCTTGATGTCCCCGGCCACGTTCTCGTCGCGGTACGGCACGTCGAAGGCGTAGCCCGACGGGGCCCGGCGCCCGGTCTTCGGGTCGTAGAACCAGTCCGGGTCGGTGAGGTCGTCGCGGACCAGCCCGAAGAACTCGGCGTGCCCGGCCATCAGTCGGTCCGCCTCGGCGACGAGCCGTTTCGCGGCGTCCGGCGGCACCTCGGCGATCGTCCCCGCGGGCAGGACGGCGGTGAAGCGGGCGCCGGTGACGCTCGGGCAGTCGGGCGGCGCCGACCGCCAACGCCGCCTGCGCACGGCGTCGCCCGCCCGGCCCGCTACCTCTCGCGGGCCCATCCGGGACAGTCGGCGCAGGTACCAGCCCGCGCTCATGGTCATCGCGCGCTCGCCAACGTCACCGGCGCGCCGCCGGCCAGGCCGGTGTGCACGGCGAGGGTGGCCGCCGTGGTGGCGACCAGCGACTCCAGCGGCACCGGCATCGGCCCGCCGGTCCGAACGGCCTTGATGAACGCGGCGAGTTCGGCGTTCTGGCCCTTGTCCCGGGCCTTGGGCAGCCGCGAACTGACCCACTTCTTGGAGCCGTGGACGGAGGCGCGGACGAAGTCGTCGAGCCGCAGCACCTTGCCGTCCCCGACCAGGTCCAGGGTCTCCTTGGGGAAGCCCGAGGCACCGGTGGTGACGTAGCTGATGGTGGCGGTGGAGCCGTCCGGGTAGCGCAGGACGACCTGGAGGTCCTCGTTGCCGGGCACGGCCGTCGCGTACACGGAGACCGGATCGGCGTCGAGGAGCCAGCTCGCCGTGTCGATGAAGTGGCCGCCCTCGCCGGCGAACCGCGAGCCCTCGGCGCCCTGTTGGAGGTACCAGCTGCCGTGCTGGAGCTTGCCCGCGTTGACGAGGTAGCGCAGGCTCGCCGGGCCGGTCCGGGCGCCGAGCCGCTCCTTGGCCTCCGTCAGCAGCGGCGCGAACCGGCGGTTGAAGCCCACCTGGAGCCGGTCGTTGCCGGACTCCTCCACCGCCGCGAGGACGCCGGCCAGCTCGTCCTCGGTGAGGGCCAGGGGCTTCTCCACGAACACGGTCTTGCCTGCCAGCAGGGCCTGCCGGGTCAGTTCGGCGTGCGAGCTGTGCCGGGTGACCACGAACACGGCGTCGACGGACTTGTCGCCGAGGACGGCGTCGAGGTCGGTGGTCGCCTTCGCGAAGCCGAACTTCCGCTGCGCGTTGGCCCCGGAGAGCGCCGTCGTGGTGACGACGGTCGACAGCTCGACGCCCTCGCGCCGGGCCAGGTGCGGCAGCAGCATCGACGTCGCGTAGTTGCCCGCCCCGACGAAAGCGAGCCGCACCGGCGTCTTGGCTGACCGGGCCGGGGCGACGGTCGTGCCGGTGCGTCGCACCTCGGGCACGGACACCTCCGGGGCCGCCGACTCCCCCTGTTCCTCCGCCTGTTCGGGGTAGCGGAACAGCACCGCCACGGCCTTCAGTTCGCCGTCCTTCAGGCTCCGGTACGTCTCGACGGCGTCGTCGAAGTCGGCGATGTGGGAGACCAGGGGCTCCACGTCGACGCGGCCGCGGGCGAGGAGGTCGAGGAAGCACGCCAGGTTGCGGCGCTCGGTCCAGCGCACATAGCCGATCGGGTAGTCGCGTCCCTCCAGCTCGTACGACGGGTCGTAGCGCCCGGGGCCGTAGGAGCGCGAGAAGCGGACGTCGAGCTCCTTCTCGTAGTACGCGTTCCACGGCAGGTCCAGGCGGCACTTGCCGATGTCGACGACCCGGCCGCGGTCCCGTGCGAGCCGGGCGGCCAGTTCGACGGGCTGGTTGCTGCCGCCGCCGGCGGCCAGGAACACCTGGTCGACGCCGTGACCGCCGGTGAGTTCGGCGACGGCCGCTTCCACGGCGGCCGAGGAGGGGTCGCCGCAGGCCGCGGCGCCCAGACGCTCGGCGAGTTCGCAGCGCGCCGGGTCCGGGTCGGCACCGACGACGCGGACTCCCGCGGCGGTGAGGAGCTGTACCACCAGCTGCCCGATCAGTCCGAGGCCGATGACCAGGGCCACCTCGCCGAGCTGCGGCTCGCCCTGGCGGACGCCCTGCATCGCGATCGAGCCGACGGTGCCGAAGGCCGCGTGCCGCGGGGCGAGTCCGTCGGGGACCGGGGCGTAGAGGTTCTTCGGCACCCAGTTCAACTCGGCGTGCAGCGCGTGCTCGTTGCCGGCGCAGGCCACGAGGTCGCCGACCTTCACGTCGTCGATCCCGGCGCCGACCTGCTCGACCACCCCGCACAGCGAGTAGCCCAGCGGAGTGTAGGAGTCCAGCTTGCCCATCACCTTGCGGTAGGTGGCGGGCACCCCGTTGGTGGCCACGCTCTGCATGACCTTGGCCACCTGGTCCGGCCTTGAGCGGGCCTTGCCCAGCATCGACATGCCGGCCTCGGAGACCTTCATGAGTTCGGTGCCGGTGGATATCAGCGAGTAGGCGCTGCGGACCAGCACACCGCCCGGCTTGCATCCCGGTACCGGAACGTCGAGCACCGCCAGCTCGCCGCTCTTGTAGTTCTGTACAACCTGCTTCACCGGAACTCCTGTTTTCTAAGCCGTCGTCCGAGCGCTCTGGGCGGAGCCAGAGGTCGCGTCGCGATACCAGTACTCAAGGGTCAGTACGTGCCACAGATGCTTGGAGTAGTCCGCCTGTCCGGCGGCGTCCTCGGCGACCATCCGGGCCAGCGCGTCGCGGCGCAGGAGCCCGGAGCTGACGAGCAGGCCGTCGTTGACCACCTCGCGCACCAGCGGTGCCAGGTCGCGGCTCATCCAGGCGCGCAGCGGAGCGCTGAACAGGCCCTTGGGCCGGTACACGATCTCCCGGGGCAGGATCGAGGTGGCCGCCTCCTTGAGGACCGCCTTGCCCTGCCGTCCGACGATCTTGCGATCGCCGGGCACGGCGAACGCCGCCTTGACCACCTCGACGTCCACGTACGGCACCCGCACCTCGGTCGACGCGGCCATGCTCGACCGGTCCGTGTAGGCGAGGTTGAGGCCCGGCAGGAACATCCGGGCGTCGGTCAGGCACATGCGGTTCACGAAGTCGTCGAGGTCGTTGTCCTGGTAGACGTCCGCGTGTTCGGTCAGCACGTCGTCGACCGTCCCGGCCAGGTCCGGATCGATCAGGGCGAGCAGCTCCGGCTTGTCGTACATGGTGTAGCTGCGCCGGAACGCGGTCTCCTCGGGAAGATCGGCGAAGGAGAGGAACCGCTTCGCGAAACGCACCGACCGGTACCCCCGGCGGGCCGTGGCGACCGGCAGCCGGTCCACGACCCCGGACACCCCGCGCCGCAGGGGCCGGGGGACGCGCTGGTAGCGCAGCGCGAGCAGGTTGGCCAGGTGTTTGCGGTATCCCGCGAACAGCTCGTCGGCACCCATCCCCGAGAGCATCACCTTGACCCCTGCCTCCCTGGCGGCCATGCAGATCAGGTACGTGTTGATGGCGGCGGGGTCGCCGATCGGCTCGTCCAGGCTGTACGTCATCTGCGGCAGCAGGTCGAGCACGTTCGGGGCGATCTCGATCTCGTGCAGGTCGACGCCGAACTGCTCGGCCACCTGCCGGGCGTAGCGCAGGTCGTCGGGCATCGCCTCGAACTTGGCGTCCTCGGCGCGGAAGCCGATCGTGTAGGCGGAGATCCCGGGTTGGTGGCGGGCCGCCAGCGCGGTCAGATAGCTGGAGTCGAGGCCGCCGGAGAGGAAGGTCGCCACGGGTACGTCGGAGAGCAGGTGGCGCCGGGTCGACTCCTCGACGACGGCGTCGAGGTCCGGCCGCTCGCCGGCCTGGGCCCGCTCCCGGCCCTCGGCGGCGACGTCCTTCAGGTTCCAGAAGCTGCCACGCTCCACCCGGCCGTCGGCCCGGCACCGCAGCCAGCTCCCCGGCGGCAGCTTCTCCGCCTCGCGGAACGCGCAGCGCGAGTCCGGCACCCAGTAGTACAGCAGCGAGGCCACAAGGGCCGCGTGGTCCACCTCCAGCGTCCCGCCGGTCGCGGCGGCGAGCGCCTTGAGCTCGGAGGCGAACATCAGGCCCTGGCCGCGCCGGAGCAGGAACAGCGGCTTGATGCCCAACTGGTCGCGGGCCAGCACCAGTTCACCGGTCCGCTCGTCGAAGATGCCGAACGCGAACATGCCGCGCAGCCGGGGCAGGCAGTCCGTGCCCCAGCGCCGCCAGGCCTCCAGGAGTACCTCGGTGTCGGATGTGCCGCGGAAGCGCACCCCGCTGGCCGCCAGCTCGGCACGGAGTTCGGGCGCGTTGTACAGCTCGCCGTTGTACGTCAGGACGAGGCCGTCCGAGACCATCGGCTGGGCGCCGGTCTCGGACAGGTCGATGATGGACAACCTGCGGTGCCCGAGCTGCACTTCGCCGTCACCCAGGGGGTGGCCGTAGCGGCCCGAGCCGTCCGGGCCGCGGTGGGCGAGGACGTCGGTGAGCCGGTCGGTGACGGCCTTTCCGTCCGGCCATCGGTACGTGCCTGCGATGCCACACACGTCTACCGCACCTCCTGGTCGTTGTCCGGGACCCGTGCGGCCCGCATCGGCTGCCGTTCCGTGAGCCGTCGGCCTGTCGTGTTCTGCCAGGTCGGCCGCTCGCTCCGGCCGCGCAGCGCGTTGGCCAGCCCGTCCCACAGCGTGCCGTCGGTCCGGTCGCGCGGATCGGGGTCGATCAGCACCACACCGATCACCGGGATGCGCTGGTCCGCGAGCTGCCGCGCCACGGTGTGCAGCCATGCGGCGCTGCCGTGCCCGGCACGCACGACGAGCACGGTCCGGGAGCCGAGGTGCTGGAGGTCGGTCCACGCCGTGCCGGGTGCCACCGAGCCGACGCCGATCCGCAGCTCCTGAGGCGACATGGCCGCGGCACCTTCGGCGCCGACCACGGTGGGGTCTCCCGGTTTCGGGCGGCGGCCCGAGAGCTGCGTGCCGGGGAGACCGTCGACGACGGTCACTGGCCCGTCCTCCCCCAACGCCCGGGCGAGACCGAGGGCGATCACGGCCGTGCTGCGCGCGCAGCCGAGTTCCAGCAGCGACAGCGGCTCCGCCGAGCCGCGCGCGGTGCGGGCCAGTGTCGTGGTGAGCCGTTCGCGTGCCACCCGGGTCCGCCGCCGCTGCCACAGCCTGCCGGAACGGCGGGGCAGTTCGGCGATGACCGAGGCGCCGAGGTTCGCCGCGATGTCCCGGCGCAGCACGGGGCGGTCCGCCACCACCACGCCCACCGCGGCCAGCGCGAGCCCGAGGAAGAGCCCGAGGACGAGTCCGATCACGGCGTTGGTGACGGCGGCCTTGGGCAGGGAGTGCCGTACCGCGCGCGGTGCGTCCACGATCTGCGTGCCGGCGACGAGCTGGGGAGCGCCGACGCGTGCCTCCTCGGCACGCTGGCCGAAGTCGGAGATCTGTGAGGTGAGTTCGGCCCGCCGGGCGAAGAGCGATTCGAGGTTCGCCGAGTCCTTCGGGTCGGTGTCGGGCGTCCGGCCGGCGATCGTCTTGTTTACGTCGGCGAGCTCCGCCTGTATCCGGGCACGCTGGTCGAGCAGGCCCTGGGCGTTGGCGTCGGCGATGGCCTGGATGCGCTGGGCGTGGTCCGCGACGAACGCCTCGGCCAGTGCCTTGGCCCGGGCCACCGCTTCCGCGTCGGTCTTGCCGGTCACATCGATCTCGAGGACGTTGTTGGTGAGTCCGGTGCCCCGGTAGTCCTTCATGAAGTCCTCCGGTTTTTCCGGGGACTTGAGGATCTTCAGGGCCTGGCCGGCGATCCGTGAGGTCGCCAGCAGCTGGGCGTCGGTGCGGATCAGCGTTCCGGTGTCGTTCGGCTGGTCCTCCTGGTGCGCGACCAGCACCTTGGTCACCGCGGCCGGTGCCGGCGGCAGCAGGACCGCCACGGCCGCGCCGATCAGCAGTCCGAGCAGGGCCATCGCGGACCAGAGCCGGCGGCGTCTGCGGACCGCGACCACCAGCGCCTGCACGTCGAGGAGCGGAGTGGTCGCCGAGGACTCCGAAGTCGTGCTCGTCATCACGCCGAACCTCCCGTCGTGTGGCCGTGCACCGCGAACGTCAACGTGGCCTCGTCCGCCGGACGGCCGGTGGTCCGCGCCGGACGGGTGGTGCGTACCGTGCCGGCGACGACGACGCCGACGACCTCGTGACCGCCGTCCGCGCACGCCTCGGCGATGTCCGCGAGTTCCTCCGCGGTCCGGCTGCCCGCGCCGAGGACGACCAGGGCACCGGACTCCGTGTCACGGTCGCGGTCCGGCACGACCGGCCGCTCCACCGTCACCTCCACCACCCGCAGCAGCGGATCGCCCGTGGCCTCGGCGACGAGCTGCCCCGCGGCCCGGCGGGCGACCTCGTCGCCTTCCGGTACGACGACCAGCAGCCGCCGGGGGGCGGGCAGTTGGTCCCTCACGCGAGCGGACACCCGCCGGTAGCGGATCCGCCTGTCGGCCTCGTCGCCGGACCTCTGCGGGATCGGTACGTCCCACCGGGTGTCGATGCCGAGCAGCCGGCGGATCCGGGATCTCGGGCCACGGCTCTCCGGCTCGTGCCCGCTCCGTTCACCGGGCACGTCGACGGTGCCGAGGAGCGGCGCGCCCAGCGCCGCGGCGATCTCCGCCTCGGTGCGCGGCCGGCGGCTCACCCGTGCCGCGGCGAGATGGCCGATGACCGCGAGCAGGAGGAACAACAGCGCCCCGCCGACGGTCAGTTGCGTTCTCGTCGGCGCCGCCGCGCCGGTCGGCCGGGGCGCCGGCCCCATGACGACCATGTTGGCCTTGCCGGTTGCCGACGGGGCGGCCTCTTCGAGCTTCTTCATGGCATCCTGCAGCGCGGTGCGCAGCCCTTCCAGCTCGGTGCGGGCCTGCACGCTCTCCACGGTCTGCCCCGGATCGGCCGCAGCGGCCAGGTCGGTGATGCGGCGGTTGGTGTCCGCCACCTGCTTCCGCAGCGCCTCCGTCTCCGTGGCCGCCGCGGGGTCGATGCTGCCGCCCGCGACGCGCACGGCGAAGGTGACGAACTGCTGGGCCATCTGGTCGGAGAGCCGCTGCGCGCGCTCCGGGGTGTCGGCCGTGCCGGAGATCTTGATGATGTTCCCGTCGTCGGCCTTGGCGCTGACCTGGTCCTGCAGGTCGGCGCCGCTGACGCCCTTCCAGCCGAGCGTGGCGGCCGCGCGGTCGGCCACCTCGGAACTGGTCGCGATGTCCACCTGGGTCAGCAGTTCGCGCTCGTCCCACTGGCCCGGCAGCAGGACGGATGCCGCCGCCGTGTACCGCGGCGGCAACAGCAGCACCGAGGTGCCGTAGCCGAAGAGCGCGCCCGCTACGGCGAGGGCGGCGAGGAGCCGCCACCGCCGACGGAGAATCCGTCCGATCGTGACCAGACGGATCGTGTCCTCATTCAATGGTGCGGCCTCTTCCCCGTACGGACCGGCCCACCCGCGGACACCGGGGCTTGGTCCCGGCAGGCGGCGGCATAGGCGGCGAGCAGTGACGCTTGCGAGTTCTCCCAGGACAGCGGCCCGCTGATCCGCTCCTGGCCGATCGTGCCCATCCGGGCCCGCTTCTGCGGATCGTCGAGGAGCAGCGCGATGAGCTTGGCGAACTGGGCCTCGTCGTCCTCGGGCGCGTAGACGGCGGCGTCACCGGCGGAGACGCGCGCCTCCCGGAGGTCGAACGAGACGATCGGCCGTCCCATCGCCATGTACTCCAGGACCTTGTTCATGGTCGACACGTCGTTGAGCGGATTGCACGGGTCGGGGGAAAGACACACGTCCGCGGTGCACAGGTAGCGCACCAGGTCGGCGTCCGGGATGCGCCCGGTGAACTGCACCTGCTCGGCGAGACCGAGCCGCCGGGACAGTTCCACCATCGCGTCGAAGGCGTCGCCGGCGCCGACGAAGACCGCGTGCCAGTCGGTCCGCCCGAGTTCGTCGCGCAGTTTCGCCAGGGCCCGCAGGGCGTAGTCGACGCCGTCCTGGGGGCCCATGACGCCGAGGTAGCACAGCAGATGGGGCTTGCCGCGCTTCAACTCGGGCTCCGGCGGCACCGGTTGGAACCGGTCGGTCGCGGGCGCGCTGCGCACCACGAAGACGTCCTCCGGCCGCTTGCCGCCGCGGCGCAGCGCGACGTCCTTGTAGCTCTCGTTCGTGGCGAGCACGATGTCCGCGGCCCGGTAGGTCCGCCGCTCCAGCGCGCACACGGCGCGGTAGAGCAGGTCCTCGCCGCGGTCGAACCGGGAGAGGTACAGCTCGGGCACCAGGTCGTGCTGGTCGAAGACGAACCGCGCGCCACGCCGCTTCAGCCACAGCGCCGGCAGGAACAGCAGGTCGGGCGGGTTGCAGGCGTGGACCACGTCGACCGGGCCGACCTTGCGGGCCAGCCGGACCGTGTGCCACAGCGCCGATCCGTACTCCCGCAGGTAGCCGGCCGGTCCTCCGGTGGCCGCGCGCAACGGGTAGCGGTGGATCCGCACCCCGTCGATCACCGCCTCCGGTTCCGTGTCCCGCTTCTCGCCTTGGGGGCAGATGACGTGCACCTCCCAGCCCGCGTCGCGCAGCGTGGTGCACTCCTGCCACACCCGCCGGTCGAACGGCACCGACAGGTTCTCCACCAGGATCAGCGCGCGTCGGTTCGAGCCGTCGCGGCTGATTGCGTTACCAGGCAAGGCCCATGTACCCCGGTTCGTTCCGGCGCGCGTCGGCGTCGGGAAGATGGATGAGATCGACGATCATCGGTCCGCCCGCATGGGGCAGCGCCGCCAGCACGGCCGGATCTTTGGTCCCCACCAGGCACACCTCGGCGTGCTCCAGCACCTCGTCGACGGAGTCGGCGAGCAGTTGCGCGAGATGCGGCAGCCGGCTCTCGATGTACTCGCGGTTCGCGCCGAGCAGCCGGGAGAGGCTCACGTTGGCGTCGTAGATCTTGAGGTCGTAGCCCTTGCCGAAGAGCCTTTCCGCCAGCTCGACGAGCGGGCTCTCCCGGAGGTCGTCGGTGCCGGGTTTGAAGGACAGTCCGAACAGGCCCACCCGGCGCTTGCCGGTGCGCTCGACCAGGTCCACCGCGCGCTGCAGATGGTCGGAGTTGGAGGCCAGCACGTGGGAGAGGATGGGTACGGAGACGTCGGCCCGCTGCGCCGCGTGGACCAGGCTGCGCAGGTCCTTGGGCAGGCAGGAACCGCCGAAGGCGAAGCCGGGCCGCAGGTAGGCGGGGCTGATGTTCAGCTTGCGGTCGGCAAGGAACACGTCCATCACCTGGTGCGAGTCCACCCCGAGCGCCTGGCACACCGAGCCCAGCTCGTTGGCGAAGCCGATCTTGAGGCCGTGGAACGCGTTGTCCGCGTACTTGATCGCCTCGGCGGTCGGGACCGGCACCCGGAACACCTCGCCGGACAGGCCGTCGTAGAGCGCCGCCACCGCGTCGCCGCTGGCCGGGTCGAGCTCGCCGATGACGGTCTTCGGCGGGTCGAAGAAGTCCTGCACGCTGGTGCCCTCGCGCAGGAACTCCGGGTTGACCGCGACTCCGAAGTCCACCCCGGCCGTGCCGCCGACGTTCTTCTCCAGGATCGGCACCAGCAGGTTCAGGCAGGTGCCCGGGAGCATGGTGCTGCGGAACACGACGGTCTGCCGCCCGCCCCGCTCGGCGAGCGCGGCGCCGATCTGTTCGGTGACCCGCTCCAAATACGTGGTGCACAGGCTGCCGTTGGGCTCCGACGGGGTGCCCACGCAGACCAGCGATATCTCGCTGTTCATGATCGCCTCGCGGACGTCACCGGTGGCGCGGAGCGCTCCGGTCCGCACGACCTCGGCGATGAGCTCGCCGATCCGCTCCTCGACGACCGGGGCCTTGCCGTCGTTGACCAGGTCGACCTTCACCTGGTTCACGTCCACCCCGATGACCTCGTGCCCCATGCTGGCCAGGCACGCGGCCGACACACAGCCCACGTAGCCGAGCCCGAAAACGCTGACTCTCATGCCCCGTCTCTCCCCCCAGTCAGGCCCTTGCGGCCTGCGGTCCGCGCGTCGGTCGGACGACCCCCGCGCATCAGTAGGCCCCTTGCCCGTAGAGCACCGCACGCAGCGTCTTCCACAAGATCACCGTGTCCAGGGCGAGGGACCAGTCCTCCACGTACCGCAGGTCGAGGCGGACCGCCTCCTCCCACGACAGATCGCTGCGCCCGCTGATCTGCCACAGGCCGGTGAGCCCGGGCTTGACCAGCAGCCGTCTTCGGATGTCCGGGCCGTACGCGGCGGACTCCTCCGGTAGCGGAGGCCGCGGTCCGACGAGTGACATCGATCCGGTGAGCACGTTGAAGAGCTGTGGGAGCTCGTCGAGCGAGTACCGGCGCAGCACCGCTCCCACCCGGGTCACCCGTGGATCCCGGCGGAGCTTGAACAGCAGGCCCGCGCCCTCGTTGCGGTCGGCCAGCTCCGCGCGTGCCCGGTGTGCGTCGGCGACCATGCTGCGGAACTTGAGCATGGTGAACTCGTGGCCGTCCTTGCCGACCCGGCGCTGGCGGTAGAACACCCCGCCCCGGCTGTCCATCAGCACGAACAGCGCGACGAGGATCATCAACGGCGCGAACACGAGCAGCAGGATCGCGGCGCCCAGCCGGTCGACGACCCCCTTGATCGCCCGGCGGCCGCCGGTGAAGGTCGGCATGCTGACCCGTAGCAGCGGTATCCCGAGCACCGCGTCGACGTGCAGCCGTGGGCCGGCCACCTCCATCAGCACGGGGGCCACGATCATCTCGGCGTCGCTGCCTTCGAGGTTCCAGGCGAGCCGTTGCAGTCGGTCCGGTGACCAGTGCGGGTCGGGTGTGACCGCGACGACGCGGTAGCCGTCGTGGCGGACGTGCTTGGCGACGTCCTCCAGCAGGCCGATGACCGGCACTCCGTCCAACTGGTCACCGTCGAGCCCGCCTTGCTCGCCGTCGATCCCACGGCCGTCCGTCGTGCACACGGCCTCCACCCGCCAGCCGAGGTGCGGGAATTTGCGGGTGCGGTTGATCAGGTCGCGCACGGTTGCCGGGCTCCCGGCGGCGAGCACCGGTCTCAGGCAGCGTCCTTCGTTGCGCTGTTTGTGCAGCCAGAGACGGAGCACATACCGCTCGGTCATCGTGACGAGCGCGATCGCCGGGATCGCGACGAAGATCCAGAGCTTGATGTTGCGCGAGGTCAGGGCGATCCCGCCGAGCGCCAGCACGACGGTCGCCGTGAACAGCGAGCGTCCGAGCCGACGGAATTCCTCGGCACCCTGGCCGAGCACGGCCGGAGCCCACGACCGGCTCACCGCGAGCGCCCCCAGCACCAGCAGCTGGGTGCCGAAGGCGAGAATCCCCCACTTCTCATGCCAGTTGGCCGCGTCCCGGGCTCCGAAGAAGTCGCCGATCGACGCCACCACGAAGGCGGTGGCCACGGTGTCGCTGATGATCACGGTACGGCGGTACCGCTGTTCCCAATCGGTCGCGGGCTGGCTGATCGCCCCGTTCGCCAGACGCTCGCGCGCCGACGGAAAAGGGCCGAGTATTCCCCCCTGCCGCACAGAACCCCCCAAGGTCCCCAGTGTTTCGGCGTCGCTGCCTCACACTGTTTCGCCCCCTGCGGAGGGTCCCCGCCCCCCGCACTGTGCCTCCCCTCGGGAGGCCCCCACCGCGCTGTTCCCCCTCAGAAGGCCACCGCCCCCGGCGTATGGCGTCCCGGCTGTCCCAGAGCTATGTGCACAACCCTGGCAGCAGTGGACTCTCAGGTCCTGCCAGGCTCTCGACGTATCCGGAAACCTGTCGGGACTTCGGGTGCTCCCCGCGCACCAAGTCCCGCTTGAGCTCCAAGAATTGATCACCCCCACGTCCGGCGCGAGAGACGCGGCTACTGGCCGTCCACAACGCAAGACTTATAGATCATCTTTTGTCGCCTGGTGTCCCAACCATGCGAAAGCACGGTCAATCTAGACCATCTGGGGCCGCCTGGAGAGAGGTCTGTGTGGACTTTGTGCTCAAGATTTGCAGGCGGGTCCACAGATCGGCGACCGCCTACGGGTGCCTTGGTGACGGAAAACGTGCGGTGCGCTCTGGGACGGCGGGAGTTCTCCGAGCCGACGGCACCGGCGACCCGAGGCGTCCCGGCACTGATCGACGACACCCGGGAACAGGACCTCACCGCTCCGTTCGCGCAGGCAGACGCCGAGGACGGCCTCGACCGGGTCGTCGCCGTCGACCCCGAGATCGTGCGCGCCGACCAGCACGCCGCCGAAGCCCACGCAAACCGGCCCCGGCCGTGACGGGTGCCCAATCGGCCAACCCGCATGCCTGTGTGGCGCACTCCTCGCGAGCCGTCCGACCCCACCTCGGAGGCAGGGTATGCGCGCGGTCGTGCCGCGAGGCCGATCAGATCGCCACGCGCGAACGCCGTGGCGGATCCGGTGGCCGGTCGCCGGCCTTCGCGTCGATCCCGCCGCGGTCCGGGCGGACGACCGCCGCACGCAGCCCGCCATAGGTGTCCGCTCGGCGGAGAACTCGTCTGCGTGAAACGGCATTGGGGATTTACCGGTCATGGACCGCTGTTCCCCAGCGGTCTCCAAGAATGATGAAGGGGCGGTCCCGGATTCCTCCGGAACCGCCCCTCACCCACGACTCCATAGAGTCGGGACGACAGGATTTGAACCTGCGACCCCTTGACCCCCAGTCAAGTGCGCTACCAAGCTGCGCCACGTCCCGCTCGCGCCACACCCGGTCGGCCGGGTGAACACGCAGGTAAAACCCTACCGCATGTGACAGGTCACTTCGGCGGCGTCGGGGTGTCGTGGGTGCGGTACATCGCCTGGATGTCCAACTCCAGCTGGACGGTGGGGCCTACGACGGCGATGCCCCGGGCCAGCATGCTGCGCCAGTTCAGGGTGTAGTCCTCGCGGTGCAGCTCGGCCGTGGCCAGGGCGGCACAGCGGAGTTCCTCGGCGTAGCCGCCGTTGACCGTGCCCAGGTAGGTGGTGTCCAGGTTCACCGAGCGGCTCACGCCGTGCATCGTCAGCGAACCCTGCAGCGTCCATTTGCTGCCGCCGCGGTAGGCGAACCGGGTGCTGGCGAAGTCGATGTACGGGTAGCGCTCCACGTCGAGGAAGTCGCCGGAGCGCAGGTGGTTGTCCCGCGTGGTGTTGCCGGTGGTGATGCTGGACGCGTCGATGCGGACGTGGACCTGGGAGTCGGTCATCTCCCGGGCGATCTGGATACCGCCCTGGAACCGCTCGAACCGGCCGTGCACATGGGCCATGCCGACGTGCTTGGCGATGAAGCGGATCGCGGTGTGCGGCGGGTCGAAGAGCCAGGTGCCGGGCGGCGGGAGTTCCTGGGCACGGCCGGGCTGGAGCCAGACCCGTTCCGTGGGCCCGGCGGTTCCGGCGACGATCTCGACCGCCTCCTGGTGCGGCTGGAGTCCCTGGGCCGAGACGAGGAGGCTGTAGCGGCCGGGCGGCAGGGCCGCGAGGAAGAAGCCGTACGGGTCGGTCGTACCGGAGGCCGTGACGCGGTGCGAGTCGAGAGCCGTCACCGTCACGTCGGCGGAGGCCATGGGCACGCCCATCGGGTCGACGATCTCACGGCCGAAGCCGCCCGCGCCGGGCGGAAGGGGGAGCGAGAGGCCCGCCGCCGTGGCGGAGGCGCCTTGGGGCCGCCAGCGCCGGAGCAGTGCGAGGGCCATGGTGATCACCTTTCTTCACAGCAGTCGTACAGGCATACGGCGCCAGACGACACGCTCCCGATCCTTGGCGCTCCGGCGGTGAAACGGGTGTCTCATATCGAGACACCCGTTACGCCCGTTCCGCCGCCGATGCCTCGTAACGGCGGACGATCGGCTCCAGGTAGTCCGCGTGCGGGCCCGCCAGGAGCGGGAGTTGGGCGGTCGAGTGGATCAGGGCGATGCGGTCCAGTTCCGGGTCGCGGCCCTGCGCCCGCTCCGCCGCCACCACCGCCTCGAACCGCTCGTACAGCCGCTCCGCCGGGAGGGACGGTGCGCGGAACAGAACACCGATGCCGCCGTTTCCGGCGCGGATGACGTTCCAGAAGGTGAGGTCGTCGGGCGAGGCGTCGATGCCGGCCTCCTCGCTCAACTCCCGTGCGGCGTGCCGGTGCAGGGCCGCCATGTCGAGCGGCTCGTCGCCCTCGGGGGGTTCGAGCGAGCCTCCCGGCAGTTGCCAACGGCCCGGCGCCGCCGTGGAGTTCGACATCCGGCCCACCAACAGGCGTCCGTCGTCGGCCGGTTGGAGGACGGAGACGAAGAACGACGGCAGCCACGAGGTCGAGAACGGGACGCGCCGCAGGGCGAAGTGCCGGTACGTCGTCCGGACCCAGGAGACGGTCAGCTCGTCCGGCCCCTCCCGCCGGGTGCCCGCGCACACCAGGACCGGCCCGTCGAAGTAGCTCGGGTTGTCCCGTACCTTCGCGTCCCACACCTCGTTCATGGCCAGCCGCTCCTCGGGCGTGAGCCGAGGAGCGGCGGTCTCGACGAACCGGAGCCGGTGGACGTCCAGGAGTTCGGCACGGAAGCGCCGCGCGCTCTCTTCGATCATCGGTTCATGCTGGCACACCGGCCGGGTCAGTTCAGGGCGCCGGGAGCCATCACCGACGCTTCCTCCTCCGCCTTCAGGAGCGCAGACTCGGAGGCGCTGACGGTCCTTCCTCCGCTACGGCCGGACCGTCGCGGCACCAGGAGCGCGGCCAGCGCGGCGCCGAGGAGCAGCACCGCCAGCAGCGTGAACCCGTGGGTGTACCCGGAGTCGTAGGGCAGGCCCGAGGCCTGCAGGTGGCCGGTGACCAGGACGCTGGTGACCGCGGCGCCGATCGAGCCGCCGATGGTGCGGATGTTGGCGTTCATGCCGGTCGCGGCGCCGGTCTGCTCGGGCGGGACGCTGCCGACGATGAGGTTGGCCATGGAGGCGAAGGCGAGTCCGATGCCGAGGCCGAAGATGCCTGCCACGAGGGCGATCTGCCACTGCTGGTCGTGCCAGAGAGCGAGGATCGCGCAGGCGACCGCGCCGAGGGCGGCACCGGTGGTGAGCAGGGTCTTGGCTCCGACGATCGGTTCCAGACGGCCGCTGAGCACGCCCGAGACGAACATCGCGATCAGCATCGGCAGCATGAGGAGTCCGGACGCGGTCACGCTGGCGCCGAAGCCGTAGCCGGCGGACGACGGGGTCTGGACGAAGCCGGGCAGGAAGGACCAGATCGCGTACATGCCCGCGCCGAACAGCAGCGCGGCGGTGTTGGTGGTCCACACGGACGGCAGGCGCATCACCTTCAGGTCGATGAGCGGACTGCGGGAGCGGGCCTCCGAGAACAGCCAGGCCGCGAAGAGGACGACGGCCGCGGCGAACAGGCCGACGACCCGCACGGAGCCCCAGCCCCAGCTGCTCGCCTGGCTCAGCGGCAGCAGCAGGGCGACCAGCCAGCCCGAAAGGACCACGGCACCCAGCCAGTTGACGCGTCCGACGGCCCGGCTGGGCGACTCGGGGACGTAGCGCACGGCGATGAGGGTGGTGACGGCGACGATGGCGACGGGGAACCAGAACAGCCAGCGGTAGTCGAGCGCGGTCACGATGGGACCGGCGGCCACCATGCCGACGCCACCGCCCGCGGCGATCACAGCGGACAAGTTGCTGATGCTGCCCGGGACCTGGGACGCGTCGAACTCGTCCCGGATGATGCCGAAGGACAGCGGGAACAGCGCGCCGCCGACGCCCTGGACGACCCGGGCGATGATCAGGACGCCGATGTTGGGGGCGAGCGCGGCGACCAGACAGCCGGCCAGCACCGCCAGGAGGACGGCGACGAGGGTGCGTTTCTTGCCGACCAGGTCGCCGACGCGGCCGAGTATCGGGGTGAAGACCGAGGCGGACAGCAGATAGGCCGTCATCACCCAGGTCGCGGTGGACTGGGAGGTGTGCAGCGCGTGCTGGACGGTCGGCAGGGCCGGCGCGATCAGCGACTGCAGCATGGAGAACACGCCCGCACCGGTCGCGAGGACCGCGAAGGTGAGGCGGGAGGACTTGCGGGGCATCGAGAGCCTCTCCGGAACAAGCGAACGGGGGTGCGCCCGCGCATGGCTCTGCGGGGGAACGCGCCCACACTGCTAAAGTGGAGGTACCCCTCCACCATAACGGAGGCACACCTCCGGTTCAACCGAGCCCGCCCCTGGGAGGCACCCGTGACGGCCCCACCGTTCCCCGTCAGCGAGATCGTCGCGGCCCAGAGACCACACCGCAAGGACGCCGCCCGCAACTACGACGCCCTGCTGGCCGCCGCCCGCGAGGCCTTCGCGGAGCACGGTTCGGAGGCGTCACTGGAGGACATCGCGCGCCGTGCGGGTGTCGGCATCGGCACTCTCTACCGCAACTTCCCGACCCGCCGGGCCCTCTTCGAGAGCGTCTACGCGGACGAGGTGAACGCGCTGTGCCAGGTCGCCCTGTCCGTCGCCGACCAGGAGCCGTGGGAGGCGCTGGCCTCGTGGCTGAACCGTTTCGCGGGCTACATGGTGACCAAGCAGGCGGTGCGCGAGGCGCTGGACAACGACTCGGAGATCTTCGGGACCTGCCGCGAGTCGATGTTCTCGGCGGGCGGTCCGCTGTTCGAGCGCGCGCAGAAGGCGGGCGCGGCCCGCACGGACATGGACTTCGGTGATCTGCTGCGCCTGGTGGCCGGGGTTGCCGGGACGAAGTTCGTGGACGACACCCAGCGCGACCGCGTCCTGGCGATCGCGCTGGACGGCGTCCGCACGAACCACTGACCGCGCGGACTGCCGAACCGCCGTTTACACGGGGGGTGTTCCCTCGTACGCGGCGCGCAGCAGCGCGAGCACCCCGTCCTCGGTGACGGGCCGGGGGTTGGCGTACGCCTGGCTCACCGCCTGTGCGGCCGCCGTCGCCAAGTCGCCCTCCTTCATGCCGAGTTCGGCGAGCGAGCGCGGTGCGTCGAGCCGCCTCGCCAGGTCCCACAGGGCGCGCGGCGCGTCGTCGGCGTCCAGCGCGCGGGCCACGACGGAGGCCGTCAGCGGTGCGGCGGGCGCGTTGTACGCCAGCGCGTACGGCAGCACCACCGTGTGCGTCTCCGCGTGCGGAAGGCCGAAGGTGCCGCCGAGGACATGGCACAGCTTGTGGTGCAGGCCCATGGTCGTGGCCCCGAGGCAGGAGCCGCACAGCCACGCCCCGTACAGGGCACCGCCCCGAGCCGCCAACGACCGCGGTTCGGCGGCCAGTTGGGGCAGTGCGCCCGCCAGTGCCCCTACGCCCTCCTCCGCCATGAGGGCGATCAGGGGCGAGGTGTCCGGGGCGTACAGGGCTTCCACGGCGTGCGCGATCGCGTTGATGCCGCTGGTCACCGTGAGCGGTACGGGGAGTTCCAGGGTGAGTTCGGGGTCGTAGACGACGCTGCGGGGCAGGACGGCGGGGTCGCGGCCGGTGCGTTTGGCGCCGTTCTCGGTGAGGCCCCAGACCGGGGTCATCTCGGAGCCGGCGTAGGTGGAGGGCACGGCGATCAGCGGGAGGCCGGTGCGCAGGGCGATCGCCTTGCCGAGGCCGACCGCCGAGCCGCCGCCGACCGCGACGCAGCCGTCGGCACCCAGCGTGCGCGCCAACTCGACCGCCCGGTCGGCGACTTCGACCGGGACGTGCATCTTCGCCTCGGCGTGCACCCCGGCGCACACCTCCCCCAGCGAGTCGGCGACCGCCCGCGCGGTCTCGGCACCCCGGGCGCCCGAGAGCACCAACACCCGCCGCAGACCGAGCCGTTCGGCCTCTCCGGCGGTCGCGGTGAGCGCGGCGCCGGGGCGGAACACGACGCGCATGGGCTGGGCGTCGTAGGCGAAGTCCAGGAAATCCTTCACGCGCGGTCCAGGACGAGGTCGAAGCGGGCCTGGCGGAAGGGGTTCCCGATGCCGAACTCCCTTGCCAGGGACGGGTCGTCGGTCGGGGTGAAGTCCTCGACGAGGCTCTGTTTGACGGCGAAGACGGCGTCGGAGTCCAAGTAGTCGCTGCCCGCCACGAAGATGTGGGTGGTGACCGGGGAGTGGCCCTCGGCCGAGGCGATGAAGTGGATGTGGGCGGGGCGGTAGGGGTGGCGGCCGGTGGCCTTGAGGAGTTCGCCGACCGGGCCGTCCGTGGGGATGGGGTACGGGCTCGGAACGCAGGTGCGGAACCAGAAGCGGCCTTCGGCGTCCGTGGTGAACAACCCCCGTCCGTTGCCCGGGGGTTGGACGTCCGGCTGCTGCACGTCGTAGAAGCCGTTGCCGTCGGCCTGCCACACGTCGAGGAGGGCGCCGGGGAGCGGGGTGCCGTCGCCGGAGACGATCCGGCCGCTGACCACGCAGGGCTCGCCGCCGCCCACCAGGTCGATGTTCGCGCCGAGTTCACGGACCGGCGACTCGGTCATGTGGAAGGGGCCGAGGACCGTCGACTCGGTGGAACCGGCGGCCCGGTCACCGTTGATGGTCTCCACCAGCATCGACATACCGAGCACGTCCGACAGGAGGATGAACTCCTGCCGGGTGTCCGTGCACATCTTCCCGGTCTCCGTCAGGAAGCCGATCGCCCGCTCCCACTCCGCCTGGGTGAGGCGGGTCTCCCGCGCGAACGCGTGGAGGTGCCGGATCAGGCCGGTCAGCAGTTCACGCAGGCGGGGATCGGCCGTCCCCTCCAGACTGGCGACGGCCTCGTCCGTGACGGTGACGTCAGTGGTCATTGCGGCTCCCTACCCTGTGCGAACTGCCTCTGTGTGAAATGTCAGCCGTGCCCGAGGATGCGTCGCAACACGTCCGTGAGCAACTGTCCGGCGTTCTCGGCCGCGTCGGCGTGGCGGAAAGCGACATAGCCGTCGGGGCGGACGAGGAGGGCGCCCCCGTCGGACACCTCGCTGAGGCGGGCCCAGTCGCCGTACGGGTCGTCGTACTCCTGGCCGGGGCCGATCACGACCGTGGCGATGTCCAGGGGCTGCGCCCGCGCCGCGCGCACCCAGGCCTCGCCGCCGATGCCGGTGAGGAGGGTGAAGCGGCCCTTGCCGACCGTGTCGAGGGTCGAGACGGTGCGGGAGCCGGCGGTGATCCAGGCGTGCGGGAGCTTGGCGCCGGGGCGGGAGCTGGGCTGGTGGTACAGCTCGCGGTCGCGTTCGAAGCCGGGGTCGGGCGTGCCGTCCGGGACTACCGCGGTCGAACTCTCCGCGGAATAGCGCTGGTTGAGGTCGACGCCGTGCGCGTTGAACTCGTACACCTTGAAGGCGATCGCCTCGCGCAGCGCGGCCCGCTGCTTGGCCGCGGCCGCCGTGGCGTCCTTGCGGGCCTCGATGTTGGCCCACAGCTGCTCGGGCGTCTGCGGGGAAAGGCCGTCCAGCGCCTCGAAGATCGGGGCGGTCTCGCCGATGGACTTGTTGGCACGGGTGACGATCTGCTTGCCGACCGGGGCGCGTTCGGCGTCGTAGCTGTCGAGGAGCTTCGACGTGGCGGTGCCGTCGAGGACCAGCTTCAGCTTCCACGCCAGGTTGTAGGCGTCCTGGATCGACGTGTTGGAGCCGAGCCCGTTCGACGGCGGGTGGCGGTGCACGGCGTCACCGGCGCACAGGACACGGCCGTTGGCGTAGGTCTCGGCGTACATCTCGTTGACCGTCCACGCGGAGGACGACTTGATGGTCACCGGGATCTCGTCGTCGCCGACCAACTGCCGTACGACGGACAGGGCGTACTCCTCGGTGAGGTCGGGGGCGCCGGCCGTCACGTCGTAGCCCCACACGATCAGCCACTCGTTCCAGGGCTTGACGCAGCGCACCAGGCCCGCGCCGATGCCGCCGACGGTGGCGCCGGGGGCGAGCACCCAGTAGAGGGTGGAGGGCCGGTGGGCGGTGTACTTCGACAGGTCCGCGTCGAAGACGATGTTGATGCTGCCCGCGACGCCCATCTGGCCGCCCATCGGCAGCCCGGCGTCCTCGGCGACCTGCGAGCGGCCGCCGTCGGCGCCGATGAGGTACTTGGCGCGGATCTGGTACTCGTCGCCGCGCAGCCGGTCCTCGACGGTGACCGTGACACCGTCCTCGTCCTGGACGAAGGACTTGTAGACCGTGCTGAAGCGGACGTTGGAGCCGCGCGCGAGCGCCGCGTCGATCAGGACCGGCTCCATCAGGTGCTGCGGCATGTCGCACATGCGGGTCGGGCTGGCCAGGTCGTGGGCGGCCTGCACGAGCGGCTCGTTGCCCCAGGAGCGGATCCGGCCCAGCTCCTCGCCGGCGAGGCTGGTGCAGAACGTGGTGTTGCCCATCAGGTTCTGCGGCGTGGCCTTGGCCAGCACCTCGTCCTCGACGCCGAGGTCGCGCAGGACCTCCATGGTGCGCTGGTTGGTGATGTGCGCGCGGGGCGTCCTGGTCAGGCGCGAGTAGCGCGTGACGACGATGTGCGGCACGCCGTAGGTGCTCAGCGCCAGCGCGGCACAGGCCCCGGCCGGGCCGCTGCCCACGATCAGTACGTCGGTCTCGACAACGTGCACGGCGGGACGCTCCAGGGGTGAGGCAGGGGTGCGACGGAGGTGGGGCAGGCTGAGACAGGGTTAGGCAGAGGTGAGAAAGGCACCGACTCTTCACGATCATGATGCGGGCCGGACCTGCTCGGGTGTCTCATTACGAGACAGTTACAGCCCCTCGGCGACCGCCGCCACGGGCCCGATACGGTGAGAGGCGTCATGACCACCCTGGATCACTCCCCCGCCCTCGCCCCGCTCCGCCAGGCACGCGAACGGTTCCTGAGCGGCCGCCCGCTGCCCGACGACGTCCCGGACGAGGTCCTCGCGGCCTGGCGCCGCGCCCGCTTCTTCGGCGTACGGCACGACCTCGACGGACCGGTCCAAGAACCCGAACTCCCCGCCGAATCAGCCCTGTTGGAGGCGGCGCGGCCCGTCCTGGAACGCATCGCGCCGGCGCTCGGCCACTCGGCGCTGCTCCTCACCGACGAGCGTCTGCGGGTGCTGTGGACCACGGGCGAGGTCCCCGGCGACGACCGCTGCCGCGATCTGTCCGAGCGGGCGGTTGGCCACAACAGCGCGGCCCTCGCCCTGCGCACCCGGTGCCGGGCCGAGGTGCACGGCCCCGAGCACTTCCTCGACGTCTGGCAGGACGTGTCCGCCGTCAGCGTGCCCCTGCTCTCCCCGGATTCCGGGCAGGCACTGGGCACGGTGACCGTCGCGTCCGCCCTGTGCGCCGGCTGCGGCCCGCATCCCGGGTCCGCCCTCGCCGAGGCGACGGCCACAGCCATCGAAGCAGAACTGCTCGCCCGCTCCCGCACCGCCGAACGGGTGCTCCTCGACGCCTACGCCCGGGCGGTCGCCCACGGTCCGGCCCGCGCGATCGTCGCCCTCGACGGCCGCAACCGCCTCGTCAGCGAGGCCGCCGTCCGCCTCGCGACACCTCAGGTACTGGCCGCACTGGAACGGTCCAGCACGAGCGAGCGCACCTCCGGCGCACGGCCGCCCCACGACTCACGGCCGCCTCAGGACACCGGGTGCGGTCAGGTGTTGGAACGGTCCCACGACGCCGGGGGCGCTCCGAGCCGGGAGCGGCCGACCGACGCCGGGGGTGGCTCATTGTTGGAACGGTCCCACGACGCCGTATGCCGTCCAGCGCAGGAGCAGTCCTACGGCGTGACGCTCCCCGCCGACGCCGGGTGCACCGCCGAGATCACTCCCGTACGACATGAGGGGCGCGTCCTCGGGATCGTCGCCGTCCTGGAAGCGCGCGCCGCCGAGGTGCCGGTGCCGCGTCTCGTTCCGCGCCCCGCGCTGGCGCTCGCGGGTGGTTCGGTGCCCTGGCGGCACGCGGTCGCCAGGGCGGTGGAGCTGGCCCGGGTTCCGGAGCCGCTGCTGCTGACCGGTGAGCGCGGGAGCGGCAAGACCGCGCTGGCCCGTGAACTGCTCGGCGGGACCGTGCCGTTGGTCGCCGATGCCGCCGAGTCGCCCGAACTGGGCGTGAAGTACAGCGAGTTGGCCGACGGCCGCCCACTCCTGCTGCGGCACGCGGAACGGCTGGCCCAGCCGGACGTCGCCGCGCTCAACTCCCTGCTCGACGAGCACCCGGACGTCCATCTGCTGGTCACCTACACGCCCGGTACTCCCCCGGGCCCGTGCTTCCAGCGACTGCTGGACACCTTGGCGGCCCGGTCGGTGACCGTGCCCGCGTTGCGTGAACGCCCGGAGGACGTAAGGGAGTTGCTGCCGGTCCTCGCACCCCGTCCGGTGCCGGGACAGCCGCCGCTCACCTGGACCCTGGACGCGTTGCGCGCCCTGGAGGAACACCCCTGGCCCGGGAACGTCACCGAACTCGCCCATGTCGTCAGGGCGTTGGCGGAACACCGGCGGGTCACCGGCCCGGTGCGACGGGCCGAGCTGCCCGATCCCGTGCGGGAGGGTCCCGCGGCCCGGCGGCTCAGCCCGATGGAGCATGCCGAACGCACGGCGATCCTGGCCGCGTTGCGCCGGCACGGCGGCAACAAGGCGCGGGCTGCTGCCGCGTTGGGGATCGGCCGGGCGACGCTGTACCGCAAACTGCGCGGGTACCGGGACGTCCTGTAGGCGGGTGCCGTCGCGCGAGCAGGCCGAACGGGCCTATTTGATCAGGGCGTTGGCCACGACGACCACCACCCCGAGCAACGCGTCCACCGCCCCGATGGCCACGGCGGCCACCCAACTCCGCGCCGACCAGCGGGCCGTGACCAGCCCCAGGCAGAACAGCAGCGCGATGTTGAGGACGAACGCCGCGTACTCGACGCCGTTCGCGGGCCACCAACCCCAGCCCGCCCCGGCCAGCAGCAGCACGGTCGGCAGCGCGGCGGCGACCAGGGGCCACTCGTCGCGCAGGGTGCGCAGGGCGTCCCACCGGCGGTGCGGGGCCCGCTCGGCGATGTAGTGGGCGTACCCGTGGGCGAGTGCCGAGGCGGCCGCGGTCACCAGCAGCCACATGGCGTCGTAGCGGCGGCTGGCCCGGTCGGTGTGGCCGTACTGGGTGAGCGCGGCGACCATCGAGCAGGCGAGGACGGCGCCGTAGACGCCTCCGAAGAGGATGTTCTCCCGGGTTGCGTGCGAGTGCGGCTCGGGGACGGCTGCCGTGGTCTGCGCCATGCCCTCCACGATCACCCGGCCCCGCCCGGGCCGCCACTCCGCGACGAAGTGTCCTCCCACCTGGGCCGATACCCCACACAGTGTCCACGTCTGGACCGGTCCACCCCGGCTAGGGTCGCGGCATGACGCACAGTTTCGTAGTCCGTGTCCCCGACGCCGAGCTCGAACCGGAGCCGCTCGATCCGGCGCAGATCGTCTCCGGTACGCCCGAGGTCACCGGGAAGGTCGTGTGGGAGTCCGAGGACGGCAAGCAGATCCGAGGGATCTGGCAGATCACCCCGGGTGTGGTCACCGACACGGAGGCGGACGAGCTGTTCGTCGTGATCAGCGGCTCGGCGACCATCGAGGTCGAGGGCGGGGAGACGCTGACGGTCGGTCCCGGGGACCTGGCCGTGCTGCGCGAGGGCGACCGTACGACGTGGACGGTGCACGAGACGCTGCGCAAGGCGTACGCGATCAACCTGTGAGCCGGCTCAACCTCTGAACGGGGTCAACGCGGCGGTGTCGTAGGCAAGTTGTAGGGCGTGACGACCTGGATCGCGGACGGCAGGGTCGGGCCCGCGGGCGGCAGCGCGTCGTGGGCGCGCATCACGATGCGGCAGGCCTCGCGGACGTCCTGGCGCAGGTCGTGGTGGAGGACGGCCGACAGGTGCTGCTCGTGCAGCAGCCGGGTGTTGTCGTGGTCGAGGTCGTGCGCGACGAACACGGCGCACTCGCGGCCCAGGTCGGCGAAGGCGCGCAGGGTCGCGATGTTGCCGCCGCCGATCGAGTAGACCGCGCGGATGTCCGGGTCGCGCTTCAGGGCGGCCCGGACGAGCTCGTACTGGGTGGCGTCCAGGCCGTGGCCCTCGGTGATCTCGACGAGCGCGCGTTCCGGGTAGCGGGCGCGCATGGTGCTGCGGAAGCCCATCTCTCGCTCTTCCTCGTTGCGGAAGAAACCGCTGCTCAGGCTGGTGAGGACGTTGCCGGGGCGGTCGCCGAGCCACTGGCCCATCAGGTAGGCGGCCGTCGCGCCCGCCGCCCGGTTGTCGATGCCGACGTAGGCCAGGCGGGCGCTCGCGGGCAGGTCGGTGACCAGGGTGACGACCGGGATCCCAGCGGCGACGAGCCGTCCGACGGCGGCGGTGATCTCGGGGACGTCCGGCGCCTTGAGGATGACGCCCTGCGAGCCGCGCCGCACGATCCTGTCCAGGGTCCCGACCAGCTCCTTCACCGGCGCGGTCTCCCGGAAGTGGAAACGTGAGCGCACGACGGCCGGGTGCAGGTCGGGCAGCTCGGCCTCCAGCGCGTTCCGTACGGCGGTGGAGAAGCGCTCCGGCGTCTGCATCACGATGTCGATCATGAACGTACGGCCGACGAGCCTGACCTGGGTGCGCTGCCGGTCGAGATCGGCGATGGCCTGGCGCACCTCACGCTCGGTGCTCTCGCGCACACCGCCCCTGCCGTTCAGCACCCTGTCCACCGTGGCCTCGCTGAGACCCGCCTGACGTGCGATTTCCCGGATCGGGAAGGGGTGTCCCACCGGTCGTCTCCTTGAGGGGTTTTTGATGGCTTGCTGCTGGTTGTTCGAAGGGTTTGTACTGACAAGAATGACAGGACAGCACCGCTCCGTGACCCGAGGGGACGACGATGTCCTTCACATCAGCAGAAACCCGCGCCTGGCTCACCGAGCAGGACTGCGACCTCGACGCCTTCCGCGCGCTCGTCGAGCAGCCGACCGACCTGGCCGACTTCCCGTACGCGTCCTCGGTCGAGCGGAACGTCCTCGTCTACGACAGTGACCGGCTCCGCAAGTCCGTGGCGGCCGGCGAGTGCCACGAGGTGCAGGCCGAGCTGGTGCGGGCGTTCGCCGAGGGGCCCGGCATCGTGGTCCTCCAGGGCGCCTTCCCGGACCTGTCGGTGGTGGACCGTGCGACCGAGGTGTTCGAGGCCCTGATCGCCGAGCAGCGCGCCTCGGGCGCGGGCGCCGGGGACCACTTCGCGAAGCCCGGGGCCAACGCCCGGGTGTGGAACGCCCTGGAGAAGGCCGCGCTCTACGACCCGGAGGCGTTCGCCGACTACTACGCGAACGACGTCCTGGCCCTGGTGTCCGTCGCGTGGCTCGGCCCCGGCTACCAGGTCACCTCGCAGATCAACGTGGTCCACCCGGGCGGCGCCGCGCAGACCGTGCACCGCGACTACCACCTCGGGTTCCTGACGAACGAGGTCGCCGCCGGGTATCCGGCGCACGTGCACCGTCTCTCCCCCGTGCTCACGCTCCAAGGGGCGGTCGCGCACTGCGACATGCCGGTCGAGTCGGGGCCGACGATGTATCTGCCGCACTCCCAGAAGTACGAGCCCGGCTATCTGGCGTGGCGACTCCCGGAATTCCAGGCCTACTTCGAGTCGCACTACATCCAACTCCCGCTCGCCAAGGGCGATGCCGCGTTCTTCAACCCGGCGCTGTTCCACGCGGCCGGCACCAACCGCACGGCGGACGTGCGGCGGATGGCCAACCTGCTCCAGGTGTCGTCCGCGTTCGGGCGGGCGATGGAGACGGTGGACCGCGAGGCCGTCAGCAACGCGGTCTTCCCGGTCCTGCTCCAGCGCAAGGCCGAGGGCGTGGGCGAGGAGTGGCTGGACACGGTCGTCGCGGCGAGTGCCGAGGGCTATCCGTTCCCGACCAACCTGGACAACGACCCGCCGGTCGAGGGTCTTGCCCCGCCTTCGCAGGCCGACCTCGTGCGCCGCGCGGTGCGTGAGGCCTGGGACCCGCAGGCACTCCGCGGGGAACTGCGGGCCGGTGCCGAGCGACGAGAGAGCTGAGGGGATCATGGGGCTTCGACTCCTCGACGACAAGGTCCTCCTCGTCAACGGCGGCAGCCAGGGCGTCGGCGCCGCGATCGTCCGGGCTGCGGTGCGCGAGGGCGCGACGGTCGTCTTCACCGGCCGCCGCGCCGAGGTGGGCGAGAAGCTCACCGCGGACACCGGCGCCCGCTTCGTGCGGGCCGACCTCTCCGATCCGGCACAGGCACGCGACAGCGTCGTACGGACCGTAGAGGCTTTTGGACGCGTCGACTGCCTCGTCAACGCGGCGGGGCTGACGTCACGCGGCTCGCTGCTGGACACCACACCGGAACTGTTCGACCAGCACATGGCGATCAACCTCAAAGCACCGTTCTTCGCCATGCAGGCGGCGGTCGCCGACATGACCGCCCGCCAAGCGCCGGGCACGATCGTCAACATCGGCTCCAACTGCGCCCACGGCGGACCGCCCTACCTCGCCCCGTACTCCACGGCCAAGGCCGGTCTCGCGGGCCTGACCCGCAACGCCGCGCACGCCCACCGCTTCGACCGGATCCGGATCAACACCGTCAACATCGGCTGGACCGACACCGAGGGCGAGGACGCCACCCAGCGCGCCTTCCACGGCGCGGGCGACGACTGGCGCGAGCAGGCCGCCGCCCGTCAGCCGATGGGCAAGCTCGGCCAGCCGGACGAGATCGCCGACTTCGTGGTGTTCCTGCTGTCCGACCGGTCCGGAGTGGTCACCGGTTCGGTGATCGACTGGGACCAGAACGTCCTGGGCGCCCTCGACTGACCGTCCGCGTCCGGCAAGTGACCCGCCGCAAGAAAACTGCCACACCAAACCCGCACCCCTCAAGAAAGCAAGAGCCCCCATGCGCATCGGAATCCTCGGCCTCGGCCGCATCGGCGCCTTCCACGCCGAGACCCTGTCCGGACTCGACGTCGTCGAGTCCCTCGTCGTGGCCGACCCGTTCGCGGAGGCCGCGAAGAAGGCCGCCGAGCGGTTCGGCGCCGAGGTCGCGGACTCCCCCGAGGCCGTGCTGGCCGCCGGGATCGACGGTGTCGTCATCGCCGCGGCGACCGACGCCCACCCCGGCCTGATCCTGGCCGCCGTGGAGGCGGGCATCCCCGTCTTCTGCGAGAAGCCCGTCGCCAAGACGATGGCCGAGGGCGTCCAGGTCCTCAAGGCCGTCGAGGGCAGCGATGTGCCGATCCAGATCGGCTACAACCGCCGCTTCGACGCCGGCTTCGTCGCCGCGCGCGCCGCCGTACAGTCCGGCGAGCTGGGCAAGCTGCACACCGTGCGCTCCACCACGCTGGACCCGGCGCCGCCGCCCGCCGCGTACATCGCCGCGTCCGGGGGCATCTTCCGGGACTGTTCGGTCCACGACTTCGACATCATCCGCTGGGTGACGGGCCGCGAGGTCACCGAGGTGTACGCGGTCGGCGGCAACCGGGGTGCCGAGTACATCAAGGAGGCGGGCGACGCCGACACCACCGGCGCGATCCTCACCCTCGACGACGGCACCATCGCGGTGGTCTCCAACTCCCGCCACAACGCCCGGGGTTACGACGTCCGCATGGAGATCCACGGCTTCACGGACTCCATCGCGGTGGGCCTGGAGGACAAGCTGCCGCTACGCTCGGTCGAACCGGGCGTGACGTTCCCGGCGGGCACCCCGCACGACTTCTTCATGGACCGCTTCACGGCCGCCTACCGCACCGAACTCACCGCGTTCACCGAGGTCGTGGCCGGCACCCGCACCTCGCCGTGCACCGTCGCGGACGCCCTGGAGGCGGGCTGGATCGCCGACGCCTGCACCCTGTCGCTGCACGAGCACCGCCCCGTCACCATCCAGGAGGTACGGGAGGCATGAGCGGTCCGGGCCGGGAACCCCTGCGCATCGGAGTACTGGGAGCGGCTCGGATCACCGAGAACTCCCTGATCGGTCCCGCCCGGACGACCGGCCACCGCGTTGTCGCGGTGGCCGCGCGCGACCGGTCCCGGGCCGAGGCGTACGCCGCCGCGCACCGCGTCGAACGGGTCACGGACTCCTACGCAGACCTGATCGCCGACCCGGAGGTGGAGGTCGTCTACAACCCGCTGGCCAACGGCCTGCACGGACCGTGGAACCTCGCCGCGCTCACGGCGGGCAAGCACGTCCTGTCGGAGAAGCCGTCGGCGAGCAACGCGGAGGAGGCGGCCGAGGTGAGGGAGGCCGCCGCCAAAGCCGGGACGGTCTTCATGGAGGCCTTCCACTACCTCTTCCACCCGGTCACCCGGCGCCTGCACGAGCTGCTGGCCTCCGGTGAACTCGGCGAACTCCGGCACGTCGAGACGCTCGTCGCGATCCCGGCCCCGCCGGACACCGACCCGCGCTGGTCCCTGGACCTGGCCGGCGGCGCCGTGATGGACCTGGGCTGCTACAGCCTGCACGCCCAGCGGATGCTGGCCCCCTGGGCGGGCGGCGCCCCGCAGTTGGTGAAGGCCCGCGCCGGTGAACGCGCGGGCGCGCCCGGCGTCGACGAGTGGCTGGACGCCGACCTCGTCTTCCCCAGCGGCGCCACGGGCTCGGCCCGCTGTCACATGGCGTACGACGAACTGGTGATGAGCTGCCGGATCGTCGGCAGCCGCGGTGAGGCGTTCGCGCCGAACTTCGTGCTGCCGCAGCTGGACGACCGGGTCGTCATCCGGACGACGGACGGCGAACGCACCGAGCGGCTCGGCCGGCGGTCGTCGTACACCTATCAACTGGAGGCGTTCGCCGCCCGGTTGAGGAGCGGCTCGCCGCTGCCGATGGGAGCGGACGACGCCGTGGCGACGATGACGTTGATCGACGCGTGCTATCGGGAGGCGGGGCTGGGACCCCGACCGCGAAAAGTGTGACACTTCTCGGCGAAGAGTCACACTTTTCCGCGACAGGTACGGCGGCCCCGCGAACTCACCGGTACAACGCGGGCCGCTCCACCAACTCGACCTCCACGCGCACGCCGTCCTCCAGCGCCCGCACCCCCGCCTCGCACACGGCCGCCGCCGCGTACCCGTCCCACACGCTCGGCCCGGTCACCTCGCCGCGACGGGTCGCGGCGACCCAGGTCTGGATCTCACGGTCGTAGGCTTCGGCGAAGCGTTCGACGTAGTCCTGGGCGATGGTGCCGCCCCAGCGGCCGGCCATGTTGGTGACCATGGCGTGGCCGTCGCCGATGCGGGCGGTGCCGCGTTCGCAGACGACCTCGGCCTGGACCTGGTAGCCGAAGCCGCAGTTGACGAACATCTCGACGTCGACGATCGCGCCGCCGTCGGTCTCGAAGACGACGAACTGCGGGTCCTGGAGGCCGTCCGGGGCGCTCGCCGTGGGGCGCGGGCGCAGCACCGTCACGGCCGTGATCTCGTGGCCGAGCAGCCAGCGCGTGGCGTCCGTCTCGTGGGCCACGGAGTCGCTGATGAGCATGGAGCTGGTGAAGAAGGGCGGGCTGGCGGCGTTGCGGTGCCGGTTGTGGAGCATGAGCGGTCTGCCCAGCTGGCCTGTTTCCAGAAGGGACTTGAGCTTCATGTACTCGGCGTCGTAGCGGCGCATGAAGCCGACCTGCACCCGGCGGTGGCCGAGGCGCCGCTCCGCCTCCATCACCCGGAGCGCCGAGGCCGCGTCCGGCGTGAGCGGCTTCTCGCACAGGACCGGGAGGTCGTGCTCGAAGGCGGCGAGGAGGGCCGCCTCGTGGGCGGGGCCCGGTGAGGCGACCAGGACCGCGTCGACGTCGGCCGCCGCCATCGCGGCGGCCGGGTCGGTGTACGCGGTGCAGCCGTCGACACCGGACGCGATCCGTTTGGCGCGCTCCGCGTCGATGTCCACTACGGCGGTCACCCGGGCTCCGTTGACCACGTCCTGGATCCTGCGGACGTGGTCGGCGCCCATTTTTCCGGTTCCGACGACTGCCACTCCGAGCGGGTCGCGCGGGTTCATGGCCATCGGCCGTCCTTTCGGGTCGTCAGGCACCGCAGGAACGGAGGAACTTGCGGGTGCGCTCCGCGATGGGGAGCGGCTTGTCCGGCTCGCACGGGTACATGTCCTGCTCGACGATCGCGAACAGCTCCACGCCCAGGCGTTGCGCCGCGATCAGCACCGGCTCCAACTCCGGTACGCCGGACGGCGGTTCGCACATCACTCCGCGCGCCACCGCCGGTCCGAACGGCACCTCGTTCCTGACGACGTCGGCGAGGATCTCCGGGTCGACCTGCTTGAGGTGCAGATAGCCGATGCGTTCGCCGTACGTCTCGATCAGCTTGACGCTGTCGCCGCCGCAGTAGGCGTAATGCCCGGTATCCAGACAGAGGTTGACCAGTTCGGAGTCGGTCGAGTCGAGGAAGCGCTCGACGTGGTCCTCGGTGTCGAGGTGGGTGTCCGCGTGCGGGTGGACGACGATGTCGAGCCCGTACGCCTCCTTGACCTCGTGCCCGAGCCGCTCCATGCCCTTGGTGAGGTGGGCCCACTGCTCGCCGGACAGCTCCGGCGGCTCCAGGATCTCGGCGGTCTTGTCGTCCCGCCAGAAGGAGGGGATGACGACCAGGTGCCGCGCGCCCATCGCCCGGGTGAGCGCGGCGACTTGGCCGACGTGCTCCCATGTCGCGTCCCAGACGGACGGACCCCGGTGCAGGCCGGTGAAGACCGTGCCCGCGGAGACCTTCAGGTCACGCCGGGCGATCTCGTCCGTGAGCCGGGCCGGGTCGGTCGGCAGATAGCCGTACGGGCCCAGCTCGATCCAGGGGTAACCGGCCTGCGCGACCTCGTCCAGGAACCGTTGCCACGGCACCTGTTGGGGGTCGTCCGGGAACCACACGCCCCACGAGTCGGGGGCAGAGCCGACCCGGATGCGGTCCAGGAAGGGACGGTCCGACATGTCAGGCGGTCCCTTCGGGAGACGCGGCCACCGGCGCCTTCAGGGACTTCTCGTCGGGGAGTTCCTCGACGTCGACGCCGCGGACCTGGGACAACTCGTGCTTGAGCGCGGCGAGTTCGGTGCCACCGGCCATGTGGTTGGTGAGCTCTTCCAGCGTGATCTCGCTGCGCTCGGCGGAGAGTTCCATCGTGCCCAGCCGCAGGACGCTGAAGTGGTCGCCGACCATGTAGGCGTGGTGCGGGTTGTGGGTGATGAAGATGACCCCGAGACCGCGTTCCCGCGCTGCGGCCACGTACTTCAGCACCACGCCGGACTGCTTGACACCCAGCGCGGCGGTCGGCTCGTCCAGGATCAGGACACGGGCCCCGAAGTAGACGGCACGGGCGATCGCCACACACTGACGCTGACCGCCCGACAGGGTGCCGATGGGCTGGTCCAGGTTGTCCAGGACGATGCCCATGTTGCGAAGTTC
>NZ_JBICXA010000025.1:0-95218 GCF_043200035.1 Streptomyces sp. NPDC048504
CCCCCCCCCCCCCCCCCCCCCCCCCCCCCCCCCCCCCCCCCCCCCCCCCCCCCCCCCCCCCCCCCCCCCCCCCCCCCCCCCCCCCCCCCCGACCCACCCACCACCCCTGCGGGCACCCCTAGGCACCCCGGGCACCCCTCGGCACCCCATGGACAGATGATTGCGCGCGCATATAATGCATACAGCTGTAACCGCCGCACGCCGATTACCCCTGGGGGACCCATGACCCGCCGCTTCCTCTTCGTCCTGGGCAGCGCCCGCCTGGACGGCAACACCGAACTGCTGGCCCGCAGGGCCGCTGAGCAGCTGCCTCCGGACGTCGAGCAGGAGTGGATACGCCTGGCCGACCACCCGCTCCCCGACTTCCTGGACATCCGGCACGACGGAGTCGTCGGGGCGATCCAGCCCACCGAGAACGACACCATCCGGCAGCTCCTGGACGCCACCCTCGCCGCGACGGACATCGTGATCGCCTCGCCGGTCTACTGGTACTCGCTCTCCGGTCTCACCAAGCGCTACCTGGACTACTGGTCCGACTGGCTGCGCGTCCCCGGCGCGGACTTCAAGGCGACGATGGCCGGCCGCACCCTCTGGGGCATCTCCGCCCTCGCCGACAAAGAACCCGTGGTCGCCGACCCGGTGGCCGGCACGCTCAACAACTCGGCCGCGTACATGAAGATGCGCTTCGGCGGACTCCTCACCGGGAACGGCAGCGCCCCCGGCGACGTACTGAAGGACGCCGAGGCACTGACCCGAGCGAAGACGTACTTCGCCCAGGAAGCCCCGCTCGCCCGCTTCCCTACGCCGTGATGTCCTTCGCCGTGAACCGCGCCCACGCCGCCGACCCGAACACCGCCGCGTACAACGCCTGAAGGCCCAGGTTCTTCACCAGGTCGTCCCAGTACACGGGCTCACGCATGAGGTCGGCGAAGGACAGCCAGTAGTGGGAGAAGAAGTACGGCTGGAGCGCGTGCAGTTGAGGAATCTGGTCAAGAATCTGGACGGTGATCAGCAGCCCCACGGTCGTGGCCATCGCCGCGATCCCACTGCTGGTCATCGTCGAGATGAACAACCCCAGGGCCGCGATACCGACAAGAGACGCGGCCACGACCAAGGCGATCAACAGCGCCCGCCCCAGCCCCTCCGCGAAACTGATCTGCGTACCGGAAATAGTCGTCAGATCACCCAGCGGAAAGAGCAACGCCCCCACCGTCAGCGCCGACAGCGCCACGACCAGGGTCGCCACCACGCAGAACGTCATCACGGTCGCGTACTTGGTAAGAAGCAACCGGGTGCGACCGGCCGGAGCCACCAGGAGATACCGCAGGGTCCCCCCGCTGGCCTCGCCCGCGATCGCGTCACCCGCGACGACCCCGATGGCCATCGGCAGAAAAAACGGAAGCGTGGCGGCCAGCGCCGTGAACACCAGGAACAGCCCGTTGTTGGTGATCTGCGCGATGAACGCGGGCCCTCCGCCACCGTCCCCGCGCCCGGGCCCGCCCCCGTCCTGCGTCTCCAGCTTGACCGCGATCCCGACCAGGATCGGCACGGCGGCCAACACCCCGAGCAACGCGAGCGTGCGCCACCGCCGGAACGTCGTCACCAACTCGCTGCGCAACAGCCCGAAGGTCCAGAGAAACCGGGGAGCACGCACGCCAACCGGTCCAGAACCAGCGGAAGCAACCACCTCAGCCCGCGACATCGAACCCCTCCCCCGTGAGCGCCACGAACGCGTCCTCCAGAGAAGCCCGTTCAACCCCAAAGCCCCGCACCCGCACGCCGGCGGTCACCAACGCCTTGTTCACCTCGGCGAGTTCACGATCGGGCGGCTCGGCAGTCACCCGCTCCTCCGCCACGACCACGTCGGCCAGCCCCAGTTCCTTCAGCACCCGTGCCGCGTCCCCGGTGTCGGGCGTAGCCACGAACAGCCGCCCCCTGCTCCCCGCAGCCAGCTCGGTCACCGACCCCTGCGTGATCAGCCGGCCCTGCGCCATCACCGCCGCATGCGTGCAGACCTGCTCGATCTCGTCGAGGAGATGGGAAGACAGAAAAACGGTCGTACCGTCGGAGGCCAACTCCCGGATCAGAGACCGAATTTCACGCATACCTTGCGGGTCGAGCCCGTTGGTCGGCTCGTCCAGAACAAGCAACTGCCGGGGCTGAAGCAACGCGGACGCGAGCCCCAACCGCTGCTTCATCCCCAGGGAGTACGCCTTCGCCTTCTTCCCGGAGGCCGCCGTCAGCCCCACCCGGTCCAGCGCGGCGGCGACACGATCCCGCCGGGTACGCGGATCGGCGGTCGGGTCGGCGGCGTCGTAACGAAGCAGGTTGTCGCGGCCGGAGAGAAAGCCGTACAGCGCGGGCCCCTCGATCAGAGCGCCCACACGCGGCAGAACCGTACGCACGGACCTGGGCATGGGCCGCCCCAGAACACGGGCCGTCCCAGACGTGGGTTCGATCAGCCCCATCAGCATGCGGATGGTGGTGGTCTTGCCCGAGCCGTTGGGCCCGAGGAAGCCGAAGACGCTGCCCGCCGGGACGGTCAGGTCGAGACCGTCCACGGCGAGCTGCCCGCCGCGGAAGCGCTTGGTGAGACCGCGGGTGGCGATGATGCCGTCACCCGCGTCCACCTGTTCCGGCACTTCAGCGGACGGTTCGCCCATCGACTCCCTCAATTCACCGTGCCCACAAGGAACTTACTTCGCCGCGTCCGCAGCCTTGACCAGCGCACTCTTGGTCACCGCGCCGACATACACCTTGCCGTCGTCCGTGACCAGGGCGTTCACCAGCCGGGTCGAGAACACCGTGCCCTTGCCGAAGTCGCCCTTCACCTGGTCACCGAGCGAGCCGAGGAACCCGCCGAGGTCACCGCTGCCGGACGAGGAGCCGGTCGGAACACCCTGGCCGCCGGTCTCGAAGACGGCGATGGAGTTCCAGCCCTTGCCGATGACCGTGGGATCGTCGGCGCCCTTGGCGAGGCCCTTGTCCGCCTTGTCGTCCTTGCCGAACGGGGCGGAGTGGTCCGGGGCCGCCTTGCTCGCGCTGTCCTCCGTGGTGACCTTCGCGCCCTTGGGCGTCTTGAAGTCGAAGGTCGAGGCGGCCGGCTTGGCGAGGCTGAGCTGGGTGAAGCCGACGTCGACGACGGCCGCGCCGCCGCTCGCCGGGGTGAGCGTGAACTTGAGCGGCAGGCCGGTCTTCGCGTCCACCGCGACGCTGATCGTGCCGACCGTCGTACCGGTCTGCTTGGGCTTGATGAGCAGCTTGTAGGCGTCCCGGCCCGCGACGTGCTCGGTGCCGTCGACCGTGACGGACGTCGTGTCGTCGACAGACTTCAGCGCCTCGTCGGTGAGCCCCTTCGGCGTTGCCCGGGTCTCGTCACTCTTGGAGGCGCCGGAGGCGTCCGCGGCGGTCGTGCCGTGGAAGACCTCGTTCGTCTGGCTGTCGTAGCCCCAGACGTCCTTGCCGTTGTGGATGAGGCTGTACTCCGCCGCGTTCTCCAGCAGAGAGACCTTCTGCTTGTCGGGGCCGTCGGCCGCGACGCGCAGGGTGTGGGTGCCGGTGGCCAGCTCGGTGAGCTTGGTGGTCGGGTCGGCGGAGGAGCCGTCGCCGGACTTCGTGGCGCCGGACAGCATGCTGCTCTCCAGGCCGCCGAGGTCGGGCAGGCCGAGGTCCGTGCTGATCTTCACCGTGCCGGACAGCTGCTGGACGTCCGACTTTGCGATCTTGTCGATGAGCTGCTGAGCGGTGACCTTGGGAAGGTTCGGGTCGCCGGAGTCGGCGAGCGCCGGGACCAGTCCGATGGTCGCGGCCGCCACCCCCACCACGGTGACCGGGACGATGTACCGCGCCGCCCTGCGCCGCCCGGCCCGGAGCTCGTCGCGCTCTCCGGTTTCCGTGCTGTCGTCGGTTTCGTACGGTGCCATGTCTGCCTTACCTCCGTCGTCGGCGGCGGCCAATCCGTCGTGCACTCGTCCCACCCTGAGCCGCCATTCTCACCCGAATCGGTGAGGAGTGGTGTTTTCTCTGTTCTCCATCTGACCAAATCCGCCACGCATAAGCGTCAGACCGGGGAGCCAACTCCACGTACGCCTGGGGTATGACACACGGAAGCGACGCCTCCCCGAACCCCTAGGGGAAGACGCCGCCTGTGTACGGCAGTTGCTGAGGACTTCAGCCCGCGCGGTGCACCACCGCGTCGCACATCTCCAGGAGGGCGACCTTCGCGTCGCACTCGGGGAGCGGCGCGAGGGCCGCTCGGGCGTCCTCCACGTAGCGGACGGTGTCCCGGCGGGCCTGCTCCAGGGCCGGGTGGACACGGAGGCGGGCGAGGGCCTCGGCGTGCCGGGCGTCGTCCGTGAGGTCGGAGTCGAGCAGCTCGCACAGGGCGATGTCCTCGGCGAGACCGAGGCGGTCCGCCCGCTCGCGGAGCAGCAGCACCGGCAGCGTGGGGATGCCCTCGCGCAGGTCCGTGCCCGGGGTCTTGCCGGACTCCTCCCCGTCGGAGGCGATGTCCAGGACGTCGTCGGCGAGCTGGAAGGCGACGCCGAGCCGCTCGCCGTACTGGGTGAGGACGTCCACGATCGTGTCGTCGCAGCCGGACATCATCGCGCCGAAGCGGCAGGCGACCGCGACCAGGGAGCCGGTCTTGCCGCCGAGCACGTCGAGGTAGTGCTCGACCGGGTCGCGCCCGTCGGACGGACCGGCGGTCTCCAGGATCTGGCCGGTGACCAGGCGTTCGAACGCCTCGGCCTGCACCCGCACCGCCTCGGGTCCGAGGTCGGCCAGAGTGTGCGACGCGCGCGCGAACAGGAAGTCGCCGGTGAGGACCGCGACCGAGTTGCCCCAGCGGACGTTGGCGCTCTCCACCCCGCGCCGTACGGTCGCCTCGTCCATCACGTCGTCGTGGTACAGCGTGGCGAGGTGGGTCAGTTCGACGACGACGGCCGAGGGCACGACACCCGGCGCGTAGGGGTCGCCGAACTGCGCGGCGAGCATCACGAGGAGCGGCCTGAACCGCTTTCCGCCCGCGCGCACGAGGTGCTGGGCGGCCTCCGTGATGAAGGGGACCTCGCTCTTGGTGGCTTCGAGCAGACCCTCCTCGACTGCCGCCAATCCGGCCTGGACATCGGCTTCCAGAGCCTGGTCCCGCACGCTCAGCCCGAACGGCCCGACGACGGTCACGAGGGGTCTCCTGTCTGCTGGTGTCCCTGGGCGGTCACACGGTTTGTCGATAGGTCGCTGGCATCACTCAAGTCAGCGTATCCGGTCAGCTTTCGATCACCCATGCCGCCTACCCCGTCCAGCAGGGGCGGTATCGGATCACGGCCGGTATGTTTTCGATCACCTGATAAGAACGGATATTTATCGACTTACGCGGAAGTGGTGGATGGTGTCTCGAACCGCACTGGAAGCCGAACCCGACGGCCAACCGCCCCCAGAGGACGACCACGCCTTCTTCGGGCAGCCCACAGGGCTGCTCACGCTCTCCGGACTTGAGGTCTGGGAGCGCTTCTCGTTCCTCGGCATGCAGGCCATCCTCGTCCTCTACTTCGCGGATACCGTCGCGCACGGCGGCATGGGCATGTCGTCCGGAACGGCCGCATCCGTATCGGCAGCCTACGGAACGCTGGTCTATCTCGTCTCGGTCGCGGGCGGCTGGCTCGCCGACCGGATCCTCGGTTCGTACCGCGCGGTGCTGTGGGGCGGCATCCTCATCGCCTGCGGGCACTACTCGATGGCGGTCCCGACCGCCACGATGACCTGGGTCGGACTTGGCCTGATCAGCGCCGGCACCGGCCTGCTCAAGCCCAACGTGGCCACCATGGTCGGCAAGCTCTACCGCACCGACGACGAGCGCCGGGACGCCGGTTTCGCGCTCTACTACATGGCGATCAACATCGGTGCCTTCGCGGGCCCGCTGATCACCGGCTGGCTCGGCGACCACAAGGGCTGGCACTGGGGCTTCTCGGCGGCCGCGGTCGGCATGACCTTCGGGCTCATCCAGTACGTCGCGGGCCGCCGTCACCTGGCCGGCCGCAAGAACACCGCGGAGTTCGCGCTCGCGCCGGACGCGATGCGCCGCGCGGTCCGGCTGATCGTCGTAGGCATCCTGGTGGCCGCCGTGCTCGCGACCGGGCTGGCCACCGCCGGCCGGCTGACGATGGGCCGCTTCGTCGACCTCCTCACGGTGATCTCCGTGATCGCGCCGGTCGTGTACTTCGCGGTGATGTTCATGAGCCCGCGGGTGACCGCCGAGGAACGCGGCCGCCTGCGCCCGTACGTCGTGCTCTTCCTGGCCTCGACCGTCTTCAACTTCATCCTCTTCCAGGCCTATTCGACGATGATGCTGCTGGCCGCGTCGAACGCCGAGACGACCATCCTGGGCTTCGACTTCCCCGCGGGCTGGTACGCGAGCGCGCTCGGCGCCTTCGAGGTCGGGCTCGCGCCCGTGGTCGCCGCGCTCTGGGTCCGCATGGGCAGCGGCCAGCCGCACGCCTCCAACAAGATCGCGATCGGGGTCGTCCTGGGCGGACTGTCGTTCCTGCTGATGGTCCTGCCGACCAGCGGGCACAGCGGCGACGCCTACCGCATGTCGGCCTGGTGGATCGTCGGCTCGTACTTCCTGCTCGGCCTCGGCGACATCCTCCTGGAGACCTCCGGCATGTCGGCCACCACGAAGCTCGCCCCGGCCGCGTTCTCCAGCCAGACCATGTCCCTCTGGTTCCTGTCCCTCGCCCTCGCGAACGGCATCCAGGCCCAGACGGTGAAGCTCTACGACGACGTCTCCAAACCGGCCTACTTCGGCGTCAACGGCGCGATCGCGGTGGCCGCGGGCCTCGCGGTGATGGCCGCCGCGCCGTGGCTGCGCCGCACGATGCACCCGGTCCACTGAACCCGAGGGGTCCCTCATGCGCATCCGTACGTCCTTCCCTCACGAGACGACCCACGAGGACCTCCGTATCCCGCTGCCCGACGGAACACTCCTCTACGCGCGCGTGTGGCGTCCGGTGACGGACGAACCCGTCCCCGCGCTCCTGGAATACCTCCCGTACCGCCTGACCGACTGGACCGCACCCCGGGACGCCCAGCGCCACCCCTGGTACGCGGGCCACGGCTACGCCTCCGTCCGGGTCGACGTGCGCGGGCACGGCAACAGTGAGGGTGCCCCCGGCGACGAGTACGACGCCCAGGAACTCGCCGACGGCGTGCAAGTCGTCAACTGGCTTGCCGCGCAGCCCTGGTGCACCGGCAAGGTCGGCATGTTCGGCATCTCCTGGGGCGGCTTCAACTCCCTCCAGATCGCGGCCCTCGCACCCGAGCCGCTCAAGGCGATCGTCACGGTCTGCTCCACGGACGACCGCTACGACAACGACGTGCACTACATGGGAGGTTCCCCCCTCGCCGTCGACCTGCACGCCTGGGCGGCCACCATGCTCGCCTTCGTCGCGCGCCCGCCGGACCCCGAGTACACGGGCCTGATCTGGCGCGACATGTGGCTCAAGCGCCTCGAACAGATCGACCCGTTCATCCACACCTGGCTCGCCCACCAGCTCCGCGACGACTACTGGAAGCACGGCAGCGTCTGCGAGGACTACACCGCCATCGACGCGGCCGTCCTCGCGGTCGGCGGCTGGAACGACCCGTACCGCGACACGGTCCTACGGCTCGTCGAACACCTCCCGCCGGACCGCGTACGCGGCCTGATCGGCCCCTGGTCGCACCAGTACCCGGACCGCGGCCTGCCACCGGGCCCCGCGATCGGCTTCCTCCAGGAGACCCTCCGCTGGTGGGACCACTGGCTGAAGGGCGAGGACACAGGCGTCATGACCGACCCCCTCCTACGGGCCTACGTCAGCGACTCCCACCCCCCGGCCACCGTCTACGACGCCCTCCCGGGCCGTTGGGTCGGCGAGCCCGCGTGGCCCTCGCCGCACGTGAAGACGACGACGTACGGCCTCCGGGGTGCGCCCGTGATCGTCCGCTCCCCCATGCACACCGGTGTGGACGCGGGCCGTTTCTTCCCCTTCGGGAACGACGCCGATCTGCCGCCGGACCAGCGGGACGAGGACGCGCGGTCGGCCTGCTTCGAGTTCGAGGTGCCGGCCGAGACGTGGGTGCTGGGGCGGCCGAGGGTACGGCTGCGGCTGACCTGCGAGGTGCTGCGCGGGCAGGTGATCGCCCGGCTGTGCGACGTGGCCCCCGACGGCGCCTCGACCCTCGTCACCCGGGGTGTGCTGAACCTGTCGGCGCGGCACGGGCGGGACCGGGCGGTGCCGTGGACGCCGGGCACCACCGAGGACGTCACCTTCGAGCTGAACGGCATCGGGCACGCGTTCCCGCCCGGGCATCGCATCCGGCTCGCGGTGTCGTCGGCGTACTGGCCGTGGATCTGGCCCCAGCCGGAGTCTTCGGCGGGGTTCACGCTGGACCCGGAGGGGAGTGCGCTCGAACTCCCGGTGCGGGAGCAGGAGTTGACGGAGGACATTCGTTTCGACGAACCCGAGGAGGCCGAGCCGCTCGGGGTCAACTACCCGGCGACGCTGGACGAACCGCGGCCCGAGCGGCTGGTCGTGCGGGACGTCGCGAAGGGCGAGTGGCGGCTGGAGGTGGACCCCCGGTACGGCGGCACGCGTGTGTACCCGGACGGGTTGGAGTTCACCGAGGACGCGTTGGAGACGTACACGATCGACGAGTCCGACCCGTTGTCGGCGCGCACGCTCTCCGAGTGGTCGATCCGGCTGCACCGGCCGGAGCTGGGGTGGGACACGAGCGTGCGTACGCGGTCGGAGATTACTTGCGACCAAACGGACTTTCTTACCTCAAATGAGGTCATCTGCACCGAGGGTGGAGAAGTGATCTTCCACCGCACCTGGGAGAAAAGGATTCCGAGAACTGCCAGTTGAGGGCGAATGCCCGATTTGCCGTTCTTAATCCCCCCGTGAGTTGGGTCACGCGTTTCTGTGCGTGACCTGTGTCCTGGTCTGCCCGCGTTCTCCCTTACGGCATTTGACAGTTGACCCTTGGCTCGCGCAAAGGATCAAGTGCCCCATACGCCTCAGACCAAGGTCAATAGGGGTTAGGTGTGATTCCGCCACTTGTTCCGGACATGTGCTCTCGCATAGTTTCCCGGCCTGTCGAGCGGAACGCCGAATCCTGCCGCCGCCCGGCATCCCAGTCACGAACTTCTCGCACGGCAGGAGCGGGGGAACCAGGTAAGTCGCCGGGCCGGTCATCGCGACCGGAACGGCTTGGGGTTAAGTCACGTCCGCAAGGGCGCGGCCGGGCACCTCCCAGCCCGAACCCGACAGCTCACCTCGCAGGCGACGGAGAGGAACCTCGTCATGCCTGCAACCGCTCAGTCCCGCCGCGCCCGCCTCGTCCGCCGTGTCGTTGTCGCCGGTACCGGTGTCGCGATCCTCGCGCTGCCCGTCGTCGGTGCGACCACCGCGTCGGCGGCCACCACGTCGACCACCGCCGCCTCGACCACGCTCGCCGGGTACCCCAACACCCTTGACGGGTGGATTCGGGAGTCGCTCGCGATCATGGCGCAGAAGGGGATTCCGGGTACGTACAACGGGATCTACCGGAACGTGATCCGTGAGTCGTCCGGTAACCAGTACGCGATCAACAACTGGGACTCCAACGCGGCGGCCGGTACGCCGTCGAAGGGGCTGCTCCAGGTGATCGACCCGACGTTCAACGCGTATCACGTTGCCGGGACTTCGTTTGATCCGTATGACCCGGTCGCTAACATCACGGCTGCTTGCAACTACGCGGCGGCGGTGTACGGGTCCATCGACAACGTGTACGGCGCTTACTAGAAACTGTTGGATCAGCCACGACGGGTTGTTGTTTGTCTGCAGCGCCGTCGTGGCTGGTCGCGCAGTTCCCCGCGCCCCTAAAAGACTTCGCTGAGGAGTCTTTCTAGGACCACGGCGATTCCGTCGTCCTCGTTCGATGACGTCACCTCGTCCGCCACCGCCTTGAGTTCGGGATGAGCGTTGGCCATCGCCACTCCATGCGCCGCCCAGTCGAACATCGGGATGTCGTTCGGCATGTCGCCGAAGGCGATGGTGTCGGACGGGGTCAGGCCCAAGTGGCGGGCGGCGAGAGCCAGGCCCGTTGCCTTGGTGATGCCGAGTGGCTGGAGTTCGACGGTGCCGGGGCCCGACATGGTGACCGAGGCCAGGGAACCGACCACCGAGCGGGCCGTGGAGGCCAACTCGTCGTCCTCTAGGGCGGGGTGACGGAGCAGCACCTTGCTGATGGGTTCGCACCAGAGGTCGTCGCGCTTGCCCACCCGTACCGCGGGGAGCGTCGGGTGCGGCATCAGGTAGCCGGGCTCGATCAGGGTCAGGCCGTCCACGCCGTCCTGGTCCACGGCCGCGTACACCTGGCCCACTTCCGCCTCGATCTTGCCGAGCGCGGTCTCCGCCAACTCCCGGTCCAGGGTGACGGACCAGAGCAGACGGTCCGCGCCGGCGTCGTACAACTGCGCGCCCTGTCCGCACACCGCGAGCCCCCGGGAGCCGAGGTCGTCGAGGAGGGGCCGCACCCTCGGAGCGGGCCGGCCGGTGACGACGAGGTGCTGGGCACCGGCCGCCGCCACCCGCGCGAGCGCTGTGAGGGACCGGTCGGAGAGTGTGTCGTCGCCGCGCAGCAGCGTCCCGTCCAGGTCCGTGGCGATCAGTGCATATGCGAGGGGTGCGGCCATGATCAGAGAATACGGATGGAACGCCCCACCGACTCGACACGAACCGGACGGCTCCTGCCTTCACATGCGTTGACCCTTGTTCCGGTTGGTTTGACAGTTACGACCGTTATGCCGACTCCCGTACCACCAGTTCCGTAGGGAGAATCACGCCCGCCGTGTCCTCGCCCGCGATCTGGGCCAGGAGCATGCGCACCATCTCGGCGCTGATGCGGTCGTAGGGCTGGCGCATGGTCGTGAGGGCCGGGGTGATGGACGTGGCCGCCGCCGAGTCGTCGAAGCCTCCGACAGCGATGTCATCCGGGACCGAACGGCCGGATTGTTGAAGGGTGTTGACGACTCCCAGGGCCATCAGGTCGGAGGCTACGAAGACCGCGTCTATGTCCGGGGCCTGGGACAGGAGTCTGCGGGCCGCCTCCTCGCCGCCCGTGCGGCGATAGTCGCCCTCCACCACGAGGGCCGGGTCGTGGGGCAGGCCCGCCTCGGTGAGGACGTCCCGGTAGCCGGCCAGGCGGTCGGGGCCGCCGGGGGCGTCGAGCGGGCCGGTGACCATGCCGATGCGGCGGCGGCCGGCGGCGATGAGGTGGCGGACCATCTCCTGGGCACCGTCGCGGTCGGCCGCGGCGACGTAGCTGTACTTGGAGGCGGTGCCGAGCGGTTTACCGCAGGCCACCAACGGGATGCCCGCGTCCCGGAGTTCGGCCGCCACCGGGTCGCCGCTGTGGTTGGAGACGAGGAGGACGCCGTCCACGTGGCCCGAGGTGATGTACCGGGTCAGGCGGCGGCGTTCGTCCTTCGACGAGGCCAGCATCAGGAGCAGCGGGATGTCGTGGCGGGCCAGGTGTTCGGTGCAACCCCGCAGCAGGACATTGAAGTTGGGGTCCTCGAAGAACTTCTCCTGCGGCTCGGTGAGGAGGAACGCCACCGAGTCCGACCGTCCGGTGCTCAGGGAACGGGCGTGCCGGTTGACGACGTAGCCCGTCTTCCTGATCGCCGTCTCCACCGCGGTGCGGGCGGCCGGTGAGACGTAGTGACCGCCGTTCAGGAACCGGGAGACCGTGCCCCGCGACACGCCCGCCTCGCGGGCCACGTCGTGGATCGTGGGCGGCTTGCGGCGGCCGTTCGAGCTGGTGGTCATGTTCCTCGTTCGTGGTGGGGGGGCGGTCGGCTGTGGGGGCCGCCCGGTTCCTGGGCAGGTCGTGGGAAGTCGGCAGCGATCAGGCCGCGCCCTGAAGGGGCGCGGGGAACTGCGCGACCAGCCACGACGGCGCGGCGGACGAGCGACTGCCCATCACGGCGCTTCCAGCGGAGCGCTCACGCCTTGACCGATCCGCTCAGGAGATCCAGTGACCAGAACCGCTGGATCACCAGGAACAGCGCGATCAGCGGCAGGATCGCGAGGAAGCAGCCCATGATGACCAGGGTGTAGAGCGCGGGTTGGGAGGCGCCCTGGTTGAGCAGGGTGTAAAGGCCCAGCGTGAGCGGGAACTTGGTGTCGTCCGCGAGCATCACGTACGGCAGCAGGAAGTTGTTCCAGATGCCGACGAACTGGAACAGGAACACCGTGATGAGCCCCGGCATCATCATCGGCACCGCGATCCGCGAGAAGATCCGCCACTCGCTCGCGCCGTCCATGCGGGCGGCTTCGAGGAGTTCGGCGGGCACGGACGCGGCCGCGTAGATGCGGACGAGGTAGACGCCGTAGGGGGAGAGGATCGACGGGAGGAGCATCGACCAGTACGAGTCGGCCAGGCCCAGCTTGGAGAGGAGGAAGTACTGGGGGACGGTCAGGACGATGCTCGGGACGAGGACGCCGGCCAGCATCAGCTTGAAGATGAACTCCCGTCCCCTGAAGGCGAATCGGCCCAGTGCGTAGCCGCCGGCTGCCGAGACCGCTGCGGAGAGCAGGGCGCCGAAGCCCGCGTAGAAGAGGGAGTTGACCATCCACTGCCAGTAGATGCCGTCGCGGTAGGCGCTCAGGTCCTTGATGTTGTCGAGGAAGCCGGAGCCGGGGGCGAAGGTGAACGTGGAGAAGAGTTCGCTACGGCCCTTGCTCGCTGCGATGACCACCCAGACGACGGGGATCAGGCAGTACAGGGAGCCGAGGACCAGCACGAGGGTGGGCACCCACGCGGTGCGCTTCGGCTTGCTCGGGCCCGGGCGGGCGTCGGTGGCGGTGAGGGTGAGGGGGGTCATGCCCGGTCCTCCCGGGTGTAGCGGTCGGAGACGCGCAGCAGCGTGAAGGAGAGCGCGAAGGTCGCCAGAGCCAGCACCACGGCGGTGGCGGAGGCGCCGTAGATGTCCGACCTGAGGAAGGCGGCGTCGTAGATGGCCATCAGCGGACTCCAGGAGCTGGAGAGGCCGTTGGTCAGCGGCTTGAGGGCCATGGGCTCGGTGAAGACCTGGAGCGTGGCGATGACCGAGAAGAAGAACGTGAGCACGAGGGACGGCATCACGATCGGGATCTTGATCCGCAGGGCGATCTTCAGGTCGGACGCGCCGTCGATGCGGGCGGCCTCGTAGATCTCCTGCGGGATCGAGCGCAGGGCGGTGTAGATGACGATCATGTTGAAGCCGGTGCCGCCCCACACCGCGATGTTCGCGAAGGAGAGGTACAGGTTGCCGCCGTCGAACAGGTCCGGCTGCGGGAGGTTGAACTCGCGGAGCAGGTAGTAGAACGGGCTGACCGTCGGCAGGTACAGGAAGCCCCACATCAGGGCGGCGATGATGCCGGGCACGGCGTACGGCAGGAAGATCGCGAGCCGGGCGAACTTGGCGCTGCGTGCCTGCGGGGTGTCCAGCATCAGCGCGAAGACCAGCGCCAGACCGAGCATCGTGGGGATGACGATCAGGCCGTAACCGAAGGCGCGCAGGACGCTGTGGCCGAACTCGGAGTCGTGCAGGACGTCGGTGTAGTTGCCGATGCCGTTCCAGACCTGCTGGCGGGCGCCCTTGCCGAGGCCGATGCCCTTGACCTGGACCTTGTGGAGACTGAGCCACACCGCGTACCCGATCGGTACGACGGTGAAGGCGGCGAACAGGAGCACGGCCGGTACGAGGAACCAGTACGGCGCGCTGCGGCCACGGCGACGGAGGCGGCGGGGGCGGACGGAGGTGGCGGTGCCGTCCGCCAAGGGCCCGACCGTCGGCCGGTCGGTGCCCTTGAGCGGAGTGCTGGTCATGCCTCGGTCACCTTGAAGCCCTGCTTCTTCATGTCGGTGAAGGTCGACGACTGCATGGTCGCGAGCGCGGTGTCGAACTGCGCCGCCTTCTTCGCCTTGGTGGCCTTGCCGAACGCGTCGCTGAAGGTGTCGTAGGCGACCTGGACGTTCGGGCCCCAGGCGGAGGCGGCCGTGGTCGCGGCGATCTTCGCGGCCGTGTCGTAGAAGTCGGTCTGGTTCGGGAAGAACGCGGGAGCCGTCAGCACCGAGCCGGACTGGCCCTTGGTGGCCGCCGGGTAGATGGAGGCCTCCTTGACCAGGGCGGCCAGCGCCTCCGCGTCGGTGTTCAGCCAGGCCGCGAACTTGGCCGCGGCCTCGGCGTGCTTGGAGTCGGTGGAGACACCGGTGGAGGAGCCGCCCCAGCTGCCGGTGACGTCCTCGCCCGCGCTCCACTGCGGCAGCGGCGCCATCCGCCACTTGCCCTTGGTGTCGGGGGCCGAGCTGATCAGCACGCCGGGCGCCCACACGGCGGAGACCCAGCCGAGGTGGGTGCCCTTGTTCAGCGCGCTGCTCCAAGCCGGCGTGTACATCGGCTGGTTGTCGATCGCGCCCTCCTGGACGAGCCCGCCCCAGAAGTCGGTGACCTTCTTCGTCGCCGCGTCGTCGATCCCGACGGTCCACTTGCCGCCGTCGCCCACGGTCCACCACTTGGCACCGGCCTGCTGCGCCAACCCCGCGAACAGACCGGGGTCGTTGGCGGAGAACGTCGTCAAGTAGGCGTCCGGGACTGCCTTCTTGGCGGCGCGGGCGGTCTTGGCGAAGTCGTCCCAGGTCGCCGGGACCGTCAGGTTGTGCTTCTTGAACAGGTCCTCGCGGTAGAAGAACATCAGCGGCCCGGAGTCCTGCGGTATCGCGTAGACCGCGTCGGTGCCGAGCGTGACCATGCTCCAAAGTCCCTCGGCGAACTGGGACTTGGCGGACTTCGCGTACTTCGAGATGTCCGCGAGCACGTCGTTCGAGACCAGCGTCGGCAGCGACTGGTACTCGACCTGGATCAGGTCGGGGGCGTTGCCCGCCTTCTTCGCGGTGATCAGCTTGGAGACGATGTCCTTGCCGGCCGCCTGCTTGGACACCGTCACCGTGATGTCCGGGTTCTTCTTGTTCCAGATCGCGGCGACCTTGTCCATGTTCGGCGCCCAGGCCCAGTAGGTCAGCTTGACGGGCCCGCTGCTCTTGCCGGAGTCGTCGTCGGAACCGCCGCAGGCGGCGAGGGTGCCCGTGAGGCCTACGGCTGCTGCCCCGGCAAGAATGCTGCGCCTGCTGAACTGGTGGCGGTGGATCGACATCTTCATCTCCCCTGACTGAGTGCGAGCCGGCCTCGGATGTGTCCCATCTGCTCCGCACGGCTCTGTGACCGTGCACAGTAGAGAATTGTTTCGGACCCTTGTCAATGGATGAACCGTGGGGTTACCTACTTGTTGCTGACGGATGGACGTCGCAACCATCCATGTGCACGATCACAGAAACACCTGACTTTCTCCTCCGATCCCCGGGAGTGAACCCATGCCGTCCCCCGCCCCGCACGACCGTCTGCCGCTCGCCTTCGGAGGTGACTACAACCCCGAGCAGTGGCCGCAGGAGGTCTGGGAGGAGGACGTACGGCTGATGCGGGAGGCCGGTGTCACAGCCGTGTCCCTCGGTGTCTTCTCCTGGGCCCGGATGGAGCCGCGTCCCGGTGAGTACGACTGGGAGTGGCTCGACACGGTCGTCGGGTTGCTGCACGCGTCCGGGATCTCCGTGAACCTCGGCACACCGACCGTCGTACCGCCGGCGTGGTTCTACCGCGCGCACCCTTCCGCGCTGCCCGTGACCCGCGAGGGCGTGCGCCTCGCCTTCGGCTCGCGGGGCGCGATATGCCACTCGAACCCCGAGTACCGGGCGGCGGCGGCCACGATCACGACGGCGCTGGCCGAGCGCTACGGCAGCCATCCCGCCGTGGTCCTGTGGCACGTCCACAACGAGTACGGCGCCCCGGTGCTCGCGTGCTACTGCGATGTGTGCGCGTCGGCCTTCCGGGGCTGGCTGCGCGAGCGCTACGACACCCTCGATGCCCTCAACCAGGCCTGGGGGACGGCGTTCTGGGGCCAGCAGTACGGGGACTGGGAGGAGATCACTCCGCCCCGGGCGACCCCGTCCGTATGCAACCCCACCCAGCAACTCGACTACCACCGCTTCGCCGACGCGCAGGCCCGCGCCAACTTCGTCGCCGAGCGGGACATCCTGCACCGCCTCTCCCCCGGCGTCCCCGTCACCACCAACTTCATGGTCGCGCCGAGCCAGGGCCAGACCGTCGACTACTGGGCTTGGGCGAAGGAGGTCGACCTCGTCACCAACGACCACTACCTGATGACGGACGGCCGCCGCACCCACGTGAACCTGGCGCTGGCCGCGGACTTGACGCGCTCGGTGGCGGGCGGGGGTCCGTGGCTGCTGCTGGAACACGCCACGTCAGGGGTCAACTGGCAGCCGTACAACCCCGCGAAGCGTCCCGGTGAGATGGCGCGGAACTCACTCGGGCATGTGGCCCGGGGCTCCGAGGGCGCGATGTTCTTCCAGTGGCGGCAGTCGCAGTCGGGCGCGGAGAAGTTCCACACCGCGATGTTGGCGAACTCCGGTACGGACAACCGGGGTTGGCGCGAGGTGACGGAACTCGGGCGCCGGGTCTCCGACTTGAGCCGGGCCGGTCTGCGGGGTACGCGGACCCGGGGTGACGTGGCGATGGTGTGGTCCTGGGACTCCTGGTGGGCGCAGAGCCTGGAGTGGCGGCCGAGCCAGGACCTGGACGCGCGGGAACGGTTGGACTCGTTCTACGAGGCCCTGTACGACCGGCACTTGACGGTGGACTTCCTGCCGCCGACGGGGCTGTCCGACCTGGACCCGGAGCGGTATCCGCTGCTGGTGGTACCGCAGTTGTACGCGGCACCGGTCGGGATGGGGGCGGACCTGGAGCGGTACGTCTCGCGGGGCGGGACGCTGCTGGTCTCCTTCTTCTCCGGGATCGTCGACGAGAACGACACGTTGCATCCGGGCGCGTATCCGGGGGCGTTGCGGGACGTACTCGGGCTGACCGTCGAGGAGTTCGATCCGTTGCTGCCGGGCGAGACGGTGTCGGTCCGGGGGGCGGACGGCGCGGTGTACGAGGCCGATCTGTGGTCTGAGGTCGTGATTCCGGGTGCGGGCTGCGAGACGGTCGCGGTCTTCGCGGACGGGCGTACGGCGGGAGGGGCGGCGCTGACGCGGCACGCGGTGGGGTCGGGGGCCGCGTGGTATCTCGCGACGCGGCTGACGGGGGCCGGCCTGGCCGCCGTCGTCGACCTCGCCCTCGCGGACGCCGGGATCACGCCGGTCGATCTGCCCCGCGATGTCGAACTCGTCGTTCGGGAGGGCGAGTCGGGGACGTTTCGCTTCGCGGTCAACCACACCGGGAGCGAGGTGAAGGTGGTGCTGCCGGACGGGAGCCGGGCGGCGGTGCCGGCGGGCGGGGTGGAGGTCTTCCGGGACCCGCGCTGACCTCCACTCGGCTCGGTCGGCTCGGCTCAACTCGCTTGTTTCTTTGGTCACTTACTGAAGGGAAGCTTTGTGATGCGCAGACGCAGTGTTCTTACGGCGGCGGGGGCGGCGGCACTCGCGGTGCCGGTGTTGGGCGCGGCACCGGCCGTGGCGAGCACCGGTACCGGCACGTCGAGCGGGGGTGGGTCGGACCGGCGCCGGTTGGAGATCCGGGGGATGGACATCTCGTCGCTTCCCAAGGACGAGGCGTGCGGGGCGATTTACCGCCGTGCGGACGGGCGCCGGGACGACCCGATCCGCATCCTGGCGGACGCGGGCGTGACGCACGCGCGCCTCAAGGTCTGGGTGAACCCGGCCGACGGTTACAACAACAAGAGGCACATCCTGCCGTTGGCGAAGCGGTTGCGCCGGGCGGGGATCGGCATCTGGGTCGACTTCCACTACTCCGACACGTGGGCGGACCCGTCCCACCAGACCAAGCCGGCGGCCTGGGCGGACCTGGACGTGGCGGGCCTGACGCGCGCGGTCTACGACCACACCGCCGACGTGCTGGGCGCGTTGCGCCGCCAGGGCACCCCGGCGGACCTGGTGCAGATCGGCAACGAGATCAACGGCGGGCTGCTCTGGCCGACCGGCAAGAACTGGGGTGACGACAGCGGGGGTTGGGGCAACCTGACGACGTTCCTCAAGGCGGGCCTGAACGCGGCGCGCGACACGACCCCGCGCATCCGCACGATGCTCCACATCGCCTCCGGCGGCGACAACGGCACGTCACGCTGGTGGTACGACAACGTGGTCGCCGACGGCGTCGACTTCGACATCATCGCCCAGTCGTACTACCCGTTCTGGCACGGCGCCCCGGAGGCCGCGGCGGCCAACTTGGCGGATCTGGCGGCCCGTTACGACAAGCCTGTGCTGATCGCGGAGACGGCGTACCCGTTCACGCTGGAGAGCGAGGACGCGACGAACGACATCATGTACGACCCCTCGCAGCTCACGGAGGGCTATCCGGCGACCCCGGCCGGCCAGGCGGCGTGGCTCCGCACGGTGGCCGACCTGATGGCGAACGTTCCCGGCAACAAGGGGCTGGGCTACTGCTATTGGGAAGGCGTCTGGACGTACCGGGCCGGTGACGGCTGGGACCCGACCGACCCGACATCGGGCAACGCGTGGGAGAACCTGGCGTTGTTCGACTTCCAGGACAAGGCGCTGCCGGGGTTGAGGACACTGGGCGGCTACCGGTCGTAATGCCGCGGGCAAGGCGGCTCAGGGCTGAACAGGCTGGCCGGGAGGCCGGGTTGGGTCGTAGTGCGTGCGGGCGAGCGTGTCGTTCGCCCGGTGCACGGCGTCGGGTTCAGGCGGTGCCGGCCACACGCTGAGGAAGTGCTCTTCCACCGGGGTGTCGCCCGCGTGCCCGTCGCCTTCATCGCGTCCCCGTGTCTGCACGCGGACGCGATACCAGCCCGCGCCGACCGTCGCGAAGTTCCCGGCGTCCTCCTCGACGTCACCGCCCCACCGGAACAGCCACAGGCTGCCACTTGTGCTGCAGATGCTCACGTCCACCACCGTCTCCCACTCCTCGCCCGGCAACGGTGGTTCGTCCGCGCGGTGTTGGGTGGTCAGGCGTATCCAGCCGGTGTGGGTGCCCGCGAGCACCGTGAGGTGTTCCGGGCCCCCTGCCGCCAGGCTGTTTCCCTCGAAGATCCGCCTGACCGTGTCGGCGTCGTCGTACTCGCTGAGAAATTCGTCGCCCTGCAGGTAGTACTGCCCGTAGGAGACGAACATCCGGTCCGAAGTCCACGTCGTACAGCGCATCCACCGGATCATGCCCTGCCCCACTGACAACGCGTCGCGATGACCTGGAATGCATCATCGAGGCATGTTCACCCCCGGACAACGCGACCGCACCCGTGCCCGACTCCTCGCCCACGCCGAGGCCGACGACTCGATCACCGGTTTCGCCTACACCGGCTCGCACGCCACGGGTACCGGCGACCGCTGGTCGGACACGGACGTCGTGCTGGCCGTGCGGGGCGATGTCGCCGAGGCCGTGGGTCGCTGGACGGCGTGGATCCACGACGAGTTCGACGCCCGGCACCACTGGGATCTCGACGTGGGCGGCACCGGCGTCATCCGCGTGTTCCTGCTGCCCGGGTGGGTGGAGCTGGACCTCACCTTCGCCCCGGAGCCGGAGTTCGGCGCGCGGGGTCCGGCCTGGCAGACACACTTCGGCACCCCACACGAACAGCCGCCGTTTCCCCCGCCCGACCGCAACACCCTGATCGGCTACGCCTGGCACCACGCCCTGCACGCCCGCATCTGCCTTGAACGGGGCCGCAGTTGGCAGGCCGCACACTGGATCAACGCCCTGCGCGACCAACTGATCGCCCTGGCCTGCCTACGCCTCGGTCTCCCCACCGCCTACTCGAAGGGCGCCCACCTGCTGCCGGACGAGGTGACGACCCCGCTGGAGTCCACCCTCATCCGCTCCCTCACGGAACCGGAACTCCGTCGCGCGCTCACCGCGACAATCACGGCCACGGCAGCGGAACTCGACCTCTCCGACCCTCAACTCGCCGTCCGGCTGAGCCCGATGCTCACGGAGCTGACGTAACCCATGGGTAGAACCACCCACCTCGATCTCACCCCCGTCCCGCCCGGCCGGGTCACCCTCTCCGACCGCCGCACGCAACGGAGTTGGACAGTCGACCTCGCCCCCTTCCACCTCGGCACCCTCCCCGTCACCCAGGAGCAGTACGCCCAGGTCACCGGCGAACGCCCCAGCACCGCACAGGGCAACGACCGCCTCCCCGTGGAGACCGTGTCGTGGCGGGACGCGGTTCTGTTCTGCAACTCCCTCTCCTTGCAAGAGGAGTTGAAGCCCGTGTACGCCTTCGACGCGCACGGCGAGGCAGCCGTACAGCCGGACCCCTCCGCCGACGGCTACCGCCTCCCCACCGAAGCCGAGTGGGAGTACGCCTGCCGGGCGGGGACGAGCGGCCCGCGCTACGGCCCCCTCGACGACATCGCCTGGCACCGCGGCAACTCCGACGAGCGGCCCCACGAACCGGGCGCCCGACTCCCCAACCCCTGGGGCCTGCACGACATGCTGGGCAACGTATGGGAATGGTGCTGGGATCTCTACGACCCCGAGGTCTACGGCACCTACCGGGTACTGCGCGGCGGCGGCTGGTTCGACGAGCACTGGAGCTGCCGCGCCTCCGTACGCCGCCGGAGCCACCCGACCTTCCGCGTGGACGACGTCGGCTTCCGCGTCGCCCGTTCCGTGCCCAGTGGGCCTGTGACCCACTGAGCCCCTGCCCCGACCGAACCGTGCGCCGCCCTCCCCGGCGCTCACCTACCCGTGCGCGGCCGCCAGATGGTTCGCCAGCCTCGGCGACGCGAACTCCGTCCCGCACACGAAGCGCATCACCGGCCCGTACGACGACGCCGACGGCAGCCCTGTGAAGTAGACCCCCGGCACGGACGACACATACCCGGCGCCGAGTTTCGGCGTACCCCGGCTCACCGCCAGCTGGGTGCGCAGCTCATGCCCGAGGAAGTCCATCGCCGCGATGTCCACCCGGTACCCCGTCGCGGAGATGACGTGGTCGGCGGTGAGTTGCTGCGTCCTCCCGCCCGGCGTCGCGACGGTGAGTACCGGGCCGCCGTTCGCCGCGCCCGCGCCGCCGCCCGCCTCCGTCCGTACGATCCGCTCGACCTCGCTGACCTGCACCTTCTCGTCGAACCGCTCGCGCAGCCACCACGCCCCGAGCGGCCCGAGCACCCGGCGGACCAGGTAGTGCCGGGTCTGCTCGGGGAGGTAGCGGTACGGCTGGGGGTGGTAACTCAGCGCCCACAGCGACCATGCCCGCCCGAACGGCGACTCGGGGCGCAGCTTCGGCTGCTTCCACGGAGGTGCGCCGAAGGCGACCCGGCCGTGCCCGCGCGAGACGATCCGCACGTTCGCGCCCGCCTCGGCCGCCAACACCGCTGTCTCCAGGGCGGATTGACCGGCGCCGACGACGATCAGCTCCTTGCCCTTGAACGCGCTCAGGTCGTGGTGCTGCGAACTGTGCGAGACGGGAGCGGCGGGCGCGGGCCCGTCGACCGCCGCCGCGGCCAGCTCCGGCGGGAGGTGGGCCAGGCCGTACAGGCCGGTCGCGACCACGACCGCCCTCGCCGTGCACAACTCCCCCGAGTCCAGCTTGAGTTCGAAGCCGCCGCCCGCCTTCCGGTCCACGGAGACGACCCGTACCCGCTCCAGCTCGGGCACCAGCTTCTGCTGGAACCACTCGCCGTAGGCGATGAAGGTCTCCACGGGGATGATGTCCTCGTCGGTGACCAGGCGGGGGATGCCGGCCGCGTCGCAGTAGTCGACGAGGTTGTGGCCGGGCTGCGGGGCGTCGAGGTTGGAGGCGGCGGGGGTCGACTTCAGGAGCATCCCGGCGGGCATGTGGTCACGCCAGCTGACCATGGGCTCGCCGAAGACACGGACCGGAATGCCGCGTGCCCGCAGATGCGCGGCGGTGGACAGGCCGAACGGCCCGGCGCCGATGACTGCTACCGGTTGAATCACGAAGTCCCTCCCCAGGACGTCAATTCGTCACTTCGTGCTGGGCCGCTGATCCAACTCTCGGGCCCCTTGAGCTACTTGCTGCTGGAGTTACTGCTTGCCTCTGCTGATGCCGCTGCCGCGCCGGTTGGTGCGCCACAGCTGATACAGGTGCTTCGCGCCCGGCCGCACGAAGCGGGCCAGCATCGTGAAGAACGGCCGCAGGTCGTCACCCGCGAGCCAGGCCAGCTCCGTCCCGCTCGCCCGCGCCGGTGCGTGCGGCGTCGTATAGCCGCTGCGGCGGTAGGCGAGGAGGGCGGGCAGGTCGATGTTCTCCACGATGTACCGGTGGCCGGCGCGCTGTTCCCCTTCGGGGACGGAGCGGCCGGTCAGGTCGAGGTGCATGGCGCGGACCACGTCCACCCCCGACTCGTTCTCGAAGAGCCGGAACTGGGCGCCCATGCGGGGGTTGAAGTCGAGCAGTTTGTACTGACCGTCGCGCCGGTCGAAGCGCAGGTCGAGGTCGATGACTCCGGTGAAGCCGATCTGTTTGATGAAACGTGCGGCGAGGTCCGCGAGTTCCGGATTGTCCACGACATAGGCATGTGCCGTCATGCCCGCGTGCGGCGGCCAGGAGCGCACCTTCACGCCGGTGAACATGGCGAGCGGGGTCGAGTCCTGGTCGAAGTACGCGTGCACGATCCAGTCCTCGGCGTCCTCCCTCGGCAGGTACTCCTGGAGGATCACCCCGGGGTGCTCGCCCCAGTCCCGGGCCAGTGTGAGCAGCCCCTCGCGGGTCGTGATCCTCGTCGTACCGTTCACGGCCGGCCGGGAGCGCCGTACGAACGCCTCCCTGTTCTTGGCCACCAGCGGGAAGCGGGCCTTCTCGGCGAACTCGACGATGTCGTCGTACGACTGCGGGAAGGCCGCCGCGGGGCTGGGGATGCCGTGTTCCACGCAGAGTTCGTGCAGCCCCTGCTTGCTCGCGAGGTGACGCGGCAACTTCGGTTCCACACGCGGGAAGAGGAAGCGGGAGCCGAGTGCGTCCTGGTGCTCGGCGATCAGGACGGCTGCCTCCTCGTCCGTGGGGATGAGGACGGTGGGCCGGCCGATGCGGCGCCCGATGCGCAGCAGACCCTCCACCAGTCGCCCGGGTTCCTCCGTGCCGGTCGTCGGCCACACGAACGCGCGCTCCAGATATCGGGACGCGGCCGCCGGCGTGTAACGGTCCTCCGTGATCGCATACATCGGCACGCCGAGGCGCCCGAGACTCCGGATCGCGCCCACCCCGCCGTGATGCAGCGGATAGTCGCCGAACTTCACGATCAGGCCCGGCACTTCGCGGTCGGCCTCGAAAGGCACGCTGCTGGAGCGCTTGGCCACGGGTCCCCCCACGTGTCCCCCCTACGGACCGGACCCACCCCGTCCGTGTCCCCCAAAGGACGCTAAGCCGGAATTGCCGCTTCCGACAAGGCCTATTCGGACATTGCGAACTCTTTAGACACTGCCGGTTCCCGCAACTCACCCGTAACGTGTGGCGCGGCCACATGCGCGTACGCACGAGAGTGAGGCAGCACCCATGCCCCCCTTCGATCTTCCCGAAGGCGACCCCTTCGGCCCGCACAACCTTCCCTACGGCGTCTTCTCGCCCGTCGGCTCGGCCGACCGGACCGTCGGCGTCCGGCTCGGCGACCACGTCCTCGACGCGGGGGCGGCAGCGGAGGCGCTCGGCTCGCCGTACGCCTCCCTCCTGGCGCACCCCACCCTCACCCCGCTCCTCGCCGCGGGCCACACGGCCTGGTCCGACGTCCGCCGCGCGCTGACCGCGTGGGTGACGGTCCCGTCCCACCAGGACACGATCGCCCCGTACTTCCACCCCCTCTCGTCGGTGACCCTGCACCTCCCCTTCGAGGTCGCGGACTACGTCGACTTCTACGCCTCGGAGAACCACGCCCGGAACGTCGGCCGCATCTTCCGCCCCGACGCCCCCGACTCCCTGACCCCCAACTGGAAGCACCTGCCCATCGGTTACCACGGCCGCGCCGGCACGGTCGTGGTCTCGGGCACGGATGTCGTACGCCCGTCCGGCCAGCGCAAGTCCCCAGCCGACCCCACGCCGGTCTTCGGCCCGTCGGTCCGCCTGGACATCGAGGCGGAGGTCGGCTTCGTGGTCGGCGCGCCGTCGACGATGGGCCGGCCGGTGCCGCTCGCCGACTTCCGCGAACACGTCTTCGGCCTGTGCCTCCTCAACGACTGGTCGGCACGCGACATCCAGGCCTGGGAGTACGTCCCCCTCGGCCCGTTCCTCGGCAAGTCCTTCGCCACGTCCGTGTCGGCGTGGATCACCCCGCTGGACGCGCTGGAGGAGTCGCGGGTAGCACCGCCGGAGCGCACGCACGACCTCCTTCCCTACCTGGACGACTCGGCCGAGGAACCCGGCGGCTACGACCTCCGCATCACCGTCGCGATCAACGGCCACCCGGTGTCCGAGCCGCCGTTCTCCACCATGTACTGGACCGCCGCCCAGCAGCTCGCCCAGATGACGGCCAACGGCGCCTCCCTCCGCACCGGCGACCTCTACGGCTCCGGCACGGTCAGCGGCCCGACCGAACGCGAGCGGGGTTCGCTCCTGGAGCTGACCTGGAACGGCCGCGATGCCCTCGAACTCCCGGACGGCAAGCGGACGTTCCTGGAGGACGGCGATGTCGTGACCCTGTCGGCATGGGCCCCGGGCGCGGACGGCACGCGCGTGGGGCTGGGCGATGTCACGGGGCGGATCGTGGCGCGGGGCTGAGGCGACAGGGCCGGCGGGCTGATCGTGGCGCGGGGTTGAGGCGCGAGGGGCGGTGGGTGAGATGAGTCCGGTGGTCTCTGTACACCTGACTCCAGCCGCCCGTGCAGTCATACTGACGGCGGGCGGCACACATGTCGTGCGCCCGCCCTCGGGTACAGCCGCACCCGCACCTTCGTCTCCCCCTGTTTGTTCCGTTCGTTCCGTTCGTTCCGCCGACCAGGATCCGGAGCCCGTGGCATGACTGTCTGCCTGCTCCTGCTGAGCGTCGTCGCCCTCTCGGCCGCCGTGCCGGCTCCGCGCGCGCTGACCCGGGCGGTGTGGCCCGAACGGGAACCCGTGATCGGCCTGTGGGTGTGGCAGTGCCTGGTCGCCACGGTCCTGCTGTGCTGCCTGGGCGCCCTGGTCCTGGGCGCGGCCGCCGTCTTCCACACCGTCCGCGATCATGTCTTCGCCCCTGCTCCCCCGGCCGTCACCGCGGCCTACGACCTCTCCGCCGCCCCCGTCTGGGCGGTCGCCCTCACGCTGTCACTCGCCTGCGGCGCCGCATGGACCACCGCGATGCTGGCCCGCGAACTCGCCGAGGCCCGCCGCCGGCGGGGCCAGGCCCGCGCCCATCTCCGCGAACGCGCCCCCGACCTGCCGGCCGGCCTGCCCCCGGCGCGCGGCCCCCTCCTGGTCCTGGAGGACGAGTACCCGGACGCCTGGTGGATGCCCGGCCACCCGCCCCAACTGGTCGTCACCACAGGCGCGTTGCACCGCCTCACCGGCCACCAGCTCGACGCGGTCCTCACCCACGAACGCGGCCACGCCCGCGCCCACCACGACTGGCTCCTGCACCTGTCGACCGCACTGGCCTCGGGCTTCCCGCACGTCCCGCTCTTCGCCCACTTCTGCGACCAGACGCACCGCCTGGTCGAGCTGGCCGCCGACGACACGGCTTCCCGCCAATGCGGCCACCTGACCACGGCGTTGGCCCTGATCGAGCTCAACAACCACCGAGGCGTCCTCTCCTGCGCCTCCAGCCACCGCCTCCTGGGCGAACGCGTCAACCGTCTCCTGGACCCCCGCCCGAGGCTGGGCCGCCGCCACCGAGCCCTGACGACGACGGTGGCGACCCTGGTCCCGCTGCTGCCCTTGCTGATCGTGTTCGCGCCGGGGCTCACGGCACTGGGCTGAGGACCCGGGCTCACTGTCCTGGGCTGAGCGCCAGACGCTGCCGACCCTGGACCGACGGCCGTAGCAAATTCCCTGCATCCCGGCCCCCGGACCTACGACGCCGCGCCGACGTTCCCCGCCTGACCGCACTGGGCTGGGCTGGGCTGGGCTGGGCTGGGGACCGTACGGGGACCGCTCACGCCCGCGTCCGGGCCCCAACACCCCGGTCCCAGCCCCTACATCCAGTCCTCGGGCTCCGGCTCCGCATCCATCTCCGGCCAGTAGTCCGCCCCGGGGTCAACATCCTTCGCCGCCCGCCCCGACGCGGGTGCCGACGCAGGTGCCGATGCCTGTGCCTGTGCCGGCACTTGCACCGCGGCCGGAGGCATGGCCGGGGCCTCACCCAGCGAAGCCAGCACCCCGATCACGCCCTCCCCGTACGTCGCCAGCTTCTTCTCGCCGACGCCGCTGATCTCGCCGAGCTGCCCCACCGACGTCGGCCAGACCGTCGCGATCTCCCGCAGCGTGGCGTCGTGGAAGATGACGTACGCCGGAACCCCCTGCTCGCGAGCCTGTTCCGCACGCCAGGCTCGCAGCGCCTCGAAGGCCGGTTGCAGCGACTCCGGCAGCTCCACCGCCGCCGCCTTGGCCTTGCGCTCGCCCCGGCCCGAGGACGAGGACCCCGACCGGGAGGAGCCGGCGGGCTTCTTCGGTTCCTTGCGCAGCGGTACCTCGCGCTCGCGCCGCAGTACCGTGCCGCTCGCCTCGGTGAGCACCAGCGTGCCGTACTCCCCCTCGACCGCGAGCAGCCCCTGCGCCAGCAACTGCCGTACGACGCCCCGCCATTCACCCTCGGCCAGGTCCTGGCCGATGCCGAACACGGACAGCTGGTCGTGGTCGAACTGGATCACCTTGGCCGACCGGCGCCCCAGGAGGATGTCGACGATCTGCAGGGCGCCGAACTTCTGGCCCCGCTCCCGCTGCAGCCGCACCACCGTGGACAGCACCTTCTGCGCGGCGACCGTGCCGTCCCAGGTCTCCGGCGGGGTGAGGCACGTGTCGCAGTTGCCGCAGCCCGCCGCGTCCGGGTCCTGCCCGAAGTAGGCGAGCAGTTGGCCGCGCCGGCACTGCGCGGTCTCGCACAGCGCGAGCATGGCCTCCAGGTGCGAGGCGGCCCGGCGGCGGAACGCCTCGTCGCCCTCGCTGGACTGGATCATCTTGCGCTGTTGTATGACGTCGTTCAGGCCGTACGCCATCCATGCCGTGGAGGGCATTCCGTCTCGCCCGGCACGACCTGTCTCCTGGTAGTAGCCCTCGACGGACTTGGGCAGGTCGAGGTGGGCGACGAACCGTACGTCCGGCTTGTCGATGCCCATGCCGAAGGCGATGGTCGCGACGACGATCAGCCCGTCCTCGCGCAGGAACCGGGACTGGTGCGCCGCGCGCGTGCCCGAGTCCAGGCCCGCGTGGTACGGCACCGCCTCGATGCCGTTGCGCGACAGGAACTCGGCGGTCGTGTCGACGGACTTGCGCGACAGGCAGTACACGATGCCCGCGTCGCCCGCGTGCTCCTCGCGCAGGAAGCTCAGCAGCTGCTTCTTGGGGTCGGCCTTCGGCACGATCCGGTACTGGATGTTGGGCCGGTCGAAGCTCGCCACGAAGTGCCGGGCGCTCGGCATGTTCAGCCGCTGGGTGATCTCCTTGTGCGTCGCGTCCGTGGCCGTCGCCGTGAGCGCGATCCGCGGGACGTCCGGCCAGCGCTCGCCGAGCACCGAGAGGGACAGATAGTCCGGGCGGAAATCGTGACCCCAGGACGAGACGCAGTGCGCCTCGTCGATCGCGAACACCGAGATCTTGCCGCGCGACAGCAGGTCCAGCGTGTTGTCGAGCCGCAGCCGCTCCGGCGCGAGATAGATCAGGTCCAGCTCGCCCGCCAGGAACTCCGCCTCGACCACGCGCCGCTCGTCGAAGTCCTGCGTCGAGTTCATGAACCCGGCGCGCACCCCGAGCGCCCGCAGCGCGTCCACCTGGTCCTGCATCAGCGCGATCAGCGGCGAGACGACCACTCCCGTACCGGGTCTGACCAGGGACGGGATCTGGTAGCACAACGACTTGCCGCCGCCGGTCGGCATGAGGACGACGGCGTCGCCGCCCGCCACCACATGCTCGATGACCTCTTCCTGCTCGCCGCGGAAGCTGTCGTAGCCGAAGACGCGGTGGAGCGTGGCCAGTGCCTCGCTCTCGCCCTGTGCCGCCGGCGTCCGTACTTCGGTCGTCACAACCGTCCCGCCCATCCCGTGCATCGCTCGTCCCCCGTACGTCGTCCCTCGACCACTGCGTCCACGATAGGGCTCCGCGCTGACACCGTCGGAGTTATCCACAGGCTGGCTGTCGTGACCGAGTGTGGTCATTCGAATGGCGTCCGTCACATGGCGCGACCACCACGGCCGGAACATGCTGCTCGGGCGGGACCGCGGAGGCCCGCCACGCCCCGAACGGACGGCGCGCCGTGCGTGCGGACGCCTCCCGAAAGTCCAAGGAGCCCCACCATGTCCCCTCGGCCCCTGTCCTCGCGGCCCCTGCGGAGCGCCGTCAAGACCGCCCTCGCGGTGGCGACGGCCGCGGCCTTCGCGCTGACCGCCGCCCCGGCCCAGGCCGCGTCCGACCCCGACCCGTCCGCGTGGACCACGCTGAGCAAGACGTACCAGGCCACGGCGAAGTACGGGTACGAGGCGTTCGCGCTTGTCCCGAGCGCCGGATACCAACGTTCCGACGACTGCGTCGCCAAGCCGCCCGAGGGCGGCATGGGCTACCACTACATCAACCCGGCGAACATCGATTCAGTCGATCCGGCGAAACCGGCGGCCCTGCTGTACGCGGACGGGTCCGACTTCGTCGAAGGGCGCCGACTGGTCGCGGTGGAGTGGATGGTGAAGGACACGGGCCAGACGACCGCGCCGACGCTGTTCGGGCAGACCTTCCAGAAGGACCCGAAACTCCCCGGCTACTTCACCCTTCACGCCTGGATCTACAAGCCCAACCCCAAGGGCCTGTTCGCACCCTGGAACCCCGAGGTCGTCTGCCCGAAGGCCTGACCTCACACAGCCGAAGGCCCCGGCTCCCTCATGGGGAACCGGGGCCTTCGGCCTGCCCTCAGCGAACAAAGACTCCCGCCTGGTTGGCCAGGTCCAGGAAGTACTGCGGGGCCACACCGAGGACGAGCGTGGCCGCCACCGCCACCCCGATCGTCGCCATGGTCAGGGGGGACGGGACCGCGACGGTGGGGCCGTCGGGCCTCGGCTCGCTGAAGAACATGAGCACGATCACGCGGATGTAGAAGAACGCCGCGATGGCGGAGGAGAGCACACCGACCACGACCAGCGGGGCCGCGCCGCCGGCCGCCGCCGCCTTGAACACGGCGAACTTCCCGGCGAAGCCGGCCGTCAGCGGAATGCCCGCGAAGGACAGCAGGAACACCGCGAACACGGCCGCGACCAACGGCGACCTCCGCCCGAGCCCCGCCCACTTCGACAGGTGCGTCGCCTCGCCGCCCGCGTCCCGGACGAGCGTGACGACCGCGAACGCGCCGATCGTCACGAACGAGTAGGCGCCCAGGTAGAAGAGCACCGACGAGACGCCGTCCCGGGTGGTCGCGATGACACCCGCGAGGATGAAGCCCGCGTGCGCGATCGACGAGTACGCCAGGAGCCGCTTGATGTCGGTCTGGGTGATCGCGACGATCGCGCCGCCCAGCATCGTGATGATCGCCACGCCCCACATGACGGGCCGCCAGTCCCAGCGCAGGCCCGGCAGCACGACGTAGAGCAGCCGGAGCAGCGCTCCGAAGGCGGCGACCTTGGTCGCGGCGGCCATGAAGCCGGTGACCGGGGTCGGCGCGCCCTGGTAGACGTCGGGCGTCCACATGTGGAACGGCACCGCACCGACCTTGAACAGCAGCCCCATGACGATCATCGCGCCGCCGATGAGCAGCAGCGCGTCGTTGCCCATGGTGTCGGCGAGGGCCGGGTTGATGTTGGTGATGGAGCCGTCGACGACCTGGGAGATCGTGGCGTACGACATCGAGCCCGCGTAGCCGTAGAGCAGTGCGATGCCGAAGAGGGTGAACGCGGAGGCGAAGGCGCCGAGGAGGAAGTACTTGACCGCGGCCTCCTGCGACAGGAGCCGCTTGCGGCGGGCCAGGGCGCACAGGAGGTAGAGCGGGAGCGAGAAGACTTCCAACGCCACGAACAGGGTCAACAGGTCGTTGGCCGACGGGAAGACGAGCATGCCGGCGACCGCGAAGAGCAGGAGCGGGAACACCTCCGTGGTGGTGAACCCGGCCTTGACCGCGGCCTTCTCGCTGTCGCTGCCCGGTACGGAGGCGGCCTGCGCGGCGAAGGAGTCGACGCGGTTGCCGTGCGCCTCGGGGTCGAGTCGCCGTTCCGCGAAGGTGAACAGGCCGACCAGTCCGGACAGCAGGATCACGCCTTGGAGGAACAGGGCCGGTCCGTCGACCGCGATCGCGCCCATCGCCGCGATGTGCGCCTTGGTGGTGCCGTAGCCGTCCGCCGCGAGCGCCACGACCGCCGCGAAGGCGGCACAGAGCGCTACGGCAGACACGAACACCTGGGCGTAGTAACGGGACTTGCGCGGGACGAACGCCTCGACCAGGACCCCGATGAGGGCCGCGCCGAGGATGATCAAGGTGGGCGACAATTGCCCGTACTCGATCTTCGGCGCGTCGATCTTGGAGATCGGGTCGGCCGCGGTTGCCGCCGTTGTCCACAGGCTGTGGACGGCTGTTGCGCTCACTTGGCCGCCTCCACCGAGGGCTTGGGATCCTTCTTGTGCACGTCGGACAAGGTCTGCTTGACCGACGGGTTCACGATGTCCGTGACGGGCTTCGGGTAGACGCCCAGGAAGACCAGCAGCACGATCAACGGGGCGACGACGACGAGTTCACGCGCGCGCAGGTCCGGCATCGAGGCGACCTCGGGCTTCACCGGGCCCGTCATCGTCCGCTGGTAGAGGACGAGGGTGTACAGCGCGGCGAGGACGATGCCGAAGGTCGCGATGATCCCGATCGCCGGGTAGCGCGAGAACGTGCCGACCAGGACCAGGAACTCGCTCACGAAGGGCGCGAGTCCCGGCAGCGACAGCGTGGCCAGTCCGCCGATCAGGAAGGTGCCCGCGAGCACCGGGGCGACTTTCTGCACCCCTCCGTAGTCGGCGATCAGACGCGAGCCGCGCCGCGAGATCAGGAACCCGGCGACCAGCATCAACGCGGCCGTGGAAATACCGTGGTTGACCATGTAGAGCGTCGCGCCGGACTGGCCCTGGCTGGTCATCGCGAAGATGCCCAGGATGATGAACCCGAAGTGCGAGATCGAGGCGTACGCCACCAGCCGCTTGATGTCCCGCTGCCCGACCGCGAGCAGCGCGCCGTAGATGATGCTGATCACGGCGAGGACGAGGATCACGGGCGTCGCCCACTTGCTCGCGTTCGGGAACAGCTGGAGGCAGAAGCGGAGCATCGCGAAGGTGCCGACCTTGTCGACGACTGCCGTGATCAGTACGGCGACCGGCGCCGTCGCCTCGCCCATAGCGTTGGGCAGCCAGGTGTGCAGCGGCCACAGGGGCGCCTTCACCGCGAAGGCGAAGAAGAAGCCCAGGAACAGCCAGCGTTCGGTGTTGGTCGCCATGTGCAGCGAACCGTCGGCCCGAGCCTGCGCGATGTCCGCGAGCGAGAAGTTCCCGGCCACTACGTAGAGGCCGATCACGGCCGCCAGCATGATGAGCCCGCCGACCAGGTTGTAGAGCAGGAACTTGACCGCCGCGTACGACCGTTGGGTGGCCGCCGCCTCGTCGCCGTGCTCGTGCGCGCTGTCCCCGAAGCCGCCGATGAGGAAGTACATCGGGATCAGCATGGCTTCGAAGAAGATGTAGAAGAGGAAGACGTCGGTGGCCTCGAAGGAGATGATCACCATCGCCTCCACCGCAAGGATGAGAGCGAAGAAGCCCTGGGTGGGCCGCCAGCGCTTGTTGCCCGTCTCCAGGGGGTCGGCGTCGTGCCAGCCGGCCAGGATCACGAACGGGATCAGCAGGGCGGTGAGCGCGAGGAGCGCGACCGCGATGCCGTCGACACCCAGCTCGTAGCGGACCCCGAAGTCGGCGATCCAGGCGTGGGACTCGGTGAGTTGGTAGCGGTCGCCGCCCGGGTCGAAGCGCACCAGGATCGTGATGGCCAGCGCGAGCGTCGCCAGCGAGACCAGCAGCGCCAGCCATTTCGCGGCGGTGCGCCGGGCGGCCGGGACGGCGGCCGTGGCCACCGCCCCGAGGGCCGGGAGCGCCGCCGTCGCTGTCAGGAGGGGAAAGGACATCGGTATCAGACCGCCCTCATCAGCAGGGTCGCGGCGACGAGGATGGCCGCACCGCCGAACATCGAGACCGCGTACGACCGCGCGTAGCCGTTCTGCAGCTTGCGCAGCCTTCCGGAGAGGCCGCCCATGGAGGCCGCCGTGCCGTTGACGACGCCGTCGACCAGGGTGTGGTCGACGTAGACCAGGGAGCGGGTGAGGTGCTCGCCGCCGCGCACCAGGACGACGTGGTTGAAGTCGTCCTGGAGGAGGTCGCGGCGGGCGGCCCGGGTGAGCAGCGACCCGCGCGGGGCGACGGCCGGGACCGGACGGCGGCCGTACTGCGCCCAAGCGATGCCGACACCGATGAGCAGACACACCATCGTCGCGCCGGTGACGGTCGCGGCGCTGAGCGGGGAGTCGCCCTCGCTGTGGCCGGTGACCGGCTCCAGCCAGTGCAGGAAGCGGTCGCCGATGCTGAAGAACCCACCGGCGAAGACGGAGCCGACGGCCAGCACGATCATGGGAATGGTCATGGACTTCGGGGACTCGTGCGGGTGCGGCTCAGCGTGCTCGCCGCGGTGTTGGGCGACCGGCTCCGCGCTGGGCGCGTCGGGCGAGCGAGTCGGCTGGTTGCGCCAGCGCTCCTCTCCGAAGAACGTCATCAGCATCACGCGGGTCATGTAGAAGGCGGTGATGGCCGCGCCCAGCAGGGCACTGCCGCCGAGGATCCAGCCCTCGGTGCCGCCCTTCGCGAAGGCCGCCTCGATGATCTTGTCCTTGGAGAAGAAGCCGGACAGTCCCGGGAAGCCGATGATGGCGAGGTAGCCGAGGCCGAAGGTGATGAAGGTGACCGGCATGTACTTCCTGAGGCCGCCGTACTTCCTCATGTCGACCTCGTCGTTCATGCCGTGCATGACCGAACCGGCGCCGAGGAACAGCCCGGCCTTGAAGAAGCCGTGCGTCACCAGGTGCATGATCGCGAAGACGTAGCCGATGGGGCCGAGGCCCGCGGCGAGGACCATGTAGCCGATCTGCGACATGGTCGAGCCGGCGAGGGCCTTCTTGATGTCGTCCTTCGCGCAACCGACGATCGCACCGAACAGGAGCGTGACGGCACCGACGACGGTGACGACGAGTTGGGCGTCGGGGGCCGCGTTGAAGATCGCTCCGGAGCGGACGATCAGGTACACGCCGGCGGTGACCATGGTCGCCGCGTGGATGAGGGCCGAGACCGGGGTCGGGCCCTCCATCGCGTCGCCGAGCCAGGACTGCAGCGGCACCTGGGCGGACTTGCCGCAGGCGGCGAGCAGCAGCATCAGGGCGATGCCCGTGAGCTTGCCCTCGGAGGCGTCACCGACGTGGCTGAGGACCGGCCCGAAGGCGAAGGTCCCGAACGTCGTGAACATCAGCATGATGGCGATCGACAGGCCCATGTCGCCGACCCGGTTGACCAGGAAGGCCTTCTTCGCGGCGGTCGCCGCGCTGGGCTTGTGCTGCCAGAAGCCGATCAGCAGGTAGGAGGCGAGACCGACGCCTTCCCAACCGACGTACAGGAGCAGGTAGTTGTCGGCGAGGACGAGGATCAGCATCGCCGCGAGGAACAGGTTCAGATAGCCGAAGAAACGGCGCCGGCGCTCGTCGTGCTCCATGTACCCGACCGAGTACAGGTGGATGAGCGAGCCGACTCCGGTGATCAGCAGGACGAAGGTCATCGACAGCTGGTCGAGGCGGAAGGTGACGTCCGCCTGGAAGCCCTCGACGGGGACCCAGGTCCACAGGTGCTGCATGAGCGTCCGGTGCTCGGCGTTCTTCCCCAGCAGGTCGGTGAAGAGGACGACACCGATCACGAAGGAGGCGGACGAGAGGATCGTGCCGATCCAGTGGCCGACGGCATCGAGCCGCCGGCCGCCGCACAGCAGGACGACCGCTCCGAGCAGAGGCGCCGCTACGAGCAGCGCAATCAGGTTCTCCACGATTCAGCGACCCCTCAGAGCTTCATCAGGCTGGCGTCGTCGACCGAGGCCGAGTGGCGGGAACGGAACAGCGACACGATGATCGCGAGCCCGACCACGACCTCCGCGGCGGCGACGACCATCGTGAAGAAGGCGATGACCTGACCGTCGAGGTTGCCGTGCATCCGGGAGAAGGTGACGAACGCGAGGTTGCAGGCATTGAGCATCAGCTCGATGCACATGAACACGACGATCGCGTTCCGCCTGATCAGCACCCCGGTGGCGCCGATCGTGAACAACAGGGCGGAGAGATAGAGGTAGTTGACGGGGTTCACTTCGACGCCTCCTCGGTCCGCTTGAGGTTCGCCGGCTCGATCTCGGTGCGCTCCAGACGCTCCTCGGCGCGCTGCTCCAGGGCCCGCAGGTCGTTGAGCGCCTCGCTGGACACGTCACGGATCTGGCCGCGGTCACGGAGCGTCTTGCTGACCGTGAGCTCGGACGGGGTGCCGTCGGGCAGCAGGCCCGCGATGTCCACCGCGTTGTGCCGGGCGTAGACGCCGGGGGCGGGGAGCGGCGGGACGTGCTTGCCCTCGCGGACGCGCTGCTCGGACAGCTCGCGCTGGGTCTTGGGCCGCTCGGTGCGCTCGCGGTGCGTGAGCACCATGGCGCCGACGGCGGCCGTGATCAGCAGAGCGCCGGTGATTTCGAAGGCGAACACGTACTTCGTGAAGATGAGGGCGGCCAGTCCCTCCACGTTGCCGTTCGCGTTGGCCGTGCTCAGCCCGTCGAACTGCGTGAGCGAGGCGTTGCCGATGCCCGCGAACAGCAGGACGCCGAAGCCGAGCCCACAGAGAAGGGCCAGCCAGCGCTGACCCTTGATGGTCTCCGTCAGGGAGTCGGCGGCCGTGACGCCGACGAGCATCACCACGAAGAGGAACAGCATCATGATCGCGCCGGTGTAGACGACGATCTGCACGATGCCCAGGAAGTAGGCGCCGTTGGCGAGGTAGAAGACCGCCAGGACGATCATGGTCCCGGCGAGGGAGAGGGCGCTGTGCACCGCCCTCTTCATGAGGACCGTGGACAGGGCGCCGATCACCGCGACCGTGCCGAGGACCCAGAACTGGAAGGCCTCGCCGGTGGAGGTGGAATAGGCGGCGGCGAACTGCGCGGTCATCGGCCGATCACCTTCCCGGACGCCGGCTCGTCCTCGCCGAAGGTGGAGGACGCCTCCTGCGGGACCTCGCCCTTGGAGAGCGCCACTTGACGCTCCGTGCCGGGCGCGGCCTCCGTCACCAGGCCCCGGTAGTAGTCCTGTTCGTCCATCCCCGGATAGATGGCGTGCGGGCTGTCGACCATGGTGTCCTCCAGGCCGGCCAGCAGCTGTTCTTTGGTGTAGATGAGGTTGGCGCGGCTGGTGTCCGCCAGCTCGAACTCGTTGGTCATCGTCAACGCGCGCGTGGGGCACGCCTCGATGCACAGGCCGCACAGGATGCAGCGGGCGTAGTTGATCTGGTAGACGCGGCCGTACCGCTCGCCCGGCGAGTAGCGCTCCTCGTCAGTGTTGTCGGCGCCCTCCACATAGATGGCGTCGGCGGGGCAGGCCCAGGCGCACAGCTCGCAGCCGACGCACTTCTCCAGGCCGTCCGGATGGCGGTTGAGCTGGTGCCGTCCGTGGAACCGGGGGGCTGTGGTCTTCTCCTGCTCCGGGTACTGCTCGGTCAGCCGCTTCTTGAACATGGCCTTGAAGGTCACGCCGAAGCCGGCCACGGGGTTCTGGAAACCGGGTTTGGTCTCCTTGGGCTCCTCAGCCATCGGACGCCTCCTTTCCATCCAGAGATCCGTCACTGCCAGTGTCCGACCCGCCACTGACAATCAACTCCCGCTCGCGGCGCGAGGGGCGCCGGGGCACCGGTGGCAACTCCTGTCCCGGCAGCGGCGGTACGGGGAATCCGCCCGCCATCGCGTCGAACCCGGCGGGTTCCTCGGCCGGTTGCGCGTCGTCCTTGGCCTTCTGGCGGAACATGTCCGCGATGAAGGACAGCAACAGCAGGACGAGCACACCGCCGCCGATGTAGAGGGCGATGTCGGCGAAGTCGTAGTTCTCGTTCTTCAGGGTCCGCACGGTCGCGACGAGCATCAGCCAGACGACGGAGACCGGGATGAGGACCTTCCAGCCGAGCTTCATCAACTGGTCGTAGCGCACGCGCGGGAGGGTGCCTCGGAGCCAGATGAAGAAGAACAGCAGCAGCTGGACCTTGACGACGAACCAGAGCATCGGCCACCAGCCGTGGTTCGCGCCCTCCCAGAAGGAGCTGATCGGCCACGGGGCCCGCCAGCCGCCCAGGAAGAGCGTGGTCGACACCGCGGAGACCGTCACCATGTTCACGTACTCGGCGAGCATGAAGAGCGCGAACTTGATGGACGAGTACTCGGTGTTGAAGCCGCCGACCAGGTCGCCCTCGGACTCCGGCATGTCGAAGGGGGCGCGGTTGGTCTCGCCGACCATCGTGATGATGTAGATGATGAAGGAGACCGGCAGCAGGATGATGTACCAGCGGTCGTGCTGTTGTTCAACGATCGTCGAGGTCGACATCGACCCGGAGTAGAGGAACACCGAGGCGAACGCGGCGCCCATCGCGATCTCGTAGGAGATCATCTGCGCGCAGGAGCGCAGTCCGCCGAGCAGCGGGTAGGTGGAGCCGGAGCTCCAGCCCGCAAGCACGATGCCGTAGATGCCGACCGAGGCGACCGCGAGGATGTAGAGCATCGCGATCGGGAGGTCGGTGAGCTGCATCGTGGTGCGGTGGCCGAAGATCGAGACCTCGTTGTCGGCGGGCCCGAAGGGGATCACCGCGATCGCCATGAAGGCCGGGACGGCCGCGACGATCGGCGCGAGGATGTAGATCAGCTTGTCCGCACGCTTGACGATCAGGTCTTCTTTGAGCATCAGCTTCACGCCGTCGGCGAGCGACTGGAGCATGCCCCAGGGGCCGTGCCGGTTGGGTCCGATACGCAGCTGCATCCAGGCGACGACCTTGCGTTCCCAGACGATCGAGAACAGCACGGTGATCATCAGGAACGCGAAGCAGAACACCGCTTTGACGACGACCAGCCACCAGGGGTCGCGGCCGAACATCGAGAGGTCTTCCGCGGCGAGGTACGGGCTCATGCCGTAGGGACTCATGCCTCCACCTCCTTGGGGGCCTCGCCCGCGAGCGTGGCCGGGCCGATGCGGACGAGTGCGCCGGGCAGCGCCCCGGTGTCGGAGGCGACGCCCCCGCCGGTGGAGTTCAGCGGGAGCCAGACCACGCGGTCGGGCATCTCGGTGATCCGCAGCGGGAGTTCGACGGTTCCGGAGGTGCCGGTCACGGCGAGCGCGTCGCCGTCCTTGACGCCCGCCTCGGCGGCCGTGGCGGCCGACACGCGCGCGTGGGCGGCGTGCCGGGTCCCGGCGAGCGCTTCGTCGCCCTCCTGGAGCGCGCCCTGGTCGAGCAGCAGCCGGTGTCCGGCGAGCACGGCCTCCCCGGCGGCCGGCCGGGGCAGCACGCCCGCGGTCTCCAGCGGGTCACTGGCCCGCGGTCCGTCCCACGCACCGAGCCGGTCCAACTCCGCGCGCGTGGTGCGCAGATCGGGCAGACCCAGGTGTACGTCCATGGCGTCGGCCAGCATGTGCAGCACGCGCGCGTCGGTGGGGGCGAGGGTGCGGGTCATCTGGTCGGGCTTGAGCGCGGCGTCGAAGAAGCGGACCCTGCCCTCCCAGTTGAGGAAGGCGCCCGCCTTCTCGGCGACCGCCGCGACCGGGAGGACGACATCCGCGTGCTCGGTGACCTCGCTGGGCCGCAGTTCGAGCGACACCAGGAAGCCGACTTCGTGCAGTGCGGCACGCGCGCGTGCCGGGTCGGACAGGTCGCCCGGCTCCACACCGGCGACAAGCAGCGCCCGGAGTTCACCACCGGCGGCGGCCTCGACGATCTGGCCGGCGTCGCGGCCGTAGCGGTGCGGGAGTTCGGCGACGCCCCAGGCGACGGCGACCTCCTCACGCGCGCGTGGGTCGGTGGCCGGACGCCCGCCCGGGAGCAGCGACGGCAGCGCGCCCGCCTCGATCGCACCCCGTTCCCCGGCCCGGCGCGGAATCCACACCAGCCGGGCACCGGTCGCGAACGCGGCCCGTACGGCGGCGGTGAGGCCCCCGGCGACGGCGGCCAGCCGCTCGCCGACGACGATCACCGCGCCCTCGGTGCGCAGCGCCTGGGAGGCGCGGGCGCCGTCGTCCTCCAGACCGAACCCGCTGGCGAGCGCGTCCAGCCACTCGGTCTCGGTGCCGGGAGCGGCCGGCAGCAGGATGCCGCCCGCCTTCTCCAGTCCGCGCGTGGCGTGGGTGGCGAGCGAGAACACCCGCTGCCCGTGCTTGCGCGAGGCTTTGCGCAGCCGCAGGAAGACGCCGGGCGCCTCCTCCTCGGACTCGAACCCGACCAGCAGGACGGCGGGCGCCTTCTCCAGGGAGGTGTACGTGACGCCGTCGCCGTCGAGGTCCCGGCCGCGTCCGGCGACCCGGGCGGCCAGGAAGTCGGCCTCCTCGCTGCTGTGCACGCGCGCGCGGAAGTCGATGTCGTTGGTGTCGAGCGCCACGCGCGCGAACTTGCTGTACGCGTAGGCGTCCTCGATCGTGAGGCGGCCGCCGGTCAGGACACCGGTGCGGCCCCGCGCGGCCGACAGTCCCTGGGCGGCGGCCTCCAGGGCCTCCGGCCAGGACGCGGGCTCCAGGACACCGTCCGCGTTGCGCACCAGGGGCGTCTGCAGCCGGTCGCGCTGCTGCGCGTACCGGAAGCCGAAGCGCCCCTTGTCGCAGACCCACTCCTCGTTGACCTCGGGGTCGACGGCGGCCAGGCGCCGCATGACCTTGCCGCGCCGGTGGTCGGTGCGGGTCGCGCAGCCACCGGAGCAGTGCTCGCACACGGAGGGCGTGGAGACCAGGTCGAAGGGGCGGGAGCGGAATCGGTACGCCGCCGAGGTGAGCGCGCCCACGGGGCAGATCTGGATGGTGTTCCCGGAGAAGTACGACTCGAAGGGGTCGCCCTCACCGGTGCCGATCTGCTGGAGCGCGCCCCGCTCGACCATCTCGATCATCGGGTCGCCCGCGATCTGGTTGGAGAAGCGGGTGCAGCGGGCGCACAGCACGCACCGCTCGCGGTCCAGGAGCACCTGGGTGGAGATCGGGACGGGCTTCTCGTAGGTCCGCTTCTTGCCCTCGAAGCGGGACTCGGCGTTGCCGTGGGACATCGCCTGGTTCTGCAGCGGGCACTCGCCGCCCTTGTCGCAGACCGGGCAGTCCAGCGGGTGGTTGATGAGGAGCAGCTCCATCACGCCGTGCTGGGACTTCTCCGCGACCGGCGAGGTGAGCTGGGTCTTGACGACCATGCCGTCGGTGCACGTGATCGTGCAGGACGCCATCGGTTTGCGCTGGCCCTCGACCTCGACGATGCACTGGCGGCAGGCGCCTACCGGGTCGAGGAGGGGATGGTCGCAGAACCTGGGGATCTCGATGCCGAGTTGCTCGGCGGCGCGGATGACCAGGGTGCCCTTGGGCACGCTGATCTCGGCGCCGTCGATGGTCAGCGAGACGAGATCTTCCGGCGGGACCGCCGCCTCTCCCCCACCCGAGGGAGCGCTCGTGGTCACCGTCATGCGTTCACCTCCGTGCGGTCGGCCCAGGCCGTGGACTTGGCCGGGTCGAAGGGGCAGCCCCGGCCCGTGATGTGCTGCTCGTACTCCTCGCGGAAGTACTTGAGCGAGGAGAAGATCGGCGAGGCGGCGCCGTCGCCGAGGGCGCAGAAGGACTTGCCGTTGATGTTGTCGGCGATGTCGTTCAGCTTGTCGAGGTCGGACATGACGCCCTTGCCGGCCTCGATGTCGCGCAGCAACTGCACGAGCCAGTACGTCCCTTCACGGCACGGTGTGCACTTGCCGCAGGACTCGTGGGCGTAGAACTCGGTCCAGCGGGTGACGGCACGCACGACGCAGGTCGTCTCGTCGAAACATTGCAGAGCCTTGGTGCCGAGCATGGAACCCGCGGCACCCACTCCTTCGTAGTCAAGAGGGACGTCGAGGTGCTCGTCGGTGAACATCGGCGTGGAAGACCCGCCCGGTGTCCAGAACTTGAGGCGGTGCCCGGCCCGCATGCCGCCGCTCATGTCGAGCAGCTGGCGGAGCGTGATGCCGAGCGGCGCCTCGTACTGACCGGGACTGGTGACATGGCCGCTGAGCGAGTAGAGCGTGAAGCCCGGGGACTTCTCGCTGCCCATCGACCTGAACCATTCCTTGCCTTTTTGCAGAATGGCGGGAACTGACGCGATCGACTCGACGTTATTCACAACAGTCGGGCACGCATAGAGGCCCGCGACCGCAGGGAAAGGGGGACGGAGCCGCGGTTGTCCACGGCGGCCTTCGAGCGAGTCGAGCAGCGCGGTCTCCTCACCGCAGATGTACGCGCCCGCGCCCGCGTGCACGGTGAGCTGGAGATCCAGTCCGCTGCCCAGGATGTTCTCGCCGAGGTAGCCCGCGTCGTACGCCTCGCGTACGGCCTCGTGCAACCGCCGCAATACGGGGACGACTTCACCACGCAGATAGATGAAGGCATGCGACGACCTGATGGCATAACACGCGATGACAATGCCCTCGATGAGGCTGTGCGGGTTCGCGAACAGGAGCGGGATGTCCTTACAGGTTCCCGGCTCCGACTCGTCGGCGTTGACAACTAGATAGTGTGGTTTTCCATCCCCTTGGGGAATGAATTGCCATTTCATTCCGGTGGGGAAGCCGGCGCCACCGCGACCGCGCAGACCGGAGTCCTTCACATACGCGATGAGGTCGTCCGGCGACATGGCGAGCGCCTTGCGGAGCCCCTCGTATCCCTCGTGCCTTCGGTACGTGTCCAGAGTCCAGGACTCGTCCTCGTCCCAGAAGGCCGACAGCACGGGTGCGAGCAGCTTCTCGGGGCTGTGGTCTTTCAGTTCGGGTGCCAAGGTCATCACTCCCCCTCCTCGGCGACAGGCCCCGCCGGGTGGGCGGGGTCGGAGGCCGACGTGTCCTGCGGCGCATCGTGCGAGCTGAGGTGCTCGGTCGTCGGCGACTGGTCCTGCGGCACCGCGGAGGAGCCCCGCGGATGGACCACGCGCGCGGGTGCGGTCTCTCCCCTGGCCAGGCGGAGGCCCACCAGCGACGCGGGTCCCGCACCGCCGCTCGCCCCGACGGCCCCGGGCCGCTCGTCGGGGAAGCCGGCGAGGATCCGCGCGGTCTCCTTGAAGGTGCACATCGGCGCCCCGCGCGTGGGCTCCACCGGAGCGCCCGCGCGCAGGTCGTCGACGAGGCGGCGGGCGCTGGCCGGGGTCTGGTTGTCGAAGAACTCCCAGTTGACCATCACCACCGGCGCGAAGTCGCAGGCCGCGTTGCACTCGATGTGCTCCAGGGTGACCTTGCCGTCGTCGGTGGTCTCACCGTTGCCGACGCCCAGGTGCTCCTGGAGGGACTCGAAGATCGCGTCGCCGCCCATCACCGCGCACAGGGTGTTGGTGCAGACCCCGACCTGGTAGGCACCGCTCGGCCGGCGCCGGTACATGGAGTAGAAGGTCGCCACGGCGGCGACCTCGGCCGTCGTCAGGTCCAGCAGGGTCGCGCAGAACTGCTGCCCTGTGCGCGTGACATGACCCTCCTCCGCCTGCACGAGGTGCAGCAACGGCAGGAGGGCCGAGCGGGAGTCCGGGTAGCGGGCGATGATCTCCCGCCCGTCGGCCTCCAGCCGGGCCCGGACGTCGTCCGGGTAGGCGGGCGCGGGCAGTTGGGGCATGCCCAGACTGACGCCCTGCTCCGAAGAACTGGTGGTCACCGGTCGACGCCTCCCATCACGGGGTCGATGGACGCGACGGCGACGATGACGTCGGCGACCTGGCCGCCCTCGCACATCGCCGCCATGGCCTGAAGGTTGGTGAAGGACGGGTCCCTGAAGTGGACCCGGTAGGGGCGGGTGCCTCCGTCGGAGACGGCGTGCACCCCGAGTTCGCCCTTGGGCGACTCGACCGCCGCGTACGCCTGTCCCGGCGGCACGCGGAAGCCTTCGGTCACCAGCTTGAAGTGGTGGATCAGGGCCTCCATGGAGGTGCCCATGATCTGCTTGATGTGGTCGAGCGAGTTGCCCAACCCGTCCGGCCCGAGCGCGAGTTGGGCGGGCCAGGCGATCTTCTTGTCGGCGACCATGACCGGGCCGGGCTGCAGCCGGTCCAGGCACTGCTCGACGATCCTGAGCGACTGGCGCATCTCCTCCAGGCGGATGAGGAAGCGGCCGTAGGAGTCGCAGGTGTCGGCGGTCGGGATGTCGAAGTCGTACGTCTCGTAGTCGCAGTAGGGCTGTGCCTTGCGCAGGTCGTGCGGGAGGCCAGTGGAGCGCAGGATCGGGCCGGTGGCGCCGAGGGCCATGCAGCCGGCCAGGTCGAGGTAACCGACGTCCTGCATACGGGCCTTGAAGATGGGGTTCCCGGTGGCGAGCTTGTCGTACTCGGGGAGGTTCTTCTTCATCTTCTTCACGAACTCGCGGATCTGGTCCACCGCGCCGGGCGGCAGGTCCTGGGCGAGTCCGCCGGGGCGGATGTACGCGTGGTTCATCCGCAGGCCCGTGATGAGCTCGTAGATGTCGAGAATCATTTCACGATCGCGGAATCCGTAGATCATGATCGTGGTGGCGCCGAGTTCCATGCCGCCGGTGGCGATGCACACCAGGTGGGAGGAGAGCCGGTTCAGCTCCATCAGGAGCACCCGGATGATCTTCGCCCGCTCGGTGATCTGGTCCTCGACGCTGAGGAGTTTCTCGACGGCGAGACAGTAGGCGGTCTCGTTGAAGAAGGACGTCAGATAGTCCATGCGCGTCACGAACGTGGTGCCCTGCGTCCACGTGCGGTATTCGAGGTTCTTCTCGATACCGGTGTGCAGGTAGCCGATGCCGCAGCGGGCCTCGGTGACCGTCTCGCCGTCGATCTCCAGGATCAGACGGAGCACACCGTGCGTGGAGGGGTGCTGGGGCCCCATGTTGACGACGATGCGCTCGTCGTCGGCCTTGGCCGCGGACTGGACGACCTCGTCCCAGTCGCCACCGGTGACCGTATATACGGTCCCCTCGGTGGTCTCGCGCGCGGAAGCGGCTGAGGCGGATGCTGACTGCGTGCTCACGAGTACGACCTCCGCTGGTCCGGAGCCGGGATCTGGGCGCCCTTGTACTCGACGGCGATGCCGCCGAGGGGGTAGTCCTTGCGCTGCGGGTGGCCCTGCCAGTCGTCCGGCATCATGATCCGCGTCAGGGCCGGGTGACCGTCGAAGACGATCCCGAAGAAGTCGTACGTCTCGCGCTCGTGCCAGTCGTTGGCCGGATAGACCGGGACCAGGGACGGGATGTGCGGATCACTGTCCGGGGCGCTGACTTCGAGGCGGATCAGCCGGTTGTGGGTGATCGAGCGCAGGTGGTAGACGGCGTGCAGCTCGCGGCCCTTGTCGTGCAGGTAGTGCACCGCGCTGACGCCCGTGCAGAGCTCGAAGCGCAGGGCCGGGTCGTCGCGCAGGGTCTGGGCGACGCGCACCAGGTGCTCGCGCTCGATGTGGAAGGTGATCTCGTCGCGGTCGACGACCGTCTTCTCGATCGCGTTGCCGGGCAGCAGACCCTGTTCCTCCAGGGCGCCCTCCAGCTCGTCCGCGACCTCGTCGAACCACCCGCCGTAGGGCCGGCTCGCCTCGCCCGGCAGGCGGACCGAGCGGACCAGGCCGCCGTAACCGGAGGTGTCGCCGCCGTTGCTGGCGCCGAACATGCCGCGCTGGACGCGGATCTCCTCACCGCCGTCGCCGCGCTGGCCGGGGAGGTTGGAGGCGCTCAGGTCCTTTTCCGGGTTGGCTCCGTTGGTGCCGTTCGCGTCACTCACCGCAGCAGGCCCTTCATCTCGATGGTGGGCAGTGCCTTGAGCGCCGCCTCCTCCGCCTCACGGGCCGCCTCCTCGGCGTTCACACCGAGCTTGGAGGTCTGGATCTTGTGGTGGAGCTTGAGGATCGCGTCCATCAGCATCTCGGGCCGTGGCGGGCAGCCCGGGAGGTAGATGTCGACCGGGACGATGTGGTCGACGCCCTGCACGATCGCGTAGTTGTTGAACATGCCGCCCGACGACGCGCAGACGCCCATGGAGATGACCCACTTGGGGTTCGGCATCTGGTCATAGACCTGCCGCAGCACCGGCGCCATCTTCTGGCTGACCCGGCCCGCGACGATCATCAGGTCCGCCTGGCGGGGTGATCCGCGGAAGACCTCCATGCCGAAGCGCGCGAGGTCGTACCGTCCGGCGCCGGTCGTCATCATCTCGATGGCGCAGCAGGCGAGGCCGAACGTGGCCGGGAAGACGGACGACTTGCGCACCCAGCCAGCGGCCTGCTCGACGGTGGTCAGCAGGAAACCGCTCGGCAGCTTTTCTTCGAGTCCCATGAGTTAAAGGCCCCTCAGTCCCATTCCAGGCCGCCGCGCCGCCATACGTACGCGTACGCGACGAAGACGGTGAGCACGAAGAGCAGCATCTCCACGAGCCCGAAAACACCCAGGGCGTCGAAGGTGACGGCCCAGGGGTAGAGGAAGACGATCTCGATGTCGAAGACGATGAAGAGCATCGCCGTCAGGTAGTACTTGATGGGGAAGCGCCCGCCGCCGGCTGGCGTTGGGGTCGGCTCGATGCCGCACTCGTACGCTTCGAGCTTGGCCCGGTTGTACCGCTTCGGACCGATCAGCGTGGCCATGACCACGGAGAAGATCGCAAAGCCTGCCCCGAGGGCTCCCAGTACGAGGATGGGCGCATACGCGTTCACCGCTCCTCGCTCCTCTCAGTCGGCACTGACTGCTGGCGATGGCATCGGGTCCGCTTCCGGCTCACGCGCCGCTCAAACCCCGTTCGTCCCAACGAAGATCGAGAACATGTGAAGCAGGTCACAAGCCCAACTGCCCCGCATCTTATGCCCGGGGCTCTGTGATCTGCGACACGGGGTATTACACAAGCTTTGTGATCTCCACCACCCAGCGAAGGATCATCGCGTCGGACGGGCGGCGATCTTCGCACATGAAGCGCCCGACCGGTCACCAGAGGTGACATTTCCGCCCGTCATCGCAGCCCGAGGGCGGCGTCTCAATATCAAGAGGCTTCCCTTGCATGCAAATTGGAGTTGGACGGGGCGGCTTGATAGTGGAGGCCCGTTCACACATCAGGGGGAGGCCCGCGGCACGGTGTGGACGCGTGCACACGTTCACGAAGTCACCCGCCCGCGGTACCCACGCAGGACGCACGCATTCCGGTAACCGTTCCGTGACCTCCGCCACACCCATGAGAGGCGCATGAGAACGGGGCTTGGCCACCGGTCCCAACAGGTGGTAAGCAGCGGGCAATTCGGGCGTACCGACGAAAGACCGTGATCACACGCCTGATCACCCAGGTCCGCAATGTCCGTTACGGCGTCAATAAGGAACGACACACCCGGGGTTGATGGGGCCCGTTGAACAATTGTGGCGCAGCACACGTTTCTTGAAGGTATGGAGGAGCCCCTGATACCGGTTGGTCTCATGTCCCACACCGCTCACATACGCAGCCACCGGAAACCCCGCCGCAGCGCGACGACGAACATCGCCGTGCGGGCCGGAGTTGCCGGTGGCGTTCTCAGCATGGCGGCGGCGGGTGCAGCCACGGCCAACGCCGCCGAGACGACACAGACCATGCAACTGCCCACCCTGACGGCCGACCTGGCCACCCAGGTCGCGCAGTCCGCCGAGGCCACGCAGCAGGCCGCAGCGAACTACCAGCTGCAGGCCGAGCGCGACACGGCCGCCGCAAACGCCGCGAAGCAGGCGAAGGCGGACCTCGCGGACGCAAAGAAGAAGGCGGAGGCCAAGAAGAAGGCCCAGGAGGCCGCTCGCAAGGCCGCTGCGGCGCAGGCGGCCTCGCGCAGCTCCGAGCGGACCACCCTGTCCGCTTCGACGTCCACAAGCGCCTCCACGAGCACCAGCACGAGCGGGTCGACGGCCACCGGGTCGGCCGCCGCCATCGTGTCCTTCGTGAAGGCCCAGATCGGCAAGTCGTACGTCCTGGGCGCCACCGGCCCCAGCGCGTACGACTGCTCCGGACTCGTCGGAGCCGCCTTCAAGCAGGTGGGCATCAGCCTGCCGCGTGTCTCCCAGGACCAGTCGACCGCGGGAACTCAGGTGTCCCTGAGCAACCTTCAGGCCGGCGACATCCTGTACTGGGGCAGCGCGGGCAGCGCCTACCACGTGGCGGTGTACGTGGGCGACGGCATGTTCGTCGGCGCGCAGAACCCCTCCACCGGCATCGTGGAGAGGCCGCTGTCGTACGACATGCCGACCGGCGCGGTGCGGGTGCTCTGAACCCGCGCACGACGCCGTGAGCATGGGGCCGCTGCCGCTCGGGGGCAGCGGTCCCCTCGGCGTACCTCCGGTCGCCCCGGACCCACGGGGCGTTCCCACTACCGGAGTTCGCGGCTCTCCTGAAAGGCTCTCTTCTCAAGGTTCTCAAGTCCGGCTGACCAGACGGCCGGACGCCAAACATGAGGAGAGCAAGCCATGCCACGTGTCTTCGTCCAGGGCAGCCCCGTCGACTCCTACCCCCGGCCCGCACCCGAGGCCCGACGCGGGTCCGTGCGACGCGTCACCGAGGTCGGCGAAGAGGTCCTGCACCGCCCCTGCCGGGACGTGACCGAGTTCGGTCCCGACCTCGCCGCGCTCATCGACGACATGTTCCTCACCATGTACGTCGCCGACGGGGCCGGCCTCGCGGCCAACCAAGTGGGCGTGGATCTGCGCCTGTTCGTGTACGACTGCCCCGACGACGACGGTGTCCGGCATGTCGGACACGTCGTCAATCCGGTCCTCGACCCGCTCGACCCGGCCGGGCGCCGGCTGCTCGACGAGGGCGAGGGCTGCCTGTCGGTGCCGGGTGCCATGATGGACGTACCGCGTCCGGACCGGGCCGTGGTGCGCGGGCTCGACAAGGACGGCGAGCCGCTGGTGATCGAGGGCACGGGGTACTTCGCGCGCTGCCTCGCCCACGAGACCGACCACGTCAACGGCCAGGTGTATCTGGACCGGCTCTCCAAGCGGGACCGCAAGGAGGCGCTGCGGCAGGTGGCGGACCGGCGCGACGAGGTGTTCGCCCGCCGGGCCGCCAAGACGAAGGCCCTGCCTGCCTGATCACCACCAGGACCGGAGCTACGGCTACGCCTTCGGCGCCACCTTGCTCAGCCCGTTGATGATGCGGTCCATCGCGTCGCCGCCCGTGGGGTCGGTGAGGTTGGCCAGCATCTTGAGGGTGAACTTCATCAGCAGGGGGTGCGTCAGGCCGCGCTGGGCCGCGATCTTCATGACCTTCGGGTTGCCGATGAGCTTCACGAAGGCGCGGCCCAGCGTGTAGTAGCCGCCGTAGGTGTCCTTGAGGACCTGCGGGTAGCGCTGCAGGGCGAGTTCGCGGCTCGCGGGGGTCGGGCGGGCGTGGGCCTGGACGATGACGTCGGCGGCGATCTGGCCGGACTCCATGGCGTAGGCGATGCCCTCGCCGTTGAAGGGGTTCACCAGGCCGCCGGCGTCGCCGACCAACAACAACCCCTTCGTGTAGTGGGGTTGGCGGTTGAAGGCCATCGGGAGGGCGGCGCCGCGGATCGGGCCGGTCATGTTTTCGGGGGTGTAGCCCCAGTCCTCGGGCATGGACGCGCACCACGCCTTCAGGACCTCCCGCCAGTCCAGCTCCTTGAAGGAGTCGGAGGTGTTGAGGACACCGAGGCCGACGTTGGAGGTGCCGTCGCCCATGCCGAAGATCCAGCCGTAGCCGGGCAGGAGACGGTCCTCGGCGCCGCGGCGGTCCCACAGTTCCAGCCAGGACTCCAGGTAGTCGTCCTCGTGGCGGGGCGAGGTGAAGTAGGTCCGCACGGCCACGCCCATCGGGCGGTCCTCGCGGCGGTGCAGGCCCATCGCGAGGGAGAGGCGGGTGGAGTTGCCGTCGGCGGCGACCACCAGGGGCGCGTGGAAGGTGACTTCGCGTTTCTCCTCGCCGAGCTTTGCGTTCACGCCGGTGATCCGGCCGGTGCGCTCGTCGATGATCGGGGCGCCGACGTTGCAGCGCTCGTAGAGACGGGCGCCGGCCTTCTGGGCGTTGTGGGCGAGCTGTTCGTCGAAGTCGTCGCGCTTGCGGACGAGGCCGTAGTCCGGGAAGGAGGCGAGTTCCGGCCAGTCAAGCTGGAGGCGGACGCCGCCGCCGATGATGCGCAGGCCCTTGTTGCGCAGCCAGCCGGCCTCCTCGGAGATGTCGATGCCCATGGCCACGAGCTGCTTGGTGGCGCGCGGGGTGAGTCCGTCGCCGCACACCTTCTCGCGCGGGAACTCGGTCTTCTCCAGCAGGAGTACGTCGAGTCCGGACTTGGCGAGGTGATAGGCGGTGGCGGAGCCGGCTGGCCCCGCGCCGACGACGATCACATCGGCGGTGTTTTCGGAGAGGGGCTCGGTCACGGCGGGATCTCCCCAAGTTCGAAATCTGCGTGCCGACCGGCACTGGACATGGGCAGTCTATTCAGCGCCACTGATCACCAGGCTGAAGGGCTGCCCCGTGAACCGAGCTCTCCCCGCAGTACGGCTTCGCGTCCCCACCGACGAGGACGCCGTCGCCTGGCATCGGACCTTCGCCCACCCGGACGTCATGGAGTTCCACGGCGGGAAAGCCGCGGAGCTGTCCGTCTACGAGGAGCTCACCGCCCGCCAGCGCCGGCACGACGCGGAGCGCGGTTTCTGCCTGTGGACCATGCTCGACGCCGAGGACCGGGTGATCGGCTTCACCGGCGCCCAGCCCTGGCCGCGGGACTGGGGACCGAAGGGTGAGATCGAGATCGGCTGGCGGCTGGGGCGGGAGTTCTGGGGCCAGGGGTATGCCACGGCGGCCGCGGAGATGACACTGGAGCGGGTGCGGGCGGCCGGGGTGCCGAGCGTGGTGGCGATGGTCCTGGCCCGCAACACCCGGTCCATCGCGGTGACCCAGCGGCTGGGCATGCACCTCGCCGAGGTCTTCACCACGCCCTCGCGCGAGGAGACGGGACACTGCTACCGGCTCGAACTGTAACTCAGAGTAACTATCCGCTACAGAACGACACTTGACGCTTCCGGTCGGGGCCGGACCGGGGTTACCCTTCCGGTACCGCTGGGGGTGACATCTGTGCGCATAACACCCAAAACACCCGAAGTGCGCGTGCCACGGCTCGTCGGCCTGATGGCCGTGGACGCGCGCGAGACGGCCCAGTCGCGCGGGCTGTTCATCAACTCGCCGGACCGGCCCGACTTCCATCTCGCCGTCGTCGACTACGTCGTACGGCAGTACCCGCAGCCCGACGCCGAGGTGCCGCGGGACTCCGTGATCTACGTGTGGTTCGACTTCGGTGAGGGGGACGGCGGGGGCGGTATGCGTGAGCCGCGCATACCCCGGCCGCCGAGCGGCGGGATGCAGCGCGAGCTGGACGAGCCGCCGGGCGACGCGTTCTTCGAGACGGTGATCAGGTAAGAGGGAGCCGCACAGGGAGGCGAGAGGACGCCGACCGGGGGGCCAGGAGCGGCCGCGCAGGCGCACTCGGCACCCCGGCACAGGGACGCCACCCGCGCCCCGAAGCCCTGCTCAAGACCTCGCCCGCGGAGCCCTGCTCAGGCCCCGCCGCCGAAGCCCCGCCCGCGAAACCCTGCCCGGGCCCCCGCCCCCGAAGCCGCATTCAGGCCTGCTTGAAGCCCCGGTGCAGGGCCACGATCCCGCCGCTCAGGTTGCGATAGGCGACCTTCGACCAGCCGGCCTTGCGCAGCCGTTCGGCCAGCGCGGGCTGGTCGGGCCAGGCACGGATGGACTCGGCGAGATAGACGTACGCGTCCGGGTTCGAGGAGACCGTCCGGGCGACCGGCGGCAGCGCGCGCATCAGGTACTCGGTGTAGACCGTGCGGAAGGGCGCCCAGGTCGGGTGCGAGAACTCGCAGATCACCACCCGGCCGCCGGGCTTGGTCACCCGGTACAGCTCGCGCAGCGCGGTGTCCGTGTCCTGCACGTTGCGCAGCCCGAAGGAGATCGTCACGGCGTCGAACGTGTCGTCCTTGAACGGCAGCTTCGTGGCGTCGCCGGCCGTGAGCGGCAGCCAGGGGTGGCGCTTCTTGCCGACCTGGAGCATGCCGAGGGAGAAGTCGCAGGGCACGACATAGGCGCCGCTGCGGGCGAAGGGGAGGGACGAGGTCGCCGTGCCGGCGGCGAGGTCCAGGATCTTCTGCGCGGGGCGGGCGTCGACCGCCTTCGTGACCTCCTTGCGCCATCGGCGGTCCTGGCCGAGCGACAGCACGTCGTTGGTCAGGTCGTACCGTTCCGCCACGTCGTCGAACATCGAGGCGACTTCGTGCGGCTGCTTGTCCAGGGATGCGCGGGTCACGGGCCCATTGTGGCAGTACGGGCCGGGCATCCCGAAGGCGCCCGGCCCGCACTCACCCACCAACACACGCTCACGACGGCAGGAGTCTCGGTTTCTTCTTCGCCGCCACGTCCTCCACCCAGCCGCAGAGCACGATGAACACGGCGATCAGAATCCAGCCGATGCCGAACATGAACCACTGGCTCTCCAGCGGCAGCCACTTCTCGAAGGCGGGCACCTTCCAGAACTGGTCGGTCAGCGGCACCGCGAGCACCAGCGCGATCTCGTGCCAGAGATAGATCGTCACGGCCCGCGCGTTGAAGATCGTGACGATCCGGTCGAGCTTCTTGAACCGGGTCAGCCAGGCGAAGTCGATGTTGAAGTAGGCCTTGGCCCACATCAGCAGCATGACGTAACCGGCCGACCAGTAGGTCTGGGCGAGCGGGCTCTCGTCCAGGTCGTAGGTGCCGCCGGCCTCGGCCTGGTGCGTGAAGGCGTACCAGCCGCCGAAGACGATCGCTGCGACCGACAGCGTGACCACCAGGAAGGGCTTCAGCTTCTGGAGCACACCGTCGCGGTGCGCGAAGCCGAGGATCCAGCAGAAGAGGTACGTCGACAGGTCCCAGAGCGCGTTGCCGAAGCGGTTGTCCGGCCCCGACCACACGAACTTGAGGATCACGATCGGCACAAGGGTCAACAGCAGCACGGGAATCGGCGCCTTGCGGAAGATCCACAGCAGCACCGGCGACAGCATCACGAACCACAGATACGTCCGCAGATACCAGAGGATCTCCCAGGCCTGCATGCCCCAGGCGTTGCCCGGCGGATCACCGAGGGGCACGATCCAGAACACGATCTGCCAGCCCGGCATCCAGTCGTGGATCATCATCGCCACGAGCACGAAGAAACCCCAGAACCAGAACGGCGGCAGCAGCCTCCGCATCCGGCTCTTGACCACCTTGAACGCCGGCCGCTCCAGCGACTTCGCCATCAGCGTCCCGGCCAGCCCGAACATGATCCCCATCGAGGGGAACACCATCCCGCACCACGCCCACCCGAAGGTGTGGTAGGTCACGACCCGGATCAGTGCGACGGCCCGCAGGGTGTCGAAGTACCGGTCCCGGCCCACCGGTCGGGGCGCGGGCTGCTCGGCAGGCTCCTCGACGACCTCCGCCGCCACCGGCTCCGGCTCGGCCTCCGGTTCCACCGCGGGCAGCGTCGCCGTCTCCCCTACGACGGCCGCCCCCGCGCCCTGCCCGTGGTCCGTCCCCGCGTACTGCTGCGGATACGGCGGCTGTTGCTGTTGTTGGGGGTACGGCTGCTGCTGATACGGGTACGGCGACTGGGGCTGGGGCTGGCCGTACGGCTGAGGCTGCCCGTACCCGTCGTAGCCGTACGGGTGTTGGGGCTGCTGGGGCTGTTGCGGCTGGCCGTAGCCGCCGCCGTACCCCTGCTGTTGCTGCTCCCAGGTCATCAGCTCGCCCCCGCCGGTGTGCCGACCTCGCCGGTCCGCTTGAGTTTCTGCCAGCGCAGCCGGCCGCCGGTCAGGGCGGTGATGCTGGAGTGGATGAGGACCAGGTACATCATCTGGCGGTAGGCCAGTTGCTGGAGCGGCATCATCAGCAGGTAGCGGTACTTCTCCCGGTCCAGCCTGAACGCGTAGGCCGCGCACAGGAGTTGGATGCCGAGGACCGCGAACCACATCGCGAGGGACGCCCAGAAGTCGACGAAGATCATCGAGTAGACGGTGAAGACGTCGATCAGCGGGGCGAAGACCGGCGTGATGATCTGGAAGATCACCACCAGAGGCATGCCGACCCGGCCGAAGCGGCCCGAAGGACCCTTGTCCGTAAGGGACTTGCGGTGCTTCCACAGCGCCTGCATGGTGCCGTAGGACCAGCGGTAGCGCTGCGACCACAGCTGCTTCAGCGAGGCCGGGGCCTCGGTCCAGGCCTTGGCGTGCTCCTGGTAGACGACCCGCCAGCCCTCGCGGTGCATGGCGATGGTGATGTCCGTGTCCTCGGCGAGCGTGTCCTCGCTCATGCCGCCGACCTGGAGCACGGCCTCGCGGCGGAACGCGCCGATCGCGCCCGGGATCGTGGGCATGCAGCGCAGCAGGTCGTACATGCGGCGGTCGAGGTTGAAGCCCATCACGTACTCGATGTGCTGCCAGGCGCCGATGACCGTGTTGCGGTTGCCGACCTTGGCGTTGCCCGCGACCGCGCCGACCTCGGGGTCGGCGAAGGGCTGCACGAGGTGCCGTACGGTGTCGGGCTCGAAGACGGTGTCGCCGTCCATCATCACGACGATGTCGTAACTCGCGCTGCGCACACCGTTGTTGAGGGCGGCGGGCTTGCCCGCGTTCTCCTGGCGGATGACCCGGACGTTCGTCATGCCGAAGGAGCGGGCCGCCTCGCGGGCGATCTCGGAGGTGCCGTCCGAGGAACCGTCGTCGACGACGATGACCTCGATCGGATGGGTGCTCTTCGCCAGCGACTCAAGGGTGTTGGCGATGCACTCCTTCTCGTTGTACGCCGGGACGATGACGGTCACCGGGCGGGTGATGGTCGGCCCCCAGCTGAACCTGCGTTTGTTGCGCTGTCTGTAATGGCGCCGGGCGAGGATCAGCATCATCCCGAAGCGGCTCATGACGGCGACGCCGACGACGGTGAGGCCCGCCGCGAGTCCCGGCACCACCCACTCCGCGACGGTGACGGCGTAGATGAGCGCCTTGCCCTCGTAGAGGGTCATGCCGGTGGCCTCGCGGTGGGCGCCCTGAAGGACCGAGGTCCGGCCGGTGCCGGAGCCGGTGCCGCCCGTTCCTCCCGCGGCGCCGCCGACGGCCGAACCGACCGTCGTCTGGGTGCCACCGGGCGCGCCGGTGGGTGCGCCGGTGGGTGCGCCGGTGGGTGCGCCGGTGGGCTGCGCGTCGGCGGTGGGAGCGGCGGAGGGCTGCCCGCCGGCCTCGACCGTGCCGGTGCTCGTCCCGGCGGCCGCGCCCGTGCTCGTGACGGGCCGGCTGGCGTCGTTGTTCTTGGCGATGGCGCCGCTCACGGTGGTGAACGTGTAGCCCTTCGCCTTCATCTTCTCGATGTACTTGGGCAGTGCCTTCATGGTCTGCGAGCGCACACCGCCGGCGTCGTGGAACAGCACCGAGGAGCCCGAAGTCCCGGACGGCGTCGCCCACTTGATGATCTTCGAGACGCCGGGCTGCTTCCAGTCGTCGCTGTCGGTGTCGACGAAGACGGTGGTGTAGCCGGAGGCGCCGAGCTTCTTGTAGACGGGGTAGCTGTAGTTGTCGATGGCGTCCGTCTCCGAGGAGTACGGCGCGCGGAAGAGCGTGGTGGTGATGCCGGCCGCGCCGGCGAGCGCGAGCTGGGTCTGCTCCATCTCGCGCTTGATGCGGGCGTCGCTCTGGTAGGAGAGGTCGACGTGGGTGAACGTGTGGATGCCGACCTCCTCGCCTTGCTCGACCATCTGCTTCACGATGTCGGGGTAGCGCGAGACCATCGAGCCCACCAGGAAGAACGTGGCCGGCACGTCGTACTTCTTGAGGATCTTCAGGACCGTGGGCGTGTAGGTGGGGTTCGGGCCGTCGTCGAAGGTGAGGACGATGGTCTTCTTCGGGATGGTCTGGGTGGTCGGCTTGCCGTTGCGGAAGGTCAGGATCGGGCCGCCGTAGAGGACCTTGTCGGGGACCTTGCTGGCGCTCGCGCCGTCCCGGACGCGCTGGTCGCCGCCGACTTCCGCGCGCAGGTAGCCGTCGAGCAGCATCACGCAGGTGAGGCCGAGGAGAAGCAGCAGGGCGAGTATCACCCGGGGTCGCTGGAGCGCGGCGGCCTTGCCGGCCGCGCGTTCCATCCGGGTGGGGGCGCGTCGGCGCCCGCGCGAAGGAGTCGTCGTAGTCATGAGTGCGGTGGTGCTCCGGTCAGTGTGCGGTGGCTGAGGCGGACGGGGCCGCACCCGTGGGGGCGCCCGAGGGGATGTCGGTCGGGGCGCCGGTCGGAACACCGGAGGGCGCTACGCCGCCTCTGCCTCCGCCCGGGGCGTTGCCGCCGCCGGGAGCGGAACCGGCCTGGCCGCCGCCGAACGGCAGCAGCGAGGAGGGGTTGATCGAGATGCCCCAGCCCATGAACGCCATGCCGAGTACGAACGCGTACCCGAGGCAGACGGTGCCCATGAGGAGGCCGATCCGGCGCAGCACCTTTGACCGGCGGCCGGAGTTGTCAACGAACACGGGACCTTCAGCGGACCCGTTGCCGGCTTTGCGGCGGCGACCCCGCGCAGAGGCGCGGTTTTCGATGGCGGACTCGGATTGCATTCCCCAGACATTAGGCCGCCTTTATGTGACCAAAACTCTGATTCTCTTGTGAGCCCGCCAAGAAAAAAGGCGGAAGCTGTGGCTTCCCTTAGAGAACCCAGGAAAAGCCTTATGAGCGGCCGGTGTCAGTAGTGTCCCCAATTTTCCGCTTCGCCGCCCGGCTTGACCGTTTCGTGCGCCGATACCCGTGGGTACTCTATGTTCTTTCTGTCTTCGTGAGACACAGCCCCATGTGCTTCATTTAGCCTTCGGAAACCGACTCTGTTTCCATCCTGAGACAGAAATCACCGTCCCGAGACGGAAAGGGTGCATGCTCATATGAGGAGTTTCCTGAAACCGGCGGCCGGGCTCACCTGCTTGTTTGCCCTCGCGGTCACCGGATGCTCCTCCAGCTCCGGTGACTCGTCGGACTCGTCCTCCGGTGGGACGGAGAGCGCTACGCCGACACCGTCGTCGACGCCTTCGTCATCCGCCTCGTCGGACTCGTCGTCGACCACGGCCTACGCCCCGTACGTCAGCGCCACGACGGCCGCGGACATGGACAGCAAGGGGTCGCCGTCGACGTACAACCTGTCCTTCGCCATCGCCAAGGGCAGCACCTGCGCGCCGGAGTGGAACGGTACGACCGCGATCGACAACTCGGCGGTGAAGTCCAGGATTTCGGCGCTGAAGACCTCCGGGGCCACGGTCCGGGTCTCCTTCGGCGGGGCGTCCGGCAAGGAGCTGGCGGAGACCTGCACCAGCGCGACGGCGCTCGCGAAGGCGTACGGCGAGGCGCTGGACGCAGCCGGCTCCGCCCAGGCCGACTTCGACATCGAGGGTGACGCGCTGACCGACTCCACGTCGGTCGCCCTGCGTTCCAAGGCGATAGCCCTGCTCCAGAAGGAGCGCACCGACCTCAAGGTCTCCTTCACCCTGCCCGTGATGCCGTCCGGCCTCGACTCCGACAGCCTGGCGCTGCTGGAGTCCGCCAACGACAACGCGGTCGAGGTCTCCACGGTGAACATCATGACGATGAACTACGGCGAGTCGTACACGGATGACATGGGCGACTACGCGATCACGTCGGCGACGGCCACGCACACCCAGCTGAAGAAGGTGTTCGGGCTGTCGGACGCGGGGGCCTGGCAGGGGATGGCGCTCACGTCGATGATCGGCGTGAACGATGTCTCCGGGGAGACGTTCTCGCTCTCGGATGCGGCGCAGGTGCGGGCGTTCGCCGAGTCGAAGAAGATCGCGTGGGTGTCGATGTGGTCGACGTTCCGGGATCAGCAGTGTGAGAGCGGGTCGTCCGATGATGATGCGGCGACCGATTGCAGTGGGGTGAGTCAGACGGCCGGGGCGTTCGGGGAAGCGTTTGCCGGGTGACGGGTGCGTTGCCGAGTGACGGTGCGTTGTGGCTGGGCGCACAGTTCCCCGCGCCCCTGAAGACAAAAGACCCACACCTACCGGCGTCTGTGGACTAGCCGCCCTGCACACACCGTCGCGATGCACTCGCCGGCCTCGTCGAATACGGCGAGGTCGGCACGGCCCTGGTCGGCGGCGGTTGGGTGAGTGAGGATCTGGACGTCGTTCCGTTTCGCCGCCGACCGGAGTTCGGCCGAGTCGACGTACTTCTCCAAGACAGCCGTCGCGCCCGACTTGAGCACGGCGTGGATCCGCTCCCGGGGGCTCGGGGCGTCCGGAAGTGGGCCCTCGTGGACGCGGGCGGGACCCAGCACACCGGGCCAACTCCGCACCCTCGCCCCCGGAAACCGCTCCTGGACCTCCGCCAGCGTCCCCACACCCACGACCCGGGCACCCTCGACGGCGACGGCACCGCCCTCGTCCGCCGTGTGAATCGTCAGCACAGGCGGCCTAGTTGGCGGACAGGAGCTTCAACTCCGGGTGGGCCGTGCCGCCTTCGATGGCCGTGGAGGAGATGTGGGACATCACGCGCTCGTCGACCGGGTCGTTCGCCGGGTCGTCGTGGACGACGATGTGCTCGTAGGTCGTCGTCCGCTGGGCGGGGACTCGGCCCGCCTTGCGGATGAGGTCGATGATCTCCATGCGGTTGGAGCGGTGCTTGGCGCCGGCCGAGGAGACGACGTTCTCCTCCAGCATGATCGAGCCGAGGTCGTCCGCGCCGTAGTGCAGGGAGAGTTGACCGACCTCCTTGCCGGTCGTCAGCCAACTGCCCTGGATGTGGGCGACGTTGTCCATGAAGAGGCGGGCGATGGCGATCATGCGCAGGTACTCGAAGAGCGTGGCCTGCGTGCGGCCCTTCAGGTGGTTGTTCTCGGGCTGGTAGGTGTACGGGATGAAGGCCCGGAAGCCGCCCGTGCGGTCCTGTACGTCGCGGATCATCCGCAGGTGCTCGATGCGCTCGGCGTTGGTCTCGCCGGTGCCCATGAGCATCGTCGACGTGGACTCGACGCCCAGGTTGTGCGCCGCCTCCATGATCTCCAGCCAGCGCTCGCCGGACTCCTTGAGGGGCGCGATCGCCTTGCGGGGGCGGGCGGGGAGCAGCTCCGCACCGGCGCCCGCGAAGGAGTCGAGGCCTGCCGCGTGGATGCGGGTGATGGCCTCCTCGACCGACACCCCGCTGATCCGGGCCATGTGCTCGACCTCGGACGCGCCGAGGGAGTGGATGACCAGCTGGGGGTACGCGCCCTTGATCGCGGCGAAGTGCTTCTCGTAGTACTCGACGCCGAAGTCCGGGTGGTGTCCGCCCTGGAACATGATCTGCGTGCCGCCGAGTTCGACGGTCTCCGCGCACCGGCGCAGGATGTCGTCCAGGTCCCGCGTCCAGCCCTTCGCGGTGTCCTTGGGCGCGGCGTAGAACGCGCAGAACTTGCACGCCGTGACGCACACGTTCGTGTAGTTGATGTTCCGCTCGATGATGTACGTCGCGATGTGCTCCGTACCCGCGTACCGACGCTTGCGTACGGCGTCGGCGGCGGCGCCGAGCGCGTGCAGCGGGGCGTCGCGGTAGAGGTCGAGCGCCTCTTCGGGGGTGATGCGCCCGCCCTCTGCGGCACGGTCGAGGACGGACTGAAGCTCGGCCTTCTCGGTCACCGGGAGGTCCCTTTCGTCAAGGGTTGCGGACAGGCAGGTGGTGCTGACGGACCTTGCCAGCCTACGCCAGCGGTTTTGCCGCCCGGACCTCAGGCCGTGTACGCGCCGACCAGCAGCCCGAGGAACGCACCGGCGAGCAGAAACGGCCCAAAGGGGACGACGATCCCCCGGCCGTCCCGCCGTCTCCAAGCCGCGAACACCCCGTAGACCGCCCTCAGCAGGAACCCCGCGAACGCGCCCACCATCACCGTCGGCCACCCGTACCACCCGAGTGCGACCCCCGCCCCGACCGCGAGCCTCACCTCACCGGGACCCAGACCACCGCCGCCGGAGTCGATACGGCTCAGCGCGAAGTACCCACCGCCGAGCGCGAGGGCGCCCAGCAGCGCGGTCGTCCAGTGCCCGGCGTGCTCGGGCACGAGGGTGACGACACCGAGGAGGGCGAGAGCGGCACCCGCGAGGGGAAGCGCCGCCCTGGGCGCCGCCACGGCGACGGGCGCGAGCAGCAGCCAGACCGCCAGCTCGGGCCGCGTACCGGTGGCGGCGGCGAGGGCGACGCACACCAGCACGACGAGGAGAGCGGTACCGACACCGCGCCGGCCGACCCGCGCCACGATCGCCCCGGCGCCCGCGCCCCACACCCCCGCGAGGGCGATCAGCAACTGGTCGTAGTCCACCGGCCGGTCCCGACGCCCTACTTGACCTTGGACAGCCGCGCGGTCGGGGAGCCCTCGGCGGAGCTGTCCGACAGGTACTTGAGGTCGTCGCCGACGGGGGTGAGGGTGACCGTGTGGGCGGCCTGGTTGCAGACGTCGCGGTTCGACGTCGCGCCCGCGGCCGAGGCGACGAGCCGGGTCTTCGTCACCTGCTTCAGGGTCAGTACGTCGTCGCAGACGCCGCCGAGCTGGTCGGTCTGGCGGAGAATGCCCAGCCGCTGCCCCACGCCCACCTTGGCGATCGTGATCCGGAAGGTCCCGTCGGGGAGCGTGCCGCCGAGGGCGGTGCCCTCGCCCTGCCAGGTGCCGAGATAGGCGTCGGGGATGGATTTGAGCGAGGAGCCGTCGCCCGCGCCCGGCGCGCTGGTCGCCGTAGCGGAAGCAGAGGAAGTAGCGGAGGAGGTCGGGATCGTGCCCGCCGAGGATTCCTTGCCCTTGTCGTCCGGCTGCAGCCAGTACAGCCACACCGGCACCAGCGTCACCACCGCCAGCGCCGCGGCGACGGAGAGCACCACCGCGCAACCGACCCTGCGCCCACGCCCGTTGGGGCCGGGAGCCGCCGTGGCGGCGACGGAGACGGAGACCTTCCCGGGGCGATGACCGGAGGCCGGCGGCACGGTGTCGTACGGGGCCGCGTCACGCGGTTCGGGCACGAACCCGGCTGACCCCGCAGGCGACTTGGGCATCACGGGCGCCGGCCCGAACGCACCCGCCCCACCACCCCCCACCGAGGGACTGCTGAACCCCACCGGCCCCGAGGGCACCCCCTCCGCGACCCCCGCCACCTCAAGATTCAGCAGCTGTACGGCACTTCGGCTGACCTGCTCCACCAACGCCCCCGGCAGCCACCCCCCGGCCACCAGCCGGGCCGCCCCGTCCGGAGCGAGCCGTCGCGCCACCTCTCCCGGCGTCGGCCGCGCGGCGGGGTCCTTGGCGAGACAGGCACTCGCCAGCTCCCTCAACTCACCGTCCATCTCGCCCAGTTCGGGCTCCTCGTGGACGACCTTGTAGAGGAGCGCGGCAGAGGAGTCACCGGGAAAGGGAGACGCACCCGTGGCCGCGTACACCAGCACGGCCCCCAGCGAGAAGACGTCGGACGCCCCCGCCGCCCCCTTGCCGAGGATCTGCTCGGGGGCCATGTAACCGGGTGAACCGACGGAGACGCCGGTGGAGGTGAGGGAGGCCGTGCCGTCCGTGGCGCGGGCGATGCCGAAGTCGATGACGAGCGGCCCGTCGAGGGTGAGGAGCACGTTGGACGGCTTCACGTCCCGGTGCACGAGCCCCAACTCATGTACTGCCGTGAGCGCTTCGGCCAGCCCCGCGCCGAGCGCCCGCACGGTGGCCGTGGGCAGCGGCCCGCCGTCCGCGACGGCGGCGGAGAGGGAGGGCCCGGCAGCGTACGCGGTGGCGACCCAGGGCACGGCAGCCTCAGGATCTGCGTCCAGCACAGGGGCCGTCCAGGCGCCGCCCACCCGGCGCGCGGCATCGACCTCGCGGCGGAAACGGGCGCGGAACTCCTCGTCGAGCGCGAAGTGCGGATGCACGATCTTGACCGCGACCGTACGACCGCCCGCGCTGCGCCCGAGATAGACCCGGCCCATCCCCCCGGACCCGAGCCGGCCGAGCAGCCGGTAGGGCCCCACGACCGTGGGTTCGTCGTCTCCGAGCGGCTGCATGCCGTCCACCCCTCCCCGTACGACTTCCAGCAGGGTAGTGCGCCACACCCCACCGGTGATGACGGCTGGAGCAGATCGCCTTCTGTCTTCTTCTACGGGTATTACGGGTATTACGGGTGGAGCAGTTCCACGTTCACGTCGGCGGGGAACCCGGTCGTGGGGCCGACGCGGCGGGCGAACTCGGCGACGGCGGCGAGCTGGGGCGCACCGAAGCGGAAGTCGAGGGTGGTGAAGTACCGCTCCAGGACCTCCTCGTCGAAGTCCTCCCAGCGGGCGGCCTGTTCGGCGACCTTGCCGACCTCCTCCAGGGAGAGGTTGCGGGAGTCGAGGAAGGCCTCGTGGACCTTGCGGGTGATGACCGGTTCGCGCGCCAGGTAGTCGCGGCGGGCGGCCCACACGGCGAAGACGAACGGCAGCCCGGTCCACTCCTTCCAGAGCGAGCCGAGGTCGTGCACCTCCAGGCCGAAGCGGGGCCCGTCGAGCAGATTGGCGCGCAGGGCGGCGTCACCGATGAGGACGGCGGCGTCGGCCTCCTGCATCATCAGGCTCAGGTCGGGCGGGCAGGTGTAGTAGTCGGGCTGGACTCCGTAGCGCTCGGCGAGGAGGAGCTGCGCGAGGCGTACGGAGGTCCGCGAGGTAGAGCCGAGGGCGACCCGGCGGCCGTCGAGCTGGTCCAGCGGGACCTGCGAGACGATCACGCAGGACATCACCGGGCCGTCGCAGCCGACGGCGATGTCGGGGAAGGCGACCAGGTCGTCCGCGTTGCGGAGGAACTCGACGAGCGTGATGGGCCCGATGTCGAGATCGCCCCGCACCAGCTGCTCGCTGAGCTTCTCCGGGGTGTCCTTGGTCAGCTCGAAGTCGAGAAGTGTGCCTGTTCTCGCGAGCCCCCAGTACAGGGGCAGGCAGTTCAGGAACTGGATGTGGCCGACGCGCGGCCGGGTGCGAGAATTGTCCACAACGTGAGGCTAGACCTCATGCGGTACGCTCCATACTTCGGCCCCACAGTCAAGCCTTTGGCGATCTTCAAACGTCCGGGTGATGTGATCTTGGCCTCTATTGCTTTCGGCTGCCCGCGTGCTAGGCTCGCCGCAAGTTGCAGTTTGGTTTCCCTTGCAGTACAGAGCCTGCGGAGCATGTAACCGCGGGCTCTAGTCGTTTTCAGACGTATGCAGTAGTGCGGGACTTTGTTTTCACACTTAGCAGGGTTCTGGAGCAGGGCAACCCTTTGGGCCCAAGGAGGGCTTATGGCTACCGGAACCGTGAAGTGGTTCAACGCCGAAAAGGGCTTTGGCTTCATCGCCCAAGAAGGCGGAGGCCCCGACGTCTTCGTTCACTACTCCGCGATCAACGCGAGCGGCTTCCGCTCGCTGGAGGAGAACCAGCAGGTCTCCTTCGACGTGACCCAGGGCCCGAAGGGCCCGCAGGCGGAGAACGTCACCCCCGTCTGAGTCACCTGATCGCAGTCCTTCGGTCTCGGAGCCTGGTGCTTTGATCCGGAACAGATAGCAGTACCCAAGGAGCCCCGCACCGCAAGGTGCCGGGGCTCCTGCCTTTGCCTCCGGCGGTTGGGCGGGGGGTGGGGTGGGGCGTGAGTGGTTTTCGGGTGCCGGTCCGGTGGGGGCTGGTCACGCAGTTCCCCGCGCCCCTGAAAGCAAAAGACGGGGCGCGGGTGTCAGCGGGTCGATAAGGTGCCCGGTCATGACATCGACGTCCTCCACATCCGCCGAAGCCGGCTTCGTGAGCAGTACCCGGACCTTCTACGACGCCATCGCCGAGGACTACGCCGACCATTTCGCCGGGGAACGCAGTGCCAAGCCGCGGGACTGGACGGTGATGGCGGGCTTCGCCGAGTTGGTGAGCAGGGGCGGCGGCGGGGGCGGGCAGGTGGCCGATCTCGGTTGCGGGCCGGGGCGGTCCACGGCGTTCCTCGCCGCGCAGGGGCTGGATGTGTTCGGCCTCGATCTGTCCGAGTCGATGCTCGCGATCGCGCGCCGCGAGAACCCGGGGCTGCGCTTCCGGCAGGGCTCGATGCTGGACCTGGACATCCCGGACGGCACGCTGGCGGCGGCTGTCTCCTGGTACTCGTCCATCCACACGCCTGTGGACCGACTCCCGTACCTCTTCGCGGAGTTCCACCGGATCCTCGCACCGGGCGGGTACCTGCTGCTCGCCTTCCAGGCCGGCGACCAGCCCCTCACCCTCGACCAGCCCTTCGGTCACCCGGTGACCCTCGACTTCGAACGCCGGCGACCGGAGCTGATGGCCGAGTTGCTGGAAGCGGCGGGGCTCGCGCTGCGGTCACGGACCGTACGGGAGGCGGAAGAGGAGCTCGGGGAGTCGTCAGCGCAGGCGTTTCTGATTGCCCGAAAGCTGGTGAGCACTCTCTAGGGCTCGGCGGGCGCCGACCTCGCTGGAGTATTCGCGGACGGTGAAGGCGGCGATCACCCAGCCGACGCAGCCCGCCGCGAGGGCCGGGGCGACCGGTGCCGCGACCAGCCAGAGGGCACGGCCCGCGACGGCCAGTCCGGTGGAGCGCCGGGTCTCGTCCCGCTTGGCCTGGCGGGCCTGGTCCGGCGAGGGCGGGTCGAGCAGTTTCCTGTGGTGGTCCCGGCGCTGCACCCGCCACCCCCACACGAGGGCGACGAAGGACAGGATCACCTGCGTCCAGTCCCACACGGTGCGCACGGTCGCCGGCAGGCTGGTGCGGAAGCTGCCGTAGAGGACAAGCGCGATGTAGCAGAAGAAGGCCAGCACGACGAACCAGAGGAGGGCTCCGGAAGCCCGGCGCAGCCAGTAGCGCGTGCCGCGCTCGTACCAGGTGGTGCCGAGACCCGGTAGGGCGGGGATGCTGGGAGAAAGGGTCATGTTCCGGAGGGGTGCTCCTGCAGCCAGCGGCGGGCGCCGACCTCGCTCGGGTATTCGCGGACGGTGGTCCAGGCGGTGAGCCAGCCGATGGTGTACGCGGCCAGGGCCGGTAGGACGGGCACCAGAAGCAGCACCATCCAACGGCCGGCGAAGGCCCTGGCAGGGGCCTGCCTGTTGTGGTCGCGCTTGGCCTGGATGGTCTGCGCGGGAGTGGGCGGGTCCAGGAGAGCCCTGTGGTGCTCCCGGCGCTGCTGCACCCAGCCCCAGACCAGCGCCCCACAGGAAGCGATCCCCGTGACCCAGTTCCACACGAGGCGCACGGTCGGCGACCACTCGCTGGTGAAGCCGCCGTAGAGCTCAAGCGCGAAAACGCTGACGACGACCATCAGGATGATCAGGAAGGTGGTCGTGCGGGCGCGGCACAGCCAGTAGAGGGCACCGCGCTTGTACCAGGTCCTGCCGAGCTTCGGCAGGGCTGGGATGTCAGCGGGCGTTCCGTGAGTGGGGGCCTCAGAAGATGCTCGTGACGCCATTCCAGATGTCCTTACCCAGTCGTCCGACGTCCTGCCCGGTCTTGTAGCCGACATCCCAGACGCCGTGTGCCACACCGCTCACAACCCCGTGGTCATGAATGTCCTCGCTCCAGTGCTCGTGGAAGGTGTGGTCGAGGACGTCCGTCGCGAGGACCGTCGCACCGACTCCCACCAACGCCACCCCCACTGCCCCTTCGACCGGCGCCGCCAACACCGCGAGCGCCCCCGCGGCTACACCCCCCGCAGCCACCCCGACATCCACCGTCACGGACTTCTGCCACGACCACCCCTTGTCATGGTCGTCCTTCGCCTCCACCAACCCGCACGCGGCCGCCGCCGCGACATCCAGCACCGGCACCTCCTTGAGGAACTCGGGGAGTGCCTCAAGCCCCTTGCCCAGCCGCAACGCGTCCGCCGCGTCAGCGAGTTTGACGTTCAGCACCCGGTCGTACGGAAGCTTGCTGCTGCCGACGTCCGCGCGGGCGATCGCCTCCTCCAGCGAGTCGACCTTCATGACCGCGTCGCCGTAGGCGCCCTTGGCGGGCAGGTCCTTGGGCAGTCCGCGGCCAGCCTTCTGGTACGCCTTGCGCTCCGCCCGCATCTCCTTCTTCGCCGCCTGCGCCTCGGCCTTGGCGTCGTCGAGCGCGGCGCGCGCCTTCTTGCCCCCGGCCCGCGCGTCCTCCGCGTCGTAGGCGTACAGCCCGCGCAGCGCGTCGGCGATGGTGATCTTGTCGCCGGTCGACACCGGCGCGGTGACCTGGGCGTACAGTCCGCTCAGTTTGTCGGCGGCGACGAGCCGGGCATGCTGGGCGGTGTGCATGACCTGCTTGCGGACCGTGTCGTACTCGGTCATCGCGGAGATCGTCTTCTGGTCCGCCGCGCCGGGCGGGTTCGCCGTGACGATGGGCAGGGGCACGCCCTTGGGCCCCATGGACACACCCTTGCCGGTGGCGACATGCTCCGCGTTCTGCAGCGCCGTCTCGCACGTGGACAGCGCGTCGGCGAGGGTGCCGAGGATGTCCCCGGCCTCGAACACCAGACTGGCGAAAGCTCCCGCCGTCAGCGCGTCCTCGCTCCACTTCGCGCGGAACTCCTCCGCCGCGTCGCCCTTCCAGCCCGCGTCGTCGACGAGCGACTCGACGGCACTGGTGACCGGCCGGACGACGTCGTCGAGTTGGTCCTTCGCGTTCTTGTACGTCGTGGCCATCGTGTGCAGCCCGCCGATGTCACCGCCGACCCAGCTGTCGCCCATGAGTCCTCAGTCCTCCCCGACCATCAGGTCGTCGAACACACCGTGGACGTCGACGTCGTGCCGGTGGAACGAGTCTCGCGCGTACGCCACCTTGTCGCCGTGGTCGTCCAGCCGATCGGCAAAACCGGCGTGCAGGCCGAGGATGAGGTGGGCGACCTCCTTGATGGCGTCGTCGAGCCCCGCGTCCCCGCCGCTCACCACGGGCGGGGCGACCTGGGGGTGCAGCTTGCGGTAGTCGGTGGCCTGGTCGTGGAAGGTCGTGGCCATCGACGTGAGGTCGCTCAGCACCGCCTTGAAGTCGGCCGACATCAGCGCACCTCCCGTGTATAGGCGGCCAGGTCGGCCGGCCTCCAATTCGGCCGCCCCGGGGCGACCTTCGGATCGAGGACGACGGTGCCGCCACGCTCGCCCATCGCCTCGGCGAGCGGCCCGATCGAGGTCCCGACCCACGGCTGGGCCTCGCCGAACGCGGCCACCAGCTTCTCCACCGTGCTGAAGGCGTAGGCCGCGGTGCGGTGCGCGGGATGCTCGAAGAGTTCGTAGACGACGAACGGCACCCGGACCGCCCGCCCGTCGTCGTCCACCGCGTCGACGTACCGGGGATGCGCGGGCACGAAGACGGCCGTCTCGTACGGCGGGACACCGGGCCGGGGTCCGGGCCGCCCGTCGGATGCCGGACCGGGCCGGGGCGCTGCCTCGGCATAGTCGAGCAGACTCGACCGACGCACCTCGGGCACCCCCGCTGCCACGGGCCCCTGCGTGTAGTCAAGAAGGCGTGAACGGTTCGGCTCCCCCACCGCCGTCTCCTCTTCCCCGTAAGTCGTCGTGGTCGCTGTGGACGTGTTCGCGCCATCACATTAGCCACCGAGGAAGGGCCCAAATCCGGCTATGTCAGCCCTCCGAACCCGTTGCATGCGCAATGCATACGCCCGCTTGATCCCGGCCTGGCCATCCCTTGACCGGGTGATGACCAGGCACGACAGCCAAGACGGCAGCCCTACGACCGCTACGCCCCGCCGCCTACAGCGCCCCCGCCAGATCCAGCGCCGCCACATACCCGAACGTCATCGCCGGCCCGATCGTCGAGCCCGCGCCCGCGTAGCTGTGCCCCATCACCGCCGCGCTCGCGTTCCCGGCCGCGTACAGACCGGGGATCACCGAACCGTCCGCCCGCAGCACCCGCGCCCGTGCGTCCGTGCGCATGCCGCCCTTCGTGCCGAGGTCGCCGGGGACGATGCGGAAGGCGTAGTACGGGGGCAGCCAGAGGGGAGCCAGGCAGGAGTTGGGGAGGACGGACGGGTCCGTGTAGTAGTGGTCGTAGGCGCTGTCGCCGCGCCCGAAGTCCGTGTCCTTGCCGTTCGCCGCAAGGGAGTTGAAGCGGCTCACCGTGGAGCGGAGGGCTGCCGCCGGGACGCCGATCGACGTGGCCAGGGCGTCCAGCGTCCACGCCTTGTACGCCGCGCCGGAGTTGTACCAGTCGTCGGGGAACGTGAACGTCGGCAGGACGTCCTTGAAGAGGTACCGGTTGCGGTAGTTCTGGTCGACGATCAGCCAGGCCGGGATGTCGGGGGCGGCGGTATTGCGGTCGTACATGATGTGGACGACGTCGCTGTACGGCGCGGCCTCGTTGACGAAGCGGGAACCGGCCTGGTTGACCAACAGGCCGCCGGGGAGGGTGCGTTCGGCGAGGCAGAAGTACGGGTCGCCGGGGATGGGGATGGCGGGTCCCCACCAGGCGTCGTCCATCAACGCCAGGGCCGCGCCCGCCCGTTGGCCCGCCTGGATGCCGTCGCCGGTGTTCTCCTTCGCGCCGACGGTCCAGTCCGTGCCGATGGGCTGGCGCTGGTACTGGGCGCGCATCGCCGCGTTGTGCTCGAAGCCGCCCGAGCCGACCACGACCCCGCGCCGGGCGCGCACCAGTCCGGCGGTTCCGGCACGCGTGACGACGGCCCCGGTGACGGCGCCGCCCTCCAAGTACAGGTCGGTGAGCGGGGTGTTGAGCCACACCGGCACCTGCGCGGACTGGAGTCCGGCCCGTAGGCCGGCGGCGAGGGACTGGCCCATGGTGAGGGGCTTCTGGCCGAGCAGGGCGGCCTTCGTCCCCCGGGCCAGGCACTCGGTCGCGACGGCCGCGCCCTTCACGCTCACCGCGGCCAGGTCGAGCCACTTGTAGTCGGCGCTGAAGACGACCATGCCCGAAGGGACGGCCAGGTAGGGCGGGTTGAGGTGGGCGAGTTCGGTGCCGAGGATGTTTCCGTCGAGCTGATCGGGTTCTATGGAACGGCCGTTGGGGAGCCCGCCCGGCAACTCCGGGTAGTAGTCGCTGTATCCCTCCATCCAGCGGAAGCGCAGCGGGCTGTTCGCCATCACGAAGGAGATCATGGCGGGGCCGTGGGCGAGGAAGGACTGCTGGCGGTCGGCGGGGACGTCCGCGCCGACGACCGCGGAGAGGTAGGTGGCGGCCTTGGCGGGGGTGTCGGGGACTCCGGCCGCCAGGATCACCGGGTTGTTGGGGATCCAGATCCCCGCCCCCGAACGCGCCGCCGATCCCCCGAACGTCGGCGCCTTCTCCACCACCACACAGCTCAGCCCCTGCTTGGCGGCGGTCAGCGCGGCCGTCATCCCGGCCGCCCCCGCACCGATCACCACGACGTCATAGGTGCCGAGGAGAGGGAGATCGGCGGCCCGTGCCGTGTGCCGCACCCCGGCGACGACACCGAGCGCCGCAACCGCACCACCCGCCAACACACGTCTTCTACCGGGGAGTTGTGCCTGTCCGTCCGCGCTCGTGGTCATGGCCGCTCCAGCCCGACGGGGAATGGGCTGGGAATGTCGCGCGGGGGTCTTGGGAAGTCAATGACCAGGTACGCACCAAATCACCCTGAACGGCGGTCAGTTCGCGTACAGCGCCTCGATGTCCCGTGCGAACTCCTGCATGACGAACTCGCGGCGCAGCTTCATCGACGGCGTCAGATGGCCCGCCACCTCCGTGAAGTCCACCGGCAGGATGCTGAAGCGGCGGATGGACTCGGGGCGGGAGACCAGTTTGTTGGCGTCGTCGACGGCCCGCTGCAGGACCCCGATCAACTCCTCGTCGTTGACCAGGAGTTCGGCGGGAACCGGGTGCTTGCCGTTCATCTGGCGCCAGTGGGTGATGCCTTCGAGGTCGAGGGTGATGAGGGCGGCGACGTAGGGGCGGCGGTCGCCTACGACCATGCACTGGGCGATCAGGGGGTGGGAGCGGAGCCAGTTCTCCAGGGGGGCCGGGGCCACGTTCTTGCCGCCCGCGGTGATCAGGATCTCCTTCTTGCGGCCGGTGATGGTGAGGTAGCCCTCGTCGTCGAGGCGGCCGATGTCGCCGGTCGCGAACCAGCCGTCCTGGGACGCGGGGATCACCCCGGCGCCGTGCGGGTCCCAGTAGCCGCGGAAGACCTGGCCGCCGGCGAGCAGGATCTCACCGTCCGACGCGATCCGGACCTTGGTACCCGGCATCGGCCAACCGACCGTCCCCAGGCGGGGTTTGAGCGGGGGCGTGCAGGTAGCCGCCGCCGTCGTCTCGGTCAGGCCGTAGCCCTCGAAGATCTCGATGCCCGCACCGGCGTAGAACGCGGCGAGGCGGCGGCCCAGCGGGGAGCCGCCGCAGATGACGTAACGGAGCCTGCCGCCAAGGGCGTTGCGGATCTTGCGGTAGACGAGCGGGTCGTAGAAGGCGCGCGCGGTCTTCAACGGGCGGGTCGGGCCCGGCCCCTTGCCGGACTGGCGGGCCTCCAGCGCCTCGCCGTAGCGGCGGGCGACGTTCGTGGCGCGGTCGAAGACCTTGCCGCGGCCGCCCTTCTCCGCCTTCGCCCGCGCGTTGTTGAAGACCTTCTCCAGCATGTACGGGATGGCCAGCAGGAAGGTCGGCTGGAAACTCGCCAGGTCGGCCAGCAGGTCTTCGGACTTGAGGCTCGCCGCGTGGCCGAGGCGGACCCGGGCGCGGATGCAGGCGACCGCGACCATGCGGCCGAAGACGTGGGAGTAGGGGAGGAAGAGGAGCGTGGAGGGCTCTTCGTCCGCCTTGTTCTTGAAGACGCCGTAGAGGAGTTCGATCGCGTTGTCGATCTCCGCGAGGAAGTTGCCGTGGGTGATCGCGCAGCCCTTGGGGCGGCCGGTGGTGCCCGAGGTGTAGATGACGGTGGCGAGCGTGTCGGGCAGCAACACCCCACGCCGTACGGAGACTTCCTGGTCCGGGACGGTCCGGCCGAGTTCGGCCAGCCGGTCCAGGTGCCCCTTCTCGAAGACCCACATGTGCCGCAGGTCGGGCAGCCGCGGCGTCTCCGGACCGAGCGCCGCCGCCTGTGCGACCGTCTCGGCGGCCATCGCCACCGCGCCCGAGTCCTGGAGGATCCAGCGGATCTGGAAGAGGGAGGACGTCGGGTAGACGGGGACGGTGACCAGACCGGCCGCCCACGCGGCGAAGTCGAGGAGCGTCCACTCGTACGACGTCCGCGCCATGACCGCGATCCGGTCGCCCGGCGCGAGCCCTTCCGCGATCATCCCCTTGGCGACGGCCTGCACCTGCTCGGCGAACTCCGTCGCCGTCACATCACGCCAATTACCGTCCTCGTCCTGCCTGCTGAGGACCACGTGCTCCGGCGCCGCCGCCGCGTTCTCGAACGGCAGGTCGGCGAGCGAGCCGTGGGTCGGCGGCGGCACCAACGGCGGTACGGACACCTCCCGCACCACGCCGTCCAGCCGCCGGATCTCGGGCTCGACGAGCACGGGCGCGCCGTCGTAGTCGTAGCCGGACGGATAGACGAGGGACATGGCAGCTCCTGTGGCGTGCAGCTTGTACCGCTCTGCTGCATTAGGTACGCATGGTGCGTACCGAGGCGTTCATACCGGCCCGCGGCCGGGGTGTTACCTCGGGTCAGGTCGGAGATCGTACGGGGCCCGCGTGGGGACTTCGTGCTGGTTCGGGGGTGGTACGGAGCCGGGCCTGTGCAACCTCGGCGGGTTCGCACGGCTTTGTCAGCCATACGTCGGCCCTGCGTCACCTCTGCGTCGGCCATGCGCCCGCCATGGACCGCCCGGCTCGCCCCACTTGGCCTTACCTGCGGTAACCTTACTGCGAAGTAAGCCGAAAAGAGCCGCCCAGGAAGCCACCCGGGAGTGGGACATGGCCAACCCCTATCCGCCCCTCACCGACACCCCCGCACTCACCCCGCTCCTCCTCCGCGGCGCCCTCCTCTCCCCCTTCAAACGGGCCCGCCCCGACGCCGAGTTCCCCCGCACCCGCCTCGTCCTGCCCGGCGTCCGCGTCGACCTGGCCAAACTGGCCGCCTACGAACGCGTCTGCGGCTTCGCGACCGGCGACGACGCCCTCCCGATCACGTATCCCCACGTCCTCGGCTTCCCCCTCGCCATGCGCCTGATGAGCTGCCGGGCCTTCCCGCTCCCGCTCCTCGGCCTGGTCCACACGTCGGTGGAGATCACCCGGCACACGGCGGTCCCCGCCACGGGGGACCACGAACTCACGGTCTACGTCGACGAGTTGGCCCCCCATCGACGCGGCACGGAGGCGACGGTCACGACGGAGATGCGGGCGGGCAGCGGCGAGTCCGGGGGCGAGGGCAAGCTCGTCTGGGAGTCACGGAGCACGTATCTCGCCCGGCACCACCGCACCGATGCGCGGGAGGCTGGACAGACAGGGGAAGCGGGCGAAGTACGGGAAGCGCGGAAGCCGTTGCCCACCATCGCGGCATGGCGCCTCGCCGAGGACGTCGGCCGCCGCTACGGCGCCGCGTCCGGCGACCGCAACCCCATCCACCTCTCCCCCCTCACCGCCCGCCTCTTCGGCTTCCCCCGCGCCATCGCCCACGGCATGTGGACGGCCGCACGGTGCCTCGCGGCACACGGAACGCCCGAATCGGCGTACGTACGGGCGGAGTTCAGGGCGCCGGTGCTGTTGCCGGGGGTGGTGGAGTACGCGGCGGAAGGCGGCCGTTTCCAGCTGCGGAGCGGGGAGCGCACACATGTGGACGGACTCGTCCGACCGCTCCCTTTATGAGCCGCATCAACTGCATCAGCTGCATCAGCCGCATGATCTTTATGAGCTGATGAGCGCTACGGCGTCCACGGCCGCCCCTCCATCAACTGCCCCAGCCCCGCCCACGCGAAGTTCATCAGCGTCGCCGCCGCCTGCTTCGCGGTGACGCCCGGGGTCGCGTTCGACCAGGCCGCCAGGGACTCGGCGGCGCCGACCAGGGCCTCGGCCAGACCGGCGACCTCGTGCTCGGGGAGGTCCGGGTCGCGGTGCGCCTCGCGGGCGGTGACCGCGATCAACTCGGTGACGAACGCGACGAGTTCGGCCCGCATGGCGGCCACCTCGGCCGCGAAGGGTTCGCCGTGGGTGCGGGACTGGAGGTGCAACACGGCCCAGCCGTCCGGGTGTTGCGCGGTGTGGGTGAAGAACGCCCGCAGTCCGTCCCAGAGTTGGCGGTCGGCGGGCGACCCCGTGTCCACGCCGGCCCGTACCGCCTCGGTGAGCGCCTGGCCCTCGCGCCGGATGCACGCGGTGAACAGGTCTTCCTTCGAGTTCAGGTAGAGATACACCAACGGCTTGGACACGCCCGCGAGTTCGGCTATCTCGTCCATCGACGCGGCCATGTAACCGCGCTGCCCGAAGGTCTGCACGGCGGCGTCGAGCATCTGCTGCTCACGGACCGCCCGCGGCATCCGTTTGGTCTTCACGGCACCCATGGGGGCAAGGGTAGTTGGGCCCAGGTACTAGGAAGTCTGACCCTGCGGGTGGGACGTCGGCTGGGCGGCGTCCACCGTCTCGTCCTCCTGGCTGCGGTTGGCGTCCAGGTTGGCCTTCATCCGGTCGACCCGCTCGACGATCTGCACCGAGGCACGGTCCCGCACCCCGCGCAGCACCACGAAGCTGATCGGCGCCGAGATCACCAGCGCCAGCAGCACGATCCACATGCCGTTGGACTCGCCGAAGCCGCGCGGAAAGACGCCGAGGTAGACGAGGCCCCAGACGACGCCGAGGCAGCCCGCGAAGACTCCGAGGCGCCACAGTGTGTAGCGGAACATCTCAATCCACTCTTCCGATTCGAGACAAGGGCATCAATCAGTGAAGCACGGTGCCGCACGGATCTTGCAGGGGGGTCACAGCAGCGGCAGCAGCATGAAGATGTCGTCCCGGTCGTCCCCCGGCGCCACCCGGATCGCGCCGGGCACCCGCCCGACCTCCTTGTAGCCGCAGGAGCCGTAGAACCGCTCCAGGCCGTGGCCGCCGCGGCAGGTGAGGCGGATCGCCTCGATGCCGTCGATGCCGCGGGCGGCCTCCTCGGCGGCGGCGAGCAGGTCGCGGCCGTAGCCCTTGCCCTGGTGGCGGGGGTGGACCATCACCGTGTAGAGCCACAGCCAGTGCAGCATCAGGCGGTGGGTGTTGAACGCGAGGAACACGGTCGCGGCGACCGTGCCCGTCTCGTCCCGGCCGACCAGCAGCCGGGTGCGGCCCTCCGCCATGGCGACGAAGTGCCGGACCAGTTCGGGCCGTATCTCGTCCACCTTGACCGGTGCGACAAAGCCCACGGAGCCGCCCGCGTTGGAGACGTCCGCCCAGAGGGTGAGGATCTCCTCGCGCAGGGCAGGGGTTATCGCGGGGTCCAGTTCGAAAGTGAGCGCCATCGTTCCGTTCAGACTCGCATCGGCTGCGGGGACTCGCGCCGCGCCGGGTCCGGGCCGTCGTACTCGCGGATGATCTCGTAGCGCGTGTTCCGCTCGACGGGCTGGAAACCGGCGTCGCGGATCAGGTCGAGGAGGTCGTCGCGGGTGAGCTTGTTCGGGGTGCCGTAGTTGTCGGCGTCGTGCGTGATCTTGTACTCGACGACCGAGCCGTCCATGTCGTCCGCGCCGTGCTGGAGGGCGAGTTGGGCGGTCTGGACGCCGTGCATGACCCAGAAGACCTTGACGTGCGGGACGTTGTCGAAGAGCAGCCGGGAGACGGCGAAGGTCTTGAGGGCCTCCGCGCCGGTGGCCATCTGCGTACGCGCCTGAAGGCGGTTCCGCACCTTGCCGTCCTTCATGTCCACGAAGTCGTGCTGGTAGCGCAGCGGGATGAAGACCTGGAAACCGCCGGTCTCGTCCTGGAGCTCCCGCAGCCGCAGCACGTGGTCCACGCGGTGACGCGGCTCCTCGATGTGGCCGTAGAGCATGGTGCACGGGGTCTTGAGACCCTTCTCGTGCGCCAGGCGGTGGATCCGGGACCAGTCCTCCCAGTGCGTGCGGTGGTCCACGATGTGCTGGCGGACCTCCCAGTCGAAGATCTCCGCGCCGCCGCCGGTGAGGGATTCGAGCCCGGCGTCGATCAGCTCGTCGAGGATCTCGGAGGCGGACAGCCCGGAGATGGTCTCGAAGTGGTGGATCTCGGTGGCCGTGAAGGCCTTGAGGGAGACCTCCGGGAGGGCCTTCTTCAGCTCGCTCAGCGACCGGGGGTAGTAGCGCCAGGGGAGGTTCGGGTGCAGGCCGTTGACGATGTGCAGCTCGGTGAGGTTCTCGCCCTGCATCGCCTTCGCGAGCCGGACGGCCTCCTCGATGCGCATCGTGTACGCGTCCTTCTCGCCCGGCTTGCGCTGGAACGAGCAGTAGGCGCAGGACGCGGTGCACACGTTGGTCATGTTCAGGTGGCGGTTGACGTTGAAGTGGACGACATCGCCGTTCTTCCGCGTCCGCACCTCGTGCGCGAGTCCGCCCAGCCAGGCCAGGTCGTCCGACTCGTACAGCGCGATGCCGTCCTCACGGGACAGCCGCTCACCGGAGCGGACCTTCTGCTCCAGCTCGCGCTTGAGCCCGACATCCATGCCCATACCTCTTCCTAAGACAGCTTTGCTAAACGGTACGCCTACACCTCTACGCCTCTTCGGGCAGCTCTCCGACCCGGTTCTCCCACTTCGTGGAGAGGACGATCGTCGTACGGGTCCGGGACACACCCTTGGTCCCGCTGAGCCGCCGGATGGTCTTCTCCAGGCCGTCCACGTCCGGTGCCCGCACCTTCAGCATGAACGAGTCCTCGCCGGCGATGAACCAGCAGTCCTCGATCTCGCCGAGGTCCTTCATGCGGCGCGCCACGTCCTCGTGGTCGGCGGCGTCGGAGAGCGAGATGCCGATCAGGGCGATGACGCCGAGGCCGAGGGAGGCCGAGTCGACGGTCGCGCGGTAACCGGTGATGACACCGGCCGCCTCCAGCCGGTTGATGCGGTCGGTGACACTGGGTCCCGACAGGCCGACGAGGCGCCCCAGCTCCGCGTAGGAGGCCCGGCCGTTCTCTCTCAGGGCCTGGATGAGCTGCCTGTCCACCGCGTCCATGCGATCGATTGCCTTCCGGTGATGAAGTTGCCGATGAAGATGAATGAGTCGGTGCCGTACGTCAGTTGGTGGTGCGGAAGCCGGCGCCGAGGTCGCCCTTCCACCGCCGGTACAGGTCGTGCTCGACGCCCGCCGAGTCCAGGACCCGCCCGGCGACGAAGTCCACCAGGTCCTGGATGTGGGTGGCTCCGGCGTAGAACCCGGGCGAGGCGGGCACCACGGCCGCGCCCAGGTCGTCCAGGGTCACGAGGTGCCGCAGCGTCTGCCCGTTCAACGGCGTCTCGCGTACGGCGACCACCAGCCTGCGCCGCTCCTTGAGGGTGACGCTCGCCGCCCGCTGCAACAGGTCCTTGCTCAGCCCGAGGGCGATCCCTGCGACGCAGGCCGTCGACGCGGGCACGACGATCATCCCCTTCGAGGGGTACGACCCCGAGGACGGCCCCGCCGCGAGGTCGCCCGCGCTCCAGTGCCGTACGGCGTCGGTGTCGATGGCGGGCTGGAAGGTGCCGGGCTTGCCGTCGGCGCCGCGGGCCAGCCATTCGCGCAGGTCGTCCTGCCAGTGGGCGTCCCGGTAGGAGATCCCCGTCTCGTCGAGCAGCGTGAGCCGGGACGCGCGGGACACCACGAGGTCGACACTCTCGCCGGCGTCGAGGAGCGCGCGCAGGACGGCAGCCGCGTATGGGGTGCCGGAAGCGCCGGACACCCCTACGATCCAAGGCGTACGCGGCGTCTCTCCTGGCTTGACTGGGTTCACGACACCGAGCCTAGCTGGCGTCGCGGGGCGGGAACCGGCCAAGGGTGCCGGGGCGTTCTCCGGCGGCGTGAAGCGGGGCCGCACTCACCTGTGCTGAGGTGCCTTCGGGTCCACGGGAAGCCGGATAGTGGGGATCGTCAGCTTGCCCAACGGGGAGTCGACGGCGACGTCAATGCCGTACGGGATGGTGTCGCGGCCGCGGTAACCATCGGGGCCGGGATTCCACATCGTGACGGCGTGGCCCTTGAGCGGGTCGAGGATGAGGTAGTTGGCGATGCCTCGGGAGGCGTACCAGCGGGGCTTGACCTCGTAGTCGCGGCGAATACTGCTCGGGGAGACGACCTCGGCGAGGAACTCGATCAGGTCGGGCGAATACTCGCTGCGGTTCTCTGCCTCCGCTTCGGCCGGGATGACTGCGAGATCCGGGCAGAACTCGTTGTCGTCGTCGAACGGGAACGCCACATCCGTGACCAGGGCCCACTCGGAGGGCAGCTGCGGCTCCACCTCAGTCCACAGACGGGTGATCGTCTTCCCGTGGAACGGCCTGACCGGATTCATCACGATGCTGCCCTCGACAATCTCCGTCAGATAGCCGGGGAACATGTCCTCCAGCTTGCCGAGCTGCGAGTGCAGGCGGTCAAGGTCCGAGACGGTCACGGTGGCCTCCCTGGGGTCCTGCTCTCGATGGTAGGCCGCACGCTACTCAGACAGTCAGCCCCCGCACCAGCAGATCCAGCAGCGCGCACACGAACAACGCGATCCCGATGAACCCGTTGACGCTGAAGAACGCCCGGTTGAGGCGGGACAGGTCATGGGGCCGGACGATCGAGTGCTCGTACACGAACGCGCCCGCGACGATCAGCAGGCCGAACCAGAAGAAGGCGCCGGCGCCGGTTGCCGCGCCGTACCAGGCGAGGAGGGCGGTCGTGGTCGCGTGGCAGACGCGGGCGCCCCAGATCGACGCCGGGATGCCGAAGCGGGCCGGGACCGACATGACGCCGATCTCGCGGTCGGTCTCGATGTCCTGGCAGGCGTAGATCAGGTCGAAGCCGCCGATCCAGATGCCGACGGCGAGACCGAGGATCACCGCGTCCCAGGACCACTCGCCGGTGATCGCCAGCCAGCCGCCGACCGGGCCCATGGCCTGGGCGAGACCGAGGATGGCCTGCGGGAAGTTCGTGAACCGCTTGCCGTACGGGTAGACCACCATCGGGATCACCGCGATGGGGGCCAGCGCCAGGCAGAGGGGGTTGAGGAGCGCCGCCGAGCCGAGGAACACGACCAGCGCGACGAGCGCGCCCGTCCACGCGTGCTTCACCGTCATCGCGCCGGTGACCAGCTCGCGGTGCGCGGTGCGCGGGTTACGGGCGTCGATCTCGCGGTCGATGATCCGGTTGACCGCCATCGCGAACGTCCGCAGCCCCACCATGCAGATGGTGACGAGCAGCAGCCGCCCCCAGTGGATGTTCTCGTCCCACTGGAACATCGCGGTTAGCGCCGCGATGTAGGCGAAGGGCAGGGCGAAGACGGAGTGCTCGATCATGACCAGGCGCAGGAACGCCTTGGTCCGTCCCGGTTGCGGGAGAGCGGCAGACGCGCTGCTCACAGGCCGTACTCCTTCCACCGGCGGTCGACCTTCGCCGCCGTCTCCGGGTCGGACAGGACCATCTCGGGCCAGCCGCCGTCCCGCGTGTAGCCCTCCTCGGGCCACTTCCTCGTCGCGTCGATACCCGCCTTGCCGCCCCAGAACTGCTGGTAGGAGGCATGGTCGAGATGATCGACGGGTCCTTCCACGACCGAGAGGTCGCGGGCGTAGTCCGTGTTGCCGAGGGCCCGCCACGCGACCTCGTGCAGATCGTGGACGTCGCAGTCGGAGTCGACGACCACGATCAGCTTGGTCAGGGACATCATGTGCGCACCCCAGACCGCGTGCATCACCTTCTGCGCGTGCTTCGGGTACTTCTTGTCGATGGAGACGATCGCGCAGTTGTGGAATCCGCCCGCTTCGGGCAGGTGGTAGTCCACGATGTCCGGCACGATGATCTTCAGCAGGGGGAGGAAGAAGCGCTCCGTGGCGCGCCCCAGCGGTCCGTCCTCCGTCGGAGGCCTGCCTACGACGATCGACTGAAGCAACGGCCGCTTCCGCATCGTCACGCAGTCGATGGTCAGCGCCGGGAAGGGCTCCTGCGGCGTGTAGAACCCGGTGTGGTCCCCGAACGGCCCCTCCGGCAGCATCTCGCCGGGCTCCAGCCACCCCTCGATGACGACCTCGGCCTGCGCCGGCACCTGCAACGGCACGGTCTTGCAGTCGACCATCTCGATCCGCTTGCCCGCGATGAACCCGGCGAAGAGGTACTCGTCGATGTCACCGGGAAGGGGCGCGGTGGAAGCGTACGTCACGGCGGGCGGACACCCGAAGGCGATGGCGACCGGCAGCCGCTCGCCCCTCCGGGCCGCGACCTGGTAGTGGTTCCGGCTGTCCTTGTGGATCTGCCAGTGCATGCCGATGGTGCGCTTGTCGTGGCGCTGGAGCCGGTACAGCCCGAGATTCCGGATCCCGTTCTCCGGGTCCTTCGTGTGCGTGAGCCCGAGGTTGAAGAAGGACCCGCCGTCCTGCGGCCAGGTGAAGAGCGCGGGCAGGTCGTCGAGGTCGACGTCATCACCCGTGAGCACCACCTCCTGCACCGGCGCTTCCTTGACCTTCTTCGGCGGTACGTGGGTCATCGAGCCGAGCTTCCCGAAGGCGTCCCGCACGCCCACGAACCCCTGCGGCAGCTCGGGCCGCAGCAGCCCGCCGATCTTCTCGGAGATGTCGCCGTACGACTTCAGCCCGAGCGCCTTCAGCAGCCGCCGGTCGGTCCCGAAGACGTTCATGGCGAGGGGCATCGAGGACCCCTTCACCTTCTCGAAGAGGAGAGCGGGTCCGCCGGCCTTCTGCACCCGGTCGACGATCTCCCCGACCTCCAGATACGGGTCCACCTCGGCCTTGATGCGCTTGAGGTCTCCCTCGCGCTCCAGTGCCCTGAGCAGGGAGCGAAGATCGTCGTAAGCCATGTGTCCAAGTATCTGCCACCCGCTAACCTGACCCCGTCACCGGGGCCGTCCCACCACTCAGGAGAATCTCGCCGCCATGCTCAGGTATCTGCCGTTCCTGCTGGTCCTGGCTCTGTGGATCTACGCCTTCGTGGACTGCCTGAACACGCCCGAGGAGGACGTGCGCGGCATGCCGAAGCTGGCGTGGGTGTTCGTGATCCTGCTCTTCGGCGAGGTGCTGGTCGGCCCGGTCGCGTGGCTGATCGCGGGCCGGGCGCGCCGCACCGGGGCCGAGGCGACGGCCGCGCCGGGCCAGTGGATCGCGCCGGACGACAACCCCGAGTTCCTGAAGTCCCTGAACAAGGACGACCTCAAGGACGACCCCAAGGCCGAGTGATACGTGCAGGTTGTACGCCGGTGGGCGGCCCGGTACGGACAATGCGCCTCTGGGCCCGGACCGGCAGGAACCGGACACTTACCTCGCATGACGACTGCTCCCGCCGAATCGACCGGCACCCTCGCCCCCGAATACGGTGACAAGGTCATCGCCGTAGAGACGGCCGGCGCCGAGCCCATCCCCGACGCCGAACGCCACGGCAGCCCGCTCCAGCTCCTCTGGACCTGGGCCTCCCCGAACATCGAGTTCGCGACCGTCTACATCGGCGTGATCTCGGTCCTCTTCTTCGGCCTGTCCTTCTGGCAGGCGACCGCGGCGATCGTCCTCGGCACGGGCCTCGGCGCGATCACGCAGGGCTTCCTCTCCCTGGACGGCCCGCGCTTCGGCGTCCCGCAGATGGTGATCGGCCGCTTCTCGTTCGGCTTCCGCGGCAACATCCTCCCGTCGGCGGCCAACGGCCTTGTGGCGGGCGTCGGTTGGTTCGCGGTGAACAGCGTGAGCGCGGCGTTCGCACTGAACACACTGACGGGTCTACGTCCCCTGCCGTCACTGTTGTTGGTGGTGGTGGCCGAGATCCTGATCGGCTTCATCGGCCACAACTTCGTGCACACCTTCGAGAAGTACGCGTTCCCGGCGCTCGCGGTGATCTTCCTGCTGGCCGGCGTGTGGACGTTCAAGGACGCGCACCTCGGCGGGGGCGGCACGGGCGGCGGCGTCGGCGGCTTCCTGCTCGCGCTCAGCGCGGCCTGGGGTTACGCGGCGGGCTGGAACCCGTACGCCACGGACTACTCGCGCTACCTCCCGCGCACGGCGAACAAGTTCAGGACGATCCTGTACCCGGCACTGGGGCTGTTCGTGTCGGTGACGTTCGTGGCGGTGATGGGCGCGGCCTCGGCAACGCTCCTCGCCCCCAAGGACGCGACCCCCACAGCGGCCTTCACCGGCCATCTCCCGTCCTGGCTCGGCGACTTGGTGCTGATCGCGATCATCCTCGGCGCGATCTCGGCGAACGCCCTGAACGTCTACTCCGGCGCGATCTCCCTCACCGCCCTCGGCCTGAAACTCCCCGCGTGGCTCAACCGCAGTGTCCTGGTCGTGGTGTCCGGGGTGGCCGGTACGGCGGCGGCGTGGGCGTCGCTGTCCGACGCGGGTTCGGCGTACGAGGCGTTCCTGCTGGTGATCGCGTACTGGGTGGCGCCGTGGCTGGGCGTGGTCCTGGTGGAACGCTGGTTCCAGTCCCGGGCCGCGACGACAACGGCGGAGCTGGCCCCCCGCCTGACCGACCCCACCTTCACCAACTGGCCAGGCCTGGCAGCCCTGTTGATCGGCATCGGGGTATCGGTCCCGCTCTTCTCCAACCAGGAGGACTACGTCGGCTACGTCCCGGAGCACTGGCCGTCCTTCGGCGACAGCACGCCGATCGTGGGCTTCATACTGAGCGCGGTGCTGTACGTGGTGTTCACCCGCGTCGCCGGGCGGACCTCGACGCCCGCGTCCGCGTCCGCTCAGGCCGAGGCCTGACGGTTGTAGCACGCGACCGTCCGGTCCCACTCCTCGCGCAGGTTCTTCTCCATGGAACTCTCCAGCAGGCCGCCGACGCCGAAGATCTTCGCCTCGTAGGTGAGTTCAAGGCGGAGGCGGCTGCGGACGGCGTCGGTGCCTTCGGCCGTCAGATGACCCTCGTGGCGAGTCTTGTCCGCCTGACTGCTCGGCGTGACCTTCCAGGTCCACAGACGGTCGACCTTCTCGTAGGTCCCGTCCTCGGCCTCACTGAAGGTGGCGCCGAGCAACTTGGCGACGGGGTCGGGCAGTTGCAGCGAGCGCTGGAACACGGTGCGCCGGACAACCCGCTCTTCGCTTTCGCGCCGCCCCGACATCGAGTAGCTCCTGTACGCCAACTCGCCCTTGTACAGGTCCTCTTCACGCGCCGAATCAAGGAACCAGGCGAAGAACTCGTCGGGAGCACCGGCCACGTCATAGGTCAGGGTGAACTTCATGCACGCAAAGTATCAGCATGGACACTCGCTGTAATCACCCTTCAACGTACGCCAGAACGCCCGAAGTTGACGGCGACGCGGGATCGATCGTGGACGTTGGGCCACTCGCTTCTTGGCCAGTGTCGGGCTTCCACGGTGGCCAGGCACGAATCCCCTTGCCTGAACCGTGTTGCTGGCCGGTGTGGTGGGGCGCGCGTTCGCGTCTCGCCAGCACGCCGCCTCGACTCAGCGGCCAACCCCGGTCGGGTGGTCGCCAGAAGCCGGGGGTAAATCTAACCACTCATACGTCATTTGACTGGTTAGAAATGCCCGCAGCCTTCAGAGGGGGCAGGGTCGGAGCGAGGGTGACGCGTTGACATCCCGCCTGCACGCCAGGTCGGTTCAGCGACTGTCGGCCGGTGGGGACTTGCTGCGCAAGAGGCCAAGGGGCGGAGAGACCAAGAGATCAAGAGGCAAGGAGCGCTGGCGAGTTCATGGCTGAGGCCAATGGACAAGAGGGCAGTTGGGCCGCAGGTGTAGAGGAAAGCCCCGGGCCCGGAAGGCGGCCCGGGTATTGGCTTGGGCGACGACGCGGGTGACGGCCCGGGTGATGACCACCCCCGTCTGCCGATTGGCTCTCCCCGGGGTACCTGTCACGGCTTGGCTTGTCTGGTTCCGCGTCGTTCTCCTGGTGTGCGGATCCGGTCCTGATGCGCCCCGCCCTGGCCCTCATGGCTCTTGACATTGCCCAAAGGTGAAGGCCGACGCTGCCTATGGCGATGACGTTGGCGAGCTGAGCGCGCGGCTCTGACCGAACCGGGACGAGAGGAACCTGCATGTATATGGATGACGACGCTCTCCTGGCAGAGCAAATGGCTTACTACAAGGCCGGCGCGGCCGAATACGACCGGCCTTACGCAGAGTACGAAGACCTGCAGAGATTGCTGGCTGTCGTCGATGAACTGCCGATTGCCGGGGATGTGCTGGAGTTGGCGTGCGGAACGGGCCAGTGGACGCCAAGGCTCGCCGCGCGGGCCCGGTCGGTAACGGCTGTCGACGCGGCAACCGAAGTGTTGACGCTCGCTCGTGCGCGCACCGCCTCCCCCACCGTGGAATTCCTTGAGGCCGACCTGTTCGAGTGGCAGCCGCCACGACGCTACGACACCGTGTTCTTCGCCTTCTGGCTCTCCCACGTCCCGCCAACACGGCTGCCCGACTTCTGGAACACCGTCGCCGCCGCACTCGCGCCCGGCGGCAAAGCCATCTTCATCGACGACGGCCCCGCAGCAGCCGCATACGAGGAAGTCCTCACTGACCAGCCGACCCCCTCGGCGCTGCGCCGACTCGACGACGGCAGCCGGTACCGCATCGTGAAGGTGTTCCACGACGCCCGGACCCTCACGGACGACCTCACAGCACTGGGTTGGTCGCCGCACATCCGGCCCATTGCCGGGAACAACTTCATAGGCATTGCGGAACCACCGCCCACCGCCGAGTGACAAGTCGCAATCGCGACGCCGGATGCAAAGGCGCAGTCGGCCCAGGCAGACCAACCACACCTCTAGGAGCTGGGGCCATTTCTAACCAGTCAAAGGGTGTGAAGGTGGTTAGATTTACCCCCGGCTTCCAGCAGCCACCCACCCGCCCACTCAGGGTTGGCCGCTGAGCCGAGGCGGCGTGCTGGCGAGACGCGAACGCGCCCCCACGACACCGGCCAGCAACACGGTTCAGGCAAGGGGATTCGTGCCTGGCCACCCATCCTTCCGGGCCGCTCGCTCGCTTCTGAAACGGGCTGGAGCGGACCGAGTCAAGGGTGGCCCGCAGGGCCATCGCCGCAGGCGACGCGACCGCAGGGAGCGCCCTTTACTCGGGCCGTGGAAGCCCGACACTGGCCAAGAAGCGAGTGGCCCAACGTCCACTGAAAAACGCCGGGACATCAACAAGCCCCCGCGTCAGGACACAGCCAGAACGCAGAACTCGTGCCCTTCCGGATCGACCAGACACGTCCACGGAACATCACCCTGGCCCAGATCGAGGTCACTCGCCCCGAGCCCCTTCAACCGCCCCACCTCCGCCGCCTTGTCGTCACCGGGATACGGCATCAGATCAAGATGGACGCGATCCGGCACGGCCTTCGCACCAGGCACGCGAAGGAACTCCAGATAAGGCCCGACATCCTCGACGGACCGCAACGACGCCTGGTCATCGGAGACTTCAAGAACGGCCCAGTCCAACGCCTCGCCCCAGAACCGCGCCATGCCCCGAGGATCCACACAGTCGACGACGACCGCAGCGACAGGCCCGGTGTCCCGATAGATCTCCCGAGGCTCCAGCACACAGAACTCGTTGCCCTCCGGATCACCGAGCACGGTCCACGGCACATCGCCCTGCCCCACATCGACGGGCGTCGCACCGAGAGACCGTAGACGCGCGACCAACTCCGCCTGGTGGGCCACAGACGTGGTGGCGAGATCGAGGTGCAGACGATTCTTCGTCGGCGTCTTGGATTCCGGGACGGGAACGATGTCGATGCCGAGCCCCACCGGCTCGGGCCAGACGAGGCCGCCGCCCGGGCCGACATACGTCGTCACACCGGGGCTGAAGACACTCCACCCGAGCGCCTCCCCCCAGAACCGGCCAACCGCCAAGCCGTCAACGGCCTTGATATTCACCTGAACGGGACGCAGCGCCATGCCGCCGATCCTATGCACCACCCACCCAGCCCACGGACCCACCGGACCCACCGGACCCACGGCCATCCGTATCCCCCGAAACGGACGGACGCGGGCCCGGCCACCACCAAGTCTGGACCGCCGGATAGCCGGACAGGAAGAGGGTTCCAGAAATCTGCTCTAGAAATTCACTCTAGAACTGAGTTCCCAATACGCTGTCCCGCATGAGCCCCAAGCAACAACGCGGCGAGGTCACCGCAGACCTGCTCCTCGACGCCGCGCTGCGCCTGTTCGCGGAGCAGGGCGAGCAGGGCCTCACCGTGAGCGCCGTGACGAAGGCCAGCGGTGTCAGCCTCGGCAGCCTGTACCACCACTTCGGCAGCCTGGACGGCCTGTACGACGCGCTCGCGCAGCGCTGGCTGACCCGGCTGCTGGGCGAGTTGGCCACGGCGATCCAGTCGACCCGCACCGCCCGCACCGGCATCCGCGCGATCGTACGGACACATCTCGCCTTCGTCCGCGAACACCCCGACGCCGCCCTGCTGTTGCACTCCGCCAGAACCGACCAGCGGAACATGACCCAGGCCAGAGAACTCCGCGACTCCCAGGAGGCCAGGCTCTCGGTGTTCTCCCTCTGGTTCCAATCCCACGTGGATTCCGGCGAGTTGGCCCCGCTGCCGCTGCCCCTGATCGAGTCCCTCGTCCTGGGCCCGCTGATCGGCGTGGTCCGCCGCTGGCTCTCCCAGGTCGACGACGTCGAACTCGACCTCGACGAAGCCGCCCGCATCCTCCCGGACCGCATCTGGCGATCGGTCGCCGCAGACCCGAAGTGACGTAGCCAGCGAAGGAGTTGATGGTGTGACTCTGGACAATCCGGGGCGAATTTTGACACGGTCAGGTGCCATGCCCCTCACCACAGAGCTCGCCTTCCACTCCGCCCAGAGCACGTACTCCGACCCCGGCGCCCTCGCCCACCTCTACGCCGGTCTCCCCCGCGATCCGGCCCAACTCGCCCGCATCACCCGGGACTTGCTCATCCACCGCCTGGAGGCCGGCTTCTACGACCACACCCACCCCACCGACCGCCTCCACAACGACGCCGAGACCCGCTACATCGACGACATCCTGCGGATCATCACCGAACGCAACCCCGCCCCGCTCACCCAGCCGCGCGAACCCGGCGACCGGTTCGTCGGAGTGTGCCGGGACTTCTCGCTGCTGCACTGCTCGTTCCTGCGCCACCTCGGCATCCCGGCCCGCATCCGCTCCGGCTTCGCCGACTACTTCAACTCGCCCGGCACCGACGCCTCCCAGCTCTTCCACGGCGACCACGTCGTCACCGAGTACTGGGCCGACGACCGCGGCTGGCTCCTCGCCGACTCCCAGCTCACCGATCCCGTCGTCACCGCCCACTGGAACGCCGACTTCGACCCGATGGACGTACCCCGCGACCGTTTCCTCGTCGCGGGCGAGGCCTGGCAGGCCATCCGTACGGGCGGCGCCGACCCGGCGGCCTTCGGACTGCACCGGCCGGAGGAGGGCCCGTTCTGGGGCGAGCGGTTCGTCGCGGGCAACATCCGCCTCGACCTCGCCGCCCTGAACAAGGTCGAGACCCTGCTCTGGGACGTCTGGAGCGAGGACGAGGGCAAGCCCGGGGAGCCGTTGCCGGAGTCCTCGCGCGAGTTCTACGACCGTGTCGCCCCGGTCGTCAGCGGCGAGGTCGCCTTCGACGCCGTACGGAAACTGTTCACCGAGGACGACACCCTGCGCACCCCGCCCACCGTGACCTGCTACGCCCCCTTCAACGGTCCCAGTGAAGTCACCCTGCGCCAGGGCAACCTCTAGGCGACCGTCCGCAGACCCCTTACCTGAGCCGCCCCCATCCCCCGCACCACCCGATGCGCGCACACCGCCGCCAGCAGCTCGCCCAGCAGGTCCGGGTCGTCTATCTCCAGGCCGAGGAGGGACTCGATGCGTTCCAGGCGCTGGTAGAGGGACTGGCGGCCGATGTGCAGCAGGGCCGCCGTCCGCGTCGGCGAGCAGCCGTGCCGTAGATGCACTTCGAGCGTTCGCACCAGGTCGCTCGGGTGGGCCGCCTCCCAGGACAGGAGGGGGCCCAGGGCGTGCTGCACCAGCCGCGCCAAGCGGTCGCGGTTCGCGTCGACACCGCCGCGTGTCAGCTCACGTTCCAGGGCCAGGGCTCGCGCCGAGGTCACCAACGGGCCCTCGGGGGCGGCGGGTTCGGCCGCCGGGACCGTCAGCGCCAGCTCCAGGGTCGTACGGGCCGCCCGCAATGTGTCGCTCCAGCGCAGCCACCCGCTCCCGGCCTCGACCGCGTGCCCGACCGCGACGGTCAGCCCGGGGTCGGCGGCCGTACGGAATGCCTCCTGGACAGTCCGGATGGGGTCGCCCGAGACAGACCCCGGAAGCGCGAGCAGGGCCAGGACGTCGCCCGGGAACGCCGCCCGCAGCACGCTCGCCCCGCCCAGCAGCCGTACCGCCCGGTCCACCGCCGTCACCTCGCGCGCGCCGTGCACGGAGACCCCGATCAGGCGGGCGCCCGGGCCGGGGTGGAAGCCGGCGAGGGCGGACCGGGCCTCGACCTCGGGCTGGTTCAGCGCGGCGCGGTCCGCCAGGTCGGCCAGGAGGGCGGCCGTGTGGTCGTCGCCCCACGGGCGTACGACGGAACGGCCGGAGAGGCCCCGGGCCACGATCGCCCGGTTGGCCGCCTCGGTGATCCGTACGAAGGGGACGACCCGGTGGAGGGCGAGCAGGGGAAGGCCCAGGCGGCGGGCCTCGTCCGTGACCTCCTCCGGCATCGTCGGGAGCGAGCGGCCGATCTCCACCGCCAGGCCGGACGCACCGCGGGCCGCGAGCTCGCGGACGTAGCGGCGGCGGACCTCGGCGTCCGTGTCGGTGAGGCCGAAGCCGTTGGTGAGGAGGAGTTCGCCGCCGTCGAGGAAGTTCGCGCCCTCGTAGACCTCGCTGGAGTGGACCCAGCGCACGGGGCGGTCGAGCGCGGCCTCGCCGGCCAGCAGCTCGGGCTCGGTCGCGCGGACCGGGTCGAGGGCCAGGACCTCACGGAGGGTGAGCGCGGGCACGGGCACCTCCAGGGGCGCTGACAGTTCGTCCGGCTAAGGGTTGCGGGGAGAGTACTTTCCGCACGTTGCCCTCGTGTTTCGGCCACTGGAGAGTGGGAGCCATGAATCGCATCGATCAGGCACAGGCACGGACGTGGCTCGCCACCGCCGTCGAGGAGGCCCGCGCCGGGCTCGCCGAGGGCGGCATCCCGATCGGCGCCGCGCTCTACGGCGCCGACGGCACGCTGCTGGGCCGCGGCCACAACCGGCGCGTCCAGGACGACGACCCCTCGATGCACGCGGAGACGGCCGCGTTCAAGGCGGCGGGACGGCAGCGGTCGTACACAGGCACGACGATGGTGACGACCCTCTCCCCCTGCTGGTACTGCTCCGGGCTGGTGCGGCAGTTCGGGATCTCGCGGGTCGTCGTCGGCGAGGCGGCGACCTTCCACGGCGGGCACGACTGGCTCGCCGAGCACGGTGTGGAGATCGTCCTCCTCGACGACCCCGAGTGCACCTCGCTGATGCGCGACTTCATCAAGAACAACCCGGCACTGTGGAACGAGGACATCGGTGACTGAGCCCCAGCCCCAGATCAAACCCCGCATTCCGACCATCGATCTCGGGCCCTGGATCGACGGGGACGAGCAGACGCGCAAGGACATCGCCCGTACCGTCGACGACGCTCTCCAGACGGCCGGGTTCCTGCTCGTCACCGGGCACGGGGTCGACCCGAGTCTCCGGTCCCGGATCCGGGAGGCCTCCCGCGCCTTCTTCGCCCTCCCTGTCGAGGTGAAAGAGGCCTACTCCGCCAAGGTCGGCGGGCGCGGCTGGCTCGGGCCCGGTGCCGAGGCCAACGGGTACTCGGAGGGGACCGAGACCCCGCCCGATCTGAAGGAGTCGCTGACCTTCGCCACCCACAAGCCCTTCGAGGACCCGGTGATCAACGCCGAGTGGTACGCGCCCAACGTGTGGCCGACGGAGATCCCCGAGTTGCAGGCGCTCTGCGAGGAGTACCTCGACCGGATGGGCGAGCTGGAGAAGCAGTTGCTGTCGCTGCTGGGGGTCGCGCTCGGGCTCGAACCCGACTTCTTCTCCCAGCACATGGACCATCCGACGTACGGGTTCAACATCAACTGGTACCCGGGTGTCGAGGTCGTCGGGGAGCCGGAGCCGGGGCAGTTCCGGATCGGGCCGCACACCGACTTCGGGACCGTGACGATCCTCGACCGGCAGGCCGGGAAGGGGGGACTGCAGGTCTTCACCGATGAGGGGGGCTGGGAGGACGCGCCGTTCGATCCGGCGGCGTTCACCATCAACATCGGTGATCTGATGGCCCGTTGGACCGGGGACCGGTGGCGGTCCGGGCGGCATCGCGTGCTGCCGCCGCCCGCCGACGCGCCCGCCGAGGAGCTGATGTCGCTCGTGTACTTCGGCGAGTGCACCCCGGGCACGCTCGTGGAGTCCGTGCCCACGCCGGTCGGGCGGGTGGCGTACGAGGCCGTCGACTCGCATGTCTATCTGCGGGAGAAGCTGGACTCGATCACCGTCGACTGAGCGCGGCACTCAAACATCCACCGTTCCGGCAATTTCGTAACTCAACGGACACCACACGACCTAGTCCGAACCAACTCCCCCTATTTACCCTGGTGTTGATAGACAGTTGTCGGTGCCGGGCGACCGCTCAGGGGGAGATGCGGTGGGAAGAGGGCTGCATGGACGCGGGGCGCTGTTCGAGGCACAGCCGCCCGGTCTCGCCTCGCGCCTGATCGGCCTGCGGCCGTACGAGCTACTCACCTCGCCGTACGAACACCCGGAACCGCCCTTCGTGGTGCTCGCGGGCGCGCGCGGGCTCGGCAAGAGCATGGCGCTGGCCGAGCTGCGGACCGCGGACCGCGGGCACACACCGGTCGCGCTGATCGACTGCGAGGCCGACCGGCTGACCCGGTTGCCGGACGGGCGGCCCGCCGCAACCTGGTCGCCGGTGTGGCAGGCGCTGGCGACCGTCGCGGAGCAGCTCAGGGAGCCAGTGGTGCACGGCGCCGGGAGCATCGACTTCCCGCGCCTGGAGGCCGGACTGCTCGCCGTCTGCGCGACCGGCTGGGGCACCCGGGACGAGGACAGCGCCCGCGAGGAGGCCCGGCGCATCCTGCTGCTGAGCGATCCGGCACGGCGCTGGGCGGTGATCGCGCAGGGCTGGGCCGGCAAGGTCGCCTCCCGGCTGATCGCCAATCTGTCGGGGACGGGGCCGGTGGGGCAGGCCGTCATCGAGGCGACCCTGGACACCCTCTTCGACCTGGTGTGGACGCCGAACGGGCTGCTGAAGGCGGGCGCGGACTGGTACCGCGCCTATCCCGGCGCGAGCGGCGACGCCAAGCGCGGGCTGATCGAGATCGCCCGCGACTTCCGCGCCGACGGCACCTCCCGCGCGGACGCCGAACGCTGGCTGCTGCGCGCCCTGTTGGCCGACCTGAGCGACACCTACCGGCGCCGGTGGGAACGGATGCGCCGGGTCGGGCGGCCCGTCGTCCTCGTCGACAACGTGCAGTCGGGGCCCGGTCCCGGACTGATGAAGGCCGTACTGACAGAGCGTGCCGACGGCACCAGTGACCAGGTGGTGTTCTTCGCCGGTCTGCGCGGCCGTCGTCACCCCGAACTCCCGGACGCCGCACGGCATCCGCTGCCGGAGGTGGCGCGTGCGAGCGGCTGGGTGCCCGGCGCATCGCCCTCGTCCCGGGCCCTGTTGGTGACCTTGCCGACGCTGACTCCCGAGGAGGCGCGGCGCGTCATCGCCGACGTCTGCGCAGCGGACGGCTCTACGCGTGTCGAGGTCCCGCCCCAACTGCCTTACGCCATCCACCGGTTGACGGCCGGCAGTCCGCTGGGGGCCGCGGTGCTCGGGCAGGCCGTACGGCAGAACCGGCCCGCGGGGGCCGTCAGTCCGGGCGAGTTGCTGACCGCCGGGCTGAAGCCGGACGGGGACACGGAGGCCGATCGGCGGCCCGTGTACCGGGAGTTGCTCGACCGGCTGGTGCCGCCGGGGCTCGCGGAGGAGCTGGCCGTGCTCGCCACCGCGCACGACGGGGACTCGGCGCGGGCACTGGCCGAGGCCCGGCTCGGGGACAGTTTCGGGGCGGCCGGGGTGAACCGGCTGCGCACCCAGCTCACCGCCGAGGGACTCCCCCCGGCCGAGGGCTACTTCGTCGGCGACCCCTTCCTGCGCACCCTGCTCCTGCTCCGCCTGCACCTCGACGACGCCGACCACGGCCGCTGGCGTGCCGTGCACCGCTCACTGCTCTCGCACTACGACGGCCTGCCCGGCAACCCGGACACCCCGGCCCGCGCCCGCTACCGCCTGCACCACGAACTCGCCCTGGGCGACACGGCGGACGCGGTCACGTATCTGCGCACCACCTTCCGCACCATCACGCCGTACGCCTGGCTGGAGACGCTGCTGTTCGTCACCGCCGCGCCCTACTACCACGCGCACGATCCGCACGGCCGGGACATCGGCGCCCCCGGCGACCACCGCAAGGCCGTCGCGCTCGCCCGCACGGACGCCGAGGAGGATCCCCCGCCCGGTGTGGACCCGGCCCTGCATCTGACGGTACGGCGGCTGCTGCACGCGGTGTGGCAGGTGACGGATCCGCTGGTGCTGCCGGACGAGGAGGTCGCGGGGCGGATGCACTTCGATCTGGAGCAGCTGTCGAACATCTGGCCCGCGGGCAGTGAACCGCTGTGGCGGGCCGCCCAGCAGTGGCCCGAACAGGCCCTGGCCGGGCGCCCGTTGAGGGTGCCGGTCGGCGACGACCGAGACGGGGGCGGGCGATGAGAGCGTGGACGCGCGAACTGGTCCAGCGGATCCGGACGATCCCGATCTACCGCTACACGGCCCTCGTGGTCGCCGCCGCGCTGGTCTTCGGACTGGTCCAGCTGACCCGCACCCTCCTGCACGACGACCGTTCCTGCGCGGCCGGGGTGGCCCGGCCCGAGGACAGCGGCGAGTGCGTGGGGGTGTCGACCTCCGCCTTCGACTTCGGGCAGCGTCAATTCGCCGACACCATCAGGGCGATGGACCGCGAGAACCGCTCCCTGAAGGCCGGCACGTACGTCACCGTCGCGCTCTTCGAACCGTTCACCGCGACCGACGCCGACACCATGAACGACGTACGGCACGAGTTGCAGGGCGCCTATCTCGCCCAGTACCGGGCCAACCACGACGACAACGGCGAGACCCCGTACATCCGGCTGGTGCTCGCCAACCCCGGTGCCACCGGCGCCTATTGGGAGCGGGCCGTCGACCGGATAGTGACGATGACGACGTCGTCCGACCGGCTGCGCGCGGTCACCGGCATAGGGACCAGCACCGACAACAACAAGAAGGCCGTCGCGGAACTGACCCGGCTCGGCGTCCCGGTCATCGGCACCTCCATCACCGCCGACGACCTCGCCAACGGCCAACAGGGCAAGGACCCTTACCCCAGACTCGCCCGCGTCTCCCCCACCAACACGGACGAGGCGCGCGCCCTCGCCGCTTACGCCAAGGTGACGGCGGACCGCGCCCTGCTCGTTTACGACAAGCCCGGCGACCCGTACACCAAGACGCTCCAACAGGCCTTCGCCACCCTGCTCAAGGGCTCGCCGTACGGCTCCTGGCCGTTCACCCCGCCCGCCGACCGCAGCCAGGAAGGCAGTACGCCCAACACCTTCCGGCAGATCTCCGACCTCGTCTGCGACACGGACGCCACGCTGGACACCGTGTTCTTCGCCGGACGGCACACCCAACTCCGCCAGTTCATCAACGCGTTGGGCCGCCGCGGCTGCCAGTCCCGGACGTTCACCGTGCTCACCGGCGACGAGGGCTCGTACCTCACCGGCGACAAGAAGCTCGACCGCAGCGCCCTCCAGCACGGCGTCGCCGTCCGCTACACCGCCCTCGCCCACCCGGACGCCTGGACCAACAAGCCCCCGGCGACCGGCGGTTCGGCCCAGGACACCCAGGACCTCGACAAACTCCTCGCCACCGCCAAGACCTCCCCCGTCGGCCCGATCGGCCCGGTCTCCCTCGACGACGGCCAGGCGATCATCGCCTACGACGCGATGCGCCTCGCCGTCCACGGCATCCGCGAGGCCACCCCCGACCAGCAGAAGATCCCGCCACTGTCCGACGTCGGCCTCCAATGGCCCCAGGTGAAGGGCTCGTTGCGGGTGAACGGGGCGAGCGGCTGGATCTGCCTGGACGTCCACGGCAACCCGTACGACAAGGCCGTACCGATAGTGGAACTCACCCCGCAGGGCGGCTCCCGCTTCGTGAAGATCGCCTGGCCGGAGGACAGGCCCCCCGCGAAGGACTGCCTGCCTCCGGCCTGAACACCCTTGTCCCCTACGGCCGTTCGCCCGCCTTGTCGACGATCGCCCGGCGCAGGACGGCGGTGTTCGCCGTGACCGTGCCCTTCTTCACGCCGGCGTTGTCCTTGGTGGCCACCTCGCGCTCACCCAGGAACTCGTAGGTCTTCGCGTCGAAGATCCACTCGTCCCGGAGCGGGTTGTAGGGGTCGGTCCGGGCGATGGCGACACCGGGACGCCCGGTGGCGTCCTTCACTCCCTCGACCGTCGTCACTCCGGGAATCCTGGCCACCGCCCGGAAAAGTGCCGCGCTCTGTTTCGGCGGCACGACGGAATCGCGGAGGAGATCGCCGACCAGCACGAACATGGCCTGGTTCTTGTCATCACCGCCGTACTTCGGGGCGGTCGTGGCCAGGTAGTGGTACATCGCGTCGGCGTCGGTGGGCAGCGTCTTCACGTGGTTGTAGAAGGACGAGACGTCCCAGCCGGCTTTGCCCGGCTTCACGTCGACCGGGACGGAGTGCGCCCCCATGCCCGCCTGCCGCACCAGCCCGACGTGCAGGCCGTCCACCGACATCCACACCTCCTGCCGGTGCAGCGGATCGATCCGGGTCTTCATCCCCTCCCCGGAGTTCGTGTACGACACCTTGCTGTCCACGTACACGAACTGGTCGTCGCGGACCGTGCCGTAGGACTTCTCGTGCTCGGCCGCCAGCGCGATGTCCTCCAGGAGAGCGACCGTGGACTTCTGGGGCGGCTTCGCGGGCGCCGGCGAGGAGCCGGACGAAGGCAGCACCACGAAGGTGACGGCCGCGGCGGTGGCGACGGCGGTCGCGGCGAGCGCGGGCCGCAGCCACTTGCTCCGCCGGGGAGCGGGCGCGCCCTCCTGGACACCTACGGCTTCGTGCCGGATCTCGGTCATCAGATGCTCCTTGAGGAGTCGGTGACGGCCCGGCGGAAGGTCTCTCTCGGGAAGTTCCGGGAGCTGGTTCATCGCTTTTCCTCCCTCAGGGGCCCGACCGCACTGCCGCGGTCACCTTTCATCTGTCCGTCCCCCGGGGGGAGTTCCGTACTTTTGAGATGTTTCGCGAGCTTTGCGCGCGCCCGCGAGAGCCGTGACCGTACGGTCCCCACCGGCACCCCGAGCGCCTCGGCCGCGGCCCGGTAGTCGAGCCCGGACCACACGCAGAGGGAGAGCACCTCGCGCTCGGCGCGGCGCAGGGTGGCCAACGCGGTGCGTACGAGGGCGAGTTCGGCGGCGTCGTCGAGGCGGGCGGCGACCTCGTCGGCGAAGTCGCCCTCGACCTCGTCACGGGGCAGCCGGGAGACGGCCGCCGCGTGTCTTCGGGCGGCGCGGCGCGTGTTGCGCGTGACGTTGGTGGCGATGCCGAGCAGCCAGGGCCGTAGCGAACCGCCCTCCGCGTCGAGCTTGCCGCGCAGGCGCCAGGCGTCCAGGAAGGTCAGCGACACGATGTCCTCGGCCTGCGCCCAGTCCCCCGTGAGCCGGAAGGCGTGGTTGTAGACGGAGCGTGCGTACGCGTCGAAGATCTCGCCGAAGGCGTCGTGGTCCCCCGCGCGGATGCGTTTCCTCAGCTGCAGATTCGTATCCACACCCCTCTACCTGTCCGGACGACGAAGGCCGGTTCCGGTGACCCATGTCACACGGAACCGGCCTCTGCCGAAAGGGAGTTACGGCTTCGGGTTGCGGCTTACACGCCGGCGTAGGAGTGCTTGCCGCCGACGAAGATGTTGACGCCGTAGTAGTTGAAGATCCAGCAGCCGAAGGCGATCAGGGCCAGGTAGGCGGCCTTGCGGCCCTTCCAGCCGGCGGTGGCGCGGGCGTGCAGGTAGCAGGCATAGGCGACCCAGGTGATGAACGCCCAGGTCTCCTTCGGGTCCCAGCCCCAGTAGCGGCCCCAGGCCGACTCGGCCCAGATCGAGCCCGCGATGATCGTGAACGTCCACAGCGGGAAGACGGCCGCGTTGACGCGGTAGGAGAACTTGTCGAGGTTCGCCGAGGCGGGCAGCCGCTCCATCACGGAGGTGGCGAAGGCGCCGGGCTTGCCGCCGCCCGCGAGCTTGTTCTCGTACGAGTCCTTGAAGAGGTAGAGCAGCGTGCCCACGGCGCCCACGTAGAAGACCGCGCCGCAGATGATCGCCGTCGAGACGTGGATGTACAGCCAGTACGAGTGGAGCGCGGGAACCAATTGATCACTGGCGGTGTACAAGACAGTGACGGCGATACCGAGATCGAGGAGGACCGTCGTGACCAGGAACAGGCCGAGCCAGCGCACGTTCTTCTTGAGCAGCAGCAGCGTGAGGTACACGCCGACGGCGACCGTGGAGAAGGTGATGTTGAACTCGTACATGTTGCCCCAGGGCGCCCGCTCCACGGAGGCCGCGCGGGCGAGGACGCCGCTGAGCTCCACGAGGAACGCGAGAACGGTGAGGGACACGGCGATACGGCCGTAGAGGTCGCCCTGTTCGTCCCCGCCGTGCGCGCCGGGACCGTCCGGCACGTCACGCGAGCCGGACGCGGCCCGTACGACGACCTTCGGCCGCTCCAGCACGGTGGTGCCGCCGGCGTTCTTGACGGCGACGGCGGGCGCGTCCGCCTTCTTCGCGGTGGCACCGGTCAGCGCGGCGGCCGTACGGCCGATCTTGCTGCGGCTGCCGAAGGTCCATTCGGCGATGTACGCGAAGAAGGCCAGGGTGTAGACGGCCATCGAGGAGTAGATCAGCGTGTTGCTGAGGTTGGCCAGGTGCTCGTTGGTCGCGGCGGCCAGGTTGGTCACGGAGGCGAATTCGGTTGCGGCGGCGAGAGTCACTTCTCAGCCCCTTCGGCGGGTACGGGCGGTTCGACGCCGGAGTCGGAGTCGTGGGTGTCGGCGTCGGAGATGGGGGTCTTGGGGTCGTCGTCGATCTTCGTCGGGCCGGCGACGGGCTTGGGCGAGCCGGTGTCAGGCGTGGGCGATCCGGTCTCGGACTTCGCCGAGCCCCCGTCGGTCTTCGCCGGGGCCCGGTCGGAGTTCGTCGAGCCGGTCTCGGAGTTGGTCGGGCCCCCGTCGGACTTCGCCGGGGCCCGGTCGGAGTTCGTCGAGCCGGTCTCGGAGTTGGTCGGGCCCCCGTCGGAGTTCGTCGAGTCGATGTCGGACTTGGTCGAGTCCCCGTCCGTCTTCGTCGGGGCCTCGTCGGTCTTCACCGAGCTCTGGTCGGACTTCGTCGAGCCGGTCTCGGACGTGGTCGAGCCGATGCCGGACTGCGCCGAGCCCCCGTCCGTCTTCACCGAGCCCTGGTCGGACTTCGTCGAGTCGATGTCGGACTTGGTCGAGCGCCCGTCGGACTTCGTCGAGCCGGTCTCGGACGTGGTCGAGCCGATGCCGGACTGCGCCGAGCCCCCGTCCGTCTTCACCGAGCCCTGGTCGGACTTCG
>NZ_JBICXA010000025.1:95317-136402 GCF_043200035.1 Streptomyces sp. NPDC048504
GTCGAGCCGGTGTCGGACTTGGTCGAGCCGGTGTCGGACTTGGTCGAGCGCCCGTCGGTCTTCGTCGAGCCGGTGTCGGACGTGGTCGAGCCCCCGTCGGACTTCGCCGAGCCCCCGTCCGTCTTCGTCGGGGCCCGGTCGTGCACGAGCCCCGCGAGGTCACCGAGTTCCTCGGGGAGTTTCGCGGACTCGCTGCGGCCGAGTCCGGCCATTTCGACGACCGTCACCCCGTCAGCGCCGCGCGTAGCCCGCACCCAGACGCGGCGGCGCTGGATGAACAGGGAGCCGGCCAAACCGACGATCGCGGTGAGCGCGCCGGCCAGCGCCCAGGTGGTGCCGGGCTGCTGGACGACCTGGAAGCCCGCCCACTCCTTGATCTGTTTGTCGAAGGTGATCGACCCGGCGCCGTTCGGCAGCGTCATCGTCTCGCCGGGCAGCAGCTGGGACTTGAGGATGGCACCCTTGGCGGTCTTGAACTGCTTCAGGTTCTTGGTGTCCAGCTGGTACACGTTCTGCGGGATGCCCGAGTTGACGCCGAGATCGCCGTGGTAGCCGGTCACGTTGAGCACCGGGTAGTCGAGCCCGGGGTACTGGGAGAACATCGTGCCGCTGCCCTTGGCGTACGTCGGCACGAACAGGGCGGCGAAACCGAGCTGTTCGGCGACGCCCTGAGAGTTCTTGTAGCCGTCGAGGACCTTGATCGCGCCCTGCGAGGTGACGTTGGAGTCGATCGGCAGCATCGGCACGGCCTGGTGGAAGACCACGTTGCCCTTGCCGTCCCGGACGGTGACGACCGGGGCGTAGCCGTGGCTGACGAGGTAGACCTTCGAGTCGCCGATCTCCAGCGGCTCGTTGACCTTGATCGTGTGCTTCTCGGACTTCCCGTAGGCACCCAGGCTGTAGGTGATGTCGGCCTGGAACGTGCTCGGGGTGCCGCGGTTGGGGCCGGTGCGCTCGTAGGTGCCGACGAAGTTCTTCAGGTTGAAGCTGAACGGCACGAGGTCGTCGTCGCTGAAGAGGTTGCCGGACTTGAAGTCGTCGTACTGGGTGAGGGTGTTGGAGAAGCCGTCGCCCTCGACGATCAGCTTGTCGCCCTCGGATTTGAAGAGCTGGCCCCAGGCGAAGGCGATCAGCATCACGATCAGCGCGAGGTGGAACAGGAGGTTGCCGGTCTCGCGCAGATAGCCCTTCTCGGCGGCGACGGCGTCTCCGGCGATGTGGGCGCGGAAGCGGCGCTTCTTCAGCGCCGCGAGGGCGACTTCGCGGACCTCGTCCGGCTCGGCGGCGGTGCGCCAAGTGGCGTACGCGGGAAGGCGGTTGAGCCGCTTGGGCGCGCCCGGCGGGCGGCCGCGGAGCTGGCCGACGAACTGCCAGGTGCGCGGGATGATGCAGCCGATCAGGGAGACGAAGAGGAGGATGTAGATCGCGCCGAACCAGGCCGAGCCGTAGACGTGGAAGAGGCCGAGCTTCTGGTAGATCGGCCCGAGCGTCTTGTGTGCGTCCTGGAACTCGGAGACCTTCAGCGCGTCGGTGCCGGACTGCGGGATCAGCGAGCCGGGGACCGCGCCGAGCGACAGCAGGAACAGCAGCATCAGCGCGACCCGCATCGAGGTCAGCTGCCGCCAGAACCAGCGCGCCCAGCCGAGCACTTCACGGCCGGTCCAGGCGAGCCAGCCGGTCAGGCCGGGCCTGCGGTTGCCGCCGAAGGAGCCGGGCATGGCCGTCTCGATGGGGGCCGTGGAGAGCTGGGAGCCCGCGGCGCCGAGGTCCTGGTCGTCGCCGGCGGGGTCGGCCCGGGGCGTCTCGGCGGGCGAGTCGGCGGTCGTCTTGCTCATCGATCAGATCCCTACAGTGAAGCCGTCGGACCAGCCCTGCATGTCCTGCACCAGCGCGTCCCAGGCGCCGGTGAGCAGCAGCACGCCGGTCACGATCATCATGGTGCCGCCGACGCGCATCACCCAGACATAGTGGCGCTTGACCCAGCCGAAGGCACCGAGGGCCTTGCGGAACGCGACCGCGGTGAGGACGAAGGGGACACCCAGGCCGAGACAGTACGCGACGGTGAGTATGGCGCCGCGACCGGCACTCGACTGGTCCATGGAGAGCGCCTGCACCGACGCGAGGGTCGGGCCGATGCACGGGGTCCAGCCGATCCCGAAGAGCGCGCCGAGCAGCGGTGCTCCTATGAGTCCGGTGGTCGGCCGCTTGTGGAAGCGGAACTCGCGCTGGGTGAGCCAGGGCATCATCCCCATGAAGAACACACCCATGAGGATCATGAGCACGCCCAGCACCTTGGTCAGGACGCCCTTGTTCTCCTGGAGCGTCTGCCCGAAAAAGCCGAACAGGGCTCCGCCGGAGACGAACACGACGGTGAAGCCCAGGACGAAGAGGGAAGCGCCCGCGACCATCCGGCCGCGGCGGGCGTCGCCGAGGTCGGTGCCGGTGACTCCCGTGACGTAGGAGAGGTAGCCGGGGACGAGCGGCAGGACGCACGGGGAGAAGAAGGAGACGAGTCCGCCGAGGACCGCGATCGGCAGCGCGAGGAGCAAAGCTCCGCTGCGGACTGTGGTGTTGGGGTCGGTGACCGCCGCGAGCAGCACGTCAGCTCACTTCTCCGCGATGACCGGGTCGAGCATCTCGCGCAGCTTGTCCTCGCTGAGTGCCTGGAGTGCGCGTGCCGCGATCTTGCCGTCCCGGTCGATGACGATCGTGGAGGGGATGGCCTGCGGGTTGAGGGTGCCCTTCTTGAAGCGGAGCATCAGCCGGCCCGTCGGGTCGTAGAGACTCGGGTACGGGACGGCGTACTTCTTCTCGAAGGCGACGGCCGGTTCGGTGCTGGTGTCGCGGGTGTTGAGGCCGACGAACTGGACGTCCTTGTTCGCCGTGGCCTTCGCGACCTGGACGAGGTTGTCCGCCTCGGCGCGGCACGGGGAGCACCAGGAGCCCCACACGTTGACGACGAGGACCTTGCCCTTGTAGTCGGCGGTGTTGAGGGTCTTGCCGTCGATGGTCTTGCCGGACAGGTCGGGGGCGGCCTGGCGGTCGCCCTTCTTGACGGTCGCGATGCCGTCGGAGCCGGTGATGAAGTTGGTGTTGCCCGAACCTCCGGAGGTGCCTCCGGAACTGCACGCGGACAGCACCAACGCGGCGACGGCTACACCGGCGGTCGACAGGACGGCGCGGCTAAGGGCGCGGCTGGCGGCACTCATGTGAAAAGTTTCGCATGCCCGTTCTGAGGATCTTGCGCGCCCCCCTCAACGGCGTACGGCGGGTGGAAAACCGCATTTCAGACGGCATTTCAGGCGGCGTCTCCGGTGGCCGTGGAGGAGGCCGACGAGGACGTGCTGGAGCTCGCGGCCAGGAAGGACTTCCAGCCGCCGGCCGGCGCCTGGCCGACATCGAGGGTGCGCAGCTGGGCCAGTACCTCGGGCTTCTGCACGTCGATCCAGTCGGTGAACTGCTTGAAGGAGACCATGCGTACGTCCTCGCCCTTCTCCTTCAGCTGGGCGATGTGCTTGAAGGCCTGCTCGACGGCGTCCATGTAGATGCCGCCGTTCCAGTGCTCGAAGTGGTTGCCGATGAAGAAGGGGGCGCGGTTCGACTCGTACGCGCGCTGGAAACCGGAGATGTAGGCCTGCGCGGCCTGGGTACGCCAGCCCGGGTAGTTGTAGGCGGGCGCGTTGGTGGAGTTGACGGACTGGTTGGCCAGCATGTTGTAGTCCATCGAGAGGACTTCGAAGCTGTGCCCGGGGAAGGGGACGGCCTGGAGGGGGTAGTCCCAGACGCCGTTGCGCTTCACGGGCCAGACCTGGCGGCCGCCGGGCGAGGAGGCGTCGTAGCGCCAGCCGAGGGAGCGGGCGGTGGGCAGCAGGTTGTCCTGGCCCAGCAGGCAGGGCGTACGGCCGCCGACGAGCTCCTTCTCGTAGTCGAACGGCAGGGACGGCAGGTCGTGCCAGCCGGTGTTGGTGCGCCACTCCTTGACGAAGGACTTGGCCTGGTCGATCTCGCTGCGCCACTGCTGGGGCGTCCAGTTGCCGACCGTGCCGTAGCCGGAGCAGAAGTGGCCGTTGAAGTGGGTGCCTATCTCGTGGCCCTCCAGCCACGCGCGGCGGACGTTGGTCAGGGTCGCCTTGACGTGTTCGTCGGTGAGGTAGCCGATGTCGGAGGCGCCGCGCGGGTTGTTCGGCGGGTTGTAGAGGCGCTTCTTCGACTCGGGCAGCAGATACAGGCCGGAGAGGAAGAAGGTCATGCTCGCGCCGTGCTGCTTGGCGAGGTCGAGGAAGCGGGGGAACAGGCCGTTGCCCACCTCGCCCGCGCCGTCCCAGGAGAAGATCACGAACTGCGGCGGGGTCTGCCCCGGCTCCAGCGGCACGGGCTTCGCGGGCTGCTTGGGCTGCGCGCCGGTGAAGGACGTGGAGCCGTCACCGATGAGCTTGGCGCGGGGCTCAAGGGACTTGGTGGGACCGCCGGAGGAGCCCTTCCCGGAGCCGCCGGAGGAGGGCTTCGCCCCGTCCGAGCCGAGCGTCCCGCACCCCGCGAGTCCTACGGCCGCCGCGGCGCCCGCACCGACTCCGAGCGCTCCCCGTCGAGTGAGACTCCGCATTGCTTCCCCATCCGTCGCGTCCTCTGTGGTCTACCTGTGAGAGGACGCGACGGACGAGAAAGTTCGCCGTGAACGATGTGGGTTGCGAAACAAATGTCACAGAGCCGTCACGAGACCTGCCCCTGACGAGTGGTCACCCCGTGTTCGTCAGGCGCCGAACGCCTTGTCCTTGCCCTTGACGGGCTTCGCGCCGGCGAGGAGATGAGCCGGGACGAGATCGCGGGCCGGCTCGGTGTAGCCGACGGACACGATCTTGTCGCCGCGGTAGGTGAAGGTCGTCAGGGACGCGAGCGTGCACTGCCGCTTGCGCGGGTCGTGCCACAGCCGGCGCCGCTCGACGTACGACCGCACGATCCAGATCGGCAGCTGATGACTCACCAGCACCGCCTCGTGACCGCGCGCGGCGTCCTTGGCGGCGTCCAGCGCGGCCACCATCCGGACGACCTGGTCGACGTAGGGCTCACCCCACGACGGCTTGAACGGGTTGACGAGGTACTTCCAGTTGTCGGGCTTCTTCAGCGCCCCGTCGCCGACCCCGAAGGTCTTGCCCTGGAAGACGTTGTCGGCCTCGATGAGCCGCCCGTCGGTCGCGAGGTCGAGCCCGTGCGCCTTGGCGATCGGCGTGGCGGTCTCCTGCGCGCGCTCCAGCGGGGAGGCGACGACGTGCGTGACATCGCGGGAGGAGAGGTGCTCGGCGACCCGGTCGGCCATCTGCCGCCCCAGCTCGGAGAGGTGGTAGCCGGGGAGACGGCCGTACAACACCCCGTCCGGATTGGCGACTTCACCGTGCCGCATCACGTGGACGACGGTGATGTCACTGTCACTGCTGCTCATCGGGTGGCCTCCGCCGCCGCTCGGGCCGCTGCCGGGAGGGCGTCGGCGATCCGCTGGATGGCCCGTTCGTCGTGGGCCGTGGAAACGAACCAGGACTCGAAGGACGAGGGAGGCAGATAGACACCCTGCGCCAGCATCGAGTGGAAGAACGCGGTGAAGCGGTACGACTCCTGCGCCTTGGCGTCCTCGTAGTTGCGCACGCTCCGGTCGGTGAAGAACACGGAGAACATGTTGGAGGCGTTCTGCAGCCGGTGCGCGACACCTTCCTTGCTGAGCGCCTCGGTGACGAGCGACTGGATCTGCGCCGATACGGCGTCGATCGCGTCGTAGGCCGCGTCGTCGAGGAGCCGCAGCTGGGCGAGGCCGGCGGCGGTCGCGACGGGGTTACCGGAGAGGGTGCCGGCCTGGTAGACGGGCCCGGCGGGGGCGAGGTGCGCCATGATGTCGGCGCGCCCGCCGAACGCGGCGGCGGGGAAACCGCCGCCCATGACCTTGCCGAAGGTCATGAGGTCGGGACGGACCCCGTCGATCCCGAACCACCCGGCCTTGCTGGTGCGGAACCCGGTCATGACCTCGTCGGAGATGAAGAGGGCACCGTTCTTCGAGCAGGCGTCCTTGAGCCCCTGGTTGAACCCGGCGACGGGCGGCACGACGCCCATGTTCCCCGGCGAAGCCTCGGTAATAACGCACGCGATCTCACCGGGATGCCGATGGAAGGCCTCGTTGACGGCTTCGAGGTCGTTGTACGGCAGGACGATCGTGTCGCCGGCCTGGGCGCCGGTGACGCCGGGGGTGTCGGGCAGCGCGAAGGTGGCGACACCACTGCCCGCGGCGGCGAGCAGGGCGTCGACGTGACCGTGGTAACACCCGGCGAACTTGATGACCTTGGGCCGCCCGGTGAACCCGCGGGCGAGCCGGATGGCGGACATGGTGGCCTCGGTCCCGCTGGAGACGAGCCGTACCTGCTGCACGGGCTCGACGCGGGCGACGATCTCCTCGGCGAGCGCGACCTCGCCCTCGCCGGGGGTGCCGAAGGAGGTGCCGCGCGAGACGGCGTCGTGGACGGCGGCGATCACGTCGGGCTGGGAGTGCCCGAGGATCATGGGACCCCAGGAGCAGACGAGGTCGACGTACTCGCGCCCGTCCGCGTCCGTCAGATAGGGGCCGTTGCCGGAGACCATGAACCGGGGCGTGCCGCCGACGGCGCGGAAGGCGCGCACCGGGGAGTTCACGCCGCCCGGTGTGACGACCGACGCACGGTCGAAGAGAGCCTGCGAGACGGGTGCGTCGTATGGATAAGGCAGGGCGTGCGGCGCCCCGCTCGCCCCTCCGCTGGGCGTTTCGCTGGGCGTTCCGCTGGGCGTTTCGGTCATGACCTGCGACTTCTCCGGCTTCTCGGACTTCTCGGGATGAGCTGGGGCTCCGGTGACTCAGTGACCTCCTCAGGGTAGGCGGCGGGAGACCGGGCAGGGGCCCCCACCCGTCTGCGAGACTGGGACCTGATACACACAGACACACACAGCTCATGCGGGCGACGGTGTTCAGGGCTTGCGCAGATCCTGCGGACAGGTGTTTCAGCGCACGTTTCGGCGGGCGGCCGTGGGGGAGGTCACTGACACGATGATCGGGTTGCGCGGCGAGGGTCACGCGTCCTGGAAAAGCAGTCGGGTGGAGATATGCATCGCGGTGGCGGACTGGGCGAGGGGACTGACGACCTGGGTCCTCGGCGTGCCCGGCGGGGGAAGCACCGGCGTGACGAGGAGGAAGCCGCCGAGGCACGGCGGGGCGGGCCTGGCTTGGGTCCGGGTGCGGGTGCGGGTGCGGGTGCGGGAAACGGCTTGGGATCCGGCATGGGCTCGGGCTCAGGTTCGGTTTCGGGTGAGTCGGATCGGGATGAGCGACGTATCGAACGTCGGATCGATCAGTTGCGGGCGGGGAGCAGGAATGGTGGTCGGGTGGGGGTGACGTACAAATACTTCGGCGCGCCCGACGGCGCGACCGCGGCCCGCGTCCCGATCTCGATGCGCCCCGAGGAACTCGGCGGCGACGAGCTCGGGATGAACGGCATGTTCACCAAGATCAAGCCGGAGACGATGGCCGCGATGGTCCTCACCGGCATCGAGGGCGTCCCGCTCAACAAGGTGCCCCCGCTGGAACTGGTGGTCCTCCACCCCGACTACGCGGTCGTCAAACTCCCGATGACCGTCGTCGACCCGCTCCGCGGAATCGGCGAGGAAGCGGTCGGCGCGGCGGCGTTCATCTGGTCGACGGTGCCGGACCGGGGTGGGCCTCGGGATGCGTTCAATGTGTACCAACTGCTGCACGAGTGGCAGGACTTCAGCCATCGGTTGCATGAGGCGGGGCATCAGCCTTATTGCTTGGTGTGGCCTTGAGCTGAGGGTTTGTGGTGTGTGTGGCGGGGTTCTCGGACCCCGCCTTTTTCATGTCCCTGGACGCAACTACCAGCCGCCCAGAGTGGGGATTCCAAGGAGATGGCCTTCTCGTTCCACAGCGAACCTGGACGCCAGTTCACTCGGGCCGATCTCGCTCAACCCCCAGAGGCTGCTCACCCGTCGGGCCAACTGCCAGACCCGGTCGCCCGTACCCACAGGTGTGTGGAAGGGCAGAACAGTGATGCCATGGGCGGCGAACGGCTGGTGGTCGAGGTAGCGCAGGCCGCCGGTGCCACACAGGTAGTGGGTACTGCCGGTCGCTACGGCGAGGTCGGCCAGCCGCTCGGACCGGCCCTGGCGGGTCGGGATCGCGCTGCTCTCCAGTACCTCACCGCTCCAGCCGAGGGCAGTGAGCAGGGCAACGGTCGATGTCCTCGCGAGGCCCGCCACGCGGTCCGTGTTCTCGAACCGATCGAGGACCACGTCCAAGACCTCACGCACGACAGGCCAGTAGCGGCTACGGCCGTAGTACTGGCGAACCAGGAGACTGACCGTTCGGCGAGACCGGCGCGGCTCGACGAGCAACGCCTGTTTGATGACCGTCGGGCGTCCGTTGGGCAGGTGAGTGGGGAGCGTGAGCCACTGCTGCCGGCTCGGGTCGTCGAGGGCCGCGAGCCGGGCGCGGTGCTGGTAATCCCGGCGCGCGAACTGAACATCGTCGAGGACGATCCACCGGTCAGCGGCGAACAGCTTGGCCAGCGTGGACAGCCGGGGAAACAGGTTCGGCTGGTGGATCGCGCACACCCCGCCGCTCGCCCCAAGTCGACGTGTGTCAGCTGTTGATGAGGCGGCTGTCGAAGCCGGCGCCCAGGAGGCGCTCGTAAGCGTCATACACATCCCCCGATACGTCCTGCTCGACGGCGAACCCCAACTTCGGGTAGTCGATCACCCGTTGCAGGTCCCCGACGAGCATGTCGACAACGAGCTTCTCGTCGCCGATGGACTTGATGTAGTCGTCCAACTCCAACGGCTCGGAGGCACATACGACTTCGGCCTCGGGCCACAGCTTGCGGCAGGTCGCGTACGAGCGGCGCTCCATGTACGGCTTGGAGATCAGCAGCAGCGACTCCACCTCCACGCCCGCCTCCGCCAGCAACTCCCGGGAGAGGGTGATGTTCTGGCCGGTGTTCGCCGCCTTGGACTCGACCAGGATCGCCTCGTCCGGTGCGCCCAGACTCAGGGCATGCTCCCGGTAGTGGACGGCCTCGCCGCGCGGGAAACGGGCGCGGGTGGTGGGGCTGTTGCCGCCGCTGAACACCACGACGGGGAAGAGGCCGGCGCGGTAGAGATCTACGGCTGTCGTGGCGACACCCAGGTCGTGGCTGCCCAGACCGATCGCCGCTGAGCAAGGCCGCAACTCGTGCCCCATCTGGTGGTAGTCCCAGATCAACGTCGCGTCGTGGAACTGCTCGTCGGTGATCTGACGCTGCTGGTGCTCCGGCACTGGCACTCCCTGGCTCATCCCTGCTGGCCCTCTCGGATGCCCTCGATACTGCGCGACTGGTGGCTCAGCCCGAACTGCCGGGCCACCTGTGCCGCCTGATCGAGGACGGACAGCCCATCATTCCGGGTCGCCGCATCCGACAGAAGGATGTGCCCGTACGCGGTGTCCAACCGCACCCGCTGCATCGGGGAGTCGACTGTGCCGGTGGCGCGCGCGATGTCGATGTAGTGCAGGGCTTGCTTCAGGTCGCCGGCGCCACGATGGGCGAGCGCAAGCTTCTGGTGCGCCACGGACCAGTCCTCCGGCTCACCGAGTTCCTCGAACTCGCGGGTGGCAGCAGCCATGACGTTGGTGGCGTACTCGTTGTTGCCCTCCTTGCTCAGAGCCGTACCGACCCAGAGTCGGGCACGAGCACGGTCACGCCGACTCAACCGCCCGTCTGCGGCGAGGAGTTCGTAGTGGCGGGCGGAAGCGTCGAGCTGACCTGACATCTCCTGTACGACGGCGAGGGACAGCTCGATCTGCGCCACCCGGCGCGGGATGTCGAGTTCGGTGAACATGCCGCGGGCTGTCAGGTAGGACTGGCGGGCCGACAGCGGGCCGAGGACCGCGCCCTGGTCCCGCTGAAGGTCACCGAGCAGGACGAGCGAACGGCCGTACAAATAAAGGCCCTTGACGTCCAGGCCGCGTGGATCGTGGCTCCCCAACCAGCGGTTCAACAGAGTGGAGGCGAAGGGGAAGTCCTGACGGCTGACGCAGACCACGGCGCGCTCGATGTCCTCGGTCCAGGTCTCGTAGTCCGCTGGCCGCACACTCTTCCGCTCTGGGAACAGCACCGCCTCGAACCGGGCATGGGCGGCAGCGTCGGCACGAGCGAGCGCGGTGTCGAGGATCGCCTGGGTGTCGGGCCGGGGCTGTGTTTCGGCCCCCAGGCTCTCCCACTTGGCCACCGTACGCAGCGCGACGCCGAGGTGCTCGGCGAAAGCCCGCATGCTCATACGCAAGGCAGCACGAAGGGCGCTCGCTTCCCTGCCCGTCCACTGCTGCACGCTGACCACTGATTACCTCCCTCCGTCACGTATGGAAGCACTCTCGGTGACGACGTGGGGCGGGAAGTGCAACGGAAGTACAACAGCAGGTCATTTCAAGGCCGTTCACGCCGACCGACGCTGTGGACATGGACGACGAACTCATCACGGAACGCCGACGCGTCGCCTTCCCACAGGTCTTCGGCTACCTACGACACGTCACCGGCGGCCCGGTCCGCCATGCGGCGCTCGTCGACTGCCTCACCGACTACTGCCGCCGACACGAACTGGCCCTCTGCGGCGTCTTCACCGACCGCGACGCCACGGTGGCCAGCCGCTCCCCCGCCTTCGTCGGGCTGCTCGACGCCCTCGAACTACCCGACATCTACGGCGCCGTGGTCCCCGCCCTCAGCCACCTCGGCCCCAGGAGCTTCGGCAGAGAGCGGAAGCGGCGGATAGCCGCAACGGGCACCCGTCTGATCGTGGTGCGCTCCTTCAAGTCGGTTACGGCATGCGCACCTTCCCTCGGCATAAGCCCCAACTTCCAGCCGCAGAGGGATACATGATGTCCGTGCGTGACGCGCTGCGCAGCGCACCCATGGTCAGCGACGTGCACGGACTGCGTCTGCTGAAGGTCGGCGACGGCTGGGACCTCGTGCGCACCTCTGCCGAGACCGGCTTCCTGGCCCTGGCCCACCTTCGCGGCACCGGTGCGCCGATCGGCCCGGTGCTCTACGACGGGCCCAACGAGCGCCTCTACTACGCCATCGCGACCGGCACCGCCGACCGCTGGCACGACCTGCCGGTACGGCACCTCTCCACCAACTCCTGGCTCGTCGCACCCGGCATGGAGCGGCTCGACGACTGGTTCGGCGGCTGGTGCGAGCTACCGAACGACGACACCCTCACCGACCCGGAAGCCCTCCGCGCCACGCTCCAACACCCGTACGTCACCGGTGCCCAGGAAGAAGCGCGCTCTGCCGCTGGTCTCTAGTGCCGGGCACGTCCCGCCGAACCCGGCAACACCTACTTCCGTCCGGCCTGACCGCAAGGGGACATTCATGACGGCCCGTCTCGTCTCACCGAACACCGTCCTCGCCAACGCCCTTCTCCGCGCCGAGGACGTCCTGACGCCACGCATCCTGGCCGCTCCGCCCGAGAGGATCGTGCTGGTCGTCGGCACCCAGATCAACGGCGCCCCGCATATCGGCACCTCGCTCGTCCAGTCGCTCGCCTTCGCCATGGCGGCCCGCCTGCGCGACCGCTTCGGCATCCCGACCGAGGTCCTCTTCAGCGCCCTCGACAACGCCCCGTACGAACTGTTCACGGACCCGGCCAGCGGTCACCGCTACCAACGCGCCTACGCCCAAGCCCTCGGCAACCAGGCCCTGACCGACCTCGTCGCCGCCCTGTACCAACCCCTGTTCACGGCTCTCTCCCGGCGCTTGGGCATCCCGCACCGCGTCGAGACCTACACCCAGCAGCAGGCAAGCGAACACTTCCGCCGCACCTGGCTACGGCTCCTGCCCCGCATCGACGCCGCCCGCTGGTGGCTCGCCCCCTCCACCGGCACCCCACACCTTCGGATCCCCTGCCCACACCCCGGCTGCGGTTGGTCCGAGAAGCACGCCGAACGCACGCGCGTGCACCTCACCGACCGAGAAGGTGCCGACGTCGATGCCGTCTGCCTCCACCACGGCCCTTACCAGGTCACCATCACGCCTACCGCCGGCGCCTACCTCGACCTGGCCACCCTGTACCGCAACCTCGTCAAGGAACTCGCCCTCACCAGCACGGGGGCAGGTGGAACTCTGCACGTCATGGTCAAGGGCGGCGACTGGGTCTTCGGCTCCCTCCTCGTCGACGAAGCCCTCCAGGCCGTCGGCCTCACCCGTGCCCAGCTCCCCGCCCGCCTGTTCTGCCCACAAGTCGTCACCGACACCGGCGCGAAACTCTCCAAGTCCCTCATCCGCGAAGGCCACGCCCCCTTGCCCGAGGGCACCGCCGACTGGATGCTCGACACCCGGCGATGGCCAGGCACCGTCACCGAATACGCCGACCAACTACTGGCTACCGCCGAGACCTTGCTGTCCGACCCTCGACACTTCTTCCGCTCGTACTCCGCAGCCGAGATCGGCCGCCTGCTCACCGCACCAGCGACCAGGAGCATTCCCGCCCCATGAGCAACACCACCCCACGTGTCCGCGAACTCAACCTCTACCGCCAGTACTTCGACCTCGTCGCCGCCGGCACCAAGACCATCGAGGTACGGGTCAAATACCCACACCTCGCCGACCTCGCGGCCGGTGACGTCATCCGGTTCCGCATCAAGGGCACGGACGAGACCTGCGAGGTCGAGGTCGAGCGCGTGACCGAGTACCCCGACTTCGAGGCCCTGCTCGACGGTGAGGGGCCGGCCAACGTCAACCCCACCGCCAGCCGCGACGAGCAACTCGCCAACATCCGGGCCATCTACCCGCCCGAGAAGGAGGCTCTCGGTGCCCTTGCCATCCGGATAGAACTCATCGGCTAACGCACTGCGACCAGCCCCTTGGTGGGCCACGGCCCCGCTCCTTCCGCCCAGCACCACAACCCACACAGCACACGCTCACCGTCGGTGGGCTGCCGCTGAACGGACACTCGTATTCGGCACCTTGGACAGCACTCTCGACGAGGAGTGATGTTGTGTTTACTGTGAGTTGAGGAACATGCGGGGGTGTGCTGGCCTCGGGGGGCAGGATGCAGCGCAAGGACCGGTTTCGGGGCATCGTCAGCGACTTCGGTGCGACGTGTAAACAGGCGTTGCTGCACGGGCAGAAGGAAGCCGCGATCCGCCGAGCGGTGGAAACCCTTCTCGTCGACGCGGCACGGGTACTGGGACTACAGGCGGTCCTGCATGCCGAGGTGGCAATCACAGCGCACCGGATACGCCCCGACCTGGCAGTGCGGATCGGGAAGTTACCGCGCAACATCGTCGGCTATGTCGAGCTGAAAAGCCCCGACAAGAGCGTGATCCATCCTGGCGGCCTGAACCAACGCGACCGCCGCCAGTGGGAAGGCATGGCAAAACTGCCCAACCTGATCTACACGAACGGTCAGACATGGATCATGTACCGCTCAGGTCGGCAGCACGGCGACACCATCCACTTCGAGGGCGATCTACGCAGCGCCGGCTCCCGCCTACGGCTTCCAGTAGCAAGCGAGGCCGCCTTCGAGGCGATGCTTGCCTCGTTCTTCGGCTGGCAGCCCCAACCACTGACGTCAATGCGGGAAGTGGTTGCCCAGGTCGCCCCGTTGTGCACTCTTCTGCGTGATGCTGTTCACGACCGCCTCGATGCTGAAGCGGTCCTCCCGCGTCACCAGCGCCCTTTCACCGACCTGGCCTCCACGCTTGAGGTTGATCTCTTCCCAACCACAGACGACCGGGACCAGCGGGCGACCTTCGCTGACCGCTACGCCCAGTCCGTCACTTTCGCTCTCCTGCTCGCCGGCTCCAACACCGCCAACGGCAACGCGTTGGCCGGTATGAGCCTGCACGAGGTAGGCCGGCGTCTTGGGGCTGAGCACTCCGTCATGGGCCGCGCCTTGCAGATCCTCACCGATCAGGTCGAGGGAGAATTCCGCGACAGCCTGGACATGCTTGTCCGCGTCATTGACGCCATCGACTGGAGGAGTTCCCTGGCCGGCGACCCCGGCTTCCACATCCATCTCTACGAGCACTTCCTGCAGGAGTACGACGCCGACCTGCGCAAGGACTCCGGCACCTACTACACCCCAGCCCCACTGGTGACGGAGATGATCCGCCTCGTCGACGAAGTACTGGCAACCACACTGGATTGCCCAGACGGCTTCGCCGACCCCGGTGTGTCCATCATCGACCCGGCAATGGGAACCGGCACCTTCCTCACCGGCATCATCGACCTCGTCGCCCGCAAGCAGTCCGAGGGCGGCAACGAGGGCTTCCGTGCCGAATCCGTTCAGGAACTCGCTGGCCGGCTGATCGGGTTCGAAAAGCAGATGGGCGCCTTCGCCGTCGCTCAGATGCGCGTCGGACAGATGCTGCGCCAACTCAATGCCCGAGTACGGCTGCGCGACATGCGCCTGCATCTGGCCGACACCCTCGCCGACCCATGGCGCCCCAGTGAACTCTTCGATCGCCACGGTGCCTTGTGGGGGCCCTTACGTGATGACGCCGAAGCAGCCAGCACCATCCAGCGCAACGAACGCATCACCGTAGTCATCGGCAACCCTCCCCACCGCGAACAGGCAGAAGGCCAGGGCGGATGGATCGAGAAGGGCTCACCGGGCCGCGGTGCCCCGCCGCTGGACGACTTCCGGTTGCGTGGTGCGGCAGGCGTCTACGAGAACAAATTGAAAAGCCTGTGCACTTACTTCTGGCGCTGGGCCACCCACAAAGTTTTCGATCAACACGACGACCACCGCCACGGCATCGTCTGCTTCGTCAGCACCGGCGGATTCATCCGCGGCGCGGGCTTCCAGGGCATGCGCTCCTATCTGAGGCGCACCTGCACCGAGGGCTGGGTCATCGACCTCACGCCCGAGACCAAAAGGCCCCCACTCAACAGCCGGTTCTTTCCTGGAGTCCAGCAGGAGTTAGCCATCGCCATCTTCGTCCGCCGTCAAGGCGAGCGGCAAGACGAACTGGCCCCCGTCCACTACACGGCCGTTCATGGCACCCGCCAGAACAAAGGCGAGCAACTGCACAACCTGCACATCACCGGTCCCGGCTGGCGTACTTCCCGGCCTGCCGGGCCTGTCCCTTTCACACCCGCTTCCCAGAGCGGCTGGGACACCTTCCCTGCCCTCACCGAGCTCATGCCCTGGTGCAAGCCTGGCATCAAGCCCAACCGGAACTGGGTCATCAGCCCGTCCAGAACCATCCTGCGGCGACGCTGGAACCGCCTCATTCAAGAGCGCGACCCCTCCGCGAAGCAGGAACTGTTCAAAGAGACCCGCGACCGCACCCTGGACAAAGAAGCTGTCCAGATCCCTGGTCATCCCCACCCGCCGATCCTTCTGCGTATCGAACAAGGCCCCTGTCCTGCTCCGATACGCATCGCGCGCAGAGCCCTGGATCGCCAATGGCTCATACCCGACGGCCGTGTCATCGACTTCTCCCGTCCCGAGCTGTGGCAGGCCAACGTCGACAGCCAGGTCTTCGTCGTCGAACAGCACACCCAACGTCTGCAGACCGGCCCAGCACTGCTTTTCACCGCCCTCGTTCCCGACAACGACTACTTCAAGGGAAACGGTGGCCGCGTCCTGCCGCTCATGCACGCCGACCGCACCCCCAACGTCACCCCAGGACTGTTACACCACCTCGCCAACTCCTACGGCCTCGATGAAGTCCTCCCCGAGGACCTGCTCGCCTACATCGCCGCAGTGACTGCCCACCCCGCCTTCACCGAGCGCTACGCGGACGACCTCAACTCCCTCGGCGTACGTATCCCCCTGACCGCCGATCGCAGCTTCTGGCACGAGGCCATCAGCCTGGGACACCACGTGTTGTGGGCCTCGACGTTTGGCGCACGCTGCGTCAATCCCGACGACGGCCGCCCAGCAGGCACATCGAATTGGTGGCGGCGCCTACACCCCGAGATCATGTACGCCCGAGAAGTCGCGCCCGAAACGCTCCCTTCGATCGTCAGCTACGACAGCGAAAGCGAGCAACTTGTCATCGAGGGCGGCATCTTCACCGGTGTGACCCAACGCATGCGCGACTACACCACCGGCGGCCGCAACGTACTCGACAGCTGGCTCGCCTACCGCAGCGACCGCACCGCCGGCAAAGTAACCAGTGAACTCGACCGTGAGCGCCCCGAGCGCTGGGAACCCGATTGGAGCCGGGAACTCGTCGAAATTCTTGCCGTGCTCAGGCATCTCACCGCCCTGGAACCTCAGCAGGCAGAGCTCCTCAACCGCATCGTCAACGCCCCCTTGATCGACGTCGCTGAACTCACCCGCCGCCGCATCCTCCCGGTACCTGAGCGCGCCCAGCACGCTCACACCGGCCCGGACCATGCCTTTCTGCCCGGCATGGAGACGGTCGATGGCCAACCGCCAGGCCCCGTCGACCCCCTGTCACTCCCGAACGACCCCGCAGGTACCGCGCCGCCCAAGCCCCACTCACCTGCGCACCCCGGCCCACGCGCTCGGCGGCGTCGCGGCCCGGCCTGATTAATAGCGTCAGCAGCCGCTACCGCGCTGCATCAACAACTGCTAGCGGAGACAAAGTTGGAGATCGCGGCACTGGTGGTATCGCTGGTAGCACTGGCGGTAAGCGGAGTCGTCTCGCTTCGACAATTGCGGCTGACCGAGCATGCCAACACGCTACCGGTTCTTGTGGATCTCTTCCGCGAGCATCGAAGTGTGCGGCTGGCGCAGGCACGGCAGGTCGTGCACGAACGGCTGCCTGCCTGTGACCTGTCAGCCGGACTGGCTGGGCTACGGGACGATGACCGGGACCTGGTCCGTGAACTGGCCTGGTTCTACGACAATCTCGGGGCTCTCGTCGCTCACGGGGTGGTGGACATCGATCCCGTCTCCGGATACCTCGGAGGTTCGGTGATCTCCGTCTGGGAGGCCCTGCAACCGCTGGTGCAGGCGGAGCGTGCGAAGCGCGCGCAGAACGCCATGCCAGATCCGAACCGCTGGCAGGAGTACTTCGAGAACCTGTACCACCTCGTCCGCGAGACTCCTGCGGACCGAGCCCGGGCAGCGACGCATCTGTGGCGGCTTCCACGCCACTGACCATTGCCACGTGCATCGAAGATGGCTGGCCCAACTCCCCACCCTGCGAGGGCACATCCAGGGCACACGAGCCTGGAAAACGGCGTCGACCAGTGAGAACTACGGAGAGGAGTTTCCCCTGGTCGGCACACATCTCACCAAGAAGCCCCAGGTCACCACCCCGCCCCTCCCATTCGCTGCACGAATGGCAGGACTTCAGCCATCGGTTGCATGAGGCGGGGCATCAGCCGTACTGCTTGGTGTGGCCGTGAGGTGAGGGTTCACCGGTGACGGTAGTGGGCGGGGTCTTCGGGCCCCGCCCTTTTTGGTGCCGGGACGCGGAGCAGCTTGGCTGCCGGAGCCGTTGGCCGGCGTGGACAGCCGGGGAAACAGGGTCGGCTGGTGGATCGCGCCCTGGTCCCGCTGAAGGGCACCGAGCGCGACGAGTGAACGGCCGTACAAGGAAAGGCCCTTGACGTTCGTCGGACTCCCCGGCCGTCCGCATAGGGTCCACCGCCGCGCCCGCCCCCAAGCCGCTGGCGCAGCTCAGCGCGCCGAGGGCTCATACGTGACCCCGAACCGGAATTCCCGCTGCCGGCCGGGCTCCAGTGACAGGGCGTCGGCATGCTCCGGACGGTTGTAGGCGTCCGTGGGTACCTCGACGGGCTCCAGCGCGATGGAGGTGCGCCGGTCGCGGGCCAGGGTGTCGCCGGTGAACACGTGCATATAGCCGCCGTGCTGCCACACCCGTAGTTCGTCTCCGGTCGCGGGGTCGCTCAGTACCGTCTCGGTCCGGCCGGTGGGTCCGGGGGCCAGGTCTGCGAAGCAGGCATCTATGACGGCGTCGCCAAGCTTCCTGGGCGTACGGAAGTCCATGTCGGGGCAACGGTCCAAGGGCAGCAGGGCCTCCTTTCCGGGCAGGGGGATGAGGGACGCGTCCGTGCGGATCAGGGTGTCGGCGGGGATCTGCAGGACCAGGTCGTCGATCGGGCGGGGGCGAGACAGGGTGAAGTACGGGTGCCAGCCCGACGCGTAGGGGGCGGTGGTCTCCCCCACGTTCGTCGCCCGGATCTCGATGCCCAGCTCGCGGCGGCCGATCGTGTACTCCACGTCGAGGTCGAGCGCGAACGGGTAACCGGGGTACCTGTCCGGTCTGATGCTCGTCGTGCGCAGCAGCAGCCGCGCGGAGTCGGCCGTCGTGGTGGCCCCGACGAGCCGGAACGGCGCCTCGCGCGCGAAGCCGTGGTAGACTGTGTGGTTCGCGACGCGGCCGGGGAGCAGGTCGTGGTCGCGGCCGCCGTGGTGGTAGCGGCCGTCCGCCACGCGGTTGGGGAACGGGGCGAGGAGGCCCGCCCGTACGCCGTCCTGCGAGAGCAGTTCCGCCTCGTCGCTGTAGCCGTCCGTCAGTTCAGCCCGTTCAGTCCGTTCGGTCCGTTCAGTCCGCTCGGTCCGCTCGGTCCGCTCGGTCCGCTCGGTGAGCTGCCCGGCCGCTCCGCGTGCGACCTGCCAGCTCAGCAGTGTCGCCCCGCGCAGGGCGAGGACCACGCGCACGGCACCGTCCGGTGCGGAGACGGCCACGGTGGGTTCGTCGCCGAGGCGGCCTTCGTCGATCCGGTACGTGTCCGCCGTACCGCCTCTGCCCGTCACCCCGTGTCCGGGACGAGCGTCCTCGCCCCCGCCATAACCCGTCACCCCGCCTCCGCCACAAGCCTCCTCACCCCCGCCACGCCCCGTCACCCGGCTTCCGGAACAAGCTTCTTCGCCCCCGTCATGATGGCCACCGCGTCCTCCATCGAGTGCGACTGCGGGGTGATGACCCCGGCGCAGCCGCCGAGGCGTTGGATGTGGATGCGGTCGGCTACGTCGAAGACGTTGGGCATGTTGTGGCTGATCAGGATGATGCCGAGGCCCTGGTCGCGCAGGTCGCGGACGAGTTTGAGGACCTGGCCGGTCTCGCGGACGCCCAGCGCGGCGGTGGGTTCGTCGAGGATGACGACCCGGCCGCCGAAGGCACCCGCGCGGGCGACGGCCACCGACTGGCGCTGGCCGCCGGAGAGGGTCTCCACGGCCTGGTTGATGTTCTGCAGGGTGCTGATGCCCAGCCGCTTGATGTGGTCGGCCGCCTGACGCCTCATCTCGCCGGTGTCGAGCATGCGGAACACCGATCCGAGCACACCCTTGCGGCGGATCTCGCGGGCGAGGAACAGGTTGCTGGCGATGTCCAGCGCCGGGGCCACGGCGAGGGTCTGGTAGACCGTCTCGATGCCGGCCTCGCGGGCGTCCTGCGGGCGTTTGAAGTTCACCTCGGAGCCGTCGACCAGGATGCTGCCCTGATCGGGGACGAGCGCCCCGGAGAGGCACTTGATCAGGGTGGACTTGCCGGCGCCGTTGTCGCCGATGACGGCGAGGACCTCGCCGGGGTAGAGGGTGAGGTCGACGTCGTTCAGGCCGACGACCCGGCCGAAGACCTTGACCAGGCCCTTGGCCTCGAGAACGGGGGCGGCGGTGGGAGTGGGGGCAGTCGTCATGCCTTCACGCTCCTTATCCACTGGTCGACGGAGACAGCCGCGATCACCAGCACGCCGACCGTCAGGACTTGGTAGTTGGGGTCGATCCCGGCCAGTGCGAGGCCGTTGACGAAGACCTGGACGATGAGCGCGCCGATCAGCGAGCCGAGCACCACACCGCGTCCGCCGAACAGACTGGTGCCGCCGATGACGACGGCGGTGATGGACTGCAGGTTGGCGTTGAGGCCGCTGTTCGGGTCGCCGCCGCCGACCCGGCCGACCAGGATCCAGGCGCCCACGGCGATGGCGAAACCGCCGACCACGTAGGCGCTCAGCAGCACCCGGTTGACGGAGATGCCGGCCAGGCGGGCGGCCTCGATGTCGTCGCCCACGGCGTACAGGTGCCGGCCCCAGGCGGTGTAGCGCAGCGCGTAGCCGATCACCGCGTACAGGGCGATCATGAGCAGGACGCCGGTGGTCAGGTTCAACTGCCCGATGGAGACGGTGTCCGCGCTCCACATGAGGATGTTGCCGGGCTGCAGGGAGACGGTCTGGCCCTTGGCGTAGATGAGCGTGATCGCGGTGAAGATGCTGAGGGTGCCGAGCGTGACGATGAACGGTGGCAGCTTGATCCTGGTGACCAGCAGTCCGTTGACGGCCTGCGCGGCGATGGCTACGGCCGCTCCCGCGAGCAGGGCCAGCACGCCCGGCACGCCGTTGTCCGCGACGAGCTTCGACATCAGCAGCGAGGCGAGCACCATGACCGCGCCGATGGACAGGTCGATGCCGGCCGTGAGGATGATGACGGTCTGGCCGACGGCCAACGAGCCGATGACGGCCACCTGTTGGGCGACGAGCGACAGGTTCTGCAACGCGTAGAAGCGGTCGTTGACCAGGGAGAACACGATGGCGGCGAGCACCAGGACGATCGCCGGGCTGAGTGCCGGCTGACGGTGCAGCACCGACTGGATGCGCTGGGCCGGCGTGGCGGGCCGGTTGAGGAAGTCCTCCGCCGGCGCCGGTGTCGCTTCACTGTCCACGTGGGTGGTCACAGGGGGTCCTTCCGGTTCTGTCCCTCGTGCGGGCCTTCATACGACTGGTGAGCTCGTGTGGTGTGCGTGGGCCGCCGGTACTTGTACCGGCGGCCCACCCGGCCGACCAAGTCAGCTGCCCCAGCAGGCGGAAGCGGCCTGCGCCGGGGACTGGACCGTCAGCCCCCCGATGGACTTGGCGGCGGCCAGCGCGGTGCCGGTGTCGTAGAACGACTTGCCGTTGGTGACGCTGGGCTTGCTGCCGCCGCGGGCCAGTTTCGCGATGGAGCTGACGCCGAGGGCGGCCATCTTGCCCGGGTACTGCACGGCGTCGGCGGCGAACTTGCCGCTGGTGACGTTCTTCAGGCCCGAGCAGCTGCCGTCGATGGCGTAGATCGCGACGCTCTTCTCCTTGTTCGCCGCCTTCAGCGCGTTGTACGCGCCCTCGCCCGCCGGCTCGTTGATGGCGTAGACCACGTTGATGTTCGGGTTGGCCGACAGGCAGTTCTCCATCGCGGTGCGTCCGCCGTCGATGGCGCCCTGGGTGGGCTGGTGGCAGGCGATCGTGTACGTGCCGCCCGAGCCGCCGGTGTACTTCCCGGACTTGGCCTCCTTGCCGTTCTCGGTCTTGCTGCCCGGGTCGATGCCCATGCCCTCCAGGAAGCCGTGGTCGCGGTCGATGTCCACCGAGACGACCTGGTTGTTGAAGAGGTCGAGCATGGCGATGACCGCGGGCTTGCCGTTCAGGGCCGCCGCCGCGTACTGGCCGTCGAGCTTGCCCGCCTGCTCGTTGTCGGTCGCGTAGGTGATGTCCGCGACGTTCGCCGGGTTCGGTGCGGTGTCCAGGGCGATCACGAAGAGGCCGGCCTGCTTGGCGCGCTTCAGCGCGGTGTTCACCGCGTCGCCGTTGGTGGTGATCAGGATGCCCTTGTCGCCGCGCGAGACGGCGTTGTCGATGGCGGTGATCTGGGTCTGGGTGTCGCCGTCCGACGTGCCCGCCGCCACGGTGAGGCTCACCTTGTCCTTGGTGGCCTGCGTCTTGGCGTCCTTCTCCATGCTCACGAAGTACGGGTTGCTCAGCGTCTTCAGGATCAGTGACACACCCACCTTCCCGCTGCCGGACGACGATGAGCCCGAGTCGGAGGAACCGCAGGCCGCGAGGGTGGCGCCGAGGCAGATGGTGACGCCGACGGCTGCCGCCCGGGCGCGTCGGCTGCGGAGGCCCGATGTCTGGGTGGAGGAGAGGTTCATGGCGTGATCCCTTTCGAGCCGGCCCTTGGTCGACGCTGAGACAACGTTGACTCGACGGGATAGTGGGCCCGTATGGACGAGCGCGTCAAGACACTGGTAAACATGCGTCGGCAACGAGTCGGTAACGCAGAATCAGTTGGAGACAACGATGACCCTGGGCGAGCCGCCGTCGCCGTCCCCGCGCAGCCGCCCCACCATGCGCGAGGTGGCGGCTCTGGCAGGCGTCGCCATCAAGACGGTCTCCCGCGTGGTCAACGAGGTGCCCACCGTCGATCCGGCCATCGCCGCCCGGGTGCGTGAGGCGGCCGACAAACTGGGCTACCGGCCGAACCTGACCGCCAGCAGCCTGCGCCGCGGGGACGGCCGTACGGCCACGATCGGGATGCTCGTCGAGGACTCGGCGAACCCGTTCTCGGCGGCCCTGACCCGCACCGTGGAGAACGTGGCACGGGGGCGCGGAGTGCTCGTGCTGGTCGGAAGCCTCGACGAGGACCCGGCCAGGGAACGGGAGTTGGCCCGTGCTCTCATCGACCGGCGGGTCGACGGCCTGGTGATCGTGCCGGCCGGCCGCGACCACAGCTATCTGATCAGCGAGCAGCGTTCGGGCACCCGCATGGTCTTCGTCGACCGCGAGCCCAGCCTGCTCGACGCGGACACCGTCGTCTCCGACAACCGGAAGGGCGCCCTCACCGCCGTCAACCACCTGCTGAAGGCCGGCCACCGCCGCATCGCCTACCTCGGCGACCGCGCGACCATCTCCACCGCCGCCCAGCGTTTCGACGGTTACCGGCACGCCCTCGAAGTCGGGCACATCGAGTACGACGACGAGATCGTCCGGCACACCGGGGCCAGCGAGGAATCCGCGATCGCCGCGACCGAGCGGCTCCTGGCGCTGCCGAACCCGCCCACCGCGCTGTTCACCAGCCAGAACCTCGTCACCATAGGGGCGGTGCGCGCACTGCGGGCACTCGGTCTCCAGGACACCGTCGCCCACGTGGGCTTCGACGACTTCCCCCTGGCCGACATCCTCAGCCCGGGTATCTCCGTCATCGCCCAGGACGTCGAGCAGTTGGGCAGGACAGCCGCCGAGATGCTCTTCCGCAGACTGGACGGCGACCAGTCACCCACCCGCTCCGTCACCATTCCGACCCGGCTGATCGAGCGGGGATCCGGCGAGATCCCCGCGAGGGCGTCGAACTGACGGTCTCCCAGAAGGCGTTCTACGGCCGGAAGCCGTCGATCGCCAGTTCCATCAGGCGGTCTGCCTGGGCCACGCCCTCGGGGTTGTCGGGCGTACGCCACAGGCAGCTCAGGAGCATGATCACGTCGGTGGGGTCGAGGCCGGGCCGTACCGCTCCGGCGGATTCACACGCGTCGAGGAGCCGACCGACAGCCGCCGTGACGGCAACGGACGTCGTACTGACGACCTCCTGCGCGGCGGCCGTGTTCAGCGCGTCGCCGAGGCCGTGCTTGAGGCGGACGTAGGCCGCGAGGGTCGTGAACCACTGCCGTAGCGCGTCCAGCGGAGCATGGGCGGCGAGGACCTCCGGCACGGAGCCGACGAGGCGGTCCACGTCGAGGCGGTAGACCTCCAGGATCAGCGCCTCACGCGTGGGGAAATGCCGGTAGAGCGTGCCGGCGCCGACCCCGGCGCGCTTGGCGATCGAGTTGAGCGAGACGCCCGGGGACTCGGCGAACGCGTCGTGGGCGACCTGGAGGATCGCCTCCCGGTTCTTCAGCGCGTCGGAGCGCTGCGGCGCGGCGTCGGTCATGGGTCCTCCTGGCATACGTCCCCCTGGCGGGCGGTCGCCCGATTGCTAAGCGGAGAGTTCTCCGCTAACGTCACAGGGGTCAACCGGAGAGTTCTCCGTTTGCTCTCGTTCCCCATTGTAGGAGCTCCCTCGTGCGTTACATAAAGCTCGGCCGCACCGGCCTCGACGTCTCCCCGGTCGCCGTCGGCGCCATGACCTACGGCGCGCCCGACCGCGGCCACCCCGTCTGGTCCCTCGACGAGGAGACCAGCCGCCCCCTGATCAAGCACGCCCTCGAAGCCGGCATCAACTTCTTCGACACCGCCAACCTGTACTCGAACGGCTCCAGCGAGGAGATCCTCGGCCGCGCCCTCAAGGACTTCGCCGACCGCGACGACGTGGTGATCGCGACCAAGCTCCGGCACCCGATGCGCCCGGGCCCCAACGGCCGCGGCCTGTCGCGCAAGGCGGTCATGACCGAGGTAGACCACTCGCTGCGCCGCCTCGGCACCGACTACATCGACCTCTACCAGGTGCACCGCAACGACCACGCGACCCCGCTGGAGGAGACCCTCGAAGCCCTCAGCGACCTCGTCACGGCGGGCAAGGTGCGCTACCTCGGGGCCTCGTCCATGCACGCCTGGGAGTTCGCGAAGGCGCTGCACCTCCAGGAGCGGCACGGCTGGGCGCGGTTCGTGTCGATGCAGGACCACTACAACCTGCTCGCCCGTGAGGAGGAGCGGGAGATGATCCCGCTGTGCCTGGACGAGGGCGTCGGCACCATCATCTGGAGCCCCCTGGCCCGTGGCCGCCTCGCCCGCGCCTGGGACGACGCGCGGGCCACGAACCGTTCCGCCACCGACGGCGCCTACGCCGACCTGCTCTACTCGCCGGCCGAGGAGGCCTCCAACCACGCGATCGTCGACGCCGTCGGAAAGGTCGCAGAGGCGCACGGCGTGAGCCGCGCGCAGATCGCCCTGGCCTGGCTGCGCCACCAGCCCGTCGTCACCGCGCCCCTGGTCGGGGCCGGTTCGATCGGGCAGATCGACGATGCCGTGGCCTCCCTGGACGTCGAGCTGACCGACGACGAGGTGCGTGAACTGGAGGCCCCGTACACGCCTCGCCACGACTGGCAGGGCGTGTCCGACGAGGCCGAACTCGACGCGATCCGGGCCCGCATACCCGGTATGGCGCTGTAGTGACACCGAGGGACGAGTCCCCGCCCGTACCCAACTCGCTTACGCGTCACGCCTCAAGGAGACATCGATGACACAGGTACTGGTGACCGGCGGATCCGGTTTCATCGGGAGCTGGCCCGCCCTCCGCGCGCGAACTTTCCCTGCCCCTGGCCCGCTTCCTCGGCCGGTTCAACCCCCAGCTGCGCGCGCTGCGTCCGCAACTGGTCCAGGACTTCGACGCCACCGGAGCGAAGGCGCAACGCCTCCTCGGATGGACGCCCCGCCCCGTCGCCGACACCATCGCCGACACCGCGGAGAGCCTCCTCGCGCGCGGCCTGGCCACGGGGGCGTGAGAACACTCCCCACGGGCGGCGGAAACACCTCGGAACTTCGGGAACCGTATTGCCCGGTGTGGCCCTGAGCCCGACGGCAGGCGTGTCAGGATGATGATCTGACAGCGACTCTTCAAGACGGAGCCTGGCCTCATGACCTCTCCCAGCGGGGACGGCAGTGGCGCGCAGCCACTGATCATCGACACCAGCAAGCCCCACCCGGCCCGGATGTACGACTACTTCCTCGGCGGCAAGGACAACTACGAGGTCGACCGGGAGGCCGCCGAGCAGTTCATCAAGGCGGCGCCGGAGGTGCGGGAGGGCGTGCGGGCCAACCGGCGCTTCATGCACCGGGCCGTCCGGCACGTCGTCCAGGAGGGCGGGGTGCGGCAGATCCTCGACATCGGGACCGGCCTGCCCACCGAGCCGAACGTGCACCAGATCGCGCACGCCATCGCCCCAAACACGCGGATCGTCTACGTCGACAACGACCCGATCGTCAGCACCCACTCGATGGCCCTCATGGAGGACACCGACACCTCCGTCATCCTGGCCGACCTGCGCGACCCCCGCTCCATCCTCGACCACCCCGAGGTCCGCAAGGCCATCGACTTCGACCAGCCGGTTGCGGTTCTGCTGGTCGCCGTCGTCCATTTCCTGTCCACCGACGGTGACGACCCCTACGGCATCGTCGCCACCCTGCGCGACGCCCTGCCGGCCGGTTCCTACCTCGTCCTGTCGCACGCCACCGGCGACGTCCACGAGGACGGCCGGCACGACGCGGCGTCCGTCTACAACCGGGCCACCGCCACCCTCAACCTCCGCACCCACGCCCAAGTCCTGGACTTCTTCGGCGACTTCACCCTCGTGGACCCGGGCCTGGTCCGCGTCACCCACTGGCGGCCCGAGGAGACTCCCGCCCCGGGCGCCGCACCGATCGGCATCTACGGCGGGGTGGCCCGCAAGGACAACTAGCCACCGGCGCCCCCCAGTTCAGTCACCTGTCGTGACCGTCCTGCCCTCCCGGCCCGGCAACGCGAAGCCCAGCACGGTGCTCGTGTCGCGCGGGGTTTCCGGGAGGGCTGAACTCCTCGGGCAGGGACAGGCGTTGGAGCGCGGCTCCAGCCCGAATCCGGCCCGCGTCCGGACAACATGTCCGCCTCTCCGCAGGCTGGGGTCATTTCTAACCGGTCACCAGGTTGACGGGGGTTAGATTTACCCCCAGCCTCCACCGACCCCCCGCACCGGACGCCCGCCCCCACTCGGCCCGACCGAGCCTGCTGGTCCACTCGCGACGCACAACCGGCAAGCGCCGACAAAGCACCGCCGAAGCGCCGCGAAAGCCAGGCCCCCGGGGTCACCCCCAGTGCACCCGCCGTTCACGTCCCCCGCGAACCATGCGCCTCATGAGACGTGTCACCCCCGCCCTGGTCCTCGGCATGACCGCACTGCTGGCCACCCCCTTCGCCGCCCAGGCCGCCCCCGGCAACGGCAGCAGCGACGCCCACATCGACAGCTACGGCACGAAGGCCGTGTACCAGCCGGAGCAGAACTCCCGCTCGTACCAGAAGGTCCCGGCCGGCTTCACCCCCGTCTTCACCGAGAACGTGTCGCGGCACGGATCCCGTTCCGCGACCGACGGTTCGGACGGCGACCTGATCCTCGCGCTCCTGGACAAGGCGCAGGCCGAGGGCCAACTCACCGCCAAGGGGCGGGAGTTCGGGCCGAAGGCGCAGGCCCTGGAAGCCGCCATGAGCACCGTCGGCTACGGGAACCTCAGCGCGCGCGGCAAGGAGGAGATGCACGACACCGCCGTACGGATGGAGAAGCGGCTGCCGACCCTCTTCGCGTCGATCGCGAAGAACAAGGAGCCCATCGACGTCGTCAGTTCGGGTCAGGGCCGTGCCGTCGACAGCGCCAACCTCTACGGCGCCGCGCTCGCGCAGACCGACCCCGACCTGACCTCCCTCATCGGCGCGACCCGTACCGACAAGGACCTCCTCTACTTCCACAAGGCCGACGGCGGCGCCGCCTACCGCGACTACATCGCCAACGACAAGCGCCTCGCGGCCGCCCTGAAGTCCATCACCGACCAGCCGGCCACCCACCGTGCCGCACGCTCCGTACTGAAGAAGCTCTTCAAGCCGGCGTTCGTGGACCGGATCACGGCGGGCGAGTTCGCGTCGATCGGCACGGACGTCGAGGCCGCCACCGCCGTCTACAACCTGTACGCCATCGCCCCCGCGATGAGCGAGGAGAGCCCGGGCGGCAAGGGCTGGGGCATGGACCGGTACATCTCGGCGCGCGACGCCGACTGGTTCGGGTACATCTCCGACGCCGAGGACTTCTACGAGAAGGGGCCGGGCTTCGCGGACAGCGACATCACGTACAAGATGGCGGGCGTCCTGCTCGACGACTTCTTCAAGAAGGCCGAGGCCAAGCGCGACGGCACGAGCGACCTGGGCGCCGAACTCCGCTTCACCCACGCCGAGGAGATCATCCCGCTGGCCGCGCTGATGGGCCTGCCGGGGAGTACGAAGGGCGTCACGGCCGACCAGCCGTACACCTACGCGAGCAACCCGTGGCGGGGAGCGGCCGTCGCGCCCCTCGGCTCCAACATCCAGTGGGACGTGTTCCGCAAGGGCGACACCTACCTCGTCCGCATGCTCTACAACGAGAAGGAGACCGCCTTCAAGGCCGGCTGCCGTCCCGTCTCGAAGGGCAGCAAGTTCTACGACCTGAACGAGCTGGAGCGCTGCTTCGGCCGCACGGCCTCCAACGGCTGACCCGGCGGCTGATCAACTCCCGCCCCGAGCCCGTCAGTTCCTCAGCCCCGGCCGCGTGGCCCGGTTCCCGGCCCGGTCACGCCGCCCACCGTGAACCCGATCACCGCCCCGCCGCCCTCCCGCCGCAGCGCGAACGGCGCTCCCCCGTGGGCCAGGGCCACCTCGCGGACGATCGAGAGGCCGAGGCCCGAGCCGGGGAGGGAACGGGCGTCGGCCGCGCGGTAGAAGCGGTCGAAGATGCGGAAGAGGTCGGTCTCCGAGACTCCGGGGCCCCGGTCGAGGACCTCGACGCGGACCGTACCCGGGCGGGCCGGGCCCGAGACCGAGATCTCGATCGGGGTCTGGCCCGCCCGGTCGAACTTGGCCGCGTTCTCGACGAGGTTGGAGATCGCGCGCTGGAGCATGCCGGGGCGGCCGTCGGTCGTCGTGTCGCCGCTCGCGCGGACGGTGATGTCACGGCCGGTGCGGCGACGGGCGAGGCCCGCCACGTCCTCCGCGATGTCGGCGAGGTCGACCTGCTGAGGCGGTTCGGTGTCGGACTGGCCCGCCGCCAGGTCCACCAACTCGTTGACCAGGTCGGTGAGTTCGCGGGCCTCCTGCGAGAGGTCGGCGACCAGTTCCTCGCGCGTGGAGGGCGGCAGCTCGTCGATCCGCCGCAGCAGGGAGATGTTCGTGCGCAACGACGTGAGCGGGGTGCGGAGTTCGTGGCCCGCGTCCTGGATCAGGCGGCGCTGGTCCTCCTCCGACTGCGCGAGGCGGCCGAGCATCCGGTCGAAGGCCCTGCCCAGGCGGCCCACCTCGTCGTAGCCGGTGACCGGGACCTGGACGCCGAGCCGACGCGTGCGAGCCACGTCCTCGGCGGCGGCGGTGAGGATGATGAGGCGCCGGGTGATGCGCCGCGCCAGCCACCAGCCGCACAGCCCGGCCAGCACCACCACGGCCGCCATCAGCACGAACGTCCGCTGCTGCAACGCCCGCAGCAGATCCTCCGTGTCGCTGAACTCCTGCGCCACCTGCACCGCGCCCCGCCCGGCGCCGAGCGAGACGGTCGCGATGCGGTACACGTCCTCGCCAACGGCGACGTCCTTGTGCTCCACCGTCTTCCCGGCCACCCGCTCGCCCGCGATCGCCCGGTCGTCGCCGGTCACCGGCAGCGCCGGGCTCCCACTGTCGAGGACACCGCCGTCCCGCCCGAGCACCTGCACATCCGTACGCGCCGGCCGCACGATGTCGTGGCCGGGCGCGGACGAGGAGAAGTCATCGGTCGTCATCTGGTGCGTCCGCACCTCGTCCTGCAGATCCTGGACGACCTGGTCGAACACGGACTCCTGGTCGACCCGGACCAGCCGGGCCGCCGCGCCGTACGACAGCACGCCGACGAGCAGCGTGACGGCGGCCGTCACCGCCGCGAAGGACAGCACGAAGGTGGTGCGGAGTGAAACCAGTCTGGGTCGCCTGGTGGCCACGAACCGCCGCAGGCGGCCCACTCAGTCCTCCCGCAGCACGTAACCCACGCCACGCACCGTGTGGATCAGCTGCGGCGCGCCGGGCTCGTCGAGCTTGCGGCGCAGGTAGCCGACGTAGACGGCGAGGTTCTTGGAGCCGGGGCCGAAGTCGTAGCCCCAGATGCGGTCGTAGATCGTGGAGTGGTCCAGGACGATGCCCGCGTTGCGCACGAGCAGTTCGAGGAGCTCGAACTCGGTCCGGGTCAGCTCCAGTTCACGCTCGGCGCGCCAGACTCGGCGGGCCTGGAGGTCCATGCGGAGGCCGGCCGCTGTGATCTGTTTGTCGGAGGAGGAGAACGGCGAGGACGGCGACGGGGACTGCGGCTCGTCCCGGAGTACGTCGCCGGGGACGCCGTTCGCCGGGACCGGGCTGGTGCGGCGGAGCAGGGCTCGCAGCCTCGCGAAGACCTCCTCCACGTCGAAGGGCTTCACCACGTAGTCGTCGGCGCCCGCGTCCAGGCCGGCGATGCGGTCGGCCGTCTCGACCAGCGCGGTCAGCATCAGGATCGGGGTGCGGTCGCCCTCGGCGCGCAGCACCCGGCAGACCTGGAGGCCGTCGATGCCGGGCATCATCACGTCGAGAAGCAGCACGTCCGGTGGGGTGCGGTGGGCCTGCGCGAGCGCCTCGACACCGTCGGCGACCGCGGTCACCTGGTAGCCCTCCAGGGTCAGGGCCCGCTCCAGGGCATGACGGATGGCACGGTCGTCTTCGGCGAGCAGCACAGTCTGGGGCACGGCACCCAGTGTGCCAAGGCCTCCGGCGGTTGACCGGTGGGGGCAGGTCTACGATCACCCTTTTTACCTGGCTCTCACCGAGGTGGGCGCAACCCGGGGCTTGCTCCTACCGTCTTCTCACGGTCGGGTGCCTCGGGGTGACCGTCCCTGGGGGCTGCGCCCCCAGACCCCCATCGGCCCTGAAGGGGCCTCGTCCTCAAACGCCGGACGGGCTGATGTTCAGCGCCGCCAGTTGGTCCGTGAACGGTACGACCGTCGGCTCACTCGCCGGGCGCGTTGTCGACAAGCCCTGCATCAGAGTTGCCAGCTCCCCCGCCGCCCGTTCGATCCGCTCCGGCAGGCCCTCCGCGCCCCAGTCCTCCGAGGCGGCGTAGACCCCGGTCGGGACGACCACGGCTCGGAGGTAGGCGAAGAGGGGACGGAGGGCGTGTTCCAGAACCAAGGAGTGCCTCGCGCTGCCGCCCGTCGCCGCGATGAGTACCGGCTTTCCGGTCAGCGCGTCCTTGTCCAGCACGTCGAAGAAGGACTTGAACAGTCCGCTGTACGACGCCGAGAACACCGGCGTGACGGCGATCAGGCCGTCCGCCTCCGTCACCGCGTCGAGCGCGGCCGCCAGCTTCTTGCCGGGGAAGCCGTTGGTGAGGTTGTGGGCGATCTCGACCGCGAGGTCGCGCAGTTCCACGACCTGTATGTCGACGGGGGTCCGCCGGTCCACCGCCGCCGCCAGCCGGTCGGCCAGCAGCCTCGTGGACGACGGAACACTCAGCCCCGCCGAGACGACTACGAGCTTCATGCGACGGTCACCTCCTGAACGGACTCGGCAGACTCGGCGGACTTGGCGGACTTGGCGGCCTTGAGCGACTCGTGCGTCGGCGCCTCCGGTACGTCCGCCGGGCGGTTCGCCGCGAACTCCTTGCGCAGCACCGGCACGACCTCCTCGCCGAGCAGGTCGAGCTGCTCCAGGACCGTCTTGAGCGGAAGCCCGGCGTGGTCCAGCAGGAACAGCTGGCGCTGGTAGTCACCGGCGTAGTCCCGGAACGCGAGGGTCTTCTCGATGACCTCCTGCGGGGAGCCGACGGTCAGCGGGGTCTGGTCGGTGAAGTCCTCCAGGGAGGGCCCGTGGCCGTAGACCGGAGCGTTGTCGAAGTACGGGCGGAACTCGCGTACCGCGTCCTGGGAGTTCTTCCTCATGAACACCTGGCCGCCGAGGCCGACGATCGCCTGCTCCGCCGTGCCGTGGCCGTAGTGCGCGTACCGCTCCCGGTACAGCTCGACCATCCGCTTGGTGTGGTCGGCCGGCCAGAAGATGTTGTTGTGGAAGAAGCCGTCGCCGTAGAAGGCGGCCTGCTCGGCGATCTCGGGGCTGCGGATCGAGCCGTGCCAGACGAACGGCGGTACGTCGTCCAGCGGACGCGGCGTCGACGTGAAGCCCTGGAGCGGGGAGCGGAACTTGCCCTCCCAGTTCACGACGTCCTCGCGCCACAGGCGGCGCAGCAGGGCGTAGTTCTCGATGGCGAGGTTGATGCCCTGGCGGATGTCCTGGCCGAACCAGGGGTAGACCGGGCCGGTGTTGCCGCGGCCCATCATCAGGTCGACCCGGCCGTCGGCCAGGTGCTGGAGCATCGCGAAGTCCTCCGCGATCTTCACCGGGTCGTTGGTGGTGATGAGGGTGGTGGAGGTGGAGAGGATCAGCTTCTCGGTCCGCGCCGCGATGTAGCCGAGCATCGTGGTGGGCGACGAGGGCACGAACGGCGGGTTGTGGTGCTCACCGGTCGCGAAGACGTCGAGCCCGACCTCCTCGGCCTTCAGCGCGATGGCGACCATGGCCTTGATGCGCTCACGCTCGGTCGGCGTCCGTCCGGTGGTCGGGTCCGGTGTGACGTCGCCGACGCTGAAGATCCCGAACTGCATGGTCGTTCACCCTCCAGGTTGTTGATTATTCAACTATACCCTCCAACGGCCACCCCCTCACACATATTCCGCGCACTGTCAGTGGGCGGTTCTACGATCCGTACATGGCCGCCCCGCACCGCGACACCCGGAGGACAGCCGACGACACCCGCGGAATCGTCGACCCCGCCGAACTCCTCACCCGCGTGCACTTCCGCCGCCCCGAACCCGCCGAAGCCCTCCGCCCGTACATCGAGCACTACTGGCTGATCGACTGGGACCTGACCGAGCCCTACGTCTCCCACGTCGTCCCGCACCCGGCCGTGCACATCGTCTTCCAGCGGCTGGCCGGCGAGGACGCCTTCGTCGAGATCGCGGGCATCCCTGACGGCCTCTTCGCGCAGAAGCTGGAGGGGCGGGGACGCGTCTGTGGCATCAAGTTCCGGCCCGGCGCCTTCCGTACCGTCGCCCCGGACCGCCCGGTGTCGGAGTGGACCGGGCAGCGGGTCCGGCAGCCCGGCGTGTTCCCGGACATCGACCCCGCCACGGTCCTCGACCCGCCCGACGAGACCGCCCGCGTCGCCGCGCTCGACGCCTTCCTGCTCACCCTCGGCCCCCGGCCCGACCCGCAGGCCGACCTCGCGACCGCCCTGGTCGACCGCATCCGCACCGACCGCACGATCCGCCGCGTGACCGACTTCGCCCGGGCGGAAGGCCTGTCCGTACGGCTGCTGCAGCGCCTCTTCGCCGCGTACGTCGGCGTCGGCCCCAAGTGGGTCATCCTGCGCTACCGCATCCACGAGGCCCTGGAGCGGGCGGGAGCCGAGGAGCCCGTGGACTGGGCGGGGCTCGCCGCCGACCTCGGCTACGCCGACCAGGCCCACCTGGTCCGGGACTTCACAGCGACGGTCGGGGTGACACCGACGGCGTACGCGCAGGGCGTGCAGGGCGCGCACTGACCACGCCGCGGCGCCAGTCCCGTTAATCCGGTTGACCGGCGAGGGGCCCCTCAGCCGCATTTACCTGTACCTGCATCTACGACGCCACCATCGGCGACATCGAACCGGCCGAGGCGGGCAGCGCCGGCGGCTCGCTCGACGCGGTGCGGCAACTGGCCGACGCGATCGACGCTGCGGCCGTAACCAGCGCCGACGGGCACACCCGCACGCTGGTAGCTTTCGCAGCGGTCGGACGGCGGCGGCAGTCGCAGTCCCCGGAACAGCGGCCGTCACAGCAACAGCGGGAAGAGTGGGAAGAGAGCCCCCGGTGAACCGGACTCAGCGCGCTACTCGGTGGTTCACGGCGGACAACAACCCCGTCCAGGTCTTCGGCACCGTCGCCGCCATCGTCGTCGGCGCGGTCGCGGTGCGGCCCATCGGGTTCGCCGGGACCGGGCTCGCCGTGCTGTGTCTGCTGGTCCTGGTCTCGCTGATGACGTGCACGCGGCTGATCCCGGAGGGGCGGCTCGCGCCGGGGCCGCAGTTCGCGGTGCTGTGTGTCTGGTCGGCCGGGGCCGCCGCGCTGATGGGACTGGACCGCTCCGGGGCGTCGGCCCTGTTCGCGTACTTCGCCACCGGCCACGCCGGATACCGCCTCGACAGCCGCCTCTCGCTGCCCTTCGCCGCGTGCACCAGCGCCCTGTGCGCGGGGGTGCTGCTCCTGCCGTGGGGCAACCACGGCGCCTCGTGGATCGTGGGCGCCTTCACCGGCGTCAGCGTGCTCGTCGGGCTCTCCAACCGCGCCCACACCGCCGCGCTGCGCTCCGCGCGGGCCGCCGCCGAGCAGGCGGAGCTGGCCTCGCGGGCGGAGGCGCGGGCCGAGGCGCTCGCCGAGCGGGCCCGGATCGCCCGGGACGTGCACGATGTGCTGGCCCACTCGCTGGCCGGGGTGAACATGCAACTGGAGGTCACCGACGCCCTGTTGGAGTCCGGTGACGTCGAACGGGCCCGGCAGGCGGCCCAGCGGGCGCAGAGCCTGGTGCGCTCGGGGCTGACCGAGGTGCAGCGCACGGTCGGGGACCTGCGCGAGGACGCGCTGCCGCTGGTGGAGACCTTGCGGTCCATGCTCGGCTCCGTGTCCGACGCCGGTACGCTGACCGTCGACGGGCCGCGGCGTGAACTGCCCGTCCGCCTCGCCCAGGTGATCGTGCGCTGCGCCCAGGAGGCGCTGACCAACGCGCACAAGTACGCGCCCGGCGCCCCGGTCCGCATGCGCCTGGAGTACGTGGAGCGACGGGAGCACCTCCCGGAGGAGACCGTCTTCGAGGTGGTCAACTCCGCGCCCCCGGAAGGCTCGCGGCCCCTGGCCGGTGCGGGGAGCGGGATGGGTCTTGTCGGGATGCGCGAGCGCCTCGACCTGGTGGGCGGCACGGTCACGGCCGGGCCGGTCGTGGACGGCGAGGACGCAGGAGGATGGCGAGTGCGCGTGGTGATCCCGGGATGAGCGACGAGCGGCAAGGGCAGGGCGACCGGCAGGCCGTCGTACGGGTGGTCGTGGCCGACGACCAGACCGCCGTCCGCGAGGCGCTGGCGACCGTACTGGATCTGCAGCCCGGTGTGGAGGTCGTGGCGACGGCGAAGGACGGCGGGGAAGCCGTGCTCGCCGCCGAGGAGCACTCCCCGGACGTGATCCTGATGGATCTCAACATGCCGCGGATGGACGGGGTCGAGGCCACCCGGCTGGTCACCGAGCGCTTCCCGCAGGTCGCCGTCGTCGTGCTCACCACCTTCGCCGACGAGGAGTACATCCTCGCCGCGCTCGGTGCCGGTGCCCGCGGCTACCTCACCAAGGAGTCCGGCCGGCAGGACATCACCCGCGCGGTGCGGGTCGCGGCGGCCGGGCAGTCCGTGCTCGACCCCGCCGTACGGGACCGGCTCGTCGCCGCCGCCGCGCGGGGCGGTGCCCCCGTCGAACGGCCGGGCGCCGGACTCGCCCCGGATCTCACGCCCCGGGAGGTCGAGGTCCTCACGCTGATCGGTGAGGGCCTGACCAACCGGGGTATCGCGGAGCGGCTGGTGGTGAGCGAGGCCACGGTGAAGACTCATATCAACAACCTCTTCTCCAAGGCGCATCTGCGGGACCGGGCGCATGCCGTGAAGTACGCGTTCATCCACGGACTGGTGAAGACCCCTGGGTGAGGGCCGCCCCCGCCGGCGCCAGGAACCGCACACGGGCCAGCAGCAGGAACACCCGGGTGAGGACCATGGCCAGCGCCATGATGACGAAGAACGGGGCGATGGCGTCCTGGACTATCTGGTGCTCGGCCATGAACGTGCCGAGGTGGTCGCGGAACCAGGTGTTGTGCTCGGCGGCGTAGATGAAGGCGACGCGCAGCGCGACCACCGCCGTCCAGATCGCCACGAACCCCGCGCCGCACCGGGTGTGCACGTGGCCCGAGGCCGGGTCGCGCTCCACGCCGGTCGTGAACGTGGCGACGGCACCGCAGGCCAGTCCGATCGCGGCGCCCACCAGATAGACGACCACGTCGACGTGCTGGGTGGGCATCCCCCTCAGATAGAAGTAGCCGACCGCGGACACCGTGCCGATCGGCATCAGCACCTTGTGCAGGTCGTACTTCCGGCGTCCGTACTGCGTCAGCATCATCACCGCGAAGATGCCCCCGCTGATCGTCAGCGCCTGCTCCATGTCCGTCATGACGTCGCACTCCTCGGTCTCCGGCGGTGTCCCCGCCTCGCGTTTTCCTGAGTCCGACTCTCCTGCCGAAGCCGCGAAAGCTCCCGGACCCACGGGTGGATTTCCGGGTGGAGACGCGAGGTGGAGCCTCCCCATAGGGGGCTCTCAGGGCTACACCTCGCCCGCGCGCAGCCGCGCGATCTGCCGGCCGCTGAACTCCACCGTCCGCCTCATGTGGCCGACGATCACGGCGAGTTCGGCGTCGCCCAGCTCGTCGAAGAGGGTGAACCAGCCGCCGCCGAGCCGGTTCCACATGCGCCCGAACTCGGTGATCTTCTCCGGCACGGTCGCCACCAGCACCCGCCGCCGGTCCTCCGCGTCCCGCTCCCGCACGACGTACCCCGCCCGCTCCAGCCGGTCCACGAGCCGCGTCGCCGACCCGGTCGTCAGCCCGGTCAGCTCGGCGACCCGGCCCGTGGTCACGGGCCCGGCCTCCAGCGTGAGCAGGTTCAGACACTGCAGATCGGTGGGGTGCAGCCCGAGCCGGTCGGCGACGGCCTGGTTGAACAGGGCGTACGACGCCATGTACCGGCGCGATACGGAGGACAACTCGTCCAGCAGCCGCGCCCGCGCGTTCCCGGACATGTCGTACCCCTCGTCGCCTGTGCCGTTCCGCACGCGCCGTACGTGCCGTGCGGAGATCGAGATCGTACGACGCGCTCGCGGGCGTGGCTCCTCGGTCCTACGGGTGTGGCTCAGAAGTAGTAGGTGTCACCGGTGTCCAGGACGAGCACCCGCTGCTGGTCGTTGGCCCGGTTCCCGTCCACCGCGCCCCCGCCCCACACCGTGTCCAGCTCCAGCAGCACCTCGGAGGACGCGTCCCGCAGCCGTACCCGCACCTCGATCCGCTCGCCCACCGCGTCCGCGGCCAGCGCCCCCGTCCGGCACACCACCACCCGCTCCCCCGACCGCGCACACCCCTCCGGCAGCGTCTGCGCGTCCGCGAGCGGCTTCGACCAGCGCAGCCGTACGGTCGCGTCGGGCACCGCGGCCGGACCGTGGTTGCGCGGGGTGAACCGGACGTCGACCCGGCCGCCGGTCATGGTGGCGGAGCCGTGGTAGGCGAGATCCGCCTCCGGGCCGGGGAGGTCCGGGCGACCCGGGAGCCCCGGGGCCGCGCCCATCACCGCCAGCGCGGCACCCCCTACAGCGAGAGTCCGTAGTACCCGTAGTACCCGCATGCCATCCGCTCCTCAGTACGCCGCGCCCTTGCACCACGCCACCGTGGTCGTACGGATGTATCCCACGCGGAGCGCGCGACAGGCGCCCTCCATCAGGTGACAGCGCGCGTGATCTGATGGCGGCCATGCTCGTCCTCCGCTCCGCAGCCCTCTTCGTCGTCGCCGCCGTCTTCGAGATCGGCGGCGCCTGGCTGGTCTGGCAGGGGGTGCGCGAACACCGCGGCTGGCTCTGGATCGGCGGCGGGGTCATGGCCCTCGGGGTCTACGGCTTCGTCGCCACCTTCCAGCCCGACGCCCACTTCGGCCGCATCCTCGCGGCGTACGGCGGGATCTTCGTCGCCGGTTCGCTGGCCTGGGGCGCGGTCGCGGACGGCTACCGGCCCGACCGCTGGGACATCACCGGCGCCCTGATCTGCCTGGCCGGGATGGCCGTGATCATGTGGGCGCCCAGGGGGAACTGACCCGACCCCCCGGAACCGGCCCCCTATCCTGGACGGAGTCGTACACACGATCTCGTCCACACGATCTCGTTGATCCGTCCCGAGGAGCAGCCCATGGCCACCGCCGCACCGTCCGCCGCCTCCCGTATCGCGGTCGTCACCGGGGCGAGCGGTGGAATCGGCGCCGCCACGGCCCGCCGGCTCGCCTCGGCCGGTTACCGCGTCGTCCTCACCGCCCGTCGCAAGGACCGCATCGAGGCACTCGCCGAGGAGATCAACGCGACCGGCGGCCAGGCCACGGCGTACGCCCTGGACGTCACCGACCGGGCCGCCGTCGACGAGTTCGCGACCGCCTTCAAGACCATCGGCGTCCTGATCAACAACGCGGGCGGCGCGCTCGGCGCCGACCCGGTCGCGACCGGCGACCCCGCCGACTGGCGCACGATGTACGAGACGAACGTCCTCGGCACCCTGAACATCACCCAGGCCCTGCTCCCCGCCCTCACCGCGAGCGGCGACGGCACGGTCGTGGTCGTCTCCTCCACCGCCGGACACGGCACGTACGAGGGCGGCGCGGGCTATGTCGCCGCCAAGCACGGCGCCCACGTCCTCGCCGAGACGCTGCGGCTGGAGATCGTCGGCACCCCGGTGCGGGTCATCGAGGTCGCGCCCGGCATGGTCAAGACAGACGAGTTCGCGCTGACCCGCTTCGGCGGCGACGCGGAGAAGGCGGCGAAGGTCTACGCGGGCGTCGCCGAGCCCCTCACGGCGGACGACGTGGCCGACACCATCACCTGGGCGGTCACCCGCCCCAGCCACGTCAACATCGACCTCCTCGTCGTCCGCCCCCGCGCCCAGGCCTCGAACACCAAGGTCCACCGGGAGCTGTGATGCCCGACCAAGAGGGCACCCCGGCCGGTCCAGTTGGCCCGGACAACTCCCAAGAGGCCCTGGACAAGCGCCGGTTGGCCGAGGAGACCAGGAACGAGCGCAAGGTCTGGTACTTCCTCGGCTACTTCCTCTTCGGCATCCACCTCGTCGCGTTCGTGATGATCTACGCGGTGATGCACGCACCGAACAAGTAGGTTTTCCCCGCCGGTTCCCCCCTGCCTCAGTTCAGGGAATTGATAATGCGCCCGATGCGACTGGCCACCTTCTCCGCGGTGCCCTCGATGTAGAAGCCGTCGACCGCCTCATAGGTGACGTGGTCGAAATTCCATTTGTCGGGCATGTTCTTGGCGCCGCCCTCGAACATCGACATGACGAACGTGCTGGAGAAGGACGAGTTCTCACGGATCGCGTTCGCGGTCGTGGTGGACAACTCCGGTTCCACACCGGCGAAGACGCCCTTGCCGACCTGGAAGACCCAGATCGGCACCTGGGCGGTGCCGGTCGGGGTGAAGGTGACGGTCTTGGTGGGTGCGCTGGCCTGCGGGCCGGTGACCTGGGTGGTGGTGATGTCGTCGGTGACGAGCCGCACGACGACCTGCTTGCCGCTCTCGTACTTGCCGATCCCCTGCGCCACCCGCACGATCTCGTTCCCGAGCCGCTCGCCCTGCGCGGTCAGCAGCGCGAATCCGGCGTCGTGCAGATCGACGCCGTAGGTCCAGCCCTTGTCCTTGTCGATCGTGTACCGCTTCGACCGGTACGCCGGGAACTGGTCACCGCACGCGCCCACCAGCCAGAAGCCGACGGCACCGGGGTACTGCGTCTCGACGTGCGTCATGGCCGCGCCGGCGAGGTCGGCGGTGATCGGCAGGGTGCCGTCGGCCATGACCGAGTCCTGCATCACGCACGACTGCACGTTGTAGTTGGCCAGGACGGCGATCGGGTTGCCGTCGAGGTCGTTGAAGCGGGCGACGTACACGCCCTTGTCCGAGGGCAGTTGCTCGTTCACCCCGAGCCAATAGCCGTCGGCGGTGAGGACGTTGCGGTTCACGTTGACGTCAACCCGGCCGGAGCCGTAGCCGACCTCGGCGTCCTGGAGGTTCTTGACGGCGTCGGCGACGGCGGACCTGGTGGCGGCGACGATGTTCTGCACATACGCGGCGGCACCGGCCGAGGACGAACTCGCCTGCACATGCGGCGCGGAGAAGCAGTGCGTGACGGTGACCATGATGTTCGCGGCGGTCACGCCCGAGGCCGCGGTGATGGCGTCCCGCATCAGCGCGATCGCCTCCGCGCTGATCGAGGTCAGATCCAGCACGGCCAGCGCGATACGGCGGGACCCGGACTCCACCAGCAGGACACGGACGTTGAGGTCGTCGTGCACGGCGGTGAAGTTGTCCAGCGGCAACAGCGAGGCACCGGGCGTGAACGCGGCCTTGCCGGCACCGACCTTCAGCCCGTCGGCGGCCTTCGTGGCGGCCTGCGCGGAGGTGGCAGTACCGAGGGCGGTCGCCGCAAGCACGGTGACCGCCCCGGCCGCCACCACGGCCCGCCGGCTCAACTCACTCTGGTTCTGGTGCCGCTCAAGCATGTGCTGTCCTCCGAGACGCTGCGGGTGAGGGTGGGACCAACTGCCGGGCAGCATCACAGTGAATTTCGAGGGCAGCAATGAGGGGCGCGTGCAATCAATGCTTTCGCGAATGGCGTATGCATTTTGACGTGCGACGTGGGCTGGAATTCCCAGTAATAGGAGGCGAATTCACAGCGGCATCAAAGAGACCTCAGAGCGATCTCAGAGCGGCCGCCACCTTGACTTTCCACACCCCCCTCGGTTAGCCCACACGGGTGAACCGTGTCGATCACCCGCGCGGCGCTCGAACAGTCGACCTAGGCTCGCGCCACAACATCAACACGACGGCCCCCGCCCGGGACGGCAATCCCGAACGAGGGCCTGACCAGCACGGAAGTGGAGCTTCCCTGTGGCTGATTGCGAGCCTATCGCTCACCAGTTCATGGACCTGACGGCCCCTGAGTACGCGTACATGTTCGGGTTCCTGCAGGCGGATGGACATCTACAGCAAGGCGTCGGGCAGAAGGGCAAGTTGTCCGTCGAGATCAACGTCCGAGACATTGATCTCCTGCGCGAGTTCCAGAAGCTGACGCCGTACAACAGCAGCGTCACCGAGCGCACCCGTTCCACGAACTTCGCCGAGACCCACCACTCGGTCACGTGGACTCTGTGCTCTCTTGAGGCTCGGACCAAGCTCAACGAACTTGGCTTGTCCTACGGCCGCAAGTCCAAGTCGATCACCCCGCCCCATGTCGCGTTCTCGCACCGCGACTACCTCCGGGGGATCATCGATGCCGACGGATCAGTCGGGTACACGAGCAAGGGCTTACCCTTCGTGTCCCTGACCACGGCCAGCACCGAAATCGGCTCCTACCTGTGCTTCTACGCAGGAAAGATCACCGGCGTCGAACGAGCCATCAAGCGCAACACCCGCGACGGCATCTACAACATCCTCTACTGGACGGAGGCGGCCCAAGCGCTGAGCGCACACCTCTACTACCCGGGCTGCCTGTCGTTGAACCGCAAGCAGGCGGCAGCCAATTCCCTGGCCGACTGGGTGCGCCCAGCAGACATGAGGGTCGCACCGGACCGCCGCCGCTGGACGGCTCACGAAGACCAAGTACTCCTCGAACTGAACAATGAGCTTCTTCGAGTTGGCCACCGATCAGGTGATGGCCGGTGAAGCGCAACGAGCGAGGCCCCCGGGCTGTTGATCGAGATGTCTGACGTCTCAA
>NZ_JBICXA010000026.1:0-131854 GCF_043200035.1 Streptomyces sp. NPDC048504
GCCCCCCCCCCGCCCCCGGCGGGGCCCCCCGGCCTGGCTTTTTTGGTTTCGCGGGCCGGGGCGCCCGCCGCCCCCCCCCCCCCCGCCGGGCCCCCCCCCCCCCCCCCCCTCCGCTTGCCCGCCCACCCCGCACATCCCCGGCACACAGCGAGGAGTCCACGATGACGATACCCAACTCCCGTGACACGGCGGCCGGTTCGCCCGACACACCCGTGGTGCGGTTCGGCGCCGGTGCGGTGCGCGGGCGGCTGGAGGACGGGCTGGCGGTCTTCCGCGGCATCCCGTTCGCCGAACCGCCCGTCGGGGAGGCCCGGTTCCAGGCACCGCGGCCGGTGCGCGGCTGGGACGGCGTGCGCGAGGCCGGCGACTTCGGCCCGCCGCCCCCGCAGGAGTCCGGATTCCAGGGCCGCCGGGGCGTGTTGGAGGCGGCGACGGGCGACGACTGGCTGACCGTCAACGTGTGGACACCCGCTCCCGATCCGGCGGCCCGCCGGCCGGTCATGGTGTGGATCTACGGCGGCGCCTACAAGTTGGGACACGCGGGCAGCCCCGGCTACGACGCCCAGCACATCGCCCGGGACGGTGACTTGGTGGTCGTGACCTTCAACTACCGTGTCGGGATCGAGGGGTTCGCGCGGATCGACGGCGCCCCCGCCAACCGCGGGCTGCTCGACCAGGTAGCCGCGCTGGAGTGGGTGCGGGAGAACATCACCGCGTTCGGCGGCGACCCCGGACAGGTCACCGTCTTCGGCGAGTCGGCCGGTGCCGGGTCGGTGGCCTCCCTGCTGGTCATGCCCAGCGCCGCCGGACTGTTCCGCCGGGCCATCGCGCAGAGTCCGCCGAGCCCGATCTTCTCCGACCCGCTGGCCAGGGACATCGCGTCCGCCATCGCCGCCGAGGCGGGACTGCGCCCCACGGCCGCCGACCTCGCGACCGTGGACCCGCGTCAACTTCCCGCGGCGGGCGAGACGTTGAGCACCAAGATGCACCAGTACGAGGACCGGTGGGGCGGCCTCGCCCACACGCTGAGCCCCTTCGCACCGGTCGTCGACGGCGAGGTGCTGCCCACCACACCCTGGCAGGGTGTCGCGGCGGGCGCGGCGCGGGACGTGGACCTGATCCTGGGTCACAACCGTGACGAGTTCCGCCTGTTCACCGCGCTCGGCGGCCAACTCGGGAAGATCACCGAGGAGGACGCGGCATCCGCACTGCGCTGGTTCGGCCCGGGCCCCGAGGCCGAACAGGCCTACCGCACCGCCTTCCCGGACGCCTCCCCGGGCGAGCTGTACGAACTCGCCCACTCCGACCGGGTGTTCCGCATGCCCTGCCTCCACCTGGCGGATGCGCAGGCCGCCGCGGGCGGACGCGTCCACGTCTACGAACTCACCTGGCCCGCCCCGGGGTTGGGCGGAGTGCTGGGTGCCTGCCACGGCCTCGACATCCCGCTGCTGTTCGGCACGTTCACCGCCGACCTGGGCAATCTGCTGTTCGCCGATGTCGTGCCCTCGCCCGAGGCGTTGGCGCTGTCGTCCCGTTTCCGGGCGTCCTGGACGGCGTTCGCACGGACGGGTGACCCGGGGTGGCCCGCGTACGACACCGAGCGGCGGTCGGTGCAGGTGCTCGACGCGGAGCCCGTGGTCACGGCGTATCCGGAGGAGACCTCGCGGCGGCTGTGGGAGGGGTATGCCTTCGGTGCGGTGACGTTGGCCGAGGAGACCGGGAAATCCGAGTAGGCGGCCTCGATCGGCGGGGTGAGGTGCTGCGGTCGGTGGCGTCACGCGGGCGTGGACAGTCGTGAGGGGCCACGCCCATGCCGGAGGGCGCCACGCCCATGCCCGGTCGGCGAGCAGTTCCTCGCCCCTGCCGGCGGTACGCCCGTCTCCCCCTCACGTCACCCCAAGTCCTCGCCCTTCCCGGCCACCATCCGCTCCAACCGGTCGAAGCGCTCATGCAGAGCCCGCACCGCCTCCTCGCCCAACTCCTCCGCCCCGTGCGCGAGATGATGCCGACGACGCTGTTCCCTCCCGACGAACCAGGTGGCCAGGGCCGCGGTGACAAGTCCGTAGGTGGTGATGCCGGTGACCATGACCACCGAGCCGACGACGCGGCCCCACAGCGTCACCGGGTAGAAGTCGCCGTATCCGACGGTCGTCGCCGTCTCGATCGACCACCACAGGGCCTTCGGGTACGTCGTCAGATTGGCGCCGCGCGCTCCCTGTTCGGCGGCGACCACCGCCCAGGAACCGACCAGCACCACCACGCCGAGGACCACCGCCGCGCCGCCCGCCGCCTTCAGGTGGAGCGAGCGGCCCTGCCTGCCGAGCAGCAACTCGACCGCCCTGGTGAGGAATCCGGGCAGCATGGTCACTCCTTCGCGTCAGGGTGCCGGGCCGGCGGCCGGAGCTCGTCCCGGCCTGGGGCCAGTGTCGGGGCGGGCGGAGGTACGGGCATGCCGGGCGGGGCGTTCGAGTTGCCGTACGACCTGCGGCGTTGTGCGCTGGGGGCACTGCTTCGCCGCCCGATCCCGACCGCGCCCCACACGACGGAGGCCCCTGCCATGACCGCGGAACCCCGAGCCGTGCCGGAGACCTTCGCCTTCACCTGTGGTGACTGCGGCCACTGCTGGGAGGCCACCTTCCAGGTGATGTTCTTCACCAACCCGACGGACGCCTCCGGCCTGACCACACAGGAGTACGTCGACGAGGAGGGGAAGGCCCTCAGGTCACCCCTCGCCGACGCGATCTGCCCCAAGTGCGGCGGGCGCACGGTGCATGTGCTGGAGGCCGGACTCGCGGCACGGGCGCGCCAAGCGGAGCACGAACCCCGGCCGCCGCACGAGCACTGTCTGCACCTGCCGCACCGGCACTCCGGCCCGCCGGACGACGAGACACACTGACGCGCCGGGCACCCGAGGGACGCCGCGCCGGGGCGTCCCGCTGACCCGAACGACGGACCCACCGAGGTCCCGTCCACCCGGACGGACGGCGATCCCACGCCCCCCGTGACTCACCCGAACGGCCCCCTGCACTGGAGGCCCCGGCGCCCCGATGGTGCGCTGGAGGCACACCTGCCACTCCCCCGGAGGCCCCGCCATGCACCGTCGCCCGCCCTCCCGACCCGCCCGTCCCTTCCGTGTTGTCGCCTCGGTCCTCGCGGCGGGCGCCCTGCTGACCTGCGCGGCCTGCTCCGGGGGAGGCGACAGCGAGGGCAGTGATGCGGACCGCGGGAGCGCCTCGGACGTCGCTGCCTCCCCCCTCGCCGCCGAGTCCCCGCTCGCCTCACCCCGTACCGGGAAATCCGCCTCGCCCCGTGCCACGAGATCCGCCGCCCCCGTCCTCACCCCGGCCGGAGCCACATCCGCGCTCGTCACCGAGGCCGATCTTGAGGACGACTGGACGCAGGTCAAGGGCGCCAACGGCTGGGTCGACAAGCTCGTCATCGGCAGGGTCGACGTTGCCGACTTCCTCACCGCGAAGACGAACGCCGCCGACTGCCAGAAACTCCTCGACGCGCTCTACGACGACACCCTCCTCGGCAAGCCGTCCGGCGCGTCCGCGCTGACCGGGTTCGAGCAGGGCGACTCCCGGCTGCTGTACCAGGTCGCCGCCTACGACCGGGCCAAGCTCGGCGCCTCCCTGAACTGGCTGAAGACGCTTCCGGTGAAGTGCGACCAGTTCACCGCGACCGACTCCAAGGGCGGTCATCGGACGGTCCAGGTCATCGAGGACCCGGTGCCCTCCGTGGGCGACGCCCGCCAGGGTCTCCAGGTCACCGTCACGGGCACGAGCGGCAACGAACCCACCACGCTCACCCTGCAGTTGGCCGTCGTGCGGGTCGGCACCGACGCGATCACGGTCACGTCGGGCGGCCTCGACGGCACGGAGACCGATACGACCAAGGCCGCCGTGCAGTCCGGCACTTCGCACCTGAAGGACGTCCTGGCCGGCCGGACCCCTCCCGCCCAACCCGACAACCTGGACTGACAGTTCACCGAGTCCGCCGCTCCCGAAGAACACGCGCCGGAACATTCGCCCCGATCGTCGCGAACACTTGGGCCGAGTGATCACCTGACGGCACAATGGAGTCGACGGGTCAGACGGGCGAGCAAGGAGCAACGACGTGAGTGACAGCGACACCCCGGCAGAGGGACCGACCCGGCTCAACACCGGTGTGGCGCACAACGCCCGCGTGTGGAACTACTGGATCGGCGGCAAGGACAACTACGAGATCGACCAGCGGGTCGGCGAGCACGTCGCCGGAATGTTCCCGGTGATCCGTGAAGTGGCCCGCGCCGACCGGGACTTCCTCGGCCGCGCGGTGCGCTTCCTCGCCACCGAGCGCGGGGTCCGGCAGTTCCTCGACATCGGCACCGGACTGCCGACGGTCGACAACACCCACGAGATCGCCCAGCGCGTCGCACCCGACGCCCGCATCGTCTACGTCGACAACGACCCGCTGGTGCTGATCCACGCCCGCACCCTGCTCACCAGCACGTCCGAGGGCGTCACCGACTACATCGACGCGGACGTGCACGACCCGGCGGCGATCGTCCAACGGGCCGCCGACACACTGGACTTCGACCGTCCCATCGCGGTGATGATGCTGGGCATCCTCAACTTCATCCTCGACACCGAGGACGCCCGGGAGGTCGTACGCAAGGTCATGGCCGCGGTCCCCTCGGGCAGTTTCCTGGTGCTGACGCACCCGACGTTCGACGCCGATCTCGGCGGCGAGGGCAACGTCCCGGCCATGGAGTTCTGGAACGAGAACGCCACTCCTCCGATCATCGCCCGCGGGCGCGCGGACGTCGCCGCGTTCTTCGAGGGGCTGGACCTCCTCGACCCGGGCCTGGTGCCGTGCTCGCGGTGGCGCCCGGACTCCGACTCCCCGGCCGTGGTACCGCAGTTCGGCGCGGTGGCCGTGAAACCCTGACGGCGACGCCGACCGTGCAGGACGCGACCGTGGAGGACGTATGACCACCCTTGCCGACCCCCTGCCCGGCGGCCGCCCCGGCGAGGTCGAGCGCGCCACCGCGCTGGCCGCGGAGCTGACCGGGCGGGGTGTGCACGGGATCGTCCTGGCCTACGTCGACACCGCGGGCGTAGGCCGGGTGAAGTCGGTCCCGACCGCGAAACTCGCCTCGGCGGCGGCCTGGGGCGTCGGCATGTCTCCGGTGTTCGACACGTTCCTCGCGAACGACTCCATCGTCACCACCGACGTCCTCGGCTCCCCGGACGGCGATCTGCGGCTCTACCCCGACCTCGACCACCTGGCCATCCTGTCCGGGCAGCCCGGCTGGGCCTGGGCCCCGGTCGACCGCGTCACCCAGGAGGGCGAGCGGCACCCCGGCTGCAGCCGAACCTTCCTGCGCCGTACGGTTGTTGACGCGCAGCGCCGGCACGGACTCACCTTCCGGGCAGGCATCGAGATCGAGTGGGCGCTCGGCCTGGCCACGGCACCCGACGGCGCGTTCGTCCCCGCCACGACCGGTCCGGCGTACGGCGCGACCCGACAGGTCGAACTCAGCGACTACGGCGCCGAGTTGCTGTCGGCCCTGGCGACCCAGGGTGTCGATGTGGACCAGTTCCATCCCGAGTACGCGGCCGGGCAGTTCGAGCTGTCGATCGGCGCGCTCGACCCGGTCGCGGCGGCAGACCGCAGCGTCCTCGTACGGCAGACGATCCGCGCGGTGTCCGGGCGGCACGGCCTGCGCGCCTCGTTCACGCCGTCCGTCTTCGCCCAGGGCGTCGGCAACGGCGGCCACATCCACCTCTCCGCCTGGCGCGACGGCGCCAACCTGCACACCGGGGGCGACCGTCGCTACGGCATGACGGCCGACGCCGAGTCCTTCGCGGCCGGTGTCCTCACCCACCTCCCGGCCCTCACCGCCGTGACCGCGCCCAGCCCGGTCAGCTACTTCCGTCTCCAACCCTCCCAGTGGGCCGGGGTGTTCACCGCCTGGGGCCGCGAGACCCGCGAGGCCGCGGTACGCGTCGTCACCGGCACAGCGGGCCAACGCGCCCAGGCGGCGAACCTGGAGGTCAAGCCGGTCGACCTGGCCGCCAACCCGTACCTCGCCCTCGGCTGCCTGATCGCCGCCGGCCTCGACGGCCTGACCAGCGCGGCCGCCCTGCCCGAGGAGACCACCGGCGACCCCGCGCGCCTCGGCGCTTCGGAGGCCGGGACCCGGGGCGTACGACGACTGCCGACCTCCCTCGCCGAGTCCGTCGTGGAGTTCCGCAAGGACGAACACCTGCGGGCCGCGCTTGGACCGGTCCTGGCCGACGCGGTGATCGCCGTACGACAGGGCGAGATCGCGGCCGTGGCGGAGCTGGACGACGAGCACATGGCTGCCGTGTACCGCTGGAGGTACTGACGATGGCCACTGGACCGGTCCACGAGGCACTCGCCGCGCTGGAGTTGGTGGACCACCACTGCCACGGAGTCGTCACCGAGGACCTGGACCGGACGGCCTTCGAGCCGCTCCTCACCGAGGGCGACGCCTGGCCCGGTAGCGGGATCTCGCCGTTCGACAGCCCGGTCGGCATCGCCGTACGCCGTTACTGCGCACCGGTGTTGGACCTGGAGCGGCACGCGCCCGCGGACGAATACCTCGCCCGGCGAACCGAGTTGGGGCCGCACGAGGTCAACCGGCGCTTCCTGGCCGCCGCGGGTACCGGCGTCTTCTGCGTCGACACGGGGTTCGCACCACACCGCATCACCTCGCCCGCCGAACTCGCGGAGGCGGCGGGCGCGATCACGCATGAGGTCGTACGACTTGAGACGGTCGCGGAGTCCGTGGCCGCGCGGGGCGTCGAGCCGGACGGGTATGCCGACGCGTTCCGGACGGCCGCGCTGGACGCGGTGCGGCGGCCGGGGGTGGTGGCGGTGAAGTCGGTGGCCGCGTATCGGACGGGGTTCGATCTCGACCCGGCCAGGCCCTCGGACGCCGAGGTGACCGGGGCCGCCCGCGTCTGGCTGGCCCGTGGCGGGCGGCTCGAAGACCCGGTCCTGGTACGGCAGTTGCTGTGGACCGCGGTCGACCTGGGGCTCCCGCTCCAACTCCACACGGGGTTCGGCGACAACGACATCCGGCTGCACCGCACGGACCCCGCCCTGCTCACGGACTGGCTGCACCTGACCGCCGGCACGATCCCGGTGCTGCTTCTGCACTGCTGGCCGTATCAGCGTCAGGCCGGATACCTGGCGGCCGTCTTCGAACAGGTGTACCTGGATGTGGGGCTCACCCTGCACCACGTTGGACCGGTCCGGGCGGGGGCGGTGCTGGCAGAGGCGATGGAGATCACACCGTTCCGCAAACTGCTGTACAGCTCCGACGCCTATGGTCTTTCGGAGTTCTATGGGCTCGGAGCACTGGCGTTCCGCCGGGGACTGGGGGATCTGCTCCAGGAGCGGGTGGACGCCGACGAACTGGGCCTGCCCGACGCTCTGCGGCTGGCACGCTGGGCGGGGGCCGACAATGCCCGCCGGGTCTACCGGCTATCCGACGGACACTGAAAGTATGATCAAGCAATGTCTGACATGACCGATACCACGCCCGGTTGGCTGTCCGCCGACGACCTCGAACAGGCACGCGCCCGCATGCCGATCCTCTACGTCGAAGCGGTGCCCGTCCGCGTCGACGACAACGGGGAGGTGACCAGCATCGGACTGCTGCTGCGCATCGGCCCCGACGGCACCGTCAACCGCACCCTGGTCTCCGGCCGCGTACTGCACCACGAGCGGGTCCGCGACGCCCTTCTGCGTCACCTGGAGAAGGACCTCGGCCCGGTCGCGCTGCCCCGGATCCCGACCTCGCTGCAGCCGTTCACCGTCGCCGAATACTTCCCGACGCACGGCGTCACGCCGTACCACGACCCCCGCCAGCACGCGGTGTCCCTCGCCTACGTCGTACCGGTCACCGGCGACTGCCGGCCCCGCCAAGACGCCCTGGACCTCGTCTGGTTCAGCCCCGAGGAGGCTGCCTCGGAGGCGCTGCGGAGCGAAATGCCGGGCGGGCACGGGGTGTTGCTCAAGCAGGCGCTGGCGCACGTGGGTTGTGTGTCCTGACGAGGGCACTCAGCCCGTGACACCTCCTTCCGTGAGGCCCGCGAGGACGCGGCGCTGCAGGACGAGGTGGACGAGGACGAGCGGCAGGCTGGTCAGCACTACATGAGCGAACACCAGATTCCAGCTGACACCGTGCGTGGACGAGGAGGCGAAGGAGTACAACGTCAGCGGCAGCGTGGCCGCCTGGGAGCCACGCAGCGGGAAGCGCACGAAGCCGGTGGCCAGGAAGATCACCGCCCCGAGCCGGGTGCCGGCGATCACCAGCAGGTAGCCGAGACGCGATCCGTTGAGGCCGAGCTGGGTGAGGACGTAGATCGTCGGGATGATCGTCGGGGGCAGCACGATCGACAGCGCGGACGTGTAGTACGCGAACCGCAGCGTCCGCGAGTCGGAACGGGCGTACGCCCAGGCCGCCATGGAGCCGGGCAGCAGCACGGCGAGAATCGTCGGGACGGCCGGCAGCGCACTGTTGCGCAGGCCTGTGAAGTACGAGCCCTTGTCGATCACCGTGTGGTAATTCGCCCCGGTGCTCCAGTGCGTGGGCCAGCTCATCGACAGGACGCTCGCATCGCCCTCCGTCTTCAGGGAGTTGACGATCAGCAGCCAGAACGGGACGAGGATCCAGGGGATGGCGAAGAGAGTCAGGCACTCGTACCGGACAACCCCCTGGTCTTCAAGGCGATTGCGCTCACATCGGTACCTCCCGTCGGCGCAGCCAGCTCATCAGCGGGACCGCCGTGACGATCACCATCAGCGTGACGACGAAGCTCAGCGCGCTCGCCGTACCGAAGAAGCTCTGGCCGTACTGGGGGTGGACGGCGACGTTGAGTAGGGCCGTCGCGCGGCGGAAACCGTCACGGCGCGTCTCGCCGAGCTGCTGCGGGAACTCTGATCCCAGGCGACGCGGCCCCCGGTTCAAACCGGAGGCCGCGCCATCTCAATCGACCCTCGTTCTCAATCAGCCCTCGTTGTACGTCAGTTCTTGCCCTTGGTGACGACCCACTTGCCGCCCACCCAGTTGCCGACCGTCTCGTAGCCGGAGCGGAAGGAACCGAGCCAGTCGAGCTTGAGGCCGGCCTCGGCGGTGGACTTGACGGGCGTGTAGCTGCTCGCGTCGGTGGCCGGGCCGCCGGTGGTGTTCTTGGCGTGGTACGGGAAGGGGTAGACCGGGCGGGAGGCGGTGGTGTTCCCGCTGCTGTCGACCGACTTGGTCGTCAGGCTCGCCGGGGCGTCGCCCTTCGTGACCCAGTCGGTGATCGCCGTCAGCGCGTCGAAGGTGTCGGGGCCCTGGCCGCCGCCGCAGTGTGCGACGCCGGGGAGCAGGAAGAGGCGGGCGAAGGTCTTGGTGTCCGTCTCGCCGCCCATGATCTTCTCAACTGCCTTGTAGTAGGCCATCGTTCCCACGGCCGGGATGTGCTGGTCGCCCAGGCCGTGCCAGAGGATCAGCTTGCCGCCGGCCTTCTTGAACGCGGTGAGGTCGGGGTCGGTGGCGTCGTACATGCCCTCGCCCAGCCGCATGACCTTCTTGTAGTAGGTGGCCGTGAACTTGATGTCCTTGTACGTCAGGGTCGGCTGCGGGCTGTCGAAGATCTGGTAGCGCAGGGTCTCCCGGACGAAGCTGATGTCGCCGCTGGCACCGGTGGCGGCGGCCGGGGTGATGATCCCGGCCCAGTTCAGCTCGGAGCCGCGCAACTGGTAGCCGGGGTAGAGGAGTTGGCCGTGCTCATCGGTCGGTCCGGCGTAGATGCGGCGCAGGGTGGTGACCTGGTCGGCGGTCAGGCAGTACGCGTCGGAGGTCGAGGTCTGGCCGGCCCCGCACTGGATGGTGCCGGGGTCCCAGGTGCAGCTCAGCGGGTCGGCGATGATGCCGTCGGCGGGGGCGCCGCAGCCCTTGAGCACGGCCTGGTGGAGGTCGGCGTTGGTGATGGTCGCCGGGCCACCGTTCAGGTACACGGACTGGGCGGTCCAGGCGTGCGAGAAGGTGTTCAGCGCCGTGAAGTTGTTGGCCGGGGCGCCGGCGATGATGCCGTCGAAGTCGGCCGGGTAGCGCTGGGCCTCGGTGAGGGCCTGGTGGCCACCCTGGGAGCAGCCGTCGAAGTAGGAGTGGGTGGCGGCCTGGCCGTAGTACTGCTTGATGACGGCCTTCGCGGCCTGGACCAGTTCGTGGTCGGACTCGTAGCCGAAGTCGGCGCGCAGGGTCGGGTCGGTGGAGAACAGGCCGCCGCCCTGGTAGTGGCCCTCGTCGCTGGAGGCGACGGCGAACGCGCCGGTGGTCAGCGGGACGCAGCCGGCCGAGGCGGGGGCACTGGTGACACTGGTGTTGCCGCAGAGGCCGCCGCAGCCGACCTGGAGGTAGTTGGCCTGCCAGCCGGCTTCGGGCAACTTGATCTCGAAGTGGAGTTGCGGGGCGATCACGCCCTTGACGTCACAAGCGGCCCAGTTTCCCAGGGCGTTGGCGCTCGCGGCGAGTTCGGTGGCCGAGGTGATCTCGAAGGGCACGCCGGGGACGGCGGCGGCCAGGTCCAGTTGGGCGACGCCGGAGCAGGACATGGCCGGTGCGATGCCCGAGGTCGGGGTGCTCGCCGAAACGGCCTTCGCCGAGGCCGAGTTGGCGGCCTGCGCGCTGCCGGTCGTGCTGTTGGCCAGCGCCACGCCCGCACCGGTCACCAGCGCGACGACTGCGGCGAGGGCGGCCATGGAGGTGGCCGAGTTCCACCGACACCGTCTGAACAACTTGGGCATGCTGGGTACTCCGTTCGATCGCCGGATCGGGGTCGTGCAGGCACGGCGAGGAACGTAGCTGTCAGTCGATCCGCGAGCAATAGCGTCGACGCTATTGTTGACGATTTAGTCGAAAGCTTTGGCCCGACATCGCTGACCAGGCCCGGAGCCGACGCCCGCCACGACGTCAGCTTTCTTTTTGCGCAACTCATTGATTGTACCGACCGTTAGGTCTAATTTATCGGCTCTCTGGACCTTCGCTCCGCTCACTTACGGAAGGCCGCCGATGTCCCAGACCCAGCTCACTCCCCCACGGGACGAGGAAAGATCACCCTCGACGACCCGCAATGTCCTCGTCATCGTCGCTCTCGTATGGACCGTCCAACTGGTCGCGCTCATCGCCGCGTTGTCCGGCATCGCGCAGGCCGACGTCGCGATCCACTTCAGGACCACCGAGATCGCGTGGTTCACCCTGATGACCCTGCTGACCGGGACGTTCTTCCTGCCGTTCGCCGTCAAGGCCGCCGCCGTCTTCGGCAAGAAGCGCGTCCTGCTCGCCGCCACGGGGCTCGGCTTCATCGGCGACCTGGTCGCCGCCGTCGCCACCGACTACCGCACCCTGCTGATCGGCCGCGGCATCGCGGGCATCTACGCCGCCAGCGCCCCGCTCGCCTACGCCATCACCCGTGACGTGTTCCCGCGCAAGTGGGTCGGGGTCGCCAGCGGGATCCTGGCCGGCGGTGTCGGTCTCGTCGCGTTCGGTGGACCGTTCCTGTCCGGCTGGCTGCTGGACGACCACGGCTTCCGCGGCGTCCTGTGGTTCATGGCCATCAGCACCGCCGTCAGCTTCCTGCTGGTCGCGGTCTTCGTGCCGGAGAGTCCCATCCGTGCGGCGGCCGGCCGGATGGACTGGGCCGGCGGAATCCTCCTCGGCGGCGGCGTCACGGCGCTCATCTACGCCGTCGGCCAAGGCTCGCACTGGGGCTGGGGCAGCGGCAGGTTCATCGGCTATGTCGTCGGGGCGGCGATCGCGCTGATCACCTTCGTCCTCGTCGAACGGCGGGTCGCGGAGCCCCTGTTCCCGCTCTCCATGACCCGACGCCGCCCGGTGTGGACCGTTCTCCACGCCACCTCCATCGCGGCCGGCTCGCTCAGCGCCGTCGGCGTGGTGATCCAGCTGCTGATCCTGATGCCGAACATCCCCACCGTCTCGGCGGGCCTGGGCTGGTCGGGAACCCACAACGCCATCGTCACCAGCCCGATCAGCGCCATGATCATCGTGGGGGCCGTCGGTACCGGCCTGCTCTCCCGCCGGGTCGACGCACGCATCCTCCTGGGTACCGGCGCCGCGCTCGCGGTCCTCGGCTACGGCATCGGCACCCATCTGCACCACAGCGCCCCGCAGATCATCGAGATGGGCGTGATCGCGGGGCTGGGCACGGGCATCGTGATGGCCATCGCGCCCATCATGATCATCGAGGTCGTCACCCCCGAGGAACAGGCACTCGCCAACGGCGTCCAGACCCTCGGCCAGGGCGTCGCCCAGATCGTCGTCTCCCAACTGGCCTTCGTCGTGATGGCGCAGCACGGGGCGGTCCTCAAGGGCACCCAGTTCTACCTCGACGCCGGTTTCACCAACGGGCTCTGGCTGGTGGTCGGTTGCGTCGCCGCGGGCGCGCTGCTCGTCGCTCTGATCCCCAGGAGCAAGCGCCTCGACGAGGTGGAGGTCGGCCAGGCCGTCGCCTGACACCGCCGGCACAACCACTGGCATGCGGAAGGCCGTCCTGCCGGTGACGGACGAACGGCCTTCGGCGTGCGGCTGGTTCAGCCGCTCCGCACGTACTCCGCCGCCGCGTCCAGCAGCCAGTCCGTCAGATACCCGGCGAAGGACGAACGGACCAACACCCAGAATCCGGCGCCGGGTTCGTCCCGGGCGACCAGGACGACCTGAGCGCGGGCCAGGGTGGTCTGGGCGCAGCGTCCGGGACCGAAGGCTCGCGGGTGCAGGTCCAACGGGCAGCCGTGGGCCAGCAGTTCGCGGGCGCGGGCGCCGGAGACGAGGAGGGTGGTGCGCTGGGCGGAGACGTCGGTGACGGCGCTGTGTTCGTCCCCGGCCGCCGCCCGGATCCGGTGCTCCACGTCCCGCTGGGTGTCCGGCGGTCCGACCACCAGCCACTCGTCCGGGCCGAGCCACAGCACGGTCAACTCCTCTGCCTGCACGACCGTGTTGGGCTCAAGAGGCAGGGACAGACCGAGCGCGAGTCCTACGGCGTCCGCCGCCGCGCCCTTCGCGTCGAGCCGGAGGTTCACCTGGGCCAGGAAGGGCAGTTCGGCCAACCGGACCGTGCGGCCGGAGGAACGGGTCGTGGCCGCCAGTCGGTCGGCGGCGCCCGCGAGGGGGCTGCGGCGCGGGACGGAAAGGGCGGTGTCAGCCATCGCGGCGGGCTCCCTCGGGGTCGTAGAGGACGGGGCTTGCGACGGTGACCGGGATCAGCTGGTCGCCCACCGGGGCGTAGAGGCGTTCGCCGATGCGGTCGCGGCCGCCCTTGATCAGGGCGAGGGCGAAGGTGCGGCCGAGGGCGGCGCTGCGGTAGCTGGAGGTGACGTGGCCGAGCATCGGGACAGGCGGGGCGGGCAGCACGCTGTCCGCGATCAGTTGGGTGCCCTCGGGGAGGAAGGTGGCGGGGTCCTCGGGGAGAAGCCCGACGAGGTGTTTGCGGTCGGGGCGGACGGCGTCGGCTCGGGCGAAGGAACGCTTGCCGATGAAGTCGGGCTTCTTCTTCGACACTGCCCAACTCATGCCGAGATCCTGGGGAGTCACGGTGCCGTCGGTGTCCTGGCCGATGATCGGGTAGCCCTTCTCGGCGCGCAGGACGTGCATGGTCTCGGTACCGTACGGGGTGATGCCGAAGGGGGCACCGGCCTCGTACAGCGCCTCCCACAGGGCGAGGGCCTCCCACGGTGACACGTTGATCTCGTAGGCGAGTTCACCGGAGAAGCTGATCCGGCACACCCTGGCCTCGATGCCGGCGACGATCGTGTCCCGCCACGCCATGAAGGGGAAGTCGTCGTTGGCGACGGCCAGTTGGGGTGCCAGCGAGCCGAGCACCTCGCGGGAGCGGGGGCCGACCAGGGCGACGGTGGCCCACTGCTCGGTCACCGAGGCGCAGTGGACGCGGAGTTCGGGCCACTCGGTCTGGTGCCACTCCTCCATCCAGTCCAGAACGGCGGCCGCGTTGCCCGTGGTCGTGGTGACCAGATAGCGGTCCGGAGCGAGGCGGATGGCCGTGCCGTCGTCGAAGACCATGCCGTCCGGACGGCACATGACGCCGTAACGGATCATGCCGACCTTCACGTTGCTCATCATGTTGGTGTAGAGCCGGTCGAGGAAGACGGGTGCGTCCGGGCCCTGTACGTCGATCTTGCCGAGGGTGGAACCGTCCATGAAGGCGACGCCCTCGCGGGCCGCCGCGCACTCGCGCAGGACTGCGGTCTCCATGCTCTCGCCGTCACGCGGGTAGTACCAAGGCCGTTTCCACTGGCCGACGTTCTCGAACAACGCGCCCTGCATGACGTGCCAGTCGTGCAGCGCGGTCGTACGGATCGGGTCGTGCAGCGCGCCCCGGTCGCGGCCGGCGAGGGTGGCGAAGGACACCGGCGTGTACGGCGGGCGGAAAGTGGTCGTGCCGAGCAACGACACGTCCACGCCGAGGAGTTCGGCCACCACTCCGCCGGCCAGGACGCCTGAGGTCTTGCCCTGGTCGTTGGCCGTGCCGGCCGTCGTGTAGCGCTTGGTGTGCTCGACCGAGTTGAGGCCGGCGGCGGTGGCTCGGGTCAAGTCGGCGACGGTGACGTCTCGTTGGAGGTCCACGAAGCTGGGGGCGTCGGTGGGGCCGGGGACGACGAAGACCTGCATCGCGGGGGTGTGCGGTTCTGTGGTCACCTGGGGCAGGGAGGGCAGTTCGGCGGCGTAGCCCTCGGCCTCTATCGCTCGGGTGCCTGCGGCTGCGCCCTGCAACAGGGTTCCGGCCAGGTCGAATTCACCGTTCGCGCTGCCCGCGACCTCTACCAGCTGGCGGCAGGTGTCGGGGACGAAGGTGCCGAGGGTGTCGTCGTAGCGGAGTTTGCCGCCTGCCTGGCTGAAGAGGTGGGCGACCGGGTTCCAGCCGCCGGAGACCAGGAGGAGGTCTGCGGTGAACTGCCTTGTCGTGGCCGGGGTTTCGCCGTACGGGGCGACTGTTACGGCGGTCAGGCGTGGGGCGCCATCGGTGCCCACGACTGCGTGTCCGGGCAGTACTTCGATGCCTGCCTCGCGGGCCCGGCTCGCCCACTCGTCCGGTTCAGACGGGCGGGTGTCCACTATCGCCGCGATCTCTACGCCTGCCGCCGCCAGGTCCAACGCGGCCGCGTACGCACTGTCGTTGGTGGTGAAGACCACGGCTCGGCCACCCGGTAGAACGCCGTAGCGATTGATGTACGCGCGGGCCGACGCTGCGAGCATTACCCCGGGGCGGTCGTTGTCCGGGAAGGCGAGGGAGCGTTCGTGGGCGCCGGTTGCCAGGACTACTCGGCGGGCTCGGATGCGCCAGACGCGTTCTCGGGAGACGTGGGTGGGGGCTGCAGCGCCCAGGTGGTTCGTGCGGCGTTCCACGGCCAGGAGGTGGTTGTCGTCGTAGTGGCCGAAGACTGTGGTGCGGCGGAGGATGCGGACCTCGGGGGCGGCGGCGAGCATCTCGCTCAACCCGCCTACCCAGTCGAGGTGTTGGGCCGTGTCCAGGAGGCTGCCGCCCAGTTCGGGGCGGTCGTCGGCGAGGATTACCCGGGCTCCGGTGCGGGCGGCGGCGGCCGCGGCGGCGAGGCCGGCCGGGCCTGCGCCGACCACGAGCAGGTCGCAGTGGGCGTGGGCGGCGTCGTAGCGGGCCGGGTCGGGTTCCGTGGCCAGGCGGCCCTGGCCGGGGAGGCTGGTGGCGACCAGGCCGTCGTAGAGCTCGACCGTTGTCGCGGGGAGCATGGGCTCGGGGAACGGGGCCTCGATCTGGATGACGGCGTTGGGTTCTTCGACTCCGGCGGTGAAGATGCCTCGGGGGCGGCCGAGTTTGATGCTGGTGCCGGTTTGGATGACACCGTTCGCGAGGAGGGCGGAAGCGAGGGTGTCGCCTTTGCAGCCCTGGTATTCGGTGCCGTCGAAGGTGAAGGTGAGGGGGGTGTCTCGGTGGATTCGGCCGCGGATGGGGTGGCGGAACGGATGGCCCGCGGCAGAGCCGCTGATGGATGCAGCGCCCCCGCCGCCCTTACCCGTCCCATCCTCCAGGGGCTCTGCCCCTTCGACCCCGCTCCCAGGGGGCTCCGCCCCCTGGACCCCCGTCGGCCCTGAAGGGGCCTCGTCCTCAAACGCCGGACGGGCTGAATTTGCGGGCCTGCGCTGAACAGTGGACGCCGGACCGACTGAAGTTGCCGACCCGCGCTGAACAGCGGCCGTCGGACGTGGCTCGGAGAGGACCGGAGAATCGGCAACCGCCCCCCGCCCACTCAGCGTTGGCCGCTCCTCACCCGCCCGGTACACCCCCAGGATCTCGTTCGTCGCCGTGTCCCGCACCGCGTTGAACCATCGGCGGCAACCCGCCGCGTGGTTCCAGCGTTCCGCGAAGGGGCCCTTGGGGTTGTCGCGGAAGAACAGGTAGCGTGCCCACTCCTCGTCGGTCAGGTCGGCCGGGGTCTCCGGGTAGGCGACGTGGGCCTGGCCGCCGTAGTGGTACTCGGCCTCGTCGCGGGGCCCGCACCAGGGGCAGGGGATCAGCAGCATGGTTGGGCTCCCTAGTGGGCCACCGCGGCGGCGCCGTGCTCGTCGACGAGCGCGCCGGTGGTGAAACGGTCGAGCGAGAAGGGGGCGTTGAGGTGGTGAGGGGTGTCGTGGGCGATGGTGTGGGCGTAGACCCAGCCGACGCCCGGGGTGGCTTTGAAACCGCCGGTTCCCCAGCCGCAGTTGAGGTACAGGTTGTCCACCGGAGTCAGGCCTACGATCGGTGACGCGTCCGGGGTCACGTCCACGATGCCGCCCCAGGTGCGCAGCACATGCGCCCGGGCGAAGACCGGGAACAGCTCCAGAGCCGCGGCCATCTGTTCCTCGATGATGTGGAACGCTCCACGCTGGGTGTAGGAGTTGTACGAGTCGATGCCCGCGCCCATCACCAACTCGCCCTTGTGCGCCTGGCTCACGTACACATGGACCGCGTTGGACATGACCACCGTGGGGTGGACGGGTTCAAGGAGTTCCGACACCAGTGCCTGCAACGGGTGGCTTTGGAGCGGGAGTTGGATGCCCGCCATCGCTGCCAGGACGGACGTGTGGCCTGCCGAGCAGAGCGCTACCTTGCCCGCCGATATCGGGCCGAGTGTGGTCTGTACGCCCACCACCCTGCCGTCGACTATCTCCAGGCCCGTGACTTCGCAGTTCTGGATGAGGTCGATGCCGGCCGCGTCGGCGGAGCGGGCCAGGCCCCACGCCACGTGGTCGTGTTTGGCGATGCCCGCACGTGGTTGGTAGGTGCCGCCCATCACTGGATACCGCACGTCCGGTGAGGTGTTGACGATCGGGCAGACCTCCTTGACCTGCCGTTCGTCGAGCCATTCCGCGTCCACGCCGTTGAGGCGGTTCGCCTCGACTCGGCGCACGCTGTCGCGGACGTCCTGCAGACTGTGGGTGAGGTTGAGGACTCCGCGCTGGGAGAAGAGGATCGGGTAGTCCAGCTCTTCCTCCAGGCCCTCCCAGAGTTTGAGCGAGTGTTCGTAGATGCCCGCGCTCTCGTCCCAGAGGTAGTTGGACCGGATGATCGTGGTGTTGCGGGCCATGTTGCCGCCCGCCAGCCAGCCCTTCTCCAGCACCGCGACGTTGGTGATGCCGTGGTTCTTCGCCAAGTAGTGGGCGGTCGCGAGGCCGTGGCCGCCGCCGCCCACGATGACGACGTCGTACGAGCGTTTCGGCTCGGGTGTGCGCCAGAGCCAGTCGGGGTGTTCGGGGAGGTCTGCGCCCGGGGTGCGGGGGGTCATCGGCGGTCGCCTTCCTCGGACAGGTGCGGGTAGAGCGGGTGCTTCGCGGCCAGTGCCTCCGTGCGGGCGCGCAAGTCCGCGATGTCCGGGGCCGGTTGGAGGGCCAGTGCGATCACGTCGGAGACCTCGGCGAAGTCCTCCTCCGTGAAGCCTCGCGTGGCCAGCGCCGGGGTGCCGATGCGCAGGCCGGACGTGACCATGGGCGGGCGCGGGTCGAAGGGCACTGCGTTGCGGTTGACGGTGATGCCGATCTCGTCGAGCAGGTCTTCCGCCTGCCTGCCGTCCAACTCCGAGTCGCGCAGGTCCACCAGGACCAGGTGCACGTCCGTGCCACCGGTGAGGACCTTCACCCCAGTGGCTGCCACATCGGCTCGGGTCAGGCGTTCCGCGAGGATGCGGGAGCCGGCCAGCGTGCGGGACTGGCGTTCCGCGAACTCCGGTGACGCCGCGACCTTGAACGACACCGCCTTCGCGGCGATGACATGCTCCAGGGGGCCGCCCTGCATCCCGGGAAACACCGCCGAGTTGATCTTCTTGGCGAGGTCGGCCTCGTTGGTGAGGATGACTCCGCCGCGCGGGCCGCCGAGGGTTTTGTGTGTTGTCGTCGTGGTCACGTGGGCGTGCGGGACGGGGTTGGGGTGCAGGCCTGCGGCGACGAGGCCCGCGAAGTGCGCCATGTCGACCATCAGCAGGGCACCCACCTCGTCGGCGATCCGCCGGAACGCCGCGAAGTCCAACTGCCGTGGATACGCCGACCATCCGGCGATGATCATCTGGGGGCGGTGTTCCTTCGCGAGGCGCTCCACCTCGTCCATGTCGACCAGGTTGTCGGTCTCCCCCACGTGGTACGGCACCACGTTCAGCATCTTGCCGCTGTAGTTGAGGCGCATGCCGTGGGTGAGGTGTCCGCCGTGGGCGAGGTCAAGGCCGAGGATCGTGTCGCCTGGCTTCAACAGGGCGAAGAACACTGCCGTGTTGGCCTGCGCGCCCGAGTGCGGCTGGACATTCGCGAAGCCCGCCCCGAACAGGGACTTGACCCGCTCGATGGCCAACCGCTCGGTGACGTCGACGTGTTCGCAGCCGCCGTAGTAGCGGCGGCCGGGGTAGCCCTCCGCGTACTTGTTGGTGAGAACCGAGCCCTGCGCCTCCAGCACGGCGGAGGGCGCGAAGTTCTCGGAGGCGATCATCTCCAACGTGGACTGCTGGCGGTGCAGTTCGGCGCGGAGCGCGGCGTGGACCTCGGGATCCAGTTCCGCCAAGGGGGTGTTCAGCGCGTTCATACGGCGTTCGCGTCCTTCCGGCTAGCCGCGGAGGCGGGACATCGTCGGGTCGAACAACGGCTCCTCGGCCACGACGGCCTCGACGCGCTGGTCGAAGTAGCCGATGTGCAACGTGGTGCCGGGGGTGGCGAGTTCGGCCGGGAGCCAGGCGTAGGCGATGCCCTTGCCGATGGTGTAGCCGTAGGCGGCGCTGGTGACGTAGCCGACGGCGCGCTCGCCGTCGTAGACCGGTTCCTTGCCCAGGACGACGGAGTGCGGGTCGTCGATGGTCAGGCAGGTCAACCGGCGGCGCACGTCGGTCTTTCGGCGTTCCAGTGCCGCCTTGCCAATGAAGTCGCCCTTGTCGAGTTTGACGGCGAAGCCGACGCCGGCCTCGTAGGGGTCGTGCTCGTAGGTCATGTCGGTGCCGAAGGAGCGGTAACCCTTCTCCAGGCGGAGGCTGTTGAAGGCGCCGCGGCCCGCGATGACACCCCCGAGGGGCTTGGCCGCCTGCCACAGGGTGTCCCAGAGTTTCTGGCCCTGGTCGGCGGTGGTGTACAGCTCCCAGCCGAGTTCGCCGACGTAGGAGAGGCGCATGGCGGTGACCGGGACCGTTCCAATGTAGGCCTGCTTGGCGCGGAAGTATTTGAGGCCCTCGTTCGTGAAGTCCTCGTCCGTCAGGGGCTGGAGGACCTTGCGTGCCAGTGGGCCCCACAGGCCGATGCAGCAGGTGCCGGGGGTGATGTCGCGGACCTGGACCGTTCCATCGGCGGGCAGGTGGCGGGTGAACCAGTCGAGGTCGAGGTTGCCGTTGGCGCCGACCTGGAAGCGGTCGCGGGCCAGGCGGGCGACGGTGATGTCGCTGCGGATGCCGCCGTCCTCGTCCAGCAGGAGGGTGTACGTCACCGAGCCGACCGATTTGGCGACCTTGCCGGTGACCAGGGCCTCCAGGAAGTCGGCGGCTCCGGGGCCGGTCACCTCCAGGCGTTTGAGGGCCGTCATGTCGTACATCGCGACGGTCTCGCGGGTGGCCTGCGCCTCGGCACCGACGATGGGCGACCAGTACTGGGCGGCCCAGTCGTTGGGGGTGGGGATCGAACGGCCTTCCAGCAAGGCCGAGTTGGCCTCGTACCACTGGGGGCGCTCCCAGCCGTTCGCCTCCAGGAAGACCGCGCCGTGTTCCTGCTGGCGGGTGTGGAAGGGGCTGGTGCGGATCGGGCGCGGCTTCCCGGACGGCTGGAGGGGGTGGAGGATGTCGTAGACCTCGACGAAGTTCTGGCAGTCGCGGGCCAGGACGTATTCGGGGGCGAGTTGGTGCTGTTCGAAGCGGTTGACGTCGCACTCGTGGAGGTCGAAGGACGAGCAGTATCCGTCGACCAGCCACTCGGCCATCGCGCGGCCGACGCCCGCCGAGTGCGTGACCCAGACCGCCTCGGCGACCCAGAAGCCCTTGACCTCCGAACTCTCCCCGAGGAGGGGGAAGTTGTCGGTGGTGAAGGAGAACAGGCCGTTGATGCCCTCCTCGACCTTCGCGTCCCGTGTCGCGGGGAGCAGCGACTGGGTCTCCGTCCAGGCGGGCGCGAAGTCGTCCTCCGTGAACTTGAGGACGGAGGGCATGTCGTCGGCCTCGCCGACCGAGAGGATGTCGTCGGCCGAGATGGGCATGGGGCGGTGGCCGTAGTAGCCGATGCCGATGGCGTCGAAGCGGTCGCGGTAGTAGAGGTCGGCGTCCTGGTGGCGCAGGATCGGGCGGACGGCCTCCTCGGTCTGGCCTGCGAGGGCGGGTACTGGACCGGTCCAGGCGAGTTGGTGACCGAGCGGGGTCAGCGGGAGGTTCATGCCGACCATGCGGGCGATCTTCGGGCCCCAGATGCCGGCGCAGCACACGACGATGTCGGCGGGGAGCTCGCCCTGGTCGGTGAGGACGCCGGTGACGCGGCCGTCGGCCCGCTGGACGTCGAGGACTTCGTGGCGGGCGAGGAAGGTCACGCCGCGCTCGGTCGCCCGGCGGATCTGCGCCTCGACGGCCAGGACGGCTTTCGCGAGGCCGTCGGTGGGGACCAGGAGGCCGCCGAGGACCCGCTCCGGGTTCACCAGCGGGTGGTGCTCGACGCACTCCTCGGGGGTGAGCAGGCGGGCCTCGATGCCCCAGGCGGTGATCCAGCCGTGGCGGCGGTGGAGTTCGGCGACGCGCTCGGGGGTGGTGGCGACTTCGAGGCCGCCGACCTGGAGGAAGCAGGGCTTGCCGTCGACGTCGAGGGAGCAGAACTTCTCGACCGTGTAGCGGGCCAACTCGGTCATGGTCTTCGAGGAGTTGGTCTGGAAGACCAGTCCGGGGGCGTGCGAGGACGAGCCGCCGGTGGCGGGCAGCGGGCCCTGGTCGACCACGGTCACTTCGGTCCAGCCTCGTGCGGAGATCTCGTCCGCGAGCGCCGCCCCCACGACGCCCGCTCCGATGATGACCACTCGGGGTCCCGCCATCGCCGCACCTCCGGCTAGAAAGCAATCCGGTTGCTGTCTGCGCAACATGCTTCAGGTTGCGCAACTCAATGTGCCCGGCGCGAGGAGTGGGTGTCAAGGGGTCCCGTGACGTCGGACGGCGCCCCTGTCACCGGCCGGAACACGGCGATGCCCGACGGGCGGTACGCATCTGCGCGCACCGCCCACCGGGCATGGTCAACCGTCTTGTGCCGCCGCCTACTTGAGCCAGGCGTCGACCTTGGCCTTGTTGGCGTCGACCCACTTCTTCGCCGCGGCGTCGTCGGTCAGCTTGTCCTGCGCTATGTACTTGGCCACGGTGTTCTGGTCCTCGTTCGTCCAGTTGAAGTTCTTCACCAGGTTGTAGGCGGGGCTGCCCGACTTGGCGAACTTCGCGCTGACGATCTTGTCGAGGTCGTAGACGGGATAGTCGCAGGCGATCTTCGACGCGACGGCGTCACAACCTGTCGTGTACGCGGGCAGCGACACCTTCTTGAGCGCGACCTCGGAGAGGAACCACTGCGGCTCGTAGAAGTAGCCGATGACCCACTGCTTGTTCTTCTCGGCGGTGCGGAAGGCCTGGATGAGCGCGGTCTCGCTGCCCGCGTACACCACCTTGAAGTCCAGCTTCAGGTTCTTCACCAGCGCGGCGTCGTTGGTGACGTACGACGGGTCTCCGTCGAGGAGTTGGCCCTTGCCGCCCGACTCGGAGGTCTTGAACTTGGACGCGTACTTGTTCAGGTTCTTGTAGTTGAGGATGTCGGGGTGGGCTTTCGCGAGCCACGGCGGTACGTACCAGCCGATGATGCCCTTGTTGCCGGTCTGGCCGGCCTCGACGGCGGTCTTCTGGCCGGTGATGTACTTCTTCTTGAGGTCGTCGTGACCCCAGTTCTCCAGGACCGCGTCGACCTCGCCGGTGCCGAAGCCCTGCCAGGCGATCTCTTCCTTCAGGTCCTTCTTCTCGACCGTACAGCCGAGTTGGTGCTGCGCGACGTACGCGACGACCGCCGCGTCCGCCTCGTAGCCCACCCACGGGTTGACCGCGAGGTTGAAGGTGCCGCACTTGCCCGAGCTGCTGCTCGATCCCGAGGAGGTGTCGCCGACCTTCGCCCCGCCGCACGCGGTGAGGGTGAGGCCGAGGACGGCCAGGCCGGCCGCGCCGGTTCGCCAGTGTCTTGCCATGGTGTCGTGCTCCTTTAAGCGCTGGTTCGGCGCGCGGCCGCCTGAGTGATCCGGTCGAACATGACTCCGAGCAGCACGATGGCGAGCCCCGCCGCCAGCCCCTTGCCGTACAGCTCGCCCTGCGAGAATCCGGCCACGACGTCGTAGCCGAGGGCGCCGGCTCCCACCAGGCCGCCCACAACAACCATCGACAGCACGTAGATCAGGCCCTGGTTGGTCGCGAGGGTCAAGGCGCTGCGTGCCATCGGGAGTTGAACCTTGGTGATGATCTGCCAGGTGTTGCACCCGGCCGCGGTGGCCGCCTCGACGGTGGTCTCGGGCACGGCCCGCACCCCGTCCGCGGTGATCTTGATGGCGACCGGTACCGCGTACACGACGGCGGCGACGATCGCGGTGAAGCGGGTCGCCCCGAACAGCGCGAGGAACGGCACGAGATAGACGAACGGCGGCATGACCTGCGCCGCGTCCAGCGTCGGCCTGAGCAGCCGGTCCACCATCGCGCTGCGCCCCATCCACACGCCGAAGGCGATGCCGAACAGCATCACGATCACGGTCGCCACGACGGTCGAGGCCAGCGTGGTCATGGCGTCCGACCACACTCCGGTGCCGACAAGTAGCCCCACGCAGACGGCAGTTGTGACCCCGGAGCGCCAGCCGCCGACCACCAGGCCGATCCCGACGAGCGCCGCGCCGACGAGCCACCACGGCGAGTCGGTGAGCAGCGACTGGAACGGGTTGAGCAGACCGTTGGTGAGCGCGTTGCGGAAGGCGTTGGTGACGCCCGACAGGTTGTCCTGCACCCACGTCGTCACGCTGTTCGCGGCCTTCGTGATGTGGGTGCCGGTGCTGCCGTCGCCGGGGAACTGCGCCGCCCACAGGTAGGTGTGAGACAGGTAGATCAGGACCACGACACCCACCGCGCCCGCTCCGAGCAGCGGTCGGCGCCACTTGAGGAAGCGGCCGGTCGAGTTCCGGGCCTGTTCCGTGCGGGTGCTCGACGCCGTCGTGACGCGGTCGAGGACGATGGCCATGATCACGATGGCCAGGCCGGCGTTGAAGGCCGTACCGACGTCGAGCGTCTGCAGTGCCTGCATGACGGTCTTGCCGAGTCCGGGCGCGTCGATCAGGGCCGCGATGGTGACCATCGCGAGTGCGGCCATGATGGTCTGGTTGACGCCCATCACCACGGTCCGCTTGGCCATCGGCAGCAGCACCTTGAGCAGTGACTGCCAGCGCGTCGACCCCATGGAATCCGCCGCTTCCACGGTCGTCTCCGGTACGGAGCGGATGCCGTGCGCGGTGATGCGGATCGCCGGCGGGGCCGCGTAGATCACCGTGGCGATCACGGCGGAGGCCGGGCCGATGAGGAAGAACAGGGTCAGCGGGGCCAGGTAGACGAAGGTCGGCATCGTCTGCATGAAGTCCAGGAAGGGCGTCATGATCCGGTTGAACCGGTCGGACAGCCCCGCCCACACGCCCAGCGGGATCGCGAACAGCAGCGCCACGAGGACCGCGGAGAGGGTGAGCGCCAGGGTGTCCATGCTCTCCTGCCACAGCCCCTGCAGCCCGAAGAAGGCGAAGCCGGCCATGGCGAGGAGCGCGACCCGCCAGTTGCCCACGGCCCAGGATGCGAAGCCGGCGATGCCGACGACACCGAGCCAGCCGATCTGCGGCAGCGGGCGGTCGCCGCTCGGCTGCGAGATCAGGTCCTGGACGAAGGTCACCAGGTTGTCGATGACCAGGCGGATCTCGTTGAAGAAGTAGAGGAAGAGCGGGTTGGAGTTGCGGTTGGCACCGACCGAGTCGTTGAGGTCGTTGAACCACCGGTGCAGCCCGGTGAGATCGGCCGCCGCGAGCGTCAGCGTCTGCTTGCCGCGCAGCACGGCGAACAGCACCAGCCACACGACGAGGATCGCGCCCACCATCATGGGCCGGGTCACCTTGCGTCGCGGGCTCTTCAACTCCGGTGCGGTGTCCGCGACTTGCTGTGCGGGCTCCGGCTTCTCCACGGCGACGGTCATCACGCGTCGCCTTCCTGCCCGGCGACGACCGCGAGGATCTCCTCGTCGCCGACGATGCCGAGCAACTTGCCGTTCTCGACGACCTTGACCGGCTTGTCGGCCGCGAGTACGGCACGGGTGGCTTCCCGCACTACGACGTCCGGGCCCAACTCGGGCCCGTCCAGGGCGTCTCCGTCCACGGCGGGGCGCATGATCCAGCGCAGGGTGAGGACGTCACCGCGCGGCACGTCCTTCACGAATTCCCGTACGTAGTCGTCGGCGGGGGCGCCGACCAGTTCGTCGCCCGTACCGCACTGCACCATCTTGCCGTCGCGCATGATGAGGATGCGGTCGCCCAACTTGAGGGCCTCGGACAGGTCGTGGGTGATGAACACCATGGTCTTGCCGACCTCGTGGTGCAGCCGGATGACCTCGTTCTGCATGTCACGGCGGATCAGCGGGTCGAGCGCGGAGAACGGCTCGTCGAAGAGGAGCACGTCCGGGTCACCGGCCAACGCCCTTGCGAGACCGACGCGTTGCTGCATACCGCCGGAGAGCTGGTCGGGGTAGGAGTTCTCGTACCCCGACAGTCCGACCAACTCGACGACTTCCAGGGCCCGTTTGGTGCGCTCGGCCTTGCTCATGCCGCGGATCTCCAGGCCGAACGACACGTTGTCGACGACCCTGCGGTGCGGCAGCAGCCCGAAGTGCTGGAAGACCATGGAGAACTTACGGCGCCGCAGCTCGCGCAGCCGCTTGGCGTCCGCGTCCCGGATGTCCTCGCCCTCGAAGACGATCTCACCGGCGGTGGGTTCGATCAGCCGGGTCAGACATCGCACCAGGGTGGACTTCCCGGAGCCGGACAGCCCCATGACGACGAAGACCTCGCCGGGCGAGACCTCGAAGTTCACATCGCGTACGGCGGCGGTGCAGCCGGTGCGGTCCATCAGCTCACGGCGTGTGAGCCCGCACAGTTCCTCGGAATCGGGTACCTGCTCTGCCTTCGGCCCGAACACCTTCCACAGCTTGCGCACGGATATGACCGGGGTGGGGGCCGAGTCCTGGGGAGTGCCGCGCCGCTGCGGCACCTCGGTCTGTGCTGGGGTCACGATCGACCTCTTTTCGGCGTTCAGCCGCGGAACCAGTGTTGCGGCCGGGGTTGGATGTTCTGCCAGATGTGCTTGGGCTCTCGGTACTCGTCCAGGCCGGTCGGTCCCAACTCCCGGCCCACGCCCGAGTGTCCGAAGCCACCCCATTCCGCTTGCGGCACATAGGGGTGGTAGTCGTTGATCCACACCGTGCCGTGCCGCAGCCGCCGGGCGACCCGCTGGGCCTTCCCAGCGTCCTGCGTCCAGACGGCGCCGGCGAGTCCGTACTCGGTGTCGTTGGCGATGCGTACGGCGTCGTCCTCGTCGGTGAACCGCTCGACGGTCAGCACCGGCCCGAAGGACTCCTCGTGCACCACCCGCATGTCCTGCGTGCACGCGTCGAGCACGGTCGGCGGGTAGAAGTGCCCGTCGGCGAGGGCGAGTTCGACGGGCCGCTCACCACCGCAGCGCAGCACGGCGCCCTCGGCGATCCCGGCCGCGACATACGCCTCGACCTTCTCCAGGTGCTGCGCGGAGATCAACGCCCCGGTCTCGGCCTCGGGATCGAAGGGCCCGCCGAGCCTGATCTGCCGCGCACGCCGCACGACTTCGTCCACGAACCGGTCGTGCAGCGAGTCCTCGACGATCAACCGGGCGCCGGCCGAGCAGACTTGGCCCGAGTGCAGGAAGACGGCCGTGAGCGCGAAGTCCACGGCCGTCTCGAAGTCGGCGTCGGCGAAGATGACGTTGGGGTTCTTGCCGCCCAGCTCCAGCGCCACCTTTTTCACGGTCGCGGCGGCGGTGGCCATGATGCGTTTGCCGGTCTCAAGGCCCCCGGTGAAGGAGACCATGTCGACGGCGGGGTCCTCGGAGAGCGGCGCCCCCGCCTCGGGTCCGGCACCGAGCACGAGATTGGCGGCACCGGCGGGAAGCCCGGCCTCCTCCAGCGCGCGCATCAGCAGGATGGAGGTGGAGGGCGTCAGCTCGCTCGGCTTGAGTACGACCGTGTTCCCCGCGAGGAGCGCCGGAGCGACCTTCCAACTGGCCTGCAACAGTGGGTAGTTCCAGGGCGTGATGAGCCCGCACACGCCAACGGGCTCGTAGACGACCCGACTTACGGCGTCGTCGCGTCCGGTGTCGATGACCCGTCCGGCGTCGGTGCCGCCGATCCCGCCGTAGTAGCGGAAACAGGAGACGACATCGGCGATGTCGTACTCGCTCTCCACCAGCCGCTTGCCGGTGTCCAGCGACTCGGCGCGGGCGAACTCCTTGGCGTCGCGCTCAAGGATGTCGGCGGTGCGCAGCAGCAGCGCGCCGCGCTCCCGCTCGGGGGTACGCGGCCAGGGTCCTTCGTCGAAGGCGCGGCGGGCGGCGGCGATCGCGGCCTCGGTGTCGGGACGCGTTCCCTCGGACACGGTCGCGGTGAGCGTGCCGTCGGCGGGACAGCGGATGTCGCGGTGACCGCCGGCCACCGCATCGCGCCATTCTCCGTCCACATACAGGTCTGCCACGTGTGGAGCCCTTCGAGCGAATTTCGTTGCGCATCGTGCACCGTATTGCTTGTGGTGGAACACCCTGGCGAATGTGCAGACATACGTCAAGGGGTTGGCAGATGACGATTTCGCCATGCCTCCCATTGCCCGGCCGCCCCTTGACCGCGAGCGGCGCCCGGCCCAACCATGTTGCGTATCGCTCACCATGTTGCGCAACACGCACCGACGGAGGCCGCCCATGTCCCCTCGACCGCACCCTGGCCGCGAATTCGTCCTCACCCTCTCGTGTCCGGACAGCGCCGGACTGGTCCATGCCGTGAGCGGCTTTCTCGTCCGGAACTCCGGCAACATCCTGGAGAGCCAGCAATTCGATGATCGGCTCAAGGGCCGCTTCTTCATGAGGGTCCACTTCGACGTTTCCGATCCAAACGCCGACCTGAAAACACTGCGTTACCGATTCGGCCCGGTGGCCGAGGCGTATCGCATCTCCTGGTCCCTCCGGGACGCCGCCACCCCCACCCGGACCCTGATCATGGTGTCCAAGTTCGGCCACTGCCTCAACGACCTGCTGTTCCGCAAGCGCACCGGCGCCCTCAACATCGAGATCCCGGCGATCGTCTCCAACCACCGCGACTTCGAGGGCCTCGCCGAGACATACGGCATCCCCTTCCACCACATCCCGGTCACCAGGGACACGAAGGCCGACGCGGAAGCACAACTCCTCGAACTGGTACGGGAGTTGGACATCGACCTGGTGGTCCTGGCCCGCTACATGCAGATCCTCTCCGACGACCTCTGCAAGCAGCTGGAGGGCCACGCCATCAACATCCACCACTCCTTCCTCCCCAGTTTCAAGGGCGCCCGCCCCTACCAGCAGGCGTACGACCGAGGGGTGAAGCTCGTGGGCGCCACGGCGCACTACGTCACGCCGGAACTGGACGAGGGCCAGATCATCGACCAGGACGTGGTCCGGGTCGACCACTCACTCGACCCGGAGGAGCTGGTGACGGTGGGGCGGGACGTGGAGGCGCAGGTGCTGGCGCACGCGGTGAAGTGGCACAGCGAGAGCAGGGTGATGGTGTACGGGAATCGGACGGTGGTGTTCCGGTGAGGGTGGGCTGTATACGGCTGCTGGGGGCGGGACTTGCGCAGGGGGCGGCACAATCCAGCCTGTCGCGGCAACGTGAAACGCGGGCCGACCCCCTCAGCCCGTCCGGCGTTCGAGGACGAGGCCGTTCAGGCCGAAGCGGGGGTTGGGGGGGGGGGGGGCCCCCCCGCCCCCCCCCCCCCCCCCCCCCCACAACCCCCCCCCCCCCCCCCCCCCCGGGGCGGGGGGGGGGGGGGGCGCCCGGGGGGGGGCGGGGGGGGGGGGGGGGCCCCCCCCCCCCCCCAACCCCCGACACCCTCAGCCTCTCAACGCCCGGCCCGCTTACCCCGCCTGCTTCCGCTGCGCACCCCGGTGCCGGTAATACACGGCCGAGGACGGATCAAGCGGCTTCTTGCCCAGGATGAGATCCGCCGCCTTCTCCGCGATCATCATCACCGGCGCGTAGATGTTCCCGTTGGTCACGTACGGCATCACCGACGCGTCCACGACCCGCAGCCCCTCCACCCCGTGCACCCGCATGCTGCCGGGATCGACGACGGCCATCTCGTCCGTGCCCATCTTGCAGGTGCAGGACGGATGCAGAGCGGTCTCCCCTTCCTTGGCGACCCACGCGAGGATCTCCTCGTCGCTCTCCACGGACGGCCCGGGCGAGATCTCCCCGTCGTTGTACGGGGCGAGCGCGGGCTGGTTGAGGAGCTTGCGGGCGACCCGGATCGACTCGACCCATTCCCTACGATCCTGTTCCGTGGACAGGTAGTTGAAGCGCAGCGCGGGATGCTCCAGCGGATCCTTGCTCTTGATCTTCACCGAGCCGATCGCGTCCGAGTACATGGGCCCGACGTGTACCTGGTAACCATGGCCACCCGCCGGCGACGAGCCGTCGTAGCGGACCGCGATCGGCAGGAAGTGGAACATCAGGTTGGGGTAGTCGACGTCCTCGTTGCTGCGGGCGAAGCCGCCGGCCTCGAAGTGGTTGGTGGCGGCGGGCCCCTTGCGGAAGAGCCATTGCAGGCCGATGAAGGGGGCACGCCACTTCGCCATGTACGGCTGCATGGAGACGGGTTGCTTGCAGGCGTACTGGATGTACACCTCCAGGTGGTCCTGCATGTTCTCGCCGACGCCCGGCAGGTCGTGGACGACGTCGATGCCGAGCGCGGTCAGCTCCTCCGCGTTGCCGACGCCCGAAAGCTGAAGCAGCTGGGGGGAGTTGATCGCGCCGCCGCACAGGATGACCTCGCGGGCGCGCACCTGGCGGACCTTGCCGCGATGCCGGTACTCGACACCGACGGCCTTCTTGCCCTCGAAGAGGACACGGGTGACCATCGCGCGGGTGGTGACGGTGAGGTTGGGCCGCTTCCGCACAGGCTTCAAGTAGGCCTTGGAAGCGGACAGTCGACGCCCCCGGCTGACGTTGCGGTCGAAGGGCGCGAAGCCCTCCTGCTGGTAGCCGTTGACGTCGTCGGTGCGCGGATAACCCGCCTCCTGCACGGCGTTGAGGAACGCGCCGAACAACGGGTTGGAGGCGGGCCCGCGTTCGAGGACGAGCGGGCCGTCGTGGCCGCGGAACTCGTCGTCGGGATCGGCCGCGAGGCAGTTCTCCATCCGCCGGAAGTACGGCAGACAGTGCGCGTAGTCCCAGCTCTCCATGCCGGCGTCGGCGGCCCAGCGCTCGTAGTCCATGGGGTTGCCGCGCTGGAAGATCATGCCGTTGATGCTGCTGGAACCGCCGAGCACCTTGCCGCGGGCGTGGTAGACGCGCCGGTCCCCCATGTGGGGCTCGGGTTCCGACTCGTACTTCCAGTCGTAGAACCGGCTGCCGATGGGATAGGTCAGCGCGGCCGGCATGTGGATGAAGACGTCCCAGGGGTAGTCGGGCCGCCCGGCCTCCAGGACCAGCACCTGGTTGCCCGGGTCCGCGGAGAGCCGGTTCGCCAGTGCGCTGCCGGCGGATCCACCGCCGACGATGACGAAGTCGTATTGCAGGGGAGCCATGATCTCTCGTCTCGCTCGCGCCGTAGATACGCGAGGCATGCTAATACGAGTATCGCTATACGCACTAGGTTGCGCGCCACGCAACCTGAGGGCACAGGTTTCCGCACTGTTTCCCGGCCCGAGTCCCGTTTTTCCAGCCCGAGTCCCGATCGGATCCCCGCGTTCCTCAGATGCTGAAGCGCTCCCTGCCGAGGAGGGGGCGCACCCGGGAGCGGAAGCCGGCCGTGCGGAAGGGGTGCTGGAGGAGGCCGGGGCGCAGGTGCTGGGCGAGTGCGGCGGCGATCATGCCCTGGCCGAGGGCGAGGACGGAGTCGCTGACGCGGCCGTTCGCGGTGTCGACGGAGTCCCGGAAGCCGTAGCGGTCGTCGTAGGCGCCGAAGTCCCGTGCCAGTGCGGTGAGGTTGGCGAGGGCCTCGGGCGCGGCGTACGGCAGGGCGAGGAACGAGGCGTGCGGGGTGACGACGCCGAGGGAGTTGTAGCCGTCCTCCTGCATGCCGATCGCGTCGACGCCGTACTCGCGGTAGCCGCCCTCGGGGATGTTGGCGGGCGAGAAGCCCCAGTAGCCGTACTTGGCCTCGTCCAGGCCGTGTTCGATCTGGCTGCGCACATAGCGCTGGTGGGTGGTGACCCACGAGTACGGCGACCAGGCGGCCTCGGGCACGAACAGCGGGACCATCAGCGCCTCGAACATCGAACCGCCCCAGGTGGGGACGAGCTTGCGGCCGCGGTAGGTGTAGTGACCCTCCCACACCCGTACGCCGTCGATCGTGACGTAGGAGCCCTCGGGTTCCTGTTCCTGTCCCATACCGGGCAGGAGGCTGCGGAACAGGTGCCAGTAGTGCTCGTCGGGGAGGGAGTTGTCGGCGATGCCGAGGTAACTGGCCATCCTGGGTTCGGTGTTGAGGGCGCCGTAGTGGTGGCCGGTGGGTTCGCCCTTGCCGGGCTTGTCCGGCCAGAAGCCGCCGCGCAGTTGACCGGGTCCGGCGACCGGATCGGCCGGGTCGCAGTTCCGGGTCGGCGTCGGCGGCGATCTTCAGTCCGGTGACCAGCCAGGCGTTGTCGACGGTGGAGAGGAAGGGGCGCAAGGGTCGCCTGTCCCGGGCCAACTGGTGAGGACCGAACCGTCTCCACACGACCGGCGCACCGTCCTGGTCACCGGCACCAAGCGCGGGCACGACCTGCGGGTGTGGGACCAGTGGCCGGCGCGATCCGGCAGATATCCCTGGATGTGGCCGTCACCTGCTTGGCCACCACAGGTTCCGACGTGATCGTCGGACACGACCACGGAGTTCTCGGACTCCCGCTCACAAGGCAGTGAACCGACCCCGTTCAAACCCACCGTCCGCGCCCCCAAATCTCTGACTGCCCGTCAGGACGCCTCACCAACTCGCCGATGAGCTAACCCAGTTGAGTTCCGCTCCCCTCAGCTTCGCCGCATCCACAGCTGGCGCGGCGTACGACGGTGACCAGGAGCATCAGCGACACGGGCTCCTTGTCGGACGCTCCGCTGAGTCGCTGTACGAGGAGTTCGGCCGCCTGCTACCCAGCCTCAGCATGGGCTGACGCACCGTCGTCAGGGCCGGCCGCACGAGCCGGCCGAGCGGGATTCCGTCGAAGCCCGTCACGACCACGTCCTCGGGGACGCGCAGCCCCCGCCGTTGCAACGCGTGCAGGGCGCCGACGGCCATCTGGTCGTTGGCGCGAAGAGGAGGGCCTCGGGCAGCGGGCCGTCGCGGTCGGCCAGAGCATCCACCGCGTCGGCCACGTCGGCCTGCCTCACTGGCGGCCGAGGCCCTCGCCGCCGGCCGGATCGTGGTGATCTACCCCGAGGGCGGACTCCCCCGCCGCGGGGACTCCGCCGACCGCGGACCCGGCAGCTTCCGCACGGGTCTGGCCCGCCTCGCGGTCACCACCGGCGCGCCCGTCGTCCCGCTCGGACACGCCGGTGCCCGCCGGATCGTCTCCGGCGGACGGGTCAAGCAGATCGCCGGTGTCGTCACCGCGCCGCTGCGCCGCCCGGACCTCCATGTCCGCCTCGGCGAACCCGTCCACCTCACCGGCGACATCGACGAGGCAACCGCACGCGCCCGCACGGCAGTTGAAGCTGCCTGGCAGCAGGCGGTCGGTCAACTGCCGTCCTCCCGCAGGGCGTCGAACCCGCAGGCGTGAGGCAGGGTAACGCGCCGACCATGACGGACCGCCGGCGCCGAACATCCCGGGACGCCGACCAAGTGGCATTGCCGGCGGACCCGGAGCGCTTCAAGGCGGCTACGGCGTCGTCCTGCCCTCCCGCGGAGAACCCTTCGCCCCACGGAACGGCACCCATGAACACCCGTCCGGCCTGCCCGAGGGCGACCGGATACAGTGCGCGAGACGGCAGCCCGGTCAGATAGGGGAAGCGTGACCGACACCAACAACACCCGCCCGGCCGATGGCGAAGTGCAGGCTCCGCGGCGGAGCCGACTGCTGCGCCTGATGCGCTACCTCCCTCTGATCGCCCCCGTCCTGCTGTGGGCCGTGCCCTGCTGGGTGCTCCTGTACACCGGCCAGCACTGGCCGTTGCCCGTCGCGCCGGCCGGCACCGCTCTGTTCGTCCTCGGCCTCGTCGCCATGCCGCTCGCGATGGGGCGCGGCCACGGCCGGCGTCAGCAGGACCGGGCCGCGATCGTCGGGGACACCCTGCTGGGCGCCAGTTGGGTGCTGTTCACCTGGTCGGTGCTGCTCGGCATCCTGCTGCGGCTCGCTCTGACCGTGGCCGGTGTCGGCGACGGCCAGGACCGGGCGCGCATCGTCACGTGGGCCGTCCTCGGCACCACCGCCGTGCTGCTCGCCTGGGGATACGCAGAAGCCCGCCGCGTGCCACGCGTGCGCCGCCTGGACGTCCAACTCCCGCGGCTGGGCGCCGGGTTGGACGGCACCCGCGTCGCCCTCATCACCGACACCCACTACGGCCCGCTCGACCGCGCCCGCTGGTCGGAGCGGGTGTGCGAGACGGTGAACACCCTGGAGGCCGACCTGGTCTGCCACACCGGCGACATCGCGGACGGCACGGCCGAACGCCGTCGCGCCCAGGCCGTCCCGCTCGGTACCGTGCGTGCCACCCAGGCCCGGGTGTACGTCACCGGCAACCACGAGTACTACAGCGAGGCCCAGGGCTGGGTCGATCTGATGGGCGAGCTGGGCTGGGAGCCGCTGCGCAACCGCCATCTGCTGCTGGAACGCGGCGGCGACACCCTCGTGGTCGCCGGCGTGGACGACGTCACCGCCGAGTCCTCCGGCCTGGCGGGCCACCGCGCCCACCTCGCCGGAGCCCTGAACGGCGCCGACCCCGACCTGCCCGTCCTGCTCCTCGCCCACCAGCCCAAGTTCATCGACCGGGCGGCAGCGGCCGGCATCGACCTCCAGCTCTCGGGCCACACCCACGGCGGGCAGATCTGGCCCTTCCACCACCTGGTCCGCATCGACCAGCCCGCCCTCGCCGGCCTCAGCAGACACGGCACCCGCACCCTCCTCTACACCAGCCGCGGCACCGGCTTCTGGGGGCCACCCTTCCGCGTCTTCGCCCCCAGCGAGATCACCCTGCTCGTGCTCCGCTCCCCGCACCCGCCCACCTCGCCGTAGCACTGGCCGGGCCGGCACGTCCACTGAGCGCACAACCTGTGCACAGATTCCCCGGAACTCCGGGGAACCCGCAGGTGGAAGCGGTACGCCTCCGGCGCATGAACCAGCAGCTACCAGGCGAAAAGACCTGATCAGAGTCCGCATCGTAAACAGGTTGTACCGCACTACGCGTATAGTTTCGCTGTGAGCAACTACAGTCCAGATACTGAAACGACAGGTTCGCAGTCCGGCGGAGTGCAGTCCGTGGACCGTGCCATCAGCGTGCTGGAGATCCTGGCCCAGCGTGGCGAGGCCGGTGTCAGTGAAGTGGCCGGCGAGATCGAGGTTCACAAATCGACCGCGTTCCGGCTGCTCGGGGCGCTGGAGGCGCGCGGTCTGGTGGAGCAGGCGGGCGAACGCGGCAAGTACCGGCTCGGCTTCGGGATCGTGCGGCTGGCCGGCGCGGTCACCGGCCGTATCGACATCACGCAGCAGGGCCGGCCGGTCTGCGAACGCCTCGCCGAGGAGATCGGCGAGACCGTCAACATCGCCGTCATGCAGGAGCAGTTCGCGATCAACCTGTACGAGGTCCGCGGCCCCGGCGCCGTCACCGCGCACAACTGGGTAGGAGAACTCACCCCGTTGCACGCCACCTCCAGCGGCAAGGCCCTGCTGGCCCACCTGCCCGCCAAGGAGCGCACCGCGCTGCTGGCGGAGGCCGGCCTGAAGAAGGTGACCCCGCACACCATCACCTCGAAGTCGAAGCTGGAGAAGAACCTCGCCGAGGCCCGGGAGCGCGGATACGCCTGGACGCTGGAGGAGTTGGAGCTCGGACTGCACGCCATGGCCGCCCCGGTCCGCAACCGCGACGGCGAGGTCATCGCGGCGGTCAGCGCCTCGGGACCGGCGTACCGGTTCACCGAGGAGCGCCTGCACGAACTCGCCCCGATTCTGGTCAAGGGCGCCGAGGAGATCAGCCACCGCATGGGCTACCTGGGCTGAAACCCCCTTGGCTCACCCCTGGTTGTTGATCCCCAGGCGCTCGTTCACCCAGTCGTGGAACGCTCCAATGTGGTGCTCGCTCGGCACCAGCACCCCGCCCTTGGCGTACATCCGGGAGCTCATCCCGGGCTGCGTACGCTCGCACGCCTCGAAGTCCTGACGGTTGACCCGGTCGAAGAGTTCCACGGACCGGCTGACATCCTTGCCGCTCTCGACGACGTGCGGGAGATAGAGCCAGTCGCACTCGACGATCGTGCGGTCGACGGCCACCGGGTACATCCGGTGGAAGATCACATGGTCGGGGACGAGGTTGATGAACACCTGCGGCTTGATGGTGATCGCGTAGTAGCGGCGGTCCTGGTCGTCGCTCACCCCGGGGATGCGGTCGAGGCCCTCCGAGCCGTCGACGGTGAATCCCCGCACCTCCTCACCGAACTCGGCGCCGTGGCCGACGTAGTACTGCGCGGCGTAGCCGTCGGCGAACTCCGGTAGCACCTCGGTGAGTTCGGGATGGATCGTGGCGCAGTGGTAGCACTCCATGAAGTTCTCGATGATGAGCTTCCAGTTGGCGCTGACGTCATAGACGATGCGCCGGCCCACCGAGAGGTGGTCGATGTCGTAGTGGTCGAGGGACTCCACGTCGCCGAGCCGGGTGACGACCTCGCTGATGACGTCCTCGTCGAACGACGGCGGGTTCTCCGCCAGGTTGACCCACACATAGCCGAGCCATTCGCGGACGGCGACGCTCACCAGGCCGAACTCGGTGCGGCCGACGTCGGGCATCTTGGTGAGGTTGGGCGCCGCGACGAGCTTGCCGTTCAGGTCGTACGTCCAGGCGTGGTACGGGCATTGGAAGGCGCGTTTGACCTCGCCGGTCTCCTCGGTGCAGAGCTTGGCGCCGCGGTGCCGGCAGACATTGAAGTAGGCGCGTACCGAGTTGTCGCGGGCGCGTGTGACGAGAATGCTCTCGCGGCCCACGTCCACGGTCCGGAAGGCGCCGGGCTTGGCGAGTTCGGAGGAGCGCACGGCACAGAACCACATCGTCTCGAAGATGCGCTCCTGCTCCTGCTCGAAGATTCCCGGGTCCGTGTAGGAGGAGCCGGGCAGGGTGGCGATCAGGCTGTCCGGCAGACTGGTCGAGGTCACAGAGCACTCCTCGGAGAACGTCGTGGGTCGGTCATTCACACGCCGGGAAGAGCGACTCCGGACGGCGTAGTTGAACGGTGTGCTTACGGGTCAACTCACCGTGGCGGCAAGCTGTTTGCGCCACCGCATGAACAGCCGCGGCTGGTTCATCGCGAGCACGGCGACCGGCTGCCCGGCACACCGGTAGACGGCGAGGAAACTGCGGTCGCCGGTGGCGCCCTCCTCGACGGTCACACTGTCGGCACCGGCCGCGTGACCGGCGAACTGGATCTTCACGCCGTACTGGTCCGACCAGAAGTACGGCGGCCGCGACGCCCCCGCCTCCACGGCACCCCACGACAACAAGGCGGCCACGGCCGCCTCGGGCCGCTCCCGCGCCCCGGTCCAGTGCTCGACCCGCCGGTGCGAACCCGCCCGCGGGTCGTACCAGTTGGCACAGTCTCCTACGGCGACCACACCGGCGAGGCTGGTCCGGCCGTCGGCGCCGCACTTGACGCCGTTGTCGAGCTCGACGCCCGAACCCTCCAGCCACTCGACGCAGGGACGCGCGCCGACACCGACAACGACCATGTCGGCGGGGACAGTTCGCCCGTCCTCCAGCAGCACCGCGTCGACGCGGGCCTCCCCGCTCAGCCCTTTGACCCCGACACCGCACAACAGCCGTACGCCGTGGGCCTCGTGGAGGGCGGAGACGATTCCGCCCATGGTCTCGCCGAGCGGGCCCGCCAGGGGGGTCGGTGCCGCCTCGATCACCGTCACGTCGAGTCCGAGGGCGTACGCCGTGGAGGCGACCTCGGCGCCGATGAACCCGCCGCCGATCACCACCAGCCGTCCGCCCAGGGCGAGTTCGTCGCGCAGGGCGCGGGCGTCGCCCAGGGTGCGCAGGGTGTGCACCCCGGCCAGTCCGTCCGTGCCGGGCAGGTTCCGCGCCACCGCGCCGGTCGCGACGACGACACCGTCGGCCCGCACCTCGCGCCCGTCGCCGAGGAGCAACACCCGCTCCGTACCGTCGACTTGGAGCCCGACGGCACGGGCACCGAGCAGCCACTCCGCCCGCAGGTCCTCGTCGTCCGTCTCCAGCAAGAGATCGTCTTCGGCGACGGTCCCGGCGAGGAACTCCTTGGACAACGGCGGTCTGTCGTAGGGGCGATGGGGTTCGTCGCCGATGACGACGAGCCGTCCGTCGTAGCCCTGTTTCCGCAGCGAGCGCGCCGCCGACAACCCGGCCAGCGAGGCGCCCACCACGGCCACGGTCCTCACGCGGGGCCCCCGGCGAGCCGGGCCGCGACGCAGGGCGGCAGGTTCGGGGCGTCCGTGGACGGCACGACGTAGATCATGCCGTCCTGGACCAGAACCTCGTGCGTACGCACCGGGCGCTTGGCCGGCGGGGCGTCCACGGCGCCGGTCCGCAGGTCGAACTTCGAAGCGTGCAGCGGGCATTCCACCTCGCAGCCCTCCAGCCAGCCGTCCGCGAGCGAAGCGTCCTGGTGGGTGCACGTGTCGTCGATGGCGAAGACCTCGCCGTCGTCGGTGTGGAACACCGAAACCGGCGGATCGATGTCGAGCCGGTAGGCCTCGCCTCGCGGCAGATCCACGAGAAGGCACGCGGGAATCATCATGACACCTCGGTGCGTATAGCGAAACGGATTGCGGTAAGCGCAACGTCAGTTTGAGGGCGGCCCCAAACCGTTGTCAAGGCATTCAGAGGCCACGCGAAGGCCTTACCCAGTGTTGCTTTTCACGCAACATCGCGCACCCTCAGCAACACCCGGCAGGGTTCAGAACCCGCGGTCGATCCACTCCTGAAGATGCGGAGCCTCGGCGGCGACGGTCGTCGTATCCCCATGTCCGGTGTATACGACGGTGTCCCCCGGCAGGCCGAGCAGCCGGTCCCGGATCGAGTCGACGATGGTCGGGAAGTGGGAGTACGACCGCCCCGTGGCCCCCGGCCCGCCGGCGAAGAGCGTGTCCCCGCTGAAGAGGGCGTTCAGAGCGGGCACGTACAGACAGACGGCACCGGGCGCGTGCCCGGGCGTGTGCAGCACGGTCACCTCGACCCCCGCCACCGCCACCGCCTGCCCGTCGACCAGTTCACCGTCGGGCGCCCGGTCCGGGTGGGTCTGCTTCCACAACGGCAGGTCGTCGGGGTGCAGCAGGACCGGAGCGCCGGTGCGGTCGGCGAGGTCGGGCGCCGCGTCGATGTGGTCGTTGTGCGCGTGGGTGCAGATGACGGCGGTGAGCCGACGGTCGCCGACCGCCTCCGCGATGGCGTCGGCGTCGTGCGCGGCGTCGATGACGACGACCTCGTGATCGTCACCGATGATCCAGACGTTGTTGTCGACGTCCCAAGTGCCACCGTCGAGCGTGAACTGCCCTGCCGTGACGAGGTGTTCGATACGGGCGGCCATCACAGCACCACCACCGAACGCAGAACGTCGCCGCCGTGCATCCGCTCGAAGGCCTTCTCGACGTCCTCCAGTGCGATGGTCTCCGTGACGAAGGCGTCCAGATCCAGCCGCCCTTGGAGATAGAGGTCGATGAGCATGGGGAAGTCGCGGGAGGGCAGACAGTCGCCGTACCACGACGACTTCAGCGAACCACCCCGCCCGAAGACGTCCAGGAGCGGGAGTTCGAGCTTCATCTCGGGGGTCGGCACGCCGACGAGGACGACCGTGCCCGCCAAGTCCCGGGCGTAGAAGGCCTGTTTGTACGTCTCGGGGCGCCCGACGGCCTCGATGACGACATCGGCGCCGAAGCCGCCGGTGAGTTCGCGGATGGCCTCGACGGGGTCGCTCGTCTTGGAGTTGACGGTGTGCGTGGCGCCCAGCGAGCGGGCCTTCTCCAGCTTGCGGTCATCGATGTCCACGGCGATGATCCGCGCCGCACCCGCGAGCCGGGACCCGGCGATCGCCGCGTCACCGACACCGCCGCACCCGATAACCGCGACGCTGTCACCGCGCCCGACGTTGCCGGTGTTGATGGCGGCGCCGATGCCGGCCATCACGCCACAGCCCAGCAGCCCGGCGGCGGCAGCCGACGCGGCCCGGTCGACCTTGGTGCACTGGCCCGCCGCGACCAGGGTCTTCTCGGCGAAGGCGCCGATACCGAGAGCCGGAGAGAGTTCGGTGCCGTCGAGCAGGGTCATCTTCTGCTTGGCGTTGTGGGTGTTGAAGCAGTACTGCGGCCGTCCGCGCCGACAGGCGCGGCAATTCCCGCACACGGCACGCCAGTTGAGGATCACGAAGTCGCCGGGGGCAACATCGGTGACGCCCTCCCCCACCGACTCCACCACGCCCGCAGCCTCGTGCCCGAGCAGGAACGGGAAGTCGTCGCTGATACCGCCCTCGCGATAGTGCAGGTCGGTGTGGCAGACCCCGCAGGCCTCGACCTTCACCAGCGCCTCGCCCGGCCCGGGGGCGGGGACGACGATCGTCTCCAGGCCGACGGGGGCACCCTTGCCTCGCGCGACGACAGCACGGACCTGATGCGTCATGGCCACTCCTCCGCTGATAGGAGACCTGAGCAGAACGTTGCTCATTACGGCACGCTTCGCACGTGCCGCAACACAGCATCACGGAGGGCAGAACGGGGGTCAAGGATTCGGGTCGGCGCACACCGCCGGCGTCACCGGCCGCCGATCCCCCGTAGAAAGGTGTCGACGACCATGTCGGCGGCCTGGGCATCGGTGAGTTCGGGCAGCTGCTGCGAGGCCAGGTGCATGAGCTGCGGCAGCAGTGAACTCGCCCATGCGACAGGGACGTCGGCGCGCAGCAGCCCCTCGCCGATGGACCGTTCCAGGAAGGTGTCAACCTCGCGGATCACGGCGTCACGCCGCCCGCGGATCGTCTCGTCGGCCTTCATCCGGGTGAGCTCCACGGGCCACGTGCGATTGACGCCGATGATCCCCTCGACGTACCGGTGCAGGGCGACGGCGACGGGAGCCTCGCGCAGCCTGGCGTCCTCGACGGCCCGCTCGATGGCCTCGACGCGGGCCTCGTAGATGGCGGCCAGCAGTTCCTCACGGGAGGCGAACCGCCGGTAGACGGTGCGCCGGTCGACACCGGCCTCGGCCGCGATGGCGGCGATGCTCGCACCCGGATCGGCGGCGAGCATGCGCGCTCCGGTCGTCAGGACGGCTTCGAGGTTGCGTACGGCGTCGGCTCTCACACGCCGAAGCATAGCCCGCCATGTGGAACCTAACCTGCCTAACACCTCGCCAGTGAGGCCGTCTGACACTCAAGTGCTACATTTAAGTGACAGATATCGAGAACGATCGATCGCCCATCAGCCGCCCGGGAGAGAGCACATGATCACCTACGACCGACTCTTCATCGCGGGTTCGTGGACCGTTCCAAGCAGCCCCGACCTCCTCGACATCCGCTCGCCGCACGACCGCACGGTGATCGGCCGCGCCGCGCAGGCCCGCCCCGCCGACATGGACCGGGCCGTGGCCGCCGCCCGCGCCGCCTTCGACGAGGGCCCCTGGCCGCGTACCGCACCCGCGGAACGCATCGCGGTCATCCGGCGGCTGAACGCGCTGCGCGAGGCCGACGCCGAGAAGATCGCGGCGCTGATCTCGGCGGAGAACGGTTCGGCCGGCTGGTTCACGCTGGCCGGGCAACCGGGTCTCGGCCGCCAGGCGGGCGCCTACCTGAAGGCGGCCGAGGAGCTCGGCTGGGAGGAGACCCTGACGCCGTCCGACCCCGGCTCCCCCACCCGGAGCGTCGTGCGCCGCGAACCCATCGGTGTCGTGGCCGCCGTCATCCCGTGGAACTCCCCGTTCTCCGCGGCCCTGGCCAAGGTCATCCCCGCGCTGCTCGCCGGAAACACGGTCGTCCTCAAGGTGTCCCCCGAGAACTCGCTGAGCATGGGCTTCCTCGCCGGACTGTTGGAACGGGCCAAACTGCCGGAGGGCGTCATCAGCGTCCTTCCCGCCGACCGCGAGACCAGTGAGTACCTGGTGTCGCACCCCGGCGTGGACAAGATCGCGTTCACCGGCTCGACCCGGGCCGGCCGCCGGATCGCGTCCATCGCGGGCGGGCAACTGAAGCGGGTCAGCCTGGAGCTGGGCGGCAAGTCGGCCGCCGTCATCCTCGACGACACCGACGTCCAACAGGCCGTACAGGGACTGAAGTTCGCGTCCCTGTTGAACAACGGCGAGGCCTGCATCGCGCAGACCCGCGTCCTCGCGCCGCGCAGCCGCTACAACGAGGTCGTCACCGCTCTCAAGAACCTCGTCGAGTCGCTCAAGGTCGGAGACCCGAACGACCCCGACACGTTCATCGGCCCGATGGTCCGCCCCGACCAACAGCAGCGCGTACGCGACTACATCGAACTCGGCATCAAGGAAGGCGCCCGCCTCGTCACCGGCGGCCCCCAGGTCCCGCCCGGCCTCGAAGGGGGCAACTACGTCACCCCGACCGTCTTCGCCGACGTGGACAACTCGATGCGGATCGCGCAGGAGGAGATCTTTGGACCGGTCCTTGTCGTCGTCCCCTACGACGACGAGAGCGACGCCGTACGGATCGCCAACGACTCGGAGTACGGCCTCTCCGGCGGGGTGTGGTCCGCCGACCAGGCCCGCGCGCTCGCCGTCGCCCGCCGCCTGCGCACCGGCACGGTCACCGTGAACGGGGCGCCCATCGCCTTCGACGGCCCCTTCGGCGGCTACAAGGCCAGCGGAATCGGTCGCGAGTACGGGGCAGTCGGGCTCGCGCAGTACGTGGAGTACAAGACCGTCACCCTCACCCCGGCCGTTTCATAAGCCATCGGTGTCCGCGATTTCAGCCCGCGCAACCAAGGGAGCCCATCCGGTCAAATACCCAGAACCGTACGGGCGGTGAGGAAGTAGATCACCAGTCCCGTGGCATCGACCAGGGTCGTCACCATCGGGGCCGACACCACCGCGGGGTCGATGTGGAGGCGTTTGGCCAACAGGGGCATGGCGCCACCGACCGTCGCCGCCCAGCCGCAGATGATCACCAGGGTGATGCCGACGACGACGGCGATCTGCGCGCCGACGAACAGCGTGCCCAGCACCATCCCGAGGGTGGCCAGCATCGTGCCCAGCACCACATCCACCCTGCACTCGCGCCAGATGACCGCCGGCAGATCGGAGACGCGCACTTCACCCACGGCCAGCGCACGTATCGCGGCGGTGGCCGCCTGCGCTCCCGCGTTGCCGCCGGTGCCGATCAACAGCGGGATGAACATGGCCAGTTGGGTGGCCTTCTCCAGCGTGCTCTCGAAAGCCTCCGTCACGGTCACCGTGAGGGTCGCGGCCAGCAGCAGAAGCAACAGCCACACGACCCGGTACCGCGCCAGCTGCCAGACGGACGCCGCCATGTAGTGCCCCATCCAGGGAGCCGCCCCGGACTGCAGTACGACATCCTCCGTGTCGCTCAACTGGGCCACGGGGCCGGAGAGGTCGGCCAGCCAGCGGGTGGCACGTCCGCCGCGCCCGGTCGCGTCGACGACGAGGTCGGCCGTCAACTCCCGCTCCGCACCGCCTTCGCACTCCACGACCCGGACACCGGCGACCCGGGATCCGTCCGACGCACCGAGCAACCCCGCGGCCTCGCACCGGTCGATGATCTCCACACCGGGCAACTCCCTCACCCGCGCCCGGATCTGTCCCTCAAGCTGAGACCGGGTCGGCTGGTAGATGGGCGTGGGGTCCGCGTAACGGCCCTCCTGGCACAGGAGGTGACCGCCCGGCGCGAAGTACATCTCGGTGGGTTCCCGGACGACGGGGACCCCGCCCGCCTCGAACTCCTCAAGCAGTCCGGGGAACATCTCCTGGAGCCCCCGGGTGCCGGCGGCAGAATCGCGTGGGCGTGCCGTCCTTGCGGCAGCCGCGCCGGTTCTCGTCCGTCTCCGGGAGGACGTCCCGGTCGACCACGGTGACGCGGTCGAAGGTGTCGGACCGCACCCTGGCGGCGAAGAGACCGGCGATGCTGGCTCCGAGAACCACGCAGTGGCCGCCGCGGGCAGGCGGCTCCTTGGGATCATGCGGACGTGCGGTGTCGTCAGACATGCGATTCCTCTGCTGTCCGTGAGGCGGGTGACGGGGCTGATTTCCCGGTTGCGCCGACGGGAAGAGCTCCACGTCGGCCGTGAATCCCTCATTCCTATTCCACGGAGCAGGGCCTCACTGAAGGATGTGTGCATGCTGGATGACCTGGACCGTGCCCTGATCCACGCGCTGCACATCGACGGCCGCGCGCCTTTCAGCCAGATCGCCGCCGCCCTCGACGTCTCACCGCAGACCGTCGCCCGTCGCTACCGCCGGCTGCGCACCGAGGCTTCCCTGCGGGTCGTAGGACTTCCGGATCCCCATCAGGCGGGTCAGACGCAGTGGCTCGTCCGGCTCACCGCGGCGGCGAGTTCCGCTCAGGACCTGGCCTACGCGCTCGTCCGCCGACGGGACACGTCGTGGGTGAAACTCACGTCCGGCGGCACCGAGATCGTCGCGATCATCCACGCACCGACCGAGGCCGACGCGGGCAACTCCCTGCTGCTGCGTGACATCCCGCGTACCAGCAACATCACCGCGGTGTCCGCGCACTGCATTCTGCACACCTACCTCGGCGGTCCGACGAAGTGGCGCCGCAGCGCCGACACGCTGGACGAGGCGCAGCAGCGCGTCCTGCGCGAGCACGACGCGGCCGACACCTCGTACGTGCCCGTGCCGCGCCAACTCACCGAAGCCGACGCGGGCTTGCTGGTCGCTCTCCAGAAGGACGGCCGGGCCACGCACGCGGAACTGGCGCAGGAGACGGGCTGGTCCCCGGTCACCGTGGCGCGCCGGCTCGCCGATCTGCAGGCGGGCGGTGCCATCTTCTTCGACGTCGAGGTCGACACCGGCCACTTCGGTGCCAACACCAGGGCGCTGCTGTGGATGTCGGTGAGCCCGGCGCAGCTCGAGAACGTGGCGACGACACTGGCCGACCACGACGAACTGGCCTACGTCGGCGCGACCACGGGCCCCACCAACCTGGTGGCTCAGGCCCTGTGCCGCGACCCCGCCGACCTGCACCACTACCTGGCCCGGCGGCTGGGTTCCCTGGACGCCATCCACACCCTGGAGACCAGCCCGGTCCTTCAGAACCTCAAGGCGTCGAGCCCCATCATCACCGATCTGGCCCGCACCAGAATCCCCCCTTCCCCTGCCCGTACACGGATCTGACGGCCTGTGACCCACAAGCCACCGGCACGCCGAAGCGGCGGCCCGGAGGCCGCCGCACACACCCGGCGGGATATCGCGCCGCTAGGACCTGTCCGGCGGACCATGCCGCAGACGCGGGGCCTGGCACGCCCATCTGCCGGTTGTCGTCGGTCTCCTGCGACCTGATCCGCCGGGCAGGTCCTAGTGCCCGGATCCCTCGTCGGCCGGAGCGTTCTTGTCGATCATCATCCGACTGGCCGCGAAGCTGACCACCACCAGCGCCACGGCGACCCAGAAGGCCAGCTGGACGGCATGCAGGGCGGACCGGTCACCACCGTCACCGGCGCTGCCGAGGTAGACACTGCCGAGGACCGCCACCCCGAGCGTCGCGCCCAGTTGCTGAACCGCGTTCAGCAGACCGGCGGCCGAGCCGATCTCCTGCGGCTGGAGCGGCTTGAGCGCGATGGTGAAGAACGCCGGACTGAACAGGCCGACTCCGAGCCCGACGACCGCGAGCGCGAACAGCAGCGGCGTCGGGTACGTGTGCGCGTCGGCCGTGTGGTAGACGGCGATGGCAGCGAGCGCGCCGATCAGCAGAACGGCCAGCCCGAGGGACATCATGCGGTGGCCGTAACGCCTGACCAGGTGTGCGCCGGCCACCCAGGAGGCGACGGCCAGGCCCACCGACCACGGAGCGAGGGTCAGCCCCGCCTTCAACACGTCTGTGCCCAGACCGAGTTGGAGCTGAAGCACAATGACCATCATCAGACCGTTCGTGACGGCGAAGAAGGACATCGACGTCACCAGTGCGGCCGGGAACCCGTGGTGGGCGAACAGACTCGGCTCCACCAGCGGGCTGCGTCCGGCGGCGGCCACGTGACGCTGGTGCACCGCGAACACCGCCATCAGGCACAGCCCGGCCACGATGGCCGTCCAGCTCCACCCCGACAGGGCGGTCAGGTCGGCGCCGATCAGCGGGTAGACGAGGAGGCCGATGCCGGCCATGGCGAGCAACGTGCCGGTCACGTCGAGGCTGGGCCGCTTGGGGGCACGGTTCTCCATCAGCTTGGGCGCGATCGCGAGGACGACGACCGACACGGGGATGTTCACCAGGAACGCCGCGCGCCACGAGGAGCCGAACAGGTCGGCGTGGGTGAGCACTCCGCCCAGCACCGGCCCGCAGACGGCGGCCAGACCCATCACCGGCCCGATGCTGCCCAGGGCCTTGGACATCTCGGGACCGGCGAACATCGTCTTGATCAGGCCGACGGTCTGCGGAATGATCACCGCCGCCGCGGCTCCCTGCACCACGCGGAAGGTGATCAGGAGCCCGACGGTGGGCGCTGCGGCGCAGGCGGCGGACGCGACCATGAACCCGGTGACGCCGATGACGAACAGCCGCTTGCGCCCGGCGATGTCACCGAGCCGGCCGCCGGTGATCAGCAGCACCGCGAACGGCAGGGTGTAGGCGGTCGTGAACCACTGGATGTCGGAGACCGACCCGCCCAGATCGGCATGGATCTTCGGTGCGGCGACCTGCACGATGGTCGCGTCCAACAGGTTCATCGCCTCACCGAGCAGCAGGGCGGTGAGCGCCGGCCACCGCCATCGGTACGCCGTGGGGTTCGGCGACAACACACGCTCAGCAGTCATCAGGGGATTCCTCTCCACCGTTGTCGACGCGCCGGCCCGGCCTCGGCGAGCGAGGCTTCGTGGCCGACCACCACTGAGCCTGGCGGCGAGGAGAAGGGGTGCTCCAGCCAGAGTGGGGACTTGGTGGATTCCTTCCATCGGTGCCACCCCTGGAGTCGATTTCCCACAGGCCCACCGGGTGGGAGTACGACATCCGCGGCACCGTCGTCCGGCCCCGGGGCCGGGCATGCGGTGTGAGGTTCCTTCAACGGGGCGCTCCCGATGGAAGAAATGCTCCAGTCCACCGCCGTCACTGGAGCAGCGCACGTGATCACTTCACGCTGGGGTTCCCCGGCCGCCACCGGCGATCCGGGGCTCGACCCGTCACGTTCATCCTGTTCAGGAGCGCGCATGGCCGTAGTGCCCGCCACCCAGAGAGAAGTCCGCCTCCTCACCAAGCCGACCGGGCTGCCCCGTCCGGAGCATTTCGGTGTGGTCGAGACCCCCGTCGTACCGCCAGGGGAGGGCGAGGTGCTGGTACGCAACCTCTTCTTCCATCTCTTCTTCCACGTCTTCGCCACCCTGCGCATCCTCATCGCGGGTGCGACCCAGGACACCCCGTTCCCGGTGCTCGACGCCGGTGACACCCTCGTCGGCGCGGCGATCGGCGAGGTGGTCGAAGCGCCGGAGGGCAGCGGCCTCAAGTCGGGCGACCTGGTCTCGCACTGGCTCGGCTGGCGTGAGTACGCCGTCGTACCGGAAGCCGAGTGCACCCGGCTGGACCGCACGGTGCTGCCGGATCCGGTCGCTCACCTCCAGCAGGGCTGGACGGCGTACGCGGCGCTGACCCGCGGGGTCGAACTCCGCCCCGGAGACACCGTGTTCGTCTCCGCCGGCGGCAGCGGCATCGGTTCGATGGCCGGCCTCGTCGCCCGGCAGCTGGGGGCGGGGCGGGTCATCGCCAGTGCCGGTTCGCAGGAGAAGGCCGACCGGTTGCGGACCGAACTCGGCTACGACGACGTGGTGGTCCGCGGCGCGGGACCGCTCGCCGAGCAGCTGGCGAAGGCGGCACCCGACGGCATCGACGTCTGCTTCGACAACGTCGGCGGGGAACAACTGCGGGCGGCCGTCGACGCGGCGCGCCCGGGCGCCCGGTTCGTGCTCATCGGCGCCCTGTCCGGGCAGCTGGCACCGGAGGGCACCGGAACCACGGCCCCCGTCGAGCTGGACTCGCTGCCGCTCATCCACAAGCGCATCGAGATGCGCGGCTTCAGCTCCGACGACTACGACGACAAGGACGAATGGACCGAGCGCTTCGGTGCGTGGCTCAGGGCCGGGGAGATCACCTTCCCCCATGTACGCGTCAAGGGCATCGAGAACGCTCCCCGAACCCTGCTGGAGGTGATCGAAGGACGGCACATCGGTGCCGTCGTCGTCGAGCTGTAGCTCCGTAACCGCCCCGTTCGCCAACCGAGTCAGGAGTCCCAGTGTCGCGAGCCGCAACCGAGGTCCTCGACCTTCCCATCGACGTCACGCCCGAGCCGGACGAGCTGATCCGAGCCGCCATGGCGTGGCACTTCGGCCCGGAGACGGGGTCACCGTTCTGGCTGGAACGGGCCAAGAGTCTGCCGTTCGATCCACTCACGGACGTCAGGACCCACGACGACCTCACCCTGTTCCCGAACATGGCGGCCGAGCTGCGGGACGTACCGCGCAGGACCTCATACCGCGTGGGTACGGTCGATCGCCCGACGTCACAGGGGTGTTCGAGAGCGGCGGCACCACCGGGGCGCCGAAGCGCGTCGTCCTGCTGCGGGACTGGCTGGAGCGGATGCTCCACTGGAGCAACCTCAACCTCGACGCCCACGGCTTCGAGCGGGGTGTCGACTGGCTCGGCCTGGTACCCAGCGGCCCGCACATCGTCGGCGAGTACTTCCGCAGGTCCGCGGCCACCCACGGACGGTACGGGTTCACCCTGGACCTCGACCCCCGGTGGGTGAAGAAACTGATCGCCTCGGGCCGCCGGGCCGACGCGGACGCCTACGCCGAACACCTCGTCGACCAGGCGGCGTTCGTGCTGCGCACCCAGGACATCGGCGTGCTGACGATCACTCCCCCGCTGCTCGAACGCATCGCCCGGCGGGACGACTTGACCGAGCTGGTCAACGAGAAGGTCCGGGCGATCCGTTGGGGCGGAACCCAACTGGACCCCGACTCGCGCCACCTCTACAAGACCGAGGTCTTCCCCGATGTCGTTCTGTGCGGGAACTACGGCAGCACCATGATCCTCGGCTTCGCCGGCGAGCGCCCGGGGCTGCCGGACGACGCCGGCTGTGTCTTCGACCCGTACAGCCCGTACGTCACGTTCTCCGTCGTCGACCCGAAGACACTGCGCCCGGTCGTCCACGGAGACCGGGGCCGCGTCCTCGTGCATCACGTGAGCAAGTCGTTCTTCCTGCCCAACAACCTGGAACGGGACACCGCGACCCGGATCGAGCCGCTCACCGGACACGCGGGCGACGCCGTGGCCGACATCGCGCCGGTGACGACCTTCGAGAACGAGGCCGTGATCGAGGGGGTGTACTGATGACCGGGCCCCGTTCCGACGTGGTCCCGCTCGACGCCCTGGGGCCCCGAGGGCCGTACCGCGCACGCAACCGCCTGGCCGTGTCCGGCGTGGCGGGCCGGAAGAGCGCCGAACTCAGCCTCGTACCGGCCCTGTTCGTCGATCGCACGATGAAGGCCCTGCACCGGGCCAGCACTCCCCCGCCCGACGAGCGGATCGGCATGATCGGCCGGGCCGCCGAACTCTTCGCCACCGCCACCCTGGACGGCCTGACACCCGACGAGTACGCCCACCGGGTCAGCCGGGTCGGCGGAACACCGATCTCCGTGGTGCGGGCCACCGCGACAGCCATCTCGGCACGGCTGCGCAAAGCCCACTTCAGCGTGGAGCACGCCAGGCCGACCGGTGCGGTGCACCGGTGGGACGATCCGCTGACCCGCACCGGGCGCGCGGTGTGGGTGCGGCGCGGGAACGTGTTCGGGGTGCACGCGGCCGGCAACCATCCCGGACCGCACAGCCTGTGGCCGGAGGCCCTCGCTCTGGGCTACCGCGTCGCCGTACGGCCGTCCCGCCGTGAGCCGTTCACTCCCCACCGCCTGGTCACGGCTCTGCGCGCGGCCGGCTTCGGCGACGACCAGGTGGCACTCCTGCCGACCGACCACACGACGGCGGACGCCCTGCTGCGGGGCTCCGATCTCGGGCTGGTGTACGGGGGCGAGGACATGGTGCGCAAGTACGCGGGCGACCCCTCGGTGCTGCCGCAGGGACCTGGCCGGTCGAAGATCCTGCTGACCCGGGAGGTGGACTGGCGGGAACACCTCGACACGATCGTCGACTCGGTGAGCGGTCACGGCGGCACGGGCTGCGTCAACACGACGGCCGTCTTCGTGGAGGGTGATCCCGCCCCGCTGTGCGCCGCGCTCGCCGAACGCCTGGCCGCCGTCCCGAGCCTGCCACCGGAAGATCCGGCAGCGGTCTTCCCCGTCCAGCCACTGGCCACCGCCAAGGCCCTCGAAGCCCATCTCCTGCACCGGGCGACCGGCACCACGCCGTGGCTCGGCGGCGACGGCGTACGGGACGAACTCGGCGACGGCAGCGCCGTACTGCGCGCCGCGGTCCACCAGCTCGACCGGCCCGACGCTCCGCAGGCCGCCGTGGAACTGCCCTTCCCCTGCGTGTGGGTGGCGCCCTGGACACGTGCGGCGGGCCTCGCGCCGGTGCGCGACAGCCTGGTCCTGACCGCGGTCACACACGACGACCGGCTGGTGGCCGAGCTGGTGGAGGAACCGTCGATCAGCAACGTGTACGTGGGGAAGCATCCGACGTACTGGATGGACTCCGGGCTGCCGCACGACGGCTACCTCGCCGAATTCCTCATGCGGTGCAAGTCGGTGATCAGGGACTGACACCGGTTCCGTCGCCCGTTGGCGTTGAATCCCCACCGCCCCCGCCGACGGGGGAGCTGCTTCCCTCCCCGTCGGCGGCCATGTTTCATCCTGCCCCGCAGGATGCGTGAAGGATGGTGTGCGAATGCTCGACGAACTCGACCGCGCCCTGATCCACGCGCTGCACATCGACGGACGCGCCTCCTTCACCCACCTGGCCACCGTGCTGGCGGTGTCCCCGCAGACGGTCTCCCGCCGCTACGACCGGCTCCGTGATCAGGCCGCTCTGCGGGTCGTCGGACTGCCCGACCCTCAGCTGACGGGCCACGAGCAATGGCTGCTGCGCCTCACCGCCGCCCCCGAGACCGCCCTGGACCTCGCGCACGCCCTGGTGCGCCGCGCGGACACCTCATGGGTGTACCTCACCGGAGGGGGCACCGAGATCGTCGCCGTGCTGGAGACCCCCCTGGGCACCGCACACGGCCACTCCCTGCTCCTGCACGAACTGCCGCCGAGTGTGGGTCTCACCGCCGTCTCCGCCCACCACCTGCTGCACACCTACCTGGGCTGGCGCACCCCATGGCGCATGAGCGCCAACACACTGACCCCGCGTCAGCAACGCATGCTGGGCGGAAGGACGTTCACCGGGTACGGCGGGACGCGGCACCCGGACCACCACCGCCAGGTCCAGCTGTCCCCCGCGGACCACGCCCTGATGGACGCGTTGCGACGGGACGGGCGAGCGGCCGTCGCGGAACTCGCCGCCGACACCGGCTGGTCACCGGCGACGGTCTCACGGCGGCTGGATCACCTGCGCGCCTGCGCGGCGATCTTCTTCGACATAGAGATCGACCCCGTCCTGCTGGGCGGGAGCGTCAAGGTCCTGCTGTGGATGGCGGTCGCCCCGGCTCATCTCGACGAGGTGGCGGAGTCCCTGTCCCGCCATGACGAGCTGGCCTTCGTGGCCCACACCACCGGCCCCACCAATCTCGTGGCCCACGCCCTGTGCCCGGACAGCGCCGCGCTGTACCACTACCTCACCCACGGCCTGGGCGCGGTCAAGGCGATCAGCACTCTGGAGACGGCACCGGTGCTGCGCACGCTCAAAGCGGTAGGGACGATCGCACCCCCCGGACCGCCTGATCGCCGAGGCTGAACCGTGCGGAGATCCTCGCAGGAAACACGTCACCGCGAAGGCGGGCGAGAGAAGCAGCAGTTCAGAGGCGGTTTCGGGGCGCCACCAGCCGGCCGCCGGCTCCCCGGGACCGCGGCGGTCACGGGCCGCGTAGGCGTGCAGGACCCCGGCCGCGTGTCCACCGTCGAAGAACGGACCACCGGCGAACACCCGCGGGAGAGGGAACAGGCCGAAGGTCAGCGCGGTCACGATCCCGAGGTTCCGTCACTCAAGGGTGCATGACGATCTTTCCCACGTGCTCCCTGCGGGAGAGTTCCTCCTGCGCCCGGGCGGCCTGGGTCAGGGGGAAGGCCGCGGCGATGACGGGCCGCACCTCGGCGCGGCGGGCCAGGTCCATGAGGAGGCCGAAGTGGGTGGGCGTGTGCATCGAGGACCCGATGGCCTGGGCGTTGTGCAGGTAGAGGCGGCGCACGTCGAAGGTGACGTCGTGGCCGCCGAGTGCGCCGGCGATGACCCACCGGCCCCCTTCGCGCAGCAGCGGCAGCACCTCACTCACCAGTTCGCCGGCCACGACGTCGAGGGCGATGTCGAGGCCCTCCGGAGCGGCGGCGCGGATCAGCTCGGCGACGTCTCCCGCGCGATCGACGACTTCGTGCGCGCCTGCCTCGCGCACCGCGTCGATCTTCGCTCCGCTGCTGATGGCGAGCACCCGCGCGCCGCGCGCACGGGCGATCTGCACCAGCGCGAGGCCGACACCGCCGGACGCTCCGGAGACCAGGGCGGTCTCCCCCTTCCACAGCCGGCCTCGTTCGATCATGCCCAGCGCCGTGCCGTAGGCGGTCGGCAACGCCGCGAGCTGGTCGTCCGTGAGCGGGGATTCCGTCACGTCGTGCACCCGCTCCACCGGCGCCGTCACGTACTCGGCGTATCCGCCGTCGCGTTCGCTCCCCATCAGGCCCACCGGGTTGGCGTCCGGCCCGTCGGCGTCGTAGATCGCGGGGTCGACGACCACCCGGCGTCCGACGAGGCTCCCGTCCACCCCGGTCCCGGCGGCCACGACGCGGCCGGCCACGTCGGCGCCCTGGATACGCGGGAAGTCGATCGGGCCGCGCCAGCCCGACAGCGCCTTCGGGTCTCCCGGACGGCCGTAGGCGCCCTCCCGGGTCCACAGGTCGGTGTTGTTCAGGGCTACGGCGCCGACCTGGACCAGGACCTCTCCCGCCCGCGGATCAGGGACGGCGACCTCCGCCGACTCAAGAACCTCCGGCCCTCCGTGACCCGTGATGCGCACCGCTCGCATGACCTGGGACGCGCTCATCGCCTGAACCTCCTCGCAGGTATACTGATCTGTGAACATCTCCCACCGTACACCGATCAGTGAAGGGGCCCGCAGTGCAGGAAGCGCGGCCATTGACGCCGGCCGGGCGCCGGATCGTGGCGGCCGCGGAGGAGCTCTTCTACCACCGCGGCATCACAGCGGTCGGCGTGGATCTGATCGCCGAGCACTCAGGGGTGACCAAGCGGACCCTGTACAACCAGTTCGGTTCGAAGGACCACCTCGTGGCGGCCTACCTCACGGGCCGCGACCAGCGCTGGCGGTCACTCGTCCGTGCCGCCGTCGACGCCGCCGACGATCCCGTCGAGGCCGTCACCGCTCCCTTCGAGGCACTGCGGACCTGGAGCGAGACCAACACCCGCGGCTGCGCCTTCATCAACGCACTCGCCGAACTCCCCGACCCCGCCCATCCCGCACACCGCATCGCCGCCAACCAGAAGCTCTGGCTGCTGAACCTGTTCGAGGAACTCGCCGTCGCAGCGGACTGCCCGCACCCGGCCACCCTCGCCACCCGACTCCTCGTGCTGCACGAGGGTGCTCTCGCCACGCAGCCCCTCTCGCTCGACAGCCTCCCGGCCAGCACGGACCTGGCACGAGCCCTGGTCCGAGCCGGCACATCACCCCGCCGCTAGAGCGTTTTCGGCAAGGTGCCGCCGTTCGGCCAGGCCGGGTCGGGCAGCGTGCCGGACATCACGGCCCCGGTCATGATCCGCGGGACTTGGCCCTGCTCTCGGATACCTCCCTCTCCGCCGCTCGGCGCGCTCACGGTCACGGGGTGCGGCGGGACAGCGTGCACGGGAAGAGGCGGGAGTGAGTGTGACTCGCCCCGTACTGAGCACTCGGAGAGCGGGGACGCACGTCATGCACCCCGCGTTGATTCCGAGGCGAGGAGATCAGTGATGCCGGCAGGTTCCAGCCCCAAGCGGGAACGGCAGTACGAGCACATCAAGGACAGTGCGAAGAAACGCGGAGCCTCCACCGGACGCGCGAAGGAGATCGCCGCGCGGACCGTCAACAAGGAGCGGGCTCGCTCGGGCGAGGCACAGCAGGCGAGCAAGACCTCCACCCAGGACAAGAAGTCCGCCTCCCAGCGCGGGGGCGAGCGCTCGCACCGTGGCCCCGTGAGCCCCACCAAGGACCAGCTCTACGAAGAGGCCAGGAAGCGCGACATCCATGGCCGCTCGTCCATGAACAAGCAGCAGCTGCGCAAGGCCCTCGGCCACTGACCCACCACACACGCCGCAGACTCGCGACATCGTCCCGAAGAAAGGCGCATCACCATGGCTGACAAGGCCCTCGACGGCCACCGCGTACTGGCGCTCGTCACCAACTACGGAGTCGAACAGGACGAACTGCTGGTGCCGCTCAAGCGGCTACGGGCGGACGGTGCGGACGTCACCGTCGCCGCCGCTACGGCGGACCCGGTCCAGACCCTGGTGGGAGACAAGGACCCCGGCGAAACCGTGGAGCCCGACGCCACCTTCGACGTGGTGGATCCCGACAGCCACCAGCTGCTGCTGCTTCCCGGCGGCACCCTCAACGCCGACCAGCTCCGCCTCGACGACAAGGCGCTCGCCATCGTCAAGGCGTTCGTCGCCTCGGGCCGCCCCGTCGCCGCGATCTGCCACGGCCCTTGGGCCCTGGTCGAAGCAGACGCCGTCCGGGGCAAGACCCTGACGTCCTACGCCTCACTGCGCACCGACATCCGCAACGCCGGAGCCGCGTCCTGGGTGGACGAACCCGTGGTCAGCGACACCGCGGGCGGCTACACCCTGATCACCTCCCGCACGCCCAAGGATCTCGACGCCTTCCTCGACGCGATCGACAAGGCCCTCATCGGTTCCTGAACCAGAAACCCGACCCGCGGAGGGCAGCCACATTCCGTGCCCTACGGCCCTGTCCACGACGGCGCTCCCGCTCGGGGACGCCCATCTCGAAGATTGGACCTTCCATGCTCAAGGCCATAGCTGACGTACTGCGCTCGATCGGGGGCGCGATCGCCACCGTCGTCACCCTGCCCTTCCGCGCCGTCGCCCGACTCTTCGGCGGCGCCTCCGACAGCGCACACGGCCATCACTGAGAAACCCGATGCTCTCCGCCTGCCCGCTCTGGGGGCGACGCGCCCAGTGTTCCGGAACTGCTGGGCGTCCATGCGGGCAGGCGTTCACGCCGAGGCGACTCCGGGCCCCCGCGGACCGATGCGCCGATTTTCATGCCCCAGGCGAGGACGCGGAAAAGCTCGGCTACCAAGGGTGGCAGCGACACTCATCGCCGTAGCGCTGTACCTGTTCCTGCCCCAGCGGCTCCTGATCCCCCCTTGCTATGTACTGCCGACCCTGGAGTGTGTGCTGCTCATACCTCTCGCGGCGAGCAGCCTCCTCGTGCTGGGAACCCTGATCCATGAGCTGGTGTCCGCCGAAGTGAAGGACGGCCGGGCCCAGTTGGTGGCCTCGCTGCAGATCTGGCTCACCAACATCATCGTCCTCGGTCTGGCCTACTGGGAGCCGGACCGGGGCGGCCCGGTCAGCCGGACCCAAGTGCCCCGTGAATCACTGCCGTTGACGGACTTCCGCTTCTCTCAGGACGAGAACGACGACGCCGTTCAGGAGGTCTCCGACGGCGCCGGCAAGACACCCGGCTGGGTGCCCATGTGGAGGGCGTCGCCGCTCTGGTGACGTCGCTCCTCGTGATCGCCCGCGCGGTCAGCATCCTGCACTGAAGCTGTTCCGGCGCTCTCACCAGCAGGGACCGCCCATCGTCCAAGCCCCACAAAGGCACCGCCAGTTCTGGTCCCTGGGGCTACGGATCCCGTGTCACCGAATCGGGCTGGAAGCCCGCAGATGCCCAGGTGCTCCAGCGGTCAGGTCGCCGCCGTCACCGTGCGGATTCGGAATCACGCTCACGCGGCAGTGCCGCCGGCGACGGCCGCGGCCGTCCGTCGCGCCGTGCGTCGTGCTGCGCGAGGGCGGACAGCAGTGCTTCGACCGTCATCCCCGCCTCGGCCGGATGCCGCAGGATGGTCCCCGGTTGGATCCGATACGCGTTGGTCCGACCCTCCCGGGTGTGGGTCAGATAGCCGTCCTCCTCCAGATCCGAAATGATCTTCTGGACGGCCCTCTCGGTGAGCCTGCAGCGCGCGGCGATATCACGGATGCGGGTGCGGTGATCTTCGGCGATCGCGGCCAGCACCCGGGCATGGCTGGTGAGGAACGTCCATCCTGTGTGCGTCTCGGATACTTCACCCATGAACCCCAGCATAGGGCGCAGGTTTCGCGCATACAAAGACGCGAAATAGATTTCATGCATCTCTTGACGTGTTTCATGCGCCGGACGAAACTTGTATCGGCAGAGGACAGGCGAAGGCTTCGGGAGCGACCGCCATGCCGGAACACGACCCTTCCGCTCCGCCCAGGAGCAGCCCAGCCGTCCGGGCGACTCCGCGCGTCCCGGCGGCGGTCGACCCGTCGGCCTTCCTGGAGATCGTGACGCGTCCGGCCGGGAACCGGACGGTCGTGGCGGTCTCCGGAGAGATCGACATCGATACCGAACAGACGCTGCAGCGCGCCCTGCGTCTGGCGCTGGCCCGATCGTCCGAAGGCGTCGACCTGGACCTGACCGGGGTCGGTTTCTGCGACTGTTCCGGCCTCAACGTCCTGCTGCGCGTCCGCCACATCGCCCTGGCGGACGGCAAGACGCTCCGCATCCGGGCCGCCGCTCCAGGGGTCGAGAGACTGCTGACCCTCACCGACACGGCATCGCTGTTCACCCACGCGCGTGCCCCCGTCAACGGGGTGATCCACGACTGGCACGGACATCGCGATCATTCCGCTGCGACGCACGACCTCATGGAGGAGAACGGCGTGTCCGACGAGGCCGAGGAGTTGCGCGTGGAAGTCGTGCAGCTCAAGCGCGCGATGCTGACCCGGCCGGTCATCGACCTGGCCCGCGGAGTCCTGATGGCCTCCTTCGGCCTCAGCCCCGACGACGCCTGGAACGTCCTGGTCGACGTCTCCCAGCACACCAACACCAAACTCCACCGACTGGCCGAAGACCTCGTCGACTCGGTCAACGGGCCGCCGCTGCCCGAACACCTGCGACAACAGATCTCCACGGCGGTCACCGAACTCTCACGCCCGGCGTAGAAAGGATGTTTCCCGCCACGTTCCACGGCCACCCGGGGGGCGGACGACCCGCCACCCGTGAGGAGAGCACCATGACGGAGTTCGGCTACTTCCTGTCCTGCGAGGAACACGGTCCCGCTGCATTGGTGGAGCAGGCCAGGATGGCAGAGCAGGCCGGGTTCACGTCTCTGTGGATCTCGGACCACTACCACCCCTGGAACGACAACCAGGGACAGAGCCCGTTCGTCTGGTCCGTTATCGGCGCGCTCTCACAAGCCGTCTCCCTGCCCGTGCAGACCGCCGTGACCTGCCCTCTCATCCGTATGCACCCGGCCGTCGTCGCCCAGGCCGCGGCCACCAGCGCCGTACAGCTGGACGGCCGCTTCCGGCTGGGCATCGGCAGCGGCGAGGCCCTCAACGAGCACATCCTCGGTGACGCCTGGCCCGAGGCCGACGTACGCCTGGAGATGCTGGAGGAAGCCGTCCACGTGATGCGCCAGCTGTTCACCGGGGAACAGATCAGCCACCGCGGCAAGCACTACACGGTGGAGAACGCCCGCCTGTACACGGTCCCCGACCAACCGGTGCCCATCGACGTCTCCGCGTTCGGCCCGCACGCCGCCGAGGTCGCCGGCCGCATCGGCGACGGATTCATCACCATGGCACCGGACACCCCCGCCATCGAACGGTTCCGACGCAGCGGCGGCGGAACCAACCCCGTCTCCGCCGGGCTCAAGGTGTGCTGGGCAACCGACAAGGACGAAGCCGTCCGTACCGCACACCGCCTCTGGGCGAACGAACAGCTCCCCGGCGAACTCGCCCAACTTCTGCCCACCCCACGCCACTTCGAGCAGGCATCGCAGCTCGTCGGCCCGGATCGCATCGAAGCGAGTCTCGCCTGCGGCGACGATCCAGACGCCCACGTCCAGGCGGTCAAGCAGTACGTCGACGCCGGCTTCGACACCGTCTACGTCAACCAGATCGGACCGGACCAACAGGGCTTCTTCGACTTCTACCGCACCAAAGTGCTGCCCCGACTCGGAGACTGACAAGCCCCCGTACTAGGGCGTTGTGCGTCAGCGGCCGTACCGATCTCGGTCAGTTCCGTTCCTTCTTGGGAAAGACGAACTCGTCGAGGACCAGGCCGGCCGCGACGGCCGCCGGGATGGCGACGAGGGCGCCGACGATGCCGAGGAGCGCGCCGCCGAGCAGTACCGCGAGGACGGTGACCAGTGGATGCACGTCGACGGCGAACTTCATGGTCCTGGGCACGATGAGGTAGTCCTCGGCGACCCGGAAAACGACGTAGAAGACCGCGGTCGCGATCGCGATGGGCAGGGACACGGAGAGCGCGACGAGGCTGACGACGATTCCGGCGAGGGTGGAGCCGACGATCGGGATCAGGTCCATCAGGGCGGTGAAGATGCCCAGCGCGGCGGCGTACGGGACGCCGGTGGCCGCGCACCAGCCGAAGGTCGCCACTCCGGCGATCCCCGAGGTGACCAGGTTGCCGAGCATGAACTTGCCGATCCGGTTCATGATCTCCTCGGCCACGCCCTCCACGCGCTCACGGCGGCTGGCCGCCACGAAGCGGTAGCCGAACTGCTTCATCGCCGGCAGAGCCGCCATGCAGTACAGGGTCACCGTGATCACGATCGTCGTGGACGTGACCGTACTCAGGACCATCTGGCCGGCACCCAGGACGCCTCCCGCCAGACCGGACGCTCCGCCTCCCGAGCCGATCTGCTCCTTGGCCTTCTCGACCACGTGGTAGCGGTCCTCCAGGCGACCGATCGTGGACTGGTGGTTGTGGACCTGCTCCAGCCAGCCGGGCACCGCGTCGACCAGCGCGCTGATCTCCTTGGCGACCGGCGGAATGACCAGCGCCAGGAATCCCGCGAGCACGACGACGAACCCCGTCAGGACGATCGCGACAGCCCAGCCGCGCCGCAGACCCCGGCGCGTGAACCAGACGACGAGTGGTTCGAGGCTGATCGCGATGAACACGGCCAGCAGGATCAGGGTCAGCATCGAACTGACCCGCAGAACGGTCTGGACGGCGAGCCACGCCAGGCTCGCCCCCAATCCCAGAGCGAAGCCGACCGTCACCCAGGACCGCTTGCGCCCGCCGCGCGCATCCCGTTGCGGGGGCTGCCGCGGCGCCTTCCGAAACTCCTCTACGGCGTCCGCCGGCCCGCCGTCGGAGCCGTTCACGTCCGCCCCTTCCGGCCCACCGTGCTCGTCCCGGGCGGACCCGGACTCGGACTGCGCAGACATCGCGACGCCTCTCCTCGGCTGCCTCACACGGGTGGGTGGCACCCGTCCCGGGTACCCAGGCACTCCGTTCGTACCGCGTGCGCGCGGGAGCCATGTCTGGCCGACGCGTCGAGAGCAGGTCACCATGGTGTGCGCAGTGACGTACGGCCGGCGCGGCAGGAGTGATGGCCGTTCCTTGCCGACGGCTTTGCCTCCCCGCTCGCGTTCCCGGGAAGGGGAACCTGCATGACAGTGAACGAATCCCCCCGCGGCACGACCCTGCTCGCGGACCCGCTGCGCAACAAAGGCACCGCTTTCGACTCCCGGGAGCGGGCAGAGCTCGGTCTCGACGGGCTGCTTCCGCCCGCGGTGGAAACGCTCGGCCAACAGGCCGACCGCGCGTACGAGGCATTCCTCGGCTACGACAAGCCGCTGAACCGGCACATCTATCTGCGCCAGCTGCAGGACACCAACGAGGTCCTCTTCCACCACCTGGTCACCAGCCATCTGGAGGAGACGCTGCCCGTCGTCTACACCCCGACCGTCGGGGAGGCGTGCCGGCGCTTCAGCGAGATCTACCGCCGCCCGCGAGGGCTGTTCCTGTCGTACGAGGACCGGCATCGCTTCCGGGAGATCCTGCGCAACCGCCCGCATTCCGACGTGGACGTCATCGTCGTCACCGACGGCCAGCGCATCCTGGGGCTGGGTGACCAGGGCGTCGGCGGCATGGGCATCCCGGTCGGCAAGCTCAGCCTCTACACCGCGATCGGCGGCATCCACCCGGCCCGTACGCTGCCCATCCTGCTGGACGCCGGGACGGACAACGAGGAGCTGCTGGCCGACCCGCACTACCTGGGCCGCCGCAAGCACCGGGTCACGGGTGACGCGTACGACGAGCTGGTGGAGGCACTCGTGTCGGCGGTGGAGGCCGAACTGCCCGGCACGCTGCTGCAGTGGGAGGACTTCGCGACCGCCCACGCTCGCCCGATCCTCACCCGCTACCAGGACCGGCTGCTGACCTTCAACGACGACATCCAGGGCACCGCCGCCGTCGCTCTCGGCGCGCTCACCACGGCCACGACGGTCGCGGGCACCCGGCTGACCGACCAGCGGATCGTGGTCCTCGGCGCGGGCTCCGCGGCGGTCGGGGTGGCCGACATGATCCGTACGGCCATGACGGACGAGGGCCTGTCACCGGACGAGGCCCGTGCGCGCTTCTGGTTCGTGGACGTCGACGGACTCCTGGTGGACTCCCGTGACGGGCTCAGCGAGGAGCAGCGCGTCTACGCCCGCAGCGACATGCCCGATTCGTACGACCTGGCCGAGGTGGTGCGCCGGGTGGAGCCGACCGTGCTGATCGGCCTGTCCACCGCGAAGGGCGCCTTCACCGAGGAGATCGTCCGGCACATGGCGTCCATGTGTGAGCGGCCGGTGATCTTCCCGCTGTCCAACCCGACCTCCCACTCCGAGGCCGACCCCGCCGACCTCGCCCTCTGGACGGACAGCAGGGCCCTGATCGCCACCGGTTCGCCGTTCCCTCCGCTGAAGACCGACGGCCGCGAAGTGCCGGTGGCCCAGGCGAACAACGTGTACGTCTTCCCGGCGATCGGCCTCGCGGTGACGGCCGCCCGGGCGACCAGGGTCACCGACCGGATGATGGTCGCCGCCGCCCGTGCCGTGGGCCGGTGCGCCGCACGGTCCGTGACGGACGACACCGGCCCCGCGCCGCTGCTGCCACCGTTGCGGGGCATGCGCGAGGCCGCCCTGGAGATCGCCGTGGCCGCGGCGGTGGCGGCCGTCGAGGACGGCGTGGCACCGGAGGCGACCGAGGACGAACTCCGGGCGGCGGTCACCCGCACCCAGTGGGCCCCGCGCTACGAAAGCTGACCCGGCGCGAAGCGTCGGCGCGCCGACCGAGGGGACCGTTGCCTGCCGACGCCCACGTCACGACTCGCGCGGGCGTCGAGACTGCCGCATCTGCATCCACCGCGCTGGATACGACTCGTCACTGCGGCCCAACAGTTGGACGCGATGGACTCACAGCGCCCCGCGCACGCCGCGTCCCGGAACCTGCCGACTTCAACAGCCCAACCGTCGCCACGGCCAGAGCGCGTATGGGGGCGGCCCTTCCGGCACATGAGCCGAACCGGAAGAGCCTGACCATCACATTCCCCCGGGGGACAGAGCGACGGCTGACAGCCGAGTGCCCACATATCCACCACCTACCTGCCGCCTCTGCCCGCCGAGTTCGGCTGCCGTCCGGGCGTCTGACGGGACGGTTTCAGGGCACTCGGCGGCCAGGAGGTTCAATCATGGTTCCCATCCTGCTGGTGTTGCTCGTGGTGCTGATTCTCTTCGGCGCCGGTTTCGCGGTCCAGGTTCTCTGGTGGATCGCTCTGGCCGTACTCGTCCTGTGGCTACTGGGGTTCCTGATGCGCGGGACGAGCGCGAGCGGAACTCGGGGTCGCTGGTATCGCTGGTAGTGGACGCGCGCGTACTGCCCAAGCCGGTCCTGGACCGGCTGCAGGTCCTGACGGAAGGCACCCACGAATACCGGTTCGCGCGCAACACCCACGTCGAGATGGACCCGACTCTGGTGCGCTTCCCGCAGCGGTCAGCGCACCACGGCCCCTGAGTAAGGTCCTTGCCGTACCCGGCATCGACCTCGCCCTCATCGCCGCCCGCCCCCGCCTCGTACCGCCGCGGCCTTCGGTCACTCCCTGTCGGCGAAGACTCTCGTGTCGAGGCGGTCGAGGCGGTCGAGGAGGTCCGCGCGGGGGATCCCGCCGGACAGCACCGCCACCGGGACCACTCCGTCCCGTACGGCGGCCTTCATGTCCCAGGCCGTGTCACCGACGAACACGGCCCGTTCGCTCGCAACGCCCGCGAGTTACCTGGCCTGTCGGACGGGGTCGGGGCGGGTTTGCCGGGTGTGTGTGGGGTGGTGCGGGACGGCTTCCTGCCCCGTCACCGCTTGCTGCTGAGCCGCAGATCGACCTCCTTCCCCTGGGCGCCCGACGCCGCGCCCCAGTGGTCCACGGCGAACGAGGTGCTCAGGGCTTCGAACAGCTGGTCCACGGCGACGCAGCCGCCCTGCAGCGTGGCGGAGACCGAGCCCTCCAGGGGGGTCGGACCGGTCGGGATCCATTCCTGCGTCGGCTCGAACTCCGCACTCCACACAGCGGAGTTGTCGCCCGGCTGTTCCTGGGGCGCGTCGTCGGAGGGCCGGTCGGTGGGGAACGCGGTCCGCAGGACGCCGAAGACGGTCGCGGCCGGCTCGCGCTGCTCGTCGGCGTCGGCCTGCTGATCGGGCAGATCCCTCGGCTTCGGTTTCGGCCCTCCTGTGGTTCCGCGGGCTTCCGGGCGGCTCTCGCTCACGGCGTTCTCGCTTCCTCGCGCAGGGTAGGAGTCAGACGCGGGTGCCCGGACCGCCGACGACAAATCCGGCCTCGGCACCCCTGACCTGGGGGCCGGGCCGTGCGGACGTCCAGGGCAGCGGTGGGACTGCCCGGGCACGGCGAAAGGCGGGCGCCGGCAGAACGCCGGTACCCGCCCCTGTGCGCTGTGGGACCGTCAGGCTCGGTGGTCTCCGTAGTAGCCGCCGACCTGCTCGTGGTAGCCGGGGTCACCGATGTGCTTGTCCTTGTCGAACTCCGGGGAGTTCTTGATCTCTTCCTTCGTGCGGCCGACGTGGATCGTCCGGTCCGCGACGTCGATGGACGAGATGACACCAGCGGGGAGCAGAACCTGCTTGCCGAAGATCCACACTCCGGTGTCGACGACGATGTACGCGGCTCCGACGTCCTCGGAGTGCTTGTCGACCTTGCCGATCGAGCCGTCGCTCGCCTCGACCTTGAATCCGGTCAGGTCCGTACCCGTCTGGTGGCCCGACTCTGCCGGGTAACCCCACATGTTGTTGTCCGTCATGCAAAACCTCCCCTTGTAGTGCCTTGTAGTGCGTGAATACCGAGAAAGCCCGTCCGGTATTTCGGTGGGCGTCCCTCGGCAGGTCGAGTGCCCGTCGTTTTCGGTCCCACACAATTTGAAATGTCGACTACGCGTCAGGCGCAACAAAAAATCAGTGCGAGGAGAAGTACAAGAATCAACGCAGCCATGTCGATTCCTGTCATGTCGATTCATGTCGATTCCCTTTTGGAAAGCCGTAGTACCCGTCTTACCGAATGGCATACGGGCGTTTTCCGGTCTCCTTGTCACGGCATGTCGTCGACCGTCCTGGCCGAGACCTTCCGCCGGGTCGACGCGGCCGGTCCGCATGAGACGGGGCGGCCGGGTTACCCGTGGGGCGTGCTGAGAACCGGAATGATCGCCGTGGTCGTGGGCGCCGCCCTCGCAGCCGTGGGCGGGGCTCTGGCCGTGTCGCCCTGGTGGTGGACGGTCGCCGTGCCGCTGGCCGCGCTCGGCGCGCTCGGTGTGTGGGATCTGATCCAGCGGCGGCACTCGGTGCTGCGCAACTACCCGGTGATCGGGCACGCCCGTTTCCTGCTGGAGCGCATCCGCCCCGAGCTGCAGCAGTACTTCGTAGAGCGGAACTTCGACGGACGCCCCTTCGACCGGGACATCCGCAGCATCGTCTACGAACGGGCCAAGGGCACCGCGGCCGAGGAGCCGTTCGGCACCGAACGCGACGTGTACCAGGCGGGCTACGAGTACCTGGTCCCCTCGATGGCTCCGCGCCCCGTGCCGGAACACCCTCCGCGCGTACGCATCGGCGGCCCGGACTGCACCCGGCCGTACGACATGGCCCTGCTGAACGTGTCCGCGATGAGCTTCGGCTCGCTGTCGGCGAACGCCGTACTCGCGCTCAACAAGGGAGCTGCGGCAGGCGGTTTCGCGCACGACACCGGTGAGGGCGGGCTCTCGGAGTATCACCTGCGTCCGGGCGGTGACCTGGTCTGGGAGATAGGCACCGGCTACTTCGGCTGCCGGACCCGGGACGGTGACTTCGATCCCGGGGAGTTCGCCGAGAAGGCGTCGGCCGAGAGCGTCAGGTGTGTGTCGCTCAAGCTGTCGCAGGGCGCCAAACCCGGTATCGGCGGTGTGCTGCCCGGCGCCAAGGTGAACGCCGAGATCGCCCGGGTGCGGGACGTCCCCCAGGGGCAGACGGTCATCTCACCGCCGTATCACCGGGTGTTCTCCACGCCCCGCGAACTGGTCCGTTTCATCGCGCGGATGCGGGAGCTGTCCGGCGGCAAGCCGGCCGGTTTCAAGCTGTGCCCCGGGTCGCGCCGGCAGTTCCTCGCCGTGTGCAAGGCCATGATCGAGGAGGGCATCACGCCCGACTTCGTCATCGTCGACGGCGCGGAGGGCGGCACCGGTGCCGCCCCGCTCGAATTCGCCGACCACGTCGGCACACCGCTCACCGAAGGCCTGACCACCGTCCACAACGCCCTGGTCGGCGCTGGCCTGCGGGACCGGATCCGGATCGGCGCCAGCGGCAAGATCGCCACCGGCACGGACCTCGTCAAACGCCTGATCCAGGGCGCCGACTACGGCAACGCGGCCCGCGCCATGATGTTCGCGGTCGGCTGCATCCAGGCCCAGCGCTGCCACACCAACACCTGCCCCGTCGGCGTCACCACCCAGGACCCGCGCCGAGCCCGCGCACTCGACGTCGACGACAAGGCCGCACGTGTGCGGCGCCTCCAGGAGGCCACCGTCGGCAGCGCCCTGCAGATCATGGCCTCCATGGGAGTCACCGACCCCGCACAGCTCCGGCCGCACATGCTCCGCCGTCGCATCGACCCGCAGACCGTCCGTTCCTACGACGTCCTCTACGACTGGCTCTCCCCCGGCCAGCTGCTGGTCGAGCCCCCGCCCGACTGGGCGGCCGACTGGAAGGCCGCCGACCCGGACCGCTTCACCATCTGACCCGCGCTCAGTTCACGATCCGCCCTGGCGGAATCCGTGGCACGAACCGTCGCCCGCGTCATCGTGGCCCCCCTGAGCGAACTCGGCGTCCGCCAGGTGTTCGGCGTGGTGGGAGACGCGCTCAACCCCCTCACCGACACCCTCCGCACCACCGACGACGCAGAGTGGGTCGGCTGCCGTCACGAGGAGGCCGCCGCCCCGAGTTCGGTACGGTCCTGGACAACCCCGACTTCGCCGCCGTCGCCACCGCCATGGGCATCACCGGCATCCGCGTCACCGACCCGGACGAGATCGCCGTACCCGCCATGTGTGGGCGGCGGCGCTGATCGTCACCGCCGTACTGGGCGCCGTCACCGCGCTGATGGCGGCTCTCGGCAAGCAGCAGATCGGCAAGGCGTCCCCGCCGACGCCGGAACAGACCATCGACAGCGTCAAGGCCGACGTGGCCGAAATCAAGGAGAGGGCACAGCGATGACCGAGGACAAGCCGCACACGGGTGATGGTGCAACACCCTCCACGAAGGGACTGCGTGAGCAGGTCGAGGCGACGCGCGAGGAACTCGGCGAGACCGTGGAGGCGCTCGCGGCGAAGGCCGACGTCAAGGCCCGCGCCCAGGAGAAGACGGACACCGTCAAGCGACAGGTCGAGGAGAAGACGACACAGGCCAAGGCCCAACTGCGGGACACGACGTCAAGCGTGGTTCATGCGGTGCAGGACAGGACCCCGGAGCCGGTGCGGGCCAAGGCCGCCACGGCCACGGAGCAGGTCCGCGACAAGGCAGCTCATGCCGGTCGGCTCGCCTGGGAGAACACCCCTGAGCCGATACGCGACAGGACCGGCCAGAGCCTGAAGGCGGCACGGGCCAACCGCGCCCCGCTGCTCGCCGCGGCCGGCGCGTTCATCGCGCTGCTGCTCATCCGCCGCTCCAGGAAGCACCGATGAAAGCGAGCGAGATCGCTTACCAACCACTCGGCCTGGCCATGGGCGCCCTGAGCGGCATGCTGGCCGGCGCGGCGTTCAAGCAGGTCTGGAGACGGCTCGGCCATGACGGGGACACCCCCAACGCCACCGACGAGCACCGCACCTGGCCCGAGGTCCTGTCGGCGGCCGCCTTGCAAGGAGCGATCTTCGCCGGTGTCAAAGCCGCCGTCGACCGCGGCGGCGCCACCGCCACCCGTCGGCTGACCGGCACGTGGCCCGGCTGATCACTCCTGTCGGCGTCCCCCACAAGCCGAACCCGGGCGGACGCCGACAGGCGGCCGACTTTCGGCAGGAAGACACCTCCCACCTCCTCCAGCGGCCGTCCGTCGTGCCCGGCCAGCGGTTGCCAGACCCCTCCCGCCTTCGGACAAACGGAGGCCGACGCGCTTGCCTGGAGGAAACAGCTGTCTGAAGCTCCGTGCCGTGTTCGGGCGGGTTCCTGGGCGATCGCCTGGCGCCTTCGGCCATGTGATGTCCGAAGGCGATCAGGCCACCGTCCAGCCGGTCGGCCGCCCAGTCGCGCCAGACGCTCCGTACGTCGCCGTAGAGGTCTGTCATGTCGTCTCGGGTGGCCCACAGCGCCTGCACCCCAAAGCCGGAGGCCAGCGGTGACAAGGGCCCCTGCATGACGCTATCGGGCGACGTAACCGCCGTCGACGGGGAGGGCGACGCCCACGACGAAACTCGCTACCGGGCTGCACAGCCACAGGACCGCCTGGGCGATCTCCTCAGCCGTACCGAGGCCATTGATGGGCTGGTTGGCCTCGGCCTCGGCGCGGTCCAGTTCCCCCTTGGCCATCATGTCGCTGACCATCGGGGTGTCGATCGTGCCGGGGCAGACGGCGTTGATACGGATGCCGCGTGGAGCGTATTCGAAAGCGGCGCTGGTGGTCGGGCCGATCACGCCGTGCTTGGAGGCATGGCAGGAGGCACAACGACCCCGCGGTGCTCCAGCACCAGGACCACCTCGCGCTGCGCCTGGCCCTCATCGCCAACAAACGCGCCACCGTCGTACGGCTGCGAGACGAGCGCCGGATCGACGACACCGTACTGCGCCGCCTGCAGGCCACCCTCGACAGCGAAGAGGTGCGCCTGTCGGGAGGCGCGGCAGTCGAATGACTCATCCCTGAGGAAGGGCTTCCATGAAGGCCATAGGTCCCATGGAGGCCATAGGACTGACCGCATTCGGCGGACCCGACGTACTGCGCGTCCTGGACCTGCTGGAACTCCCCATGGGCACCACCGTGGCGGTCACCGGAGCGGCCGGCGCGGTCGACGGCTACGCCGTCCAGCCGGCCAAGGCGGACGGGTTCCGGGTAATCGCCGACGCGGCACCGAAGGACCAGCACCTGGTGAAGGAGCTGGGGGCCGACGTGGTTCTGCTGCGAGGTACCGATTTCCCCGAACTGGTGCGCAAGGAGATACCCGCCGGAGTCGACGGCCTCGTCGACACCGCGGGCATCACCGCCCTCGCCATCCGCGCAGTGCGCGACGGCGGCCGGATGGCATCGTCGGTCGGCGGCGTCCAGGTGCCCGGTGAACGCGGCATCCAGACCCGGAACGCGTTCGTGCCGCAGTACGCACGCGAGCACGGCAAGCTCGACCGCCTGCGCGAACTGACGGAGAAGGGCGGCCTCACCCCTCGGGTCGCGCGGCCCTGCCGGCCGAGCAAGCCCCCGAAGCGCACCGACTGCTGGAGGCAAGCGGCCTCCGGGGACGAGTGCTGCTGACTTTCTGAGTATCCGATCGGGGACAGCAGCGGACTGCGTCCACGTCGGCAGCAGAGGTCACCGGCGTCCGAAGCAGGAGCCAGAGTCACATGTCGGAACCACCTGGACGACTGCGCGAACCGCCCGCTCCGGACCTCACCGACCGCCCCGTGACCCAAGTGGTCCCCAAGAATGATCAAGGGGCCGCTTCGGATCTCCTCCGAAACAGCCCCTGACCTGCGACTTCGAAAAGTCGGGACGACAGGATTTGAACCTGCGACCCCTTGACCCCCAGTCAAGTGCGCTACCAAGCTGCGCCACGTCCCGCTGCCCGTCTGACCTGGGGTTTCCCCCGGTTGAGCACGCATGGAAACAATACCGCACTCGCATCGATGATCGCGCACGCCTTTTTTCGGGGCCTGGGGTCGCTTCCTGCCGACTCCACCCGCGCCGCTTGACCTGAAGTTTGGTCGAGGTTGCACGATCGTCCGCATGACGACGACCACCACGGAAAACAGCCGCCCGTACACGCACGGCGACCTGTCCCGGCTCATGGGGCTGATGACCGGTGACGAGAAGCACGGCCCGGCGGCGACCTCGACGCTGGACGTGCTGTGGGTGCTCTACGACCGGGTGCTACGGGTCGGCCCGGAGCGGGTGAACGACCCCGAGCGGGACCGGTTCCTGCTGTCCAAGGGGCACGGGCCCATGGCGTACTACGCCGTGCTGGCCGCCAAGGGATTCGTACCGGTGGACTGGCTCCCGGACTTCGGCTCCTACGACTCGCCGCTCGGGCACCATCCCGACCGGGTGCTGGTGCTGGGCGCGGAGATCGGCAGCGGGTCGCTGGGGCACGGGCTGCCGATCGCCGTCGGGACTGCACTCGGGCTGCGTGCCCAGGGGCGTACCGAACCGCGGGTCTGGGTGCTGGTCGGGGACGCCGAACTGGACGAGGGCAGCAACCACGAGGCCATCGCCTTCGCCGGGCCCGCCGGACTGGACCGGCTGCACACCGTCGTCGTCGACAACTCCTCCGCGAGCCACGCCCGGCCCGGCGGTATCGCCGCCCGCTTCGAGGCCGCGGGCTGGTCCGCGGTGACGGTCGACGGCCGTGACCACGAAGCGCTGTACGCCGCCTTCACCGCGCCGCACCCCGGCCGGCCGCATGTGGTCGTGGCCCGGGTGGAGCCGAAGTCCGCCTGATCGTCCCTCCCCATCCCCAGCGCATCGAGAAAGGCTCTCCATGGACACCATGCGTGACCGTTTCACCCCGGTCGTCTCCCGGCTGCTCGACGAGGACCCGCGGGTCGTGGTCGTGCTCGCCGAGATCGGCAAGGACGGCTTCGCGGACGCCCGGCTCCGGCACCCCGACCGGGTGATCAACGTCGGCATCCGCGAGCAGCTCCTCGTCGGGGCGGGCGCGGGACTCGCCCTGACCGGGATGCGCCCGGTCGTGCACACCTTCGCGAGCTTCCTCGTCGAGCGGCCCTTCGAGCAGGTCAAGCTGGACCTCGGGCACCAGGACGTCGGCGCGGTCCTGGTGAGCGCGGCGGCCTCCTTCGACTGGCCGGCCGGCGGGTTCACGCACATGGCTCCGGGCGACGTGGCCCTCCTCGACACCCTGGACGGCTGGACCGTGCACGTGCCGGGCCACCCGGACGAGGCCGAGACCCTGCTACGGCACGCGGTCGCCGCGGGCGACGACAAGGTGTACGTACGGCTGTCCGTCCAGTCGAACCCGGAGGCCCTCCCGGTCGACGGCGCCCACTTCCTCACCGTCCGCCAGGGCCGCTCCGGTGCGGTCGTCGCCGTCGGACCGATGCTCGACACCGTCCTCACCGCGACGGAGGGCCTCGACGTCACCGTCCTGTACGCCACGACCGTCCGGCCCTTCGACGCGGACGCGTTGCGCGCCGCCACGCGCGATACCGGGACGGACGTCGTCCTCGTCGAGCCGTATCTGGCGGGCACCTCGACAGCAGCCGCGAACGACGCACTCGCCGACGTGCCCCACCGCGTACTCGGCCTGGGCGTCGGCCGGGCCGAACTCCGGCGCTACGGCACCGTCGCCGAACACCTCACCGCCCACGGCCTCGACGCGCGGACGCTCCGCGAGCGGATCGGCGGCTTTGTGGGAGGAGGGGGCGGGCGGGCGGCGGCGCGGGGCTGAGGCTGCGCCGTACGACAACGCCCGCACCATCACGCGCAGCCACGCACACCCACCATGCTCGTCGCCGTCAACTCTCTTGCGGACACGCCCGTTCACGTATCGCCGCGTCGCTCGGGGCACTCGCCCCAGTCGGGCCGACCGGTATCGCGTCGGCCCGTACCAGCCCGCGTATGGCAGGCACCAGAAGCAGCGAGATCGGCACCACGAAGCTCATCGCGCCCGCGACGAGGAGAACGTGGTCGGCGCCGAGGGCCGCGGCAGCGGGGCCCGCCAAGGCCTGGCCGACGGGCATCATCGCGAGGGAGCCCGCCACGTCGTACGCGTGGATGCGGTTGAGGACGTCCGGCGGGACCTGGGTCTGGACACTGGTCGCCCACATCACGCCCCAGAAGGACATCCCCACCCCGGCGACAGCGGCGCCGGCCGCCATGGCCGGTACGCCGAGTCCCGCCCCGACGGTCGCCGGGAAGCCGGCGAAGGCGAAGAGGGCGATCGCACCGGCGCGCAGCATACGGCGGGGGCGCAGCCGCAGGGCCAGCAGTCCGCCTACGACGGTGCCCGCGCCGAGGGCCGAGTTGACCAGGCCGTAGGCGCGTGGGCCGTGCTGTTGCACCACGTCGGTCGCCACCAGCGGAACGGTCGGGCCCCATACGGCGATCATGTAGAAGCACCACACGGCGATGACTCCCCAGAGCCACGTGCGTGATCTGAACTCCCGCCATCCCTCGGCCAGATCGGCCTTGAAGGCGCCCGACCCGTGCCCCGGCTCGCGGCTTCCCGGTGCGAGCGGGGGCAGCCGGAGCAGCAGGAGGCAGAGGGCGCTCACCGCGTAGGTGGCGGCGTGGGCCGCGAACACTCCGCCGGGCGAGGTGAATCCGACGAGCAGGCCCGCCACGGCCGGGCCCGCGAGTTGGGCGGCGGACTCGGCGATGCGTATCGCGCCGTTCGCGCCCTGGATGTCGGAGGCGAGTCTCGGCACCGTGCTCGCCACGCCGGGCTGGAACACCGCGCCCGCCACGCCGTTGACGAAGCCGATCGCGCAGATCTCCCAGAGCACGACATGGCCGGTGAAGAAGAGCGCTGCGGCGAGGGACTGGGTGCCGAGGCGCACCAGGTCGGCGCCGATCATCAGCTTGCGGGTGCTGAACCGGTCCGCGATCACCCCGCCGAAGACCACAAGTCCCGCGAAGGCGGCGGCCGTAGAGGCCATGGCGAGGCCTACCGCGCCCGCGCCGTATCCGTGTTCCAGTAGGCCGGCGGCGAGGGCCACGGGCAGCATGGTGTCGCCGAGGCGGGCGATGGCGCGGGCCACGAAGAACAACGCGAAGTCCCTTGACCAGACGGGGCGTTCACCGCCTCCGCCGCCCCGCTTCACCACCCCGGCAACAGTACCGGCACCCCCTTCCGCACCCCTTCCGGCAACGATGTCATCGCCGTCGCCATCGGCTCCGCCCGACTCCGTCTCCGGCCCGCTTCCCGTCCCGGTCGTCATCCCCCACCGCTCCCTCCCCCGGCCGCCGCCCCCGAAGCGCCCCGCCGGTGCTCGCGAAATCCCGCTCAGGTGGGAGCCGGGTCCCCCTCCGTCCCGGGTCCCACTCCCGCTTCCGGATGATGCCACGCGGCACTGACAACGCCCGAGGGAATTTCAGTCGCCGGACCCGGACGGGAGGCCCAACTCGGGGTAGGCGTCCAGGAGTCGGGGCGGGGCCGCCTGGCGCCAGGAGTCGGCGAGGATGTCACGGAGTTCGTCCTCGCTGTCCAGCGCGGAGAGGCGGGCCCGGACCCAGGCGAAGCCCGCCTCGTGGTCGGCGATCCAGAACTTCTCCGGTTCGGCCAGGACCAGTTCGTCGCGCTCCTCCTTGGGGCAGCGCACCGCGATGGAGGTCTCCTCCTCGGGCACGGTGACGAACATCTTTCCGGCGACCCGGAAGGTGGGCATGTTCCAGGCGATCTTCTCCGTCGTGTCCGGGAGGGAGAGGGCGATACGGCGTACGTCTTCGGCATCCGGCATGACTCGCAAGATAGCGGCTGACACTGACAATCACCTGGTGGGAGTGCCCGCCCCCAAGTCCGCCTCCCTATCCCACCCGACGTCCGCTCCGCCTCCCTTTTCCTCTCCCACACGCTTGTAGTACAGCGTCGTCGGCCGCAAGACCCCGGCCGGACTCGCCGCGTAGTTCGGGATCACGCCGGCCCGGGTCCAGCCGGCCGAGCGGTACAGGTGCTCGGCGGGGCTGTCGGTCTCGGTATCGAGGTGGAGGAGCGTGATGCCGGCGGCGACGGCCGCGTCCTCGGCGACGGTCAGGAGCCGGCGGCCGAGCCCCGATCCCCTGGCCTCCCGGTGCACCATCAGCTTGACCAACTCGGCGCGGTGGCGGCTGTTGGGCTTGTCGGGGAAGGCCAGGCTCACCGTGCCGACGACCCGGTCACCGCTCAGCGCCACCCACACGGCGAGCTGCCCGGCGGCCACACCGTCGGCACGCTCCCGCCACCAGTCGACGGCAGCCGCCCGGCCGAGCGGAGCGAGGAATCCGATCGAGGCGCCGTCGTCCACGGCGTCGACCAGCAGGTCTGCCAACTCACCTGCGGAGGCACGCAGTTGAGGCGCGCCCAGACCCCGCACCGTCACCGTCGTCTTCCCCTTCACGGCAACACCACCGCCAGTACGTAGCGCACGTCGTCAGGCCCCGAGCACCGGAACCGCGTCGGTCCCCACACCCGCAGCCGCAGACAGTCACCGGCGTCCAGATGGTGCTCGGTGTCCTGGGCCGTCACGTCGAGGGCGCCCTCCAGGACCCAGATGTGCTGTTCCAGGCCGGGCACGGGCGGCCGGCCGTAGGCGAGGTCGGCGCCCGGCCGGAGCCGCCCCTCGACTAGTTCGCCGCGCAGCCCGGTGTGCGGGGGTGACACGGATCGTCGTACGAAACCGGAGGCGCGGTCCTCCCACACCGGTTGCTCGGCGGCGCGGACCAGCAGGGCGGGTTCGGCCTCCACCTCGCTGAGGAGTTGGGACATCGTCCGGCCGTAGACACCGCACAGGCGGTTGAGGAGGGAGGCGGTGGGGCTGATCTCGGCGCGTTCGGCACGGGACAGGGTCGAGCGGCTCACCCCGCTCCGCTCCGCCAACTCGCCCAGGGACCAGCCGTGTTCGGTCCGCAGTTCGGCGAGCCGGGCGCCGAGTCGGACGTCCACGGGGTCGAGAGTCGTCACCGTTTCCTCGGATCTCATATCCGGGACGATATCCCGCATATGAGACGACGAGGTTACGTCCGGGCCACTTCTTCCAACGCGTCCAGGACCGGGCGGATCAGCGGGTGCTCCTCCGTGCCGCGTCGTACGGCGGCGAAGACCCGGCGGGTCGGGGCCACCCCGTCGACAGGCCGGACGACGACTCCGGTCAGGTCCATGCCGCGGAGCGCCGAGCGGGGGATGAGGGCCACGCCCGCGTCGGCCGATGCCAGGGCGACCACGGCACGGAAGTCGTCCGAGGAGTGTTCGAGGCGGGGCTGGAATCCGGCGTTCTCGCAGGCCAGGACGACGACCTCGTGGCAGGGGTTGCCGGGGTAGGGGCCGATCCACGGGTCCTTGGCCAGTTCGGCGAGGGGGACCTCGTCGGCGTCGGCGAGGCGGTGGGTGACCGGGACGACCGCGTCGAACGGCTCGGCGTAGAGCGGGAGATGGGTCAGGCGCGGGTCGTCGGCGGGCGGGGCCCCGCGGTACTCGACGGCGACCGCGACATCCACCTGCCGGTCCAGCACCATCGGCAGACTGGCGTCGCCCTCGGCGTCCTGGACGCGGATGCGGATACCGGGCGCGAGGCGGGCGAGCCGGGTCACCGCGGGCGCCACCACCTGCGCGATGCCGGTCGCGAACGCGGCGACGGTGACCGTGCCGGCCGCACCCGAGCTGTACGCGGCCAGCTCCGCCTCGGCCCGCTCCAGCTGGGCCAGGACCACATTGGTATGGCTGAGCAGGATCTCACCCGCCGGGGTCAGCCGCACGCCCTTGGCACCCCGCTCGACCAGCCGGTGCCCGGTCTCCTGCTCCAGGGCGGCCAACTGCTGCGACACCGCCGAGGGCGTGAGATACAGCGCGGCGGCCGCCGCCGTCACGGTGCGGTGGTCTGCCACCGCACGGAGGATATGGAGCCGCCGCGCTTCGATCATGAGACCGATTATCGCAATATGTCCGAGGGGCCGGACGAACGCGGGACAGTCCTGGGTCCGGGGCGGGGTCGAGGCCTGGGGCCCGGTCGGGATCGGGGGTGATGTCTGGGCCCGGTCCGGGTCGGGATCGAGGTCGGGGGCTCAGACCGGGCCCGGGTCAGGTCCGGGTCCTGGTCTGGGTCAGGTCCGGGGCCAGGGCCCGGGTCCGGGGCCGGGTCGGGGCCGGCGTCAGGTCCGGGGCCAGGGCCGGGTCGGGGCCCGGGTCAGGTCAGGTCGGGGGCTCAGTCCGGGTCTGGGTCAGATCCGGGTCCGGGTCCGGGTCCGGGTCAGGGCCAGGTCTGGGTCTGGGTCAGGTCTGGGTCGGGTCCCGGGCTCAGTCCGGGTCTGGGTCAGGTCAGGTCCGGGGCCAGGTCGGGGTCAGGGCCGGGTCGGGGTCAGGGCCGGGTCGGGGTCAGGGCAGATCCGGGTCCGGGTCAGGCCGATCGGGTCAGCCCACCGGCTCCGCCCTCAACCTCAGCCTCCGCCCCGCAGCTCTCCAACTCCGCCCACCGGCTCAGCCGTCCGCATCCGCTCTCCGCCTCAGTCCCCCCGGCCCCGCCCTCGGCCTCCGCCCTCCAGCCCCGCCTTCCGCCCCTGGCTGCCAGCCCCGCTCTCGGCCTCAGCTCTCCGCCACGGCCCTCCACCTCGGCCCGCCAGCCGCACCCTCGGCCCCTCAGAGCCCTTCCGCTCCGCTCCAGCCTCGGGCCTCCCCCACGGCACTCAACGTCAGCCTGCCGACTCCACGCTCCGGCCTGAGCCCAGCTCCGACCCCGGACTCAGCCCTCCACCCCGGACCTCCATCTCAGCCCGCGAGCCCCGTCTTCAACCTCAGCCGCCCCCCGCTCAGCCCTCCAGCTCAGCCCGCGCAGCGACAAACGCGTCCACCGCCCGATGCACATCCTCCGTCGAGTGCGCGGCGGACAACTGGACCCGAATCCGGGCCTGTCCCTGCGGTACCACCGGATACGAGAAGCCGATCACATACACGCCCCGCTCCAGCAACAGCTCCGCCATACGCCCCGCCACCCCCGCGTCGCCGATCATCACGGGTGCGATCGCATGGTCACCGGGAAGGATGTCAAACCCCTCCTCGGTCATCCTCCGGCGGAACAACGCGGTGTTCTCTGCGAGTTGGACGCGCAGGCCGTCCGCGGACTCCAGCAGGTCGAGCACCTTGAGCGACGCTGCCGCGATCACGGGGGCCAGGGTGTTCGAGAAGAGGTACGGCCGGGAGCGCTGGCGGAGCAGGGCGACGATCTCGGCGCGGGCGGCGACGTACCCGCCGGAGGCACCCCCCAGGGCCTTGCCGAGCGTGCCGGTGATGATGTCGACGCGGTCCATGACGCCGTGCAGTTCGGGGGTGCCGCGGCCGCCGGGTCCGACGAAGCCGACGGCGTGGGAGTCGTCGACCATGACCATCGCGTCGTAGCGGTCGGCGAGGTCGCAGATCTCGTGGAGGGGTGCGACGTAGCCGTCCATGGAGAAGACGCCGTCGGTGACGATCAGCTTCCTGCGCGCACCCGACGCCTCCTTCAACTGCCGTTCCAGATCGGCCATGTCACGGTTGGCGTAGCGCAGGCGGCGGGCCTTGGAGAGGCGGATGCCGTCGATGATCGAGGCGTGGTTGAGGGCGTCGGAGATGACCGCGTCCTCCGGGCCCAACAGGGTTTCGAAGACACCGCCGTTGGCGTCGAAGCAGGAGGAGTAGAGGATCGTGTCCTCCTGGCCGAGGAACGCGGCCAGCCGGGCCTCAAGTTCCTTGTGGACCTCCTGGGTTCCGCAGATGAAGCGCACGGACGCCATGCCGTAGCCCCAGCGGTCGAGGGCCGCGTGGGCGGCGGCGACGACCTCGGGGTGGTCGGCGAGGCCGAGGTAGTTGTTGGCGCAGAAGTTGAGGACCTCTCCGGGGCGGCCGCCCGCGGTGACGTTCACGGTCGCGGACTGCGGGGAGCCGATCACGCGCTCGGGCTTGTGGAGTCCGGCTGCGCGGATCTCGTCGAGGGTGGCGCGGAGGTCGTCGCGCACGGAGTCGAACATGGGGAAAGCTCCTAAAGTTCCTTCGCCGAAAGGGAGTTGCTCGGTCCCAAAGGGAGTTACGCGGTCCAGTCCAGGATGACCTTGCCGCCCTTGCCACTCGCCGCGTCCGCGAACGCCGCCTCGAAGTCGCGGTGTCCGTACCGGCCGGTGATCACGGGCGCGAGGTCCAGGCCGCCCTCCAGCAGGACCGACATCGCGTACCACGTCTCGAACATCTCACGGCCGTAGATGCCCTTGATGGTGAGCATCGAGGTGACGACGCGGGACCAGTCGACCGGGAACTCCTGGGAGGGCAGGCCCAGCATGGCGATACGGCCGCCGTGCGTCATGTTGGCGATCATGTCGCGCATGGCCTCGGGTCGGCCGGACATCTCCAGGCCGATGTCGAAGCCCTCGCGGAGTCCCAACTCCCGCTGCCCGTCGGCGATCTGAGCGTCCGTCACATTCAGGGCGAGGCTCACACCTATCTTGCGGGCGAGGGCGAGGCGTTCCTCGCTCACATCCGTCACCACGACGTTCCGCGCACCGGCGTGCCGCGCAACTGCCGCCGCCATCAAGCCGATCGGGCCGGCTCCGGTGATCAGCACGTCCTCGCCGACCAGCGGGAACGACAGCGCGGTGTGCACGGCGTTGCCGAACGGGTCGAAGATCGCGGCGACATCGAGGTCGACGGGGACGCGGTGCACCCATACGTTGGCGGCGGGCAGCGCGACGCACTCCGCGAAGGCCCCGTCCCGTCCGACGCCGAGCCCGACCGTGGCGCGGCACAGGTGGCGGCGCCCGGCCAGGCAGTTGCGGCACTTGCCGCACACCAAGTGGCCCTCGCCGCTGACCAGTTCACCGACGGCGATGTCGGCGACGTCCCGGCCCGTCCCGACGACCTCGCCCACGAACTCGTGGCCGAGCACCAGCGGCGTACGGATCGTCTGTCGCGCCCAGCCGTCCCAGTTCCGGATGTGCAGGTCGGTGCCGCAGATCCCGGTCCGCAGGACCTTGATCAGTACGTCGCCGGGTCCGACGGCGGGCTCCGGGACGTCCGCGAGCCACAGCCCGGGCTCCGCCTTCTCCTTGACCAGCGCCTTCAACGCTACGGCTCCTGAGGGTGAGGCCCCGGGCACGTCGAACGAGCCCGTTCCGGGGGTGGGGTGGATTCTGTTAGCAATCTGCCCCACCGGAGCGCCCGGGTCCATCGAGGTTTTCTTAAGCCGTGTCGCAGCTTTCCTTCACAGCCGTCAGAGCCGCGACACCTGGTAGTGGGCGATGGACCACCCGTCCGCCACCCGCTTCACCAGCACCGCGAGCTTGACGTCGACCGGCGCCCGGTCGGTGAACGTGAACTCCGTGTCCAGATAACCGAGTACGAGGTCGTCGGCATACCGACGGGTTTCGAGGATCTCGAACTCGGCTGTCATGCCCAGGGGTTGGGAGTCGTAGTACTCGGCTATGCCCTTCCGGCCGACGCTGTAGGGATGCAGCCCCTGGAAGATCGCGTCCTCAGTGAAGAGGGACGCGACCCGTTGCGGCTCATGCGTGTCGACGGCCGCTTTCCAGGGGTCCAGGACACCGCGCAGGATGACTTCGTCGTCGTTCGTGCTGTTCATCTCCGTCGACCTTTCTCAGTGACCGGCGCTCATACCGCCGTCGACATGCAGGATCTCGCCGGTGACGAAGGGGGCGTTCTCCAAGAACACCACGGCGTCGACGATGTCGCTCACCTCGCCCATCCGGCCGACCGGATGCAGTCCGGCGAGGCCTGTGTGTGTCTCCTCCGGGTGCATCGGGGTCTTGATGGTGCCGGGCGACACGGCGTTGGCGCGGATGCCGCGGGTGGCGTACTCGATGGCGAGGGACTTGGTGGCGGACTGCAGCCCGCCCTTGGTCAGCGAGGCGAGGGCGGAGGGGACGCGGGCGTCCGCGTTGTCGACCAGGCTGGTGGTGACGTTGACGATGTGGCCGCCGCCCTGGGCGAGCATGTGCCCGATGGCCAGCTGGGTGATCCGGAAGAACCCGGTCATGTTGATGCCGAGCACGGACGCGTAGTCGTCGGCCGTGTAGTCGGTGAACGGCTTGGCGACGAAGACGCCCGCGTTGTTGACCAGCGTGTCGACGCGGCCGAACCGCTCGATCGCGGCGGCGACGACCCGCTCAGCGGTCGCCGGGTCCGCGATGTCGCCCTGGACGGTCAGCACGTCCGCGTCGTCGGCCGGGGCGATGGTCCGCGAGGTGGCGACGACGGCGTAACCGAGCTTGCGGTAGGCGTCGACGACGCCGGCTCCGATGCCCTGCGAGGCACCGGTGACGATCGCGACCTTCTGGTTCTGAGTGCTCATGACGACCTTCTCCGAAGTAGTTGCCGAGGTGCTCCTGGCCGGCCGATCGCTGCTAGCCGACCGGTCGCCTATTGGAGAAAGTAGGCGACCTCTGGAAGGGAAAGCAAAGGTCAGACGGGGTTTTCCCAGGACCGGAATCCTCGTTGCTGGGAGGCCTGGCCTCCCAGTCCACGTCAGCGGTGCGGGTCGCCCTCGGGCAGCCAGGCGTCGGGGGCGCGCAGCCCGAGGTCGCCGACGCCGTCGCAGAGCGCGTCCACGGCGGCGAGCACGGCCGTGCGCGTCTCGCCCTCGCGCCACACCAGCGACCAGGTCCAGTGGACCGTCGGCCCGGCGATCTCCCGGCGCACCAGGTCGGACGGCAGTGAAGTGGTCTGCCCCTTGGGCGAGTTGACGACCGGACGACGGCTGCGGCGGACGTGGTCGAAGAACGCGGGGCCGGTGACACCGCCGTCGGAGATGGGCACCGCGCGGGCCCCGGTGTCGTGGGCGAGCTGCTCGGCGTAGACGTTCCACGACGACCAGGAGTTGGTGTCGTCGTCGAGGAGGAGGGCGGTGTCCCGAGCCCGCACGTCACCGGTGTCGGTGCCCGGGGACACCGCGTACAGCCGGTCCGCGCCGAGCAGCCGGGCTCGCAGTCCGTGCCGTTTCAGGTTCTCGTCCCGTACCCAGCACACCGCGAGGTCCAGACTGCCGTCCGCGACCCGGGCGGCCTGTGTGTGCGAGGGCGCGACCCACGCGTCGACATGCACCTGGGCCACTCCGGCGGTGCGCGAAGTCAGGTCCGCGGGAAGCCAGTTGACGTAGCCGAGCCGGACCGCCTCCGAGCCCGCGAGCCGCCCGGCCCGGCGCCGGAGGTCGTCGGCGCGCTCCAGCAGGGCCCGGGTGTGCGGGAGTAGGGCGGCGCCGGCCGGGGTGAGGGAGACCGAGCGGCGGTCGCGGTCGAAGAGCCGTACGCCCAGGTCGCGTTCGAGGGCCTTGATCTGCTGGGAGAGGGACGGACCGGCGATCAGGAGGCGGTCGGCGGCGCGGCCGAAGTTCAGCTCCTCGGCGACGGCGACGAAGTACCTCAGTTGGCGCAGCTCCACGCCCGTCATGCTACGCGCGCTGGGAGGTCGTGCCTCTCAGCAGGGAGCGAGCCCGTCGTGGCGCCCGGGCCGGTCACGGGCCACGATGAGGACATGGAAGCCCGGCACCCTGCCGTCCCGCCGGGCGGGCCCGAACGGAGCGAGATCATGCTGCGAGAGTTCCTGGTCGAGATCACCACCACGATCCCCGAGGGCACCGCCCAGGAAGAGGTCGACCGGCGCCGCGCCGCTGAGGCCGTCCGCGCCCGCGAACTGGCCTCGACCGGCCATCTGGCCCGGTTGTGGCGCCCGGTCGGCGAACTGCGCAGCGTCGGCGTCTGGCGCGCCGCCGACGAGGAGGAACTCCACGCGAAGGTGCTCGGCACGCTGCCACTGCACGCGTGGATGACCTTCGCCGTCACCCCGCTGGAACCGCACCCGAACGACCCCGGCTATGCGGAGTAACTCACCCTGCCCGCAAGGGACTTCACCACCATGAGCCGCTACGCCCCGGTCCCCGCACCTCGGGCGGAGGGCCCGCTCCCGTCCCCCTGGACCCACGTCGCACGGGTCGCCGCGGCCCTCGCGGCGGGCATGGGCGTCGGCCGCTTCGTCTACACCCCGATCCTCCCGCTGATGCACGCCCAGGCGGGGCTCTCCACCGACGCCGGCGCCCACCTGGCCACCGCCAACTACGTCGGCTACCTCCTCGGCGCCCTCGCCGGCACCCTGTTCCCCGCCCTGGTCCGCTCCCGCACTGTCCTGCGCGGCTCGTTCGTCCTGCTGATCGGCACGCTGGCCGCGATGCCCGTCACCGACAGCACCACGGCATGGATCGCGCTGCGGTTACTGGCAGGGATGGCGAGCGCGCTGGTCTTCGTGGTCGCGGTCAGCTCGCTCCTCGGCCATCTGCGCAACCACCCGGCGCACATGCCCGGTTGGGGCTTCGGCGGCGTGGGCGCGGGCATCGCGCTCTCCGGTCTGCTGGTCCTCGCCCTGCGCTCGGTAGCGGACTGGCAGGTCGCGTGGTGGTCCTCGGCCGCCCTCGCCACGGCACTCGCGGCGGCCGCGTGGAATCTACGGCCCGAGGCACCGGCCGCACCCTCAATCGACGCCCCTGAAAAGGTAGTTGGCCCCTGGTTCGGCGCCCTGTTCGTGAGCTACGCCCTGGAGGGCGTCGGCTACATCGTCGCCGGTACCTTCCTGGTCGCCGCGATCGGGCAGAGCTCCCCCGGCTGGATCGGCAGCGGCGCATGGGTGCTCGTAGGCCTGGCCGCCGTACCGTCCTCCGCGCTCTGGGCACGGCTCGGGCGCCGCTGGTCGCGGCCCGGGCTGCTGTGCGTGGCGCTGGTGATCCAGGCGGTCGGCATCGCCCTGCCCGCGCTGGCCGGCGGGGTGGCGGCGGCCCTGGTCGGCGCGGTGCTGTTCGGCGCCACCTTCATCGGCGTCAGCACGCTCGCCCTGGCAACCGGGGCGGAGCTGCAATTCCCGCGCTCGGTCGCCCTGTTGACCGCCGGTTACTCCATCGGCCAGATCCTCGGCCCCCTCGCCGTGGCCCCGCTCCTGCACCACGGCTACCGCCCGGCCCTGCTCCTGGCCGCCGCGGTGGTCCTCGCCGCGGCCGTCGCAGCCGCCGTCCTGCGGACCGGCTTCCCGCCTCGTCAAACGGTGGCGCTACGACCCTCCGCGGCCGCCCGGGACGTACGGACCGCCGGTCGCTGATCAGGCGGTACGGGTCCCGAGCAGGGCCAGGCAGTTGGCCCAAAGGGGGCTCAAACGCCCGGTGTTGTTGTAGAGCTTCGCGAACATCACCTGGCCCTCCAACTGCGCGACGACGGAACGCGCCGCCTCCTGGGAGTCGTTGACGGTGATGTCCCCGCGCTCGCGCGCCTCGCCGATGACCGAGGCGACCATCTCGACCTGGGCGTCGAAGATCTCCTGGAGCCGCGCGCGAACGGCCTCGGTCTGATTGCTCATCTCCAGACTGAGGTTGCCGAACAGGCAGCCCAGCACGGTGCCGCAGCCCTGCTGCACGGCGTGCTGGCCGGCCTCGGTCTCCTCGAACAACTGCCGTAGCCGGTCGAGCGGTTGAGCACCGCCGGTCTCCCCGCTCAGGATGCGCGTCCACTCACGGCGCTGGTCCGCCCAGTGTTCGTCGACGACGGCCAGCGCGAGGGCCTCCTTCGACGCGTAGAAGTAGTAGAAGCTGCCCTTCGGCACTCCGGCGGCCTTGCAGATCTCGGCCACCCCCAGAGCCGAGTAACCGCGCGCCTCGAAGAGCGTCCGCCCGGCGGCGAGGATCTTCTCTCCGGCGTCACTGGTCCTACCCATACGACGACTATACGACCGGTCGGCTATCCTCCGCCGAGCAGTTCGAGCCGGGCTACCAGCTCCGCCGCCGTCGACTTGATCGTCTCCAGACCCGGCTTCCCCCACGGCCGCGGCTCCGTGTCGACGACACACACCGTGCCCAGCACCATCCCCGTGGAGTCGATGAGCGGCGCCCCCAGATAGGAACGGATCCCGAACTCGTCGACGACCGGATTGCCCGCGAACCGCGGATAGTCGCAGACGTCTTCCAACACCAACGCCTTACGTCTGACCACCACATGGGGGCAGAACCCATAATCACGCGCCAACTGCCGGCCCACCTCGGGCTTGGCGTGCTCCCCTCCCGAGACGGGCCGGGGCAGTCCCACCCCGCCCGGAGTGTGCAGACCGGCGAAGAACTGCCGGTTCTCGTCGATGAAGTTGACCATGGCGTACGGCGCCCCGGTCAGGTCGGCGAGCTGGTCCGCGAAGGCGTCGAGCGCCGGGTCCGGGTGCTCCCCCAGGCCCAGCCCGCGCAGCCGGCGCCGCCGTTGAGGGGCCTCCTTGTCCTCGGGTGTGAGCAGCAGACGACCGGCCGGACGCGGCGGGTCGTAGCTCATGGGCAAACTCCGTCCATGTGGACGCATGACATAGAGGAACTCCGTGGCGGTGTGCGGGGATCACATGTGGGCACCATGGCTCGGCGCGTGTGCCGGGGCGTGGGCGATGAGATGGCGTACGAGGGTCAGCAGAGTCTGGACACCGGAACTGGAAATCCGCGCGTCGCAGCGGACGACCGGGATCCCGGGGTCGAGATCTATGGCGGCACGCACCTCCTCGGGGTCGTAGCGGTAGGAGCCGTCGAATTCGTTGATCGCGACGATGAAGCCGAGGCCACGCTGCTCGAAGAAGTCGACGGCCGCGAAGCACTCCTCCAGCCGTCGTGTGTCGGCGAGGATGACCGCGCCGAGCGCGCCTTCGGACAGCTCGTCCCACATGAACCAGAACCGCTCCTGTCCGGGCGTGCCGAACAGATAGAGCACGTGTTCCGGGTCGAGGGTGATCCGGCCGAAGTCCATCGCCACGGTCGTCTCGACCTTGTTCTCGATGCCTTCGAGATCGTCGGTCGCGGCACTGACCGTGGTGAGCAGCTCCTCCGTGCTGAGCGGCGCGATCTCGCTCACGGCGCCGACGAAGGTCGTCTTGCCGACGCCGAAGCCGCCCGCCACCAGGATCTTCAGCGCGGTGGGGAAGGGGTCGTGGCCGCTCTCGTAGTCAGAGCTGTCGTCGTAGTCCATCGAGCACTGCCTCCAGAAGAGACCGGTCAGTGGGGTTGTGGTGGAACTCGGGTGGCTTGGTGGTCAGCGTCCCGCAGTCGACGAGGTCCGACAGCAGCACCTTGGTGACCACGGCCGGCAGCTTCAGGTGGGCGGAGACCTCGGCGACCGAGACGGGCGCGCGGCACAGGTCGAGCGCCTGCGCGTGCTCGGGTCCGAGGTAGCCGAGGGGGGTGGCGCCGGTGGCCATCACCTGCGACAGGAGGTCGAGTGCGACGGAGGGCCGGGTACGGCCGTTGCTGACCGTGAAGGGGCGCACCAGACGTCCGGCCGCGTCGTCCAACCAAGGCCCGTCGCCGGCCGTCGCCACGCTCAAGGCCTCATCGCAGGTGATTCGACGGCGTGCTGCCGGGGGGCGGTCACGAGGTAAGGGCGGACGCTCTTGACCAGCATCGCCATCTCGTAGCCGAGGACGGCCGCGTCGGCCTCACGGCCGGCGAGCACGGCGAGACAGGTGCCGGATCCGGCCGTGGTGACGAAGAGCAGCGTCGAGTCGAGCTCGACGACGACCTGCCGGACGTCTCCACCGTCACCGAAGCGGACGCCCGCGCTACGGCCGAGGGAGTACAGCCCGGAGGCCAGGGCGGCCATGTGGTCGGCGCTGTCAGGGTCGAGCCCGTGAACCGACTTCACGAGCCCGTCGCAGGAGAGCAGCACCGCGCTGGTGGTGTGCGGTACGCGCTGCACGAGGCCGCTCATCAGCCAGTCGAGATCGGATACATGGCCGGTCGGCGCGTCGCTCGCCATGGTGGATCGACTCCTTGGGGTACGAAGGTCTGCGGGAGCGCGGGTGGGGGTGCCAGTGGGGGTGGTGGCGTGCGTGGTCATCCGGCTGATGCGCTCCCGTCGTGCCGGGCGGTGAGGTCGTGGTCATGGCCGAGCACATGCGCGTGCGCTTCGGTTATGGGGGCCGCGTCCATGTGGGGGGCGAGGGTGAAGCGGTCCGTCCCGGTGTCCGGTGTCGTGGGCTGAGCGGTGTAGCGGTGCAGTGCGGTGTCCATATAGCCGGAGCCCATGTGCGTTGCCGACATGTGGGGCTGGTCCACAGGGGTGGTCGCGTCCCGAGCGGAGGAGTCCGCGTGGAGCGCGTTCGTGTAGAGACCGCCTGTGTGGACGCCGGTCGTGTCGGCCCCGTTGGTGTGCGGGACCTCCATGTGGTCCGACGCCATGTGCGGTGACGCCACCTCGCCCTCGTCCAACGGCACCACCCCGTCCGCCGCCTCGGCCGCCTCCATGTGCTGCTGCGCCTCCGCGAGGCCGATCCCGCGCTGGAACGCGGCCATCAGGCCCGGGTCGTGGCCGGCGGGGTGTTCGGAGTCCTGGCGGGGGGTGGGGCCGTCGCGGAGTTGGGGGGCGATGTGTTCCTGGGCGCGGCGCCGGGGCAGTTGGGGCGGCTTGCCCATGGTGCCGCGTACCGCTCCGCCGCGTGGGACGGGCGGTGCGGTCATGTTCTCAGCCACGGTCCCCCGGTCGTCGGGACGGATGCCGGGCACCGCTTCCGAGGGGTTGGCCCGTTCCACGTGGGCGCCGCGCACGGGCAACGGCACCGGTCCGCTGCCGTCCGACCCCGCTGCGGCGGACGGTGCTGAGTCCCGTCGCTGATGCCGCCCCGGCGCCCCTGACCCGCGCTGATGCCGACCCGGCGCGCCAGGAGCACCGGACGGCACCGACGCACCCTGCCCGACGGCGAGTTGACCCCCCTCGGTCCCACCCTGTGCCTGCTGCGGCGGGACGAGCGGATGCCCCCCGCCCAAGGTGTCCTGCGGCTGTCCTACGACCCCGGGGGCGCCCGGCGCCGTACCCGACAAGGCCTGTGGCACCACGAGTACGGCCTGCACCCCGCCGTAGATGTTGGTCTGCAGGCGGACGTGGATGCCGTGGCGACGGGCAAGTTGAGAGACGACGAACAGGCCGATGCGGCCGTCGGCCAGCAGGCTGGCGACGTTGACCTGGTCGGGGTCGGTGAGCAGGGCGTTCATCCGGCTCTGCTCACCGGCGGGCATGCCGAGTCCGCGGTCCTCGACCTCGACGGCGAGGCCCGAGGTCACGAGATTGACGCGGAGCAGCACTTGGGTGTGCGGGGCGGAGAACACCGTGGCGTTCTCGACGAGTTCGGCCAGCAGGTGGATCACGTCGGCTACGGCGTGGCCGCGCAGGGTGCCGTCGATCGGCGGCACGAGTTTGACGCGGGAGTACTGCTCGACCTCGGCGATGGCGGAGCGCAGCACCTCGGTCATGGAGACCGGCTTGCTCCACTGTCTGCGGGATACGGCGCCGCCGAGGACGGCGAGGTTCTCGGCGTGGCGGCGGATGCGGGTGGCGAGGTGGTCGACATGGAAGAGGCCCTTGAGGAGGTCGGGGTCCTCGATCTCGTTCTCCAGCTCGTCGAGGATGGAGATCTCCCGGTGCACGAGGGACTGCAGGCGCCGTGCGAGGTTGACGAAGACCTCGACCTTCTGTTCGCTGCCCGCCTGGCTGGAGAGCTGTGCGGCCGCGACGACGGCGGTGACGGCGCCGTCGTGCGCGTGTGCCAGGTCGGCGGCGAGCAGGTCGAAGTCGTCGGCGTCCCCGGGGGGCTTGGTGCGCGGCTTGCGTGGGGGCGGGCTCTCGCCGCGGCGCAAGGCCTCGACCAGGTCGCGCAGATCGGCCTCGCCGCGCGCGCTGCTGCGGCGCAGGGCGCCGATGCGGTCGCTGACGGAGCCGGCGGCACGGCCTGCGGCCACAGCGGCGATGAAGATGCCCGCGATCGTCACGGACGTGGCTCCGGCGAGGACGCCCCAGAGGGTGAGGCTGGTCCGCGCTCCGGTGGAGCGGACGGTGAACAGGACGGCCGCGCTGGCGCTCAGCGCGACCGCGACGGGCGGCAGCACGGCGAGGCGCAGGAGCTGGGGGCGTATGTGGGTCTCGGGCAGTGCGGGCACGGGGCGGGCGGCCGGTCGCCCGTGCCGGCCGCCCTCACGGCGGTCTGCGCGGGCGGCCGGTGCACGGAGTTGAGACATCGGCGTCCTCGTACTGGTGCGTCGGGCCGGTTGGTTCGCGCGGGGTGCGCGATTCGGGCATACGCCATCGCGGTGCCGGTCGAGAGAGCCGAAGAATTCGGCCCCGCGTCGCCCGACGGACACTCACAGTAGTCGTCAACGCATCAGGTGCGGTGGGCAGTTGACAAACTCCCACGGGGAGCGTCCCGCTCTGGTATGAGGCCTCGTACGACAGACCGATAACCCCCTCGACCGCATGCCGAAGAAGGACAAAGAATCGATCGCACCTGATCGGAACCGGTCACGAGCGGGCGTCGGGGGCCGAGGGGTTCGATGCCACCCCGTCTCCGACACTCGCCCGCCCCTCGCCCAGAAGCGGGCCGCGGAGGCGTTCCCCGGGGCCTCGGCCGCCCTCGACCCCACCCCGGAACATGACAGAACGTGACTGCCGTCGAGGTGTACGAGCGCGTCAGGCGTCGAAGCGGCGGCGGGCGGCCTCGATGTGACCGAGGTATCGGTGGGTCCAGCCGCACATGGCATCGACCGTCGCCCGGAGCCCCTGGCCCGACTCGGTGAGGGTGTATTCCACGCGCGGCGGCACGGTGGGGTGCACGTCACGCTCGACCAGACCGTTGCGCTCCAGCATGCGCAGGTTCTGGGTGAGCATCTTGTGGCTGATGCCCTCGATCGCGTTCCGCAGCTCACTGAAGCGCAGGGTGCCTTCGCCGAGGGCCTCGATGATCAGGAACGCCCACTTGTTGGCGACGTCGGAGAAGATCTCCCGCGCCAACGAGTCCGCGCGTCTCAGGTCCGCGTCCTCGGGCGAGTCGCTGAAGTGCTTGGTCACCATAGGGTTCCTCAGTCACCGAAAAGTGCGTTCTTCCAGGTCAGCGGCAACTCTCCTACGGTTTCCGAGTAACCACAAGTGACCGAGAACGAGGTGGGCAGCATGGCCGTCACTCTGATGAACCCCAGCGGATTGCCGCAGATCCCGGTGTACCGGCAGGTGTCGATCGCGACCGGGGCGAAGCTGGTCTTCGTCGCCGGCCAGGTCGCCTGGGACGCCGAGGGGGTCACGGTCGGCGAAGGCGACCTCGCGGCCCAGGTCGAGCGGAGCTATCTCAATGTCGGCACCGCGCTGGCGGCGGCCGGCGCGTCCTTCGACGACGTGGTGAAACTGACCGTCTACGTCGTCGACTGGACCCCCGACAAGATGCCCCTGTTCCTGGAGGGGGTCGCCCGGGCCACCGCGAAGCTGGGGACCACGCCGATGGCGCCGGGCACGTTGATCGGCGTGGCGGCCCTGGACGTGCCGGACCATCTGGTCGAGGTCGAAGCCACCGCGGTCATCGACTGAGCAGAGCCGGCAGGACAGGACTTCCTCGCCCTGTCAGCGTTCGTTCGCGAGATCCAGTTCCGCCGGAGCGGTCGTCGGCTTCGGTTCCGTCTCCACCGGCTTCGGGGTCCGCCAGGGGTGATCGATCGTTCCCCCGAAGGGCCGCCACCACGGGTCCGTCGTCAGGTCGCCGCCCGGTTCGAACGGCTCGCCCGGCCTCGGTGTGGCCACGGCCTGGCCGGCCGCTTCGCCCTCGTCCGCGGTCCATTCGCCGGGCTCGGCCCACGGGTGCAGCGCCAGATTGAAGGTGCCCCAGTGGATCGGCAGCAGCACCCCGTGCGGCTGCCCGCCCTGGAGATCGAGGTGGGCGCGCATGCCCTCCTCGGGCGTCATGTGGATGTCGGGCCAGAACTCGCTGTACGCGCCGATCTGGATCATCGTGGCGTCGAACGGGCCGTGCGCGGCACCGATGTCCTTGAAGCCCTCGAAGTAGCCGGTGTCGCCGCTGTGGTAGATCCGGTGCTCGTCGCCGGCTACCACCCAGGAGGCCCAGAGGGTGTGCTGGGTGTTGCGCAGGCCGCGGCCGCAGAAGTGCCGGGCCGGGGTGGCGGTCAGGGTGAGGCCGCCGACCTTGGTCTCCTCGTGCCAGTCCAGCTCGCGCAGCCGGTCGGGGGACACGCCCCAGTGCTCCAGGTGGGCACCGACGCCCAGCGGCACGGCGAACAGGGTGTCCGTGTCGGCCAGCGCCTTGATCGTGGGCATGTCCAGGTGGTCGTAGTGGTCGTGCGAGATGACCACGACGTCGACCGGGCCGAGCGCGGCGATCGGCAGGGGCACCGGGTGCAGCCGCTTGGGTCCGGCGAACGGGAACGGGGAGCAGCGCTCGCCCCAGACCGGGTCGAAGAGGACCCGGTGGCCGTCGATCTCCGCGAGCACGCTGGAGTGCCCCATCCAGGTCAGCCGCAGCCCGGTCGCGGCGGGCCTGGCCAGGTCGGCGAGGGTGGTGGCGTGCACCGGCAGCGTGCCGTCGGGGGCGCGGCGGGCGCGCTGCTCCTTGTCGAGGTAGGACTTCCCCATCTCGCGCACCGTGCCGCCGGACGGGCGGACGTTCGTATTGCCCCCGGGGTTCTGGAAGACCCCGTCCTTGAAGTGGGGGGATCTGCGGATGCGCGCCAGGCGCTCGCCACTCGGGTCCGCGCCGAAGGCAGCGGGCTGCAACGCGCGGAGCCCGGAGCTCAGCGTACGGAATGCGGTCACGATGCCTCCAGGTCGGGTCGTTCAGGCTTTCCATTATGGTCGACCCCTGTGACAACGCCGCTGCGTCGGCGTCATCGGGGCCGGTTTCCAAGGAAAGACCAAAGTTCCGCGCCGGAGGTTGACGCCGCGGGGCGGAACTCGCCCTTCCGTTGACAGGACACGGCACCTCTTCCGATACTGACTCGCCGTTCAGTACCCGCCATTCAGCACCGACCGTCCGGTACGCGCTCCAGTACGCGTGCTGCCCGTACTCGCCCTGTCGGCCGGCGCCCCGAGGAGCCCGTATGACCGCCCCCTTGATGTCGCTCACCTGGACCGACCACGTCACCGGCCGCCAGGGCTTCCTGGTCGTCGACCGGCTGGTGCGCGGGGTGTCCAGCGGCGGCCTGCGGATGCGGCCGGGCTGCACGCTCGACGAGGTGGCGGGGCTGGCCCGGGGCATGACCATGAAAGAGGCGCTCCATTACGACCCGCAGGGCCTGTACATCCCCCTGGGCGGCGCCAAGGGCGGCATCGACTGCGATCCCCAGGACCCGGTGTCGTACGGCCTCCTCGTGCGCTATCTGCGCGCCATGCGGCCGTACATCGAGAGCTTCTGGACGACGGGTGAGGACCTCGGGCTCACCCAGGACCTGGTCGACCGGGCCGCCGCGGAGGCGGGGCTCGTGTCGTCGATCCAGGCCGTGTATCCGCTGCTCGATGACGAGACCGCGGCGCGGCGGCGGCTCGCGGACGCCTTCGCGGTCGAGGTGGAGGGCATCGGTCTCGACGAGCTGGTCGGCGGCTGCGGGGTCGCCGAGTCGGTGCTCGCGGCGCTGGACCGGGCGGGCGTGCCGTACGCGGGGACGCGGGTCGCCGTGCAGGGGCTGGGCACCATGGGCGGGGCCACGGCACGGTTCCTCGCGCGCGCGGGGCTGTCGCTCGTCGCCGTCGCCGACATCAAGGGCACGATCGCGAACCCGGCCGGCCTCGACGTGGACGCGCTGCTCGCGGCCCGGGACACGTACGGCACCGTGGGCCGCTCCGCGCTGCGCCCGGGCGACCTCGAACTCCCCGGCGAGGACTGGCTGTCCGTCGACGCGGAGGTGCTGGTTCCGGCAGCGGTGTCGTACGCGATCGACACCGCGAACCAGCAAGGGATCACGGCCCGCTGGATCGTCGAGGCGGCCAACATGCCCGTACTGCCCGAGGCGGAGGAACTGCTGTCCGCGCGCGGGGTCACCGTGCTGCCGGACGTGGTCGTGAACTCCGGGACGAACGCCTGGTGGTGGTGGACCCTGTTCGGCGACATCGGCGCCGACGCGGACGAGGCCTTCGCCCACACCCGGCGTTCGATGCGCGCCCTGATCGACCGGATGCTGGCCCGCGCGGAGGCCGACGGCACGACACCGCGCGCCGCCGCGCACGCCATCGTCGCGGACCGGCTGCCGGTCATCGCGGAACGGTTCGGCTGGTACCGGTGACGTACGGGACACCACCCCTATGGGCAACGGATTAGGGTGATCACGTGGCGAGAGTGCGGTTGAGCGTGGCGGAACGGCGGGCCGAGTTGCTGCGGGCCGCCGTCGAGCAGATCGAGGCGCGGGGTGTGGCGGCGGTCCGGATCGCCGACGTGGCCTCGGCGCTCGGCGTGAGCAACGCGCTGGTGCTGTATCACTTCTCGACCAAGGAGAAGCTGGTCGCCGCCGCGTTCGCCTTCGCCGCCGAGGACGACCTCGCGCATCTCCACAAGCTCCTGGGCCGCCGTACGACCGCGCTGCGCCGACTGCGGGCAGCGGTGCGCTGGTACGCGCCGACCGGGCAGGCCAAGGGCTGGCGGCTGTGGATCGAGGGCTGGGCGGCGGCCCTGCGCGAACCCGCCCTCCTGGACGTCACCCGCGATCTCGACCGGCAGTGGAAACAAGCACTGGCGGAGGTCGTCGCCGAGGGCGTGACCGCGGGCGAGTTCCACTGCCCGGACCCGGCCACCACCGCCCTGCGCCTGACGGCCCTCCTGGACGGCCTCGCCGTACAGATGACCGCATACGCGGGAGCGGTGCCGCGGGCACGGGCCCTGGAGTGGGTCGACGAGGCGCTCGCACGGGAACTGGGCCTGGAGCGGGCGGCGTTGACCGCTCCCTGAGTCGTTCCTCAAAGGCCGCCTCTTCGAGGAGACGCCTCCCGAGAAAGCCGCCTCTCCGAGGGGTCACCTCCGCACCCGGCACCCCGTTACCGCAGGACCCCGTTACCGTGTCGCCCCGTCAGGCCACCCGTTCGATCCGCATCTTGATGTCGTCCGGCGACAGCGCGCCCTTCGCCTCGACATGGTCCCCGGAGGACTCGCCGCGCAGCCGGCGTCCGATCCACGGCACCAGGTACTCGCGCGCCCAGTGCACGTCGTCGCGCCGGATGTCAAGCGTGCCGCGCGGCGGCAGCGGAGGCCAGGGCTGGTCCGGGTCTGCCGGGACCTCGACGCCGAGGACCTGGCCCGCGCGGAGCGCCACGCGCGTGTGCCCCTCGGGAGAGAGGTGGAGCCGGTCGCCGTCCCAGGCCCGCCGGTCCTGGACCGTCTTCAGCGACCACAGGTCGAGCACGGGGCAGCCGTAGCGGTCGGCGATGGCCCGCACATGTCCGTTGTAGGTGGCGATCTTGCCGCGCAGATGCTTGAGCACGGGCACGCCGCGGGTGTCGAAGCCGGTCGTCACCAGGACGGTGCCGACGGCGGCGGTGAGATCGGCGACCGCGCGTTCGAAGCGCTCGGCGACCTCGTCGGGGTCGGTGCCGGGGCGGATGATGTCGTTGCCGCCGGCGCAGAAGGAGACCAGGTCCGGGCCGATCTCCTTGGCCCGGGTGAGCTGGTCGGCCACGATCTGGTCCAGCAGCTTCCCGCGCACGGCCAGGTTGGTGTACTCGAAGTCGCCCTCGGGCCGCCGATCCGCGAGCAGTACCGCGAACCGGTCGGCCCAGCCGACCATCGCCCCGTCGGGCCCTGGATCGCCGACGCCCTCGGTGAAGCTGTCCCCCACCGCCACGTACGACCCGATCACTGATCTGTTGTCACTCTTCGAATCGTTAGCCACGGCAACCATAATTCACCCTCGCATGTGACCTACGCGATCGTATTTAGGGGTTGACGGGCGGTGAGATAAGCCACTTGTAAAGGGTTGTCCAAAGTCGGAATAAGCCTCTGATCAGGGGCGTTGACCCCGGAACTGCTGTGCCCGAAGGCCGGACCCAAGGATCTGGGTCCGGCATTCGGTTGCGTGGGGCAGGCGTGGGGGCCCGGTGTCAGCCGACGGTGACGCCGTGCGAGCGGAGGTAGGCGACCGGGTCCACGTCCGAGCCGTAGTACGGCGTGGTCCGGATCTCGAAGTGCAGGTGCGGGCCGGTCACGTTGCCGGTCGCGCCGGAGAGGCCTATCTGCTGGCCCTCGGTCACGGTCTGGCCGGCCGAGACGGACAGCTGCGACATGTGGGCGTACTGCGAGTACTCGCCGTCCGCGTGCCGGATGACGACCTCGTTGCCGTAGGCGCCGTCGTAGGCCGCCGACACGACCGTGCCCGCGGCGACCGCCTTGACGGTGGTGCCGGTCGGGACGACGAAGTCGACGCCGGTGTGGTAGCCGCTGGACCACATGCTGCCCGCGACGTGGTAGCCGGTGCCGATGGTCCCGCCGGTCACGGGGAGGGTGTAGCCGGTGGAGGTGCTGGTACTCGTGCTGTCGTCGCTCTGTGAGGCCGAGCTGCTCTTCGACGAGGAAGAGGAGGACGACGACGAGGACGAAGCAGTCGAAGTACCGGACGACTTGGAGGAAGTACCGGTGTCCGTCCCGCCCGTCGATGCCTTCTCGCCGAGGGAGAGCTTCAGGCCCGGGTGGATCAGCGACGGGTCGCCGCCGATGGCCTCACGGTTGTCCTGGTAGAGCTTCTTCCAGCCGCCGGTGACGTCCTGCTCCTCGGCGATCTTCGCGAGCCAGTCGCCCGACCGCACCGAATACGTCTTGACGCCCGAGGCCTTCGAGACGGTCTTCGCGGCCGCCTTCTCAGAAACCGTCTTCTCGGCCGCCGGAACGGACTGAACTGCCTTTTCCGGAACCGAAGTCGTGGTCGCGGCATGGGCGCCGGTGGCCCCCATGAGCGGAAGGGCGAGTGCGGCGCCGCCGGTTCCGGCTACGGCCATCGAGCGGGTGAGTCGCTGGGACTTCGGGCGGCGGTGCTTACCCTTCGCGGGCATGACGAATTCCTCTCCGGCGCCTGCGAGGTGAGCTGTCGGGTGCGGGCTGGAGATGCCCGGCCGCGCGCTGGACGCGGCTAAACCCCAAGCCCGTTCCGGAGACCGGAACAGGCGTCTTACCTGTGGGTCCCCCGCTCCTGCCGCATACGGGTGGGTGTGTGCGGAGTCCGGTCGGCGGCAGGATTGGGCGTCCGTCCGGATTGGTGGCGAACGTAAGCGAGGAAGACGCAAAGGGACAAGCAGGAGGTTCCACGGATTTGCGTTCCTTGCGTTTCCCTGTGGGAATTCACAGTCACCCTCCGTGAATTCCCACAGGACCCGACCCCCCAATTCCCCTGCAAAAGCACGTCAATTACGTGAACATGACGAGCGACGCACGGTCACGAATATGACGCTGCTCACGTACACAACTCTCAGGTTCCTTTATTCCAGAGCGAGTTGGAACGAAGGCTGCAATTAGGACAGAGGGATCAGATGCGACGCAGGCGGATAACCGTCGCATCGAGGTCACCGCGCAGGGGGGTACGCAGGCCGTGGTGCAACAAGACGGCACCCCGGTGCACTTCGCCCGTTTCGAGGCATTCGTACGACGCTGCCGGGTCGAGCCCGCGCAGCCGGAGCGCCGGTACGGGCTCGCCGTAGTGCTGCGCCTGGAGCAGGGCGAGGACGACGGTCTCGTCGCCGCGCGCGTACTGCACGGCACTCAGTCCGCCGCTCGGCGGGCGCAGCCGGTGGAGGTCGCCGTGCTGCACGAGCGGCCGGATCTCCTTGTAGAGATCCACCCACCGGCGGGCCTCGGCGAGTTCCTCCCCGCTCCACTCCGAGAGGTCGCCGCCCACGCCGAGCACTCCGGCCATAGCACTCACGAACCGGAAACGCAGGCTGCTGACCCGGTCGTTGAGCTGGGTGTTCGGGCTGTCGGTGACCCAGGCGGCCATCACGCGCGCGGGATGGATCTGACTGAAGCCGTGCTGGATGGCGAGCCGGTCCAGCGGGTCGGTGTTGTCCGAGGTCCACACCTGGTCCGTACGGCTCATGATGCCGAGGTCGATCCGGCCACCACCGCCCGAGCAGGACTCGAAGGCCACACCCGGGTGGGCCGCCCGCAGCCGGTCGAACAGGGCGTACAGCGCGCGCACATGGTCGACCCAGAGGCGCTGCGGGTAGCCGTCACCGGGCCACCCGGCGTCCGTGAAGCAGCGGTTGAAGTCCCACTTCACGTAGTCGATCGGGGCGCTGGAGAGCAGCCCGTCGAGCTGCTCCCAGAGGTACTCCTGCACGTCCTCGCGGGCGAGGTTCAGTACGAGCTGATTGCGGAACTCCGTCCGCTTTCGCCCCTCTTGGTACTGCACCCAGTCGGGGTGCGCGCGGTACAGGTCGCTGTCCGCGTTGACCATCTCGGGCTCGACCCAGATGCCGAACTGCATGCCCAGCGCGTGGACGCGGTCGGCAAGGGGCTTGAGTCCTGCGGGGAAGCGATCCGGGTTGGGGGTCCAGTCGCCGAGCCCGGCCCGGTCGCTGGTCCGCTTCCCGAACCAGCCGTCGTCGACCACGAACAGCTCGACCCCGAGCGCCGCCGCGCGCTGCGCGAGCGTCTCCTGCTGCTCCTCGGAGATGTCGAACTGGGTGGCCTCCCAGGAGTTGTAGAGCACCGGCCGGTCCTGGTCCGCGTCCGGGATGACGTACGTCCGCTGGTACGCGTGCCAGGTGCGGCTGGCGCCCCCGAAGCCGGCGTCGCTCCACAGGCCGGCGAAGACGGGGGTCGTGAAGGACTCCCCCGGTGCCAGGAGCAGCAGCCCGGAGTCGTCGTACCCGGCGCCGCCGGTGATCTGCACGCGCGCGTCCGGGAGTTGGGCCACGGCGATCCGCCAGGACCCCGACCAGCCGAGGGCGCAGCCGTAGACCTCGCCGCGCTCCTCGGTCGCGTCCGTGTCGAGCGCGACCCAGGGCAGGTGCTGGTGCCCGGTGTGGCCGCGCCGGCTGCCGATGACCTTCTCACCGTAGGTGAGGTCGGAGCGCACCAGCCGCGACTCGGCGGCCCACCGCCCGTGCAGCTGCGACAGCTGCCACCCCTCCCGCTCGGGCAGCGTCCACACGGCGGAGTCGGCGCGCAGCAGCTCCAGCGTCTCGGCCCCGTCGTTGTCGAGGCTCGCCCAGCGCTCCACGACGTCGCCGCGCATCCGGTAGTGCAGCGTGATCGCGAGACCGGTGTCCCGGAAGCGGAGCCGCAGCTCGTCGCCCTCGGTGTCGTACCGCTCGAAGGTCCATTCCGTGCCGCGGCGCTCGGGGGTGCGCACGGACAGGGCGGGTCGGGCGAAGCGGGGGCCGCCCTCGACGGGGTACTCCTCGCGGCCGTCGAGCGGGGACTCGAAGGAGGAGCCCACGGGCAGCGGGCGGCCGGCGAGCTCCTCGGCGTCGGCGAGTGCGATCGCGGGGCCCCAGTGCAGGTGGAGCAGCTCGTCGTCCTCGGTGAGATGGACGGCGTAACTGCTCGTGGGGCCCGACAGCACCCACGTACGGCCGTTCTCGGCGATCTCCAGCATCAGGTTCCTCACAGATTCGAACAAGTCCGCTCAAGCGCCAACATCATCAACGGCGGAAGGCCTGTGAGGCAACGCCTGTGGACAACTCATTGCCTGTCGGACCCATGTCGTATCGTCGGGAACGTGCCCGCCGGTGAGCCGCGCCGTCGGGCCGAGTGGGAGGAGTCCTCGTGACGCAGCAGATTCCGTCGACCGAGCCGGAATTGTCCGGAGTGCGCAATTTCCGGGACGTGGGCGGGCTTCCGACCGTGGACGGACGACGGGTGCGGCACGGGGTGCTGTTCCGCAGCGGCCACCTCGCGCACGCGACCGAGGAGGACGCCGCGTTCCTCGACTCGCTGGGCCTGCACACGATCTTCGACTTCCGCAACGCGTCGGACCAGAAGCTGGAGGGCCCCGATGTCGAGCTGCCCGGCGTACGCAATGTGAATCTGCCGCTGAGCGACCCGGCGGACGGCTCCGAGTTCTGGAAGATGGTCCGCGACGGCGAGATGGACCAGCTGCGCGAAATCCTCGGCGGCGACAAGGGCGCGAACCGGATGATCGCCTCGTACCGCACGATCATCAAGGAGCGCACCGCCGAGCACTCCCAGGTACTGCGCTCGCTCGCGGAGGACAGCGTCCCCGCGCTGATGCACTGCGCGGCGGGCAAGGACCGCGCCGGCCTGTCGATAGCCGTGACGCTGCTCGCCGTGGGCGTGGAGCGCGAGGCGATCGTGACCGACTACCTGGAGTCGAACGCGAAGCACCGCCGCTACAAGGTGCGCCGCAGCGGCCCCTCCGCCTCGGCCTACTCCCCCGAGGTGATGGAGCTCCTCAGCCCCCTCTTCGACGCCCGCGCCGAGTATCTGACGGCGGCCTTCGAGACCGTCGAGGAGACCTGGGGCAGCGTGGACGCCTACCTGGAACAGGGACTGGGGATCACCCCGGAGATCCGGGAGCGGCTGCGCGAACGCCTGCTCGACTGAACCGGACCCGGTGAACCGGCCGTCGCGGCAGGTTACTTGGCGCCCACGGAGAACAGCAGGTAGATGAAGCCCGCGAAGATGTGGCCGACGGCGATGTAGATGATGAGCCGCACCCACAGGGCACGGGGGAACTTGTCCTCGATGTTGTTGCCGCTCATGGCGTCTCTCCGGTGATCGGGCCCAGGCACAGGGTGGCCGTGGGGCTCTGCAGCAGGGTGTGGACGAACAGGACCTCGACGCCGTCCTCGTCGGCGGCCGCGAGGCGGTGCGGGGTGAGCGAGTCGAAGTGCGCGCTGTCGCCCGGCGCGAGGAGGTGCGCGGTGTCGCCCAGGCGCAGGCGCAGCCGCCCATTGAGGACGTACAGCCACTCCTCGCCGGGGTGCACGCGCACGATGTCGCCCTGGGAGCCGTGCGGGATGCGCACGCGCAGCGACTGCATCCCGCGGCCGGGGGCGCCTGCCTGCCAGTAGGTCCAGCCGCCCGCCCGGGTCGGTTCCATGTCGGCGGCGCGGACTACGGCCTCCCGGTCGGTGACCGTCTCACCGAGCAGATCGGAGACTGTCGTACCGTAGATGCGGGCGAGCGCGAGCAGCATCGGCAGCGAGGGCTGGCGCTGCCCGGTCTCCAGACGGGAGAGATGGGCGGGCGAGAGTCCGGCCGAGCGGGCGGCGACCTCCAGCGTGAGGGAGGCGCGGCGACGGAGGGCCCGGAGCTGTGGTGCGACGGTGGCCGGCAGGTCTTCGACCGGCCCGGCCGCCGGTTCCGGCTCGGTCTCGGGAGAGCTCATGCTCTCCATTCAGCCGCAGGCTTGTCTCCGAGGCAAATCTCTTGCCTCGGAGGCAAAAGGCCCGGCGCTCACCCACGGCGCACGGCAGAAACCCCTACCGGTTGGCCACCGCTACCGGTTCGCCACCGCCTGCTTCACGAGCGTCTTGCTGAAGTCCCACATCAGCCCGCCACCGCTGTGCGCGTCGTCCATCACGGCGGTGAAGGCGTCCACGAACCGGTCCACCTCACGCTCGCCGATGATCAGCGGTGGGATGAGTTTGATGACCTCCAGGTGGTCGCCGGAGACCTGGGTCAGGATCCGGTGCCGCTGAAGCAGCGGTACGACCACCATCTGCGCGAACAGGCCCTTGCGCGCTGCCTGCAACATGGTCCAACGGCTGCGCAGCTTCAGCGACTTGGGCCTGCCGAACTCGATGCCGATCATCAGGCCCCGCCCGCGGACGTCGGCGAGCAGCTCGTACTTGTCGACCAACGCGGCGAGTCGGGACCTCAACTGCTCCCCGGTGGCACGGGCGTTGGCGACGACCTGCTCGTTCTCCATGACCGACAGGACGGCGAGCCCGGCGACCATGGCCTGCGCGTTGGACCCGAAGCTCGCCGAGTGGACCAGGACGCGGTCCATGGACGAGTAGACCTTCTTGAAGATCCAGTCCTTGCCGAGGGTCGCGCCGACCGGCACATATCCGCCGGACAACGCCTTGGCCACGCACACCAGGTCCGGCTCCACGCCCTCCTCGTGCTGGTAGGCGTAGAAGTCGCCGGTCCGGCCGAGGCCGGTCTGTACCTCGTCGGCGATGAGCAAGGCCTTGTGCTGGTGCAGGAGTTCCTGCGCCGAGCGCAGATAGCCGGGCGGGGCCTCGTGCACGCCCTTGCCCTGGATCGGTTCGACGACGAGGGCGGCGACGTCGCCCTTCTTCAACTCCCGTGCCAGGGCGTCGAGATCGCCGAGCGGTACGGCCGTGTCCGGCAGCAGCGGGGCGAAGCCGTCCCGGAAGCCGTCCTCGCCGTTGACCGAGAGCGAGCCGGTGGTCAGGCCGTGGAAGGCGTGGTCGCAGTACAGGACGCGGGGTTTCCCGGTGGCGTACCGGGCGAACTTGAGCGCGGTCTCGACCGCCTCCGTACCGCTGTTGCCGAAGAACACCCGGTCCAGGTGCGGGCTGTGGGTGAGGAGTTGCTCGGCGAGCAGGCCGGGCAGCGGCTGGCAGTCGAAGCGGGTGAGGTCGGCGAGCTGGGCGTCGAGGACGTCGTGCACCGCCTTGCGGACGACGGGGTGGTGGCGGCCCAGGCCCATCACCCCGAACCCGGCGAGCATGTCGAGGTAGTCGTTGCCGTCGGCGTCCCAGAAGTAGGCGCCCTCGCCCCGCTCGTAGACCTTGTCGAAGCCGATGGTGTGCAGCACGCGCGGGAGCTGGTGGTTGAGGTACTTGGTGTGCAGCTCGTAGCGCTCGGCTCCGCGCTCGGCCAAGAGCGCGGTGAGGTCGAACTCCTTGGTCATTCGGGTTTCTCCTTGGCTGTGCCGGCGTTCGTGTCCTTGACCGCCAGGCTTGCGCTGATCCGTCCGGCGACCTCGACGGGTGTGAGGCCGATGTCGGCGAGCACCTCCCCGCGTTTGGCATGCGCGAGGAACTGCTCCGGGATGCCGAACCGCCGTACGGGGACGTCGACTTCGGCATCCCCGAGCGCCAGCGCCACGGCGGCGCCGACGCCGGAGGCACGGCTGTTGTCCTCGACGACGGCCACCAGCCGGTGCTCCGCGGCGAGGCCGGGGAGCACCGGGTCGACGGGTTTGACCCAACGGGGGTCCACGACCGTGCAGTTGATGCCGCGGGCTTCGAGGAGTTCGGCGGCCTGGAGGCAGACGGGCGCCATCACGCCCACGGCGACGAGCAGTACCTCGGGGGTCTCAGCGCCCCGGTGCAGGACGTCGAGGCCGCCCACGCGGTCGATCGCGGGGATCTCCGGTCCGACCGACTCCTTCGGGAAGCGGACGAGGGTCGGCGCGTCGTCGACGGCGACCGCTTCCCGTAGCTGCGCCCGGAGTTGGTCGGCGTCACGTGGCGCGGCGATGCGAAGACCCGGCACCACTTGCAGGATGGACATGTCCCACATGCCGTTGTGTGACGCTCCGTCAACTCCGGTCACCCCGGCGCGGTCCAGGACGAACGTCACCCCGCAGCGGTGCAACGCCACGTCCATCAGGAGCTGGTCGAAGGCGCGGTTGAGGAAGGTGGCGTAGACGGCGACGACGGGATGCAGACCGCCGGTCGCCAGGCCCGCCGCCGACACGGCCGCGTGCTGCTCGGCGATGCCGACGTCCCACACCCGGTCGGGGAACTTCGCGGCGAACTTGCCGAGGCCGACCGGGTGCAGCATGGCCGCCGTGATGGCCACGACGTCGTCCCGTTCCTCCCCGATGCGCAGGATCTCGTCGCCGAACACGCTGGTCCAGGAAGGGCCGTTGGAGGGCACGAGGGGCTCGCAGGTGAGCGGGTCCATCACGCCGACGGTGTGGAAGTGGTCCTCCTCGTGGGCGAGGGCGGGTTCGTAGCCGCGGCCCTTCTCCGTGAGGCAGTGGACGAGGACCGGGCCGTGGAAGCGTTTCGCCCGGCGCAGTGCGGACTCGACGGCGCCGATGTCGTGTCCGTCGATCGGGCCGACGTACTTGAGGCCCAGGTCCTCGAACATGCCCTGCGGCGCGAACGCGTCCTTGAAGCCCTTCTTCGCGCCGTGCAGCGACTCGTAGACCGTGTTGCCGACGACCGGGGTGCGCAGCAGGACGCTCTTTCCCCAGGCGAGGACCTGCTCGTAGCTGTCGGTCGTGCGCAGGGTGGCCAGGTGGTTGGCGAGGCCGCCGATGGTGGGCGAGTAGGACCGCTCGTTGTCGTTGACGACGATGATCAGCGGCCGGTCCTTGGCGGCGGCGATGTTGTTCAGCGCCTCCCACGCCATGCCGCCGGTGAGCGCGCCGTCGCCGATGACCGCGACGACATGGCCCTTCTCCCCCTGCACCTGGCGGGCCTTGGCGAGGCCGTCGGCCCAGCCGAGCGCGGTGGAGGCGTGGCTGTTCTCGATGACGTCGTGCTCGGACTCCTCGCGCGAGGGGTAGCCGGACAGCCCGCCCTTGCTGCGCAGCTTCGAGAAGTCCTGACGACCCGTCAAGATCTTGTGTACGTAGCTCTGGTGGCCGGTGTCCCACAGGATGCGGTCGGTTGGAGACTCGAAGACCCGGTGGAGCGCGATGGTCAGTTCCACCACTCCCAGGTTGGGTCCGAGGTGTCCGCCGGTCCTGGCCACCGCGTGGACCAGGAACTCCCTTATTTCTTCGGACAGTTCGCCGAGTTCCGCCTCGGACAGCGACTTCAGGTCGCGTGGTTGCCGGATGCTCTCCAGGATCGTCACGTCGGGCCCCCTTCGGTCCGTGCTGTTTCAGCTCACGGTGACGGCCGGCTCCCCCGCCGCGACGCCGTCCTGCTCCATCTGTTCGGCGATCTTCATCGCCTCCTCGATGAGGGTCTCCACGATCTTCGACTCGGGCACGGTCTTGATGACCTCGCCCTTGACGAAGATCTGACCCTTGCCGTTGCCGGAGGCAACCCCGAGGTCCGCCTCCCGCGCCTCACCGGGTCCGTTGACGACGCAGCCCATGACCGCGACGCGCAACGGCACCTCCATGCCCTCAAGCCCTGCCGTGACCTCGTCGGCGAGCTTGTAGACGTCCACCTGGGCGCGCCCGCAGGACGGGCACGACACGATCTCCAGTCGGCGGGGTTTGAGGTTCAGCGACTCCAGGATCTGGAGGCCGACCTTGACCTCCTCCACCGGCGGGGCGGACAGCGACACCCGGATCGTGTCGCCGATGCCCTCGCTGAGCAGCGCCCCGAAGGCGACCGCCGACTTGATCGTGCCCTGGAAGGCGGGCCCGGCCTCTGTGACCCCGAGGTGCAGCGGATAGTCGCTCTGCGCGGCCAGCTGCCGGTAGGCGTTGACCATCACCACGGGGTCGTTGTGCTTGACGGAGATCTTGATGTCGCGGAAGCCGTGCTCCTCGAAGAGGGACGCCTCCCACAGGGCCGACTCGACGAGCGCCTCGGGCGTCGCCTTGCCGTACTTCTGGAGCAGACGGCGGTCCAGGGAACCGGCGTTGACTCCGATCCGGATCGGCGTGCCGTGGTCCTTCGCGGCCCGAGCGATCTCCTTGACCTTGTCGTCGAACTGCTTGATGTTGCCGGGATTGACGCGAACTGCCGCACAGCCGGCCTCAATTGCGGCGAACACGTACTTGGGCTGGAAGTGGATGTCGGCGATCACCGGGATCTGCGACTTGCGGGCGATGGTCGCCAGCGCGTCCGCGTCGTCCTGTGTGGGACAGGCGACGCGGACGATCTGGCAGCCGGACGCGGTGAGTTCGGCGATCTGCTGGAGGGTGGCGCCGATGTCCGACGTACGGGTCGTGGTCATCGACTGGACCGAGACGGGGGCCCCGCCCCCGACCGCCACCGGCCCGACCTGGATCTGCCGCGACACACGTCGCTCGGCGATCGGCCGGACCGGCATCTCGGGGACGCCCAGGGACACTGCGGTCATGGCGTCAGTCGCGGTTTCCTGCGACGGTCTCGCGCATGGCCCGCAGGGACTCCTTGAGGGAGCCCATGGTGGCGAGGACGGCGGTGGGCTCGTAGCCGCAGTGCGCCATGCAGTTGGCGCAGCGCGGGTCCTTGCCGCGGCCGTACTTGTCCCAGTCGGTGTCCTCGATCAGCTCCCGGTACGTCGGGACGTACCCGTCGCTCATCAGGTAGCAGGGGCGCTGCCAGCCGAAGAGCGAGTAGTTCGGGATCGCCCAGGCCGTGCACGGGAAGTCGACCTTGCCCTCCAGGAAGTCCAGGAAGAGCGGGGAGTGGTTGAGCCGCCACTTCCTGCGGTTGCCGCCCGCGAAGGCCTTCTTGAACAGCTCGTGGGTCTGCGCGACACCCAGGAAGTGCTCCTGGTCGGGCGCCTTCTCGTAGGCGTAGGCGGGCGAGATCATCATCTCGTCGACCTTGATGTCGTCGTTGAGGAAGTTCAGGACCTCGATGATGGTCTGCGGGGTGTCGGTGTTGAAGAAGGTGGAGTTGGTGGTGACCCGGAAGCCGCGCTTCTTGGCCTCCTTCATCGCCTCCACCGCCTCGTCGAACACCCCCTCCTTCGCGACGGACTCGTCGTGCCGCTCGCGCAGCCCGTCGATGTGCACCGCGAAGGCGAAGTACGGGGAGGGCGTGAACTTGTCCAGCTTCTTGCGCAGCAGCATGGCGTTGGTGCAGAGGAAGACGTACTTCTTCTTCGCCACCAACTGCCGCACGATCTCGTCGATCTGAGGATGCATCAGGGGCTCGCCGCCCGCGATGGACACCATCGGCGCACCGGATTCGAGCACCGCCCCGACGGCCTGCGCCACCGGCATGCGCTGCTTGAGCACGCCCGCCGGGTGCTGGATCTTGCCGCAGCCCTCGCACTTCAGGTTGCATGCGAAGAGAGGTTCCAGCTCCACGATCAGGGGGAACTTGTCCCGCTTGCGGAGCTTCTGTTCAGCCAAGTATGTAGCGACCTTGATTGTCTGGCGCAGCGGCATGGCCATCTGGCTCACCTCCGGGGGAGCAGCAAAGAACGGTGCCATTCGAAAAAAGCGGGAAGAACGGATCGAAGAACGCGGAAAGCCGATATTCCACCGCGCACCGTGCCGATCCGGACGAGTTCATGTTCAGGAGCGTCCACGACCACCCGTACGGCCGCAACCGGGCGCGCGCCCGTACGCACGGCGCTCAGCAGCGTGACCGCCGACTCCATGTCGACCGCGATCGCGCCGGTCGCGAGCAGATCCGGCCGTTCCTGACCGCGGACGAGATGATCGGAGCCGGTCAGGGGGCCGGTGTGGACGGTGCGGCCGGGCAGGGCCCGCACCAGTTCCTTGACGAGCAGCTCGGTACCGACGCACGGAACGGTTCCGCGCGCCTGTCTGGTCTCCTCGGCGACCACCAGGTCGCCGGGGTGCATACCGGGGGCGAGTCCGGCGCAGAAGCCCGTGGCCAGTACGGCGGCCTCGGCCAGCGCCGGGTCGGCGAGGCGCCGTGTGACGGCCTCCTCGGCCGCCTGGGGCCCCATCCCCGTCCTGAGGAAGGTGACCGGTCCGTCGGCGCCGGAGCGGTCGCCTGCGCGCAGGGCGAGGCGCTCGATGCCGAGCGCGCAGGCGATCAGCAGCGGCGGTCCGGCGGACTGTCTGCCCATCAGCCCCCCTTGGCCGGGGAGAACGAGGTCTGGGAGAACGGTTCTCCGTGCACGTAGCGCCCGAGCGCGGTGAGCGGGAAGACCTGCCGGTAGAGGTGGTAGTTGATGGAGAAGTCCCACGGGAAGCCCGTGCCGGTGAAGTAGGGCTCGTCCCAGGACCCGTCCTCCCGCTGGGTCGTCGCGAGCCATTCGATGCCGCGTTCTACGGCCTTGGAGTCGCGCTCTCCCGCCGCGAGCAGGGCCATCAGCGCCCAGGCCGTCTGCGAGGCGGTGGAGGCGCCCCGGCCGCTCCATTCCTTGGCGTACTTGTAGGAGCGCAGGTCCTCGCCCCAGCCGCCGTCGTCGTTCTGCACGGCTTCGAGCCAGGTGACCGCGCGCCGGATCGCCGGGTGCGAGCCGGGGATCCCGGCCGCGGCGAGGGCAGGCACCACCGACCCTGTGCCGTAGACGTAGTTGACGCCCCAGCGGCCGAACCACGAGCCGTCCGGCTCCTGTTCGGCGAGCAGCCACTCGATGCCGCGCCGGGTGCGCGGGTCGTGGGCGAGGCCCTCGACGGCGAGCATCTCGACGACGTGCGCGGTGACGTCCGCCGACGGCGGGTCGATGACCTCGCCGAAGTCGCAGAACGGCAGCCGGTTGGGGAAGGGGCTGGTGTTGTCGACGTCGAAGGCGCCCCAACCGCCGTTCTTCGACTGCATTCCGAGGTTCCAGCGGACCGCGCGTCCGGCGGCCCGGTCCAGGCGCTCCGGGTCGTGATGTCTGACCCGGCGCAGCGCGAGCACGACCTCGGCGGTGTCGTCGATGTCGGGGTAGTTGTCGTTGTGGAACTCGAACGCCCAGCCGCCGGGCGGCAGTTGGGGCCGCTTGACCGCCCAGTCGCCGGGGCGGACGATCTCCTCCCCGAGCATCCAGTCGGCCGCCTTGACCAGTTGGGGGTGGTCGGCGGGCACGCCCGCGTCGGCGAGCGCGATGGTCGCGAGACAGGTGTCCCACACCGGGGACTGGCAGGCCTCGATCATCCGGGCCCCGTCCTCGCGCCAGACCGCGAACCGGTCGAGCGATTCAAGTCCCGCGCGCATCACGGGGTGTTCGAGGTCGTAGCCGAGCAGATGCAGGGCGATCACCGAGTACACGGCCGGCGGCTGGATGCCGCCCCAGCAGCCGTCGTTCTCCTGCCGCTCGATGATCCAGCGCGCGGCCGACTTCATCGCGGAGCCGCGCAGCTTGCGCGGGGCCACCTTGCGGTAGAGGTGCAGCGCCTTGTCGAGCCGTTCGAAGGCGCCGTCCCAACTCGCCACCGGGGCAAGCGGCTTGACCGGGTTCGGGTTGTCCGCGTCGGTGTGGAGTTCGTCGAGCGGGAAGGGCGCGGGCCGTACCGGCCGCTTCGCGGAGACCACCGTCAGCGGCACGATGGTCTGCCGGGCCCAGCATCCGAAGTCGTAGATGTTGAGGGGTACCCAGGTGGGGAAGTAGATGAGTTCCGGCGGGAGTTCGGGAAGGTCGTCCCACTTCCACCAGCCGAACAGGGCGAGCCAGATCCGGGTGAAGACCCGGGCCGCGGCGATCCCGCCCCGCTCCCGGATCCACGCGGACGCCTTCGCCATGTGCGGGGCGTCCGGCGCGTCCCCGGCCAGGCGCAGCGCGACGTACGCCTCGATGGTGGTGGAGAGTTCACCGGGTCCGCCGTAGAAGCTGGCCCAGGTGCCGTCCTCGCGCTGCTCGCCGCGGATGAAGAGTGCGGCGGCCTGGGTCGTCGACTCGTCGCGGATGCCCAGGAACTGACGGAGCAGCAGATCCTCGGCGTCCATGGTGACGTTCGTCTCCAGGTCACCCTTCCACCAGCCCTGGGCGTCCTGCTGCGAGAGGAGGAAGTCGGTGGCGCGTTGGACCGAGCGTACGGCGGCGTCGTGCACCCCGGCCGCCACGGGGGTGTTGATGTCGGTTTCGCTGGCCGCGGCAACACGGGGAGGCATGGCCCCGGTGCTTCCGTCGGTCGTCGCTGTCATGGCTTCCCCTTCGTGCAGTGGCATGTCTCTGCTGTGGGTCCGCCGTCGGCCGGTGCTCGTATCTTCGCAGCACCGGCCGGCGACTACGCGAGGGCTATTCGACCGATAGTGATCATCTCTTTCGTACGACGACGAAGTCGGCGAGCGCCGTGAACTGCGCCCGAACCCGGTCGGGCATGTCGATGGCGTCGAGGACCTCGATGGCGATGGTGTGCTGACGGCGTGCCTCTTCGGCGGTCCACTCGCGGCCGCCCGCCTCCTCGATGAGCGCGGCACGGGCCGCGAACTCCTCCTCGGAGAAGTTCTCGAAGTCGCTGCTCTTGGCGTCGGCGGCGAGGATCTCGCCGAGCCGCTCGGAGGCGGGTCCGCCCGCCGCGAGCGCCGCCACCACGGGCAGGGACTTCTTGCGCTGGCGCAGATCGCTCCAGGTCTGCTTCCCGGTGGCCTCCGGGTCGCCCCAGATGCCGAGGAGGTCGTCGACGGCCTGGAAGGCCAGGCCGAGATGGTGGCCGTACTTCTCCAGGACGTCGGCGGTGCGGTCGTCCGCACCGCCGAGCACGGCCCCGATGGAGGAGGCGCAGGCGAGCAGGGCGCCGGTCTTGTTGCCCTCCATCTCCAGGCACTCCTCGACGCTGACGCGGTCGCGGTGCTCGTAGGAGATGTCCTGCGCCTGGCCGTCGATGAGGGCGCGGGTCGCGGTGGTGAGGCGGCGGGTGGCGCGGCCGGCCTCGACGGTGCCTAGCTCCAGCAGGACCTCGTTGGCGAGCGCGAACAGGGCGTCGCCGACGAGGATGGCCTGGGAGGGGCCGTGCACCTTCCACACGGTGTCGCGGTGCCGGCGCTGCTCGTCGCCGTCCATCAGGTCGTCGTGCAGCAGCGAGAAGTTGTGGACCAGTTCGACGGCGACGGCGCCGGGGATGCCGGTCTCGGGCGAGGCTCCGGTGACCTCGGCGGAGAGCACGGCGAGCGCGGGGCGTACGGCCTTGCCGCCGTCGCCGGCCGCCGGGTTGCCCTCGGCGTCGATCCAGCCGAAGTGGTAGGCGGAAACGGTGTCCATGGGGGGAGCCAGGCGGTCCACGGCCGCCCGCAGTACCGGTGTGGCAAGGGTCCGGCCGCGCTCCAGGAGCGCGGACACGTCCACCGCGTCGGCAGCCGTCTCGGCCGGGGGCACAGTGGGCACAGTCTCTCCTCTTGTCGCGGTACCGGAGGTACGGGGGTCGCCTGCCGCCTGCTGATCGAGCATCACGCCGCCTCCTCGACTTCGAAGAGGTGACGGGGGCGGGGCCGGCCCAGGGCGGTGAGTGCGGCGTCCGCCGCGCTCACCCCACTGCGGACCGCACTCTCCATGGTCGCGGGCCACCCTGTGGCGGTCCACGCTCCGGCCAGGTACAGGCCGGGGGCCTTGGTGCGGGCGCCGGGCCGCAGCCGTCCGACGCCGGGGGCGGGAGCGAACGTCGCCGTGCGCTCCCTGGTCACGAAGAAGTCCTTCACCTCGGCGCCGCGCGCACCGGGCAGCAGCCGCTCCAGCTCGGGCAGGTAGCGCTCCCGCAGCTCGGCCACGGGCGCGTCGATCTCGTCGTGCACGGCGGACTGGGACAGCGCCAGGTACTGGCCGCCCTTCAGCCCCGACGCGTCGGTCCGGTCGAACACCCATTGCACCGGGGTGCCCAGCGCCGCGAAGAACGGGCGGGCGAGCACCTTGCGGTCGTAGACGACATGGACGTTGAGGATCGGCGCGGTGTCGATCGCGAGCAGCCGCCCGGGGTCGTCGAGGGCGCCGTCGGGCAGCAGATCGTGGGCCTCGCGCTGCGGTACGGCGAGTACGACGGTGTCGGCCTCAAGAGTCTCGCCGGGACAGTGAACGCTCCAACGGCCGTTCTCGTCTGTAGAGATGGAGGTGACGCGTGTACGGACTTCGGTGCGCACGCCCGCGGAGTCGAGCGCCTTGCGGGCGAGCCGGTCGTGCAGTTCGCCCAGCGGGACGTGTGCCCAGCCGATGTCGGCCGCGCCCGGGTCGGAGAGCAGACCGGTCTTGAACACCATCGCGGCGAGAGCGAGCGAGGAGTCGCCCGCGACCGCGTTGAGGGTGGCGACCCCGACCAGGTCCCACAGTGCCTCGACGGCACGCGCCGACTGACCGTGCGCGGTCAGCCAGCTGCCGAAGTTCTGCGCGTCCAGGGCCGGATCGGCGAGGTCGAGCCCTTTGAGCGCGAGCGCGGCACGCCCTACTCTGGCGCGCTCCGCGAACGAGAGATGCGGGTACGTCGCGAGGCTGCGCCCCAGATGCAGCGGCACGGGCAGCGGGTCGCGCCGCAGCCTGCCGAGGCGGCGCCCCTCGGGGCGGTTGACGTCGAGTACGGGCACGTCGAGACGATCCTGCAGCGGAGCCAGCGCCGCGCCGTCGATGCGGTCGAGGAACCAGCGGTAGGCGGTGCAGCAGCGCAGATACACGTGCTGGCCGTTGTCGACGGTGAGGTCGCCGCGCTGGAAGGAGAAGGCGAGTCCGCCCAGGCGCGGGCGGCCTTCGAGCAGGGTGACGCGGACACCGGCGTCGGCGAGGGCGAGCGCGGTGGTGATGCCCGCGAGGCCGCCGCCGATCACGACGGCATGCCGTCCGGCCGGTGCTGTCGCCGGCCCGGCGGGCAGCCCGTCGGGCTGCGTCCCGTCGCTCATCGTGCACTCCCCCCTGCGCGCCCACCGCGGCGCTCGAACCAGCCACGGCAGACCGTTGCAGTCAGGGACGCCGCTTCGCACCGGAGGGTTGCCTGCCGCTTTTCTCCGGTGGCGTCTCCTTGGCCCACTTTGTCCATCAGGTGCGCCTCCTGAGGGTCCGCCGCGTGACGTGCCGGGCGTCCAGACCGGACAGGCCGCGCACGGCGACGTAGGCCTTCTCGCGGCCGGGCAGGGAGACGCGGCCGCGCAGGACGGCCTCCGGCTCGCGCTCGATGCGGTCCAGCAGGCGGCGGTAGATGCCGGCCATGGCGGCGACGCAGGCGCCGCTGCGGCGGTCGAGCATGGGGAGCAGCCGGTAGCCCTCGGCGAAAAGAGTGCGGGCCCGGCGCACCTCGAAGTGCACGAGACCCGCGAAGTCGGAGCCCTCCGGCGGCGTCGGCCCGTCGAACCCGGCCGAGCAGCCGAATTTCGCGAGGTCGTCGGCGGGCAGATAGGTACGGCCGTTCTCGGCGTCCTCGCGGACGTCTCTGAGGATGTTGGTGAGCTGGAGCGCGAGCCCCAGCGTGTCGGCGTACTCCGAGGCGCGTTCCACACCGCGCGCGCCCGGCTCGGTGCCGAACACGCCGAGCGAGAGCCGCCCGATCGCGCCCGCGACACACCGGCAGTAGACCTTCAGGTCGTCCCAGGTCTCGTAGGTCTCGCCGCGGACGTCCAGCAGGACGCCGTCGATGAGCTCGTCCAGGCCGTCGAGCGGGACCGGGAAGGCCTCGGCCGTGTGCGCGAGGGCGACCGCGACCGGGTCGGTGTCGTCCTCCTCGACCTTGCCCTCGCGGACCCGGGTGAGCAGCGCCCGGGTGTCCTCCAGGCGTGCCGACTTCACGTCGGTCGGCAGGGTGCCGTCGCCGATGTCGTCGACGCGCCGGGAGAACGCGTACAGCGCCGACATCGCGCGGCGCTTGGGCGTCGGCAGCAGTCTGATGCCGTACGCGAAGTTACGTGCCTGCTGACCGGTGACGGCCTCGCAGTAGCTGTAGGCGGCGAGTACCGGTGCGGACATATGCGGTGCAGACTCCACGCTGCGGATCACCCCTCTCCTCGCAGAGTCACGCCCACCTCACGCAGCAACTGGATCTTGCCGGGTTTGGGCGGGCCGGGAAGTACGTCGTATTCAGCGGCGACGATCGCTCGGATCGCCGCCCTTCCCCCCGCCACGAACCCCGCGAGCAGCAGCTTCAGTCTGCCGTGGACGCTACCCACCAGGGGGGCGCCTTCATTCAGGAGATCGCGGGCGCGTTCTGCTTCGTATGCAACCAGTGCGCGCACCGATGCGCCCGCGGAGGGCGTGGCGAGATCCGTTTCCTGGACGTGAAAGCGCTTCATGTCCTGGGCGGGCAGGTAGATGCGGTCGCGGCCGAGGTCCTCGGCCACGTCCTGCAGGTGTTCGACGATCTGAAGTGCGGTACAGATCGCGTCGGACAGCCGGACCCGCTCGGGGGTCTCGGTGCCGGTGACGCCGAGGACCAGGCGGCCGACCGGGTTGGCGGACAGTTCGCAGTAGGCGAGGAGATCGTCGTAGGTCTCGTAGCGCGTGACGAGCTGGTCCTGGCGGTTCGCGGCGATCAGGCCGAGGAAGGGCTCGGGGGTCAGCGCGCACCGGCGGACGGTCGGCTGGAGGCGGCGCAGCAGGGGGTGACCCGGGGTGCCGTCGAAGACGCGGTGCAGATCGGCCTCGAAGGCGTCGAGGAGGAGCAGGCGGTCCTCGGCGTCCGCGGGCGGCACGCCGAGGAGGCGGGCGTCGGCGCCGCCGGGGGCCAGGTCGCCGTCGCCGATATCGTCGACGAGGCGGGCGAATCCGTACACCGCCATGAGATCGGTGCGCCAGGCCTTGGGCAGGAAGAACGGCGCCACGGGGAAGTTCTCACCCGCGGCCTTGTCGAGTGTGCCGCGCTCCGGATCACCGGTGCCGGCTGGGCCGGTTCCCGTCACCGCTCACTGCCAGGGGCGGGGACGGCGCATGCTTCGGTGAGCTGGGGAGTTTCCGTAGCCATTGCCGTCACATCTCCCGTTCTACACTGCCGACCCAATACACACTATTTCGGACACGCCGCCCAGTCGTCCGCACAGATACCCGCAGAAGGGTGTCGCGCATTATCGCCCCACTTGCCGCTATTCGGCACCGGTACAGCTTACGTTGTACAACGCAGCGAGCTTCCTCGGGGTGTCCTGCACATCACAACAACACACCGATTGGCGTCAAGATTCCTTGGGGCGGGCCGAGTTGACGTTTCCTTTGCAGACGCGGAGCCCCGCCGGAGCAGTTCCGGCGGGGCTCGGTGAAGCGTTCTGGGCTTTTGCGCCCCTGTGCGAGTGGACTACTTGCCCGTGAACTTCTCGTACTCCTTGAGGACCTCGTCGGTCGGTCCGTCCATCCGGAGTTCGCCGCGTTCCAGCCACAGCACCCGGTCGCAGGTGTCACGGATCGACTTGTTGTTGTGACTGACGAGAAACACCGTGCCCGCGGACTTGCGCAGCTCGCGGATGCGCTCCTCGGAGCGGACCTGGAACTTGCGGTCGCCGGTGGCCAGCGCCTCGTCGATCATCAGGACGTCGTGGTCCTTCGCCGCCGCGATGGAGAAGCGCAGCCGGGCCGCCATGCCGGAGGAGTAGGTGCGCATCGGGAGGGTGATGAAGTCGCCCTTCTCATTGATGCCGGAGAAGTCGACGATCTCCTGGTAGCGCTCCCTGACCTGCTCGCGGGACATGCCCATGGCGAGCCCGCCCAGGATGACGTTCCGCTCGCCGGTGAGGTCGTTCATCAGGGCCGCGTTCACGCCCAGCAGCGAGGGCTGGCCGTTGGTGTAGACCCGGCCCTTCTCGGCCGGGAGCAGGCCGGCGATGGCCCGCAGCAGGGTCGACTTGCCGGAGCCGTTCGAGCCGATCAGGCCGACGGCCTCGCCGCGGTAGGCGACGAAGGAGACGCCCTTGACGGCGTGCACCTTGCGCACCCCGCGCTCCTCGCCGCGCTTGACTATGCGGCTGAGGGCGGAGGTGGCGCTGCCCTTGCCGGTCTTGGCGCCGTGCACGCGGTAGACGATGTGCAGCTCGTCCGCGATGACGGTGGGGACCAGATCCTGGGGGGTCCGCTCGACGTTCTGCTCAGCCACGGCCGTACCTCTCCTCCGCCTGCCAGAAGTACACGAAGCCGCCGGCGAACAGGACCACGGCCCAGAAGGTGGCGATGGCCCACACGTGCGGCGGCAGGTTCGAGGAGCCGTAGCCGTCGATGAGCGCGAAGCGCATCAGGTCCATGTAGATGGCGGCCGGGTTCACCTGCAGGATGCGGATGAACAGCTCGGAGCGGCCCTCCAGGATGCTGGTGATGGAGAACATGACGCCCGAGGTGTACATCCAGGTACGCAGGATGAACGGCATCAGCTGGGCGAGGTCCGGGGTCTTGGCGCCCATCCGCGCCACGATCAGCGCGAGCCCGGTGTTGAAGAGGAACTGCAGCAGCAGGACCGGGAAGATCAGCAGCCAGGACAGGCTCGGGTAGCTGCCGAAGCCGACGACGATGATGAACAGCACGAGCATCGAGAACAGCAGCTGCTGGAGCTGTTGCAGCGCGAAGGAGATCGGCAGCGACGCGCGCGGGAAGTGCAGCGCGCGCACCAGGCCGAGGTTGCCGGAGATCGCGCGGACGCCCGCCATGATCGAGCTCTGCGTGAAGGTGAACACGAAGACGCCCGTGACCAGGAACGGGATGTACACGTCGCGGGACATGCCCCGGCTGGCCTTCAGGATGACGCCGAAGATGAAGAAGTACACGGCCGCGTTCAGCAGCGGCGTGGCCACCTGCCAGAGCTGGCCGAGCTTCGCCTGGCTGTACTGGGCCGTCAGCTTCGCCTGGGAGAAGGCGAGGATGAAGTGCCGGCGTCCCCAGAGCTGGCGGACGTACTCGGCGAGTCCGGGGCGGGCACCGCTCACCGTCAGCCCGTACTTGGCGGACAGTTGTGCCGCCGTGAGGCCTTCGTCGGGCGACGGACGCGGGCTCACCGCGACTCCGCCGTCATGCGTTGTCTCACTCAAGGGTGGATGCCTTCATTTTCGGATTCGTCTTACGACTGTCTTGCGTTCGTCTTACGGAATTCTGCTACAGGAACTGACACGTATCCGCCGCCGGATACGTTTCGAGGGGGTCGGCCGCGCGTCCCGCGCGCGGGACGCGCACCCCGAGCTTGTCAGATGACCGGAGGACGGCCCAGCCGGGTCAGGCGCCACACCGTACGCCACCGCATGGGCCGGCGCGGTCCGCACGGCGTGGTCCAGCCCTCCTTGAACCCGCCGAACCAGGCCTGAAGCGCCGGGCGCGAGGGGCGGCGCAGGAGGGTGAGCAGCAGCCACACGCCGAGGTAGACGGGGACGAGGGGTGCGGGGAGGTTGCGGCGGGCCAGCCAGACCCGGTTGCGGGCGACCATGCGGTGGTAGACCGCGTGACGCGAGGGCGCGGTCGTCGGGTGGTACAGCACCATGTCGGACCGGTAGTCGATCATCCAGCCGGCGTCGAGGGCCCGCCAGGCAAGGTCGGTCTCCTCGTGGGCGTAGAAGAACTCGTCCGGGAGTGCGCCGACCTCGGCGAAGACCTTCGTGCGGACGGCGTTGGCGCCGCCGAGGAAGGTGGTGACCTGGGAGGAGCGCATCGGGTCGGAGGCGCGCAGCCTGGGGACGTGGCGGCGCTGGGTGACGCCGGTGTCCGGGTCGGCGATGCGGAAGCTGATGATGCCGAGCCGGGGGTCGGCGGCGAAGGCCTGCCGGCACAGCTCGGCGGTGTCGTGCTGGGCGAGGAGCCCGTCGTCGTCGAGGAACATCACTATGTCGACATCGCGACCGCCGGGCCCGAAGGCCTCCAGGCCGATGTTGCGGCCACCGGGGATGCCGAGGTTCTCGGGCAGTTCTATGGTCCGGACGCCCTCGGGGACGTCCGGCACGGGCGAGCCGTTGCCGACGACCACCGCCTCGACCCGGTCGCCGTCCTGCTTGGCGACCGAGTCGAGCAGCGCCCGCAGTTCGTCGGGGCGGTTGCCCATGGTGATGATCACCGCGCCGACCTTCATGCCGCTCACTTCAGCCTGCTCGACGCGAGGATCGACACCAGGTGCAGCAGGGTCTGGAGCAGCGCGATGCCGGCCAGTACGGCGACGCCGAGCCGCGAGTAGAACAGGTCGCCGCGGACCTGGTCCACGATCGCGAGGACCAGGATCAGCAGGGACGCCTCGATGCCGAGGATGAGCCGGTGGAACTTGAAGGCGGCGGCGGCCCGGCGGGCCAGTGCCATCCCGGAGGAGCGCATCTCGGCCGCGGACTCCTGGACCGGTGCCTTGCCGGTCTGGTGGCGGGCCACCCCGACCAGGTCCGTCTCGGCCTTGATCAGGATCGCGCCGAGCGCGGCCAGCGTGCCAAGGAAGGCCCACAGCCAGTCGATACGGCTGCTGCCCCACAGGTCGGCGGCGCGCAGCCCGAAGCCGACGAGCACGGCGGCGTCGGTCAGGTAGGCGCCGACGCGGTCGAGGTAGACCCCGGCGAGGGAGTACTGCTTGCGCCAGCGGGCGATCTCGCCGTCGACGCAGTCCAGCAGCAGATACATCTGCACGCACACCACGCCGAGAACGGCGCCCGTGATCCCCGGCACCAGCAGCGCCGGGGCCGCGAGCACACCGAAGACGGTCATCAGGTACGTGAGCTGGTTGGGCGAGACCCTGGTGTTCACCAGGTAGCGGTCCACCCGCAGGGACACCTCACGCATGTAGAGGCGTCCCATCCAGTGCTCACCGCTGCGCCGGTCCTTCACCCCTGCGGGGTGGACGACGGGACGGAGTTCAGCTACCGATGGCCTTGACATAGTCGGCGTAGATGTCCTTGATCTGGTCGGTTTTCAGGTCGAGGTGTTCGAGGATCGTGTAGCGGCCGGGGCGGGTCTCCGGAGCGAACTCCACGGCGCGGACGAACTCGTCCACCGTGAAGCCGATCTCCTCCGGCAGCACGGGCAGTCCGTGCCGGCGCAGTACCTCGGCCATGTACGCCGATTCCTCGTGGGCTCCGCGCAGGTACATCGCGAAGGCCGCGCCCAGTCCGCACTGCTCGCCGTGGGCGGCCGCGCGTTTGGGGAAGAGCAGGTCGAAGGCGTGGTTGATCTCGTGGCAGGCGCCGGAGGACGGGCGGGAGTCGCCCGACACCGACATGGCGATACCGCTGAGGACGAGCGCCTCGGCGAGCACCTGGAGGAAGGCGTTGTCGCCGACCCCGCCCGGGTGCCGCAGGACGGCCTCGCCGGCCTGCCGTGCCATGGCCGCGGCCAGACCGTCGATCTGCTCGCCCTTGACGCGGTTCGCGAGCTCCCAGTCCGCGATTGCGGAGATGTTGGAGATGGCGTCCCCGATGCCCGCCCGCACGAAGCGGACCGGTGCCTCGCGGATCACGTCGAGGTCGATGACGACCGCGATCGGGTTCGGCACGCCGTAGGAGCCGCGGCCCGCGTCGTTGTCGAGGGTCGCGACCGGCGAGCACAGGCCGTCGTGCGCGAGGTTCGTCGGTACGGCGACCAGCGGCAGGCCGATGCGCGCCGCGGCGAACTTGGCGCAGTCGATGATCTTGCCGCCGCCGAGGCCCACGACCGCGTCGTAACGGCCGGCCTTCATGTCGCCGGCCAGCCGGATCGCGTCGTCGAGGGTGCCGCCGCCGACCTCGTACCAAGTGGCGCCGGGCAGACTCGGTTCCAGGCGTGCGCGCAGCCGGGCGCCGGAGCCCCCGCTGACCGCGACGGCGAGCCGGCCGGAGTGCGAGATGCGTTGGTCGGCGAGGACGCAGCCCAGGTCGTCGAGGGCACCCGGGCGGATGTCCACGACGACGGGCGAGGGGATCAGCCGGGTTAGTACAGGCACGCGATCTCCCGCCCCTTGGCCAGATCGTCGTGGTTGTCGATCTCGACCCACCTGACGTCGCCGATCGGGGCCACGTCGATCCGGAAGCCGCGGTTCACGAGCTCCTGGTAGCCGTGCTCGTAGAACTGCTGCGGGTCGGTCTCCCACACGGTCTTGAGCGCGTCGGCCAGTTCGGGGGTGGCGTCGCCCTCGATGAGGGTCACGCCGATGTACTCACCGGTCGCCTCGGCGGGATCCATCAGCTTGGTGATCTTCGTCATGCCCTTGGCGGGGTCGACGACGACCTTCATCTCCTCGTCCGCGAGGGACTTGACGGTGTCGAGGGCGAGGATGATCCGCTTGCCGTCGCCGCGAGCAGCGAGCAGTGTCTTCTCCACGGAGACCGGGTGGACGGTGTCGCCGTTGGCGAGGATCACGCCGTCCTTGAGGGCGTCGCGTCCGCACCACAGGGAGTAGGCATTGTTCCACTCCTCGGCCTTGTCGTTGTCGATGAGGGTGAGCTTGAGGCCGTACTTCGCCTCAAGGGCCGCCTTGCGCTCGTACACGGCTTCCTTGCGGTAGCCGACGATGATCGCGACCTCGGTCAGACCGATCTCGGCGAAGTTGCCGAGCGTCAGGTCCAGGACCGTCGGCTCGCCCTCTATGCCCGCGGGCCCCACCGGCACCAGAGCCTTGGGAAGGCTGTCGGTGTAGGGGCGCAGACGCCGTCCGGCGCCGGCCGCCAGCACGAGGCCGATCATGCGGGTTCTCCTTCATCGTGTACGGCGGGCGCCCCTGCGGACACCCAGAAGCGGATGCTCTCGACGAGCACCAGCAGGGCCACGGCCACGGCAACCGCCGTGAGCGCGACCGTGAACTGCGACGCGGTGAGCGCGGCGGCGAGAACGGTGACGAGCAGCGTCCGCCCTTCATGCCCCCCGATGGCGCGCACCAGCCAGGCCGGGGACGCCCCGGCGTTGCCGCGGATGCGGTACACCGTGTCGTAGTGATGGTAGGCGACGGCGGCCACCAGGCCGAAAGCCGCTGGAAGTGCTCCGTTTACCTCCGCTTTGGCCGCGAGGATGAGGACGGTGCAGTATTCGGCCCCCCGGAAGAGCGGGGGGACCAGCCAGTCGAGGGCGCCCTTGAGAGGGCGGGACAAGGCCTGGCCGGCGGTGATCGCGTAGACGGCGGCGCCCGCCACGGGGGCCCAGGTGACCCCGGAGAAGAGGGCCGCCACGAGAACCGCCGTACCGGCGAGCGCGATCAGGAACGGCGCACCCAGGCGGGCGGGGCTCACGCGGGCCACGAACGACGCGATCGGCCCGTTGTCCGCCAGGTCCGCCAGCGCCTGTGCCGCCCGGTCCGTGCGCCGCGCCTTGCGGGTCAGCGAGCGCAGCACCCGGCCGGCCGTCGTGTACGTCGCCGCGAAGGCGCAGCCGACGAGGAGGACGTAGAAGGTGATGCGGGGGGTCGTCGCGGCCGTGAGGACGGCGATCATCGCCCATCGTTCGCCGATGGGCAGCACTATCATCCGGCGCACCCAGACCGTCCAGCCGACGCTGTCGAGCTTGTCGGAGAGGGCGGCGGTGGGGCTGGTGTTGGCGGTGGCGTCGTGGTTGGCCTCGTTGAAGGAGAAGTCCACGACGTGCCGGCAGGTCTGCAGGATCATCGCGCCGAGCGCGAGCGCCCATACGTCGTCGCCGCCCCGGGCCGCTCCGAGCGCGAGGCCGGCGTAGTAGGCGTACTCCTTGGCGCGGTCGAAGGTGGCGTCGAGCCAGGCGCCGAGCGTCGAGTACTGCAGGGCGTAGCGGGCGATCTGTCCGTCGACGCAGTCGAGGACGAAGGAGCAGAGGAGCAGCACGCCGGCCACGACGTAACCGCCGCGGGTGCCGGTGGCCGCGCTGCCCGCCGCGATGAGCGCGGTGAGCAGGGAGGCGGTGGTGACCTGGTTCGGGGTGAGGCCGCGGCGGGCGCACCAGCGCGCGATGTAGCGGGAGTACGGGCTGATGAAGTGGGTGGTGAAGAAGCCGTCGCGGGACTTCACGGCCGACTTCAGGCGTACGGCCTCGTCGTCGACGGCGGCGACGGCCTGGCGTGCCTCGTTGCGGGCCTGCGGGTCGGTGGGGACCGTGGCGACGAGGCTGCCCAGCTCGGGGCGGTGCACGGGGCAGCCGTCGGTGTCGAGGGCGGTGACGACACGGTCGGCGAGGCTGTCGAGGAGGGTCGTGCCGCCGCCGGCCGAGTGCTCGCGGGCCACCGCGCGGGTCAGGGCCTGGCGGCCGGCCGGCTGCGCGGTGACGGCGCCCGGTACCGCGGCGAGCGGGAAGCGGGGGTCGGTGAGGCCGAGGCGCAGCGCGTGCGGGTGGCCCACGAAGCGGGCGTCCACGACGGCGACCCGCTGGTCACCGGGGACCGCCGCGAGGAGCGTCTCCGCCTCGGTGGTGTCGGCGGCGGTCCGGACGTCGAAGCCGAGCGACCGCAGGTCGCCCTCGATCGACGATCCGGGGACCGGCTGACCGGTGAGGATGGCGGTCGGCAACCGAACTCACTCCCTGGGTCCGACGCTTGGGCGCCGGTCATGTGCATGGTGGTGGCGCCCTTCGGGTGGCACCCGGGCGGCATGTCGGCAGAGGCTATCGGATGCTCTCAAGCCCGTGTTCACCGGCCGTTCATGGCCTGATCAACAGGGTCTGCCGGCGCCTCCGCCGAGATCATCATCGGGGATTCGGGGCCCGCCCGACAAACCGCACCCGTCAGACCGGGCATCGCGGGACATTGCGGAGGCCCTCTCCGTATCGGCATAGGGTGAATGCCCATGACATGGCTGATCACCGGCGGAGCCGGATACATCGGGGCGCATGTGGCACGGGCGATGACGGACGCCGGGGAGCATGTCGTCGCCCTGGACAACCTCTCGGCGGGAAACCCCGCACGCCTCCCTGCGACCGTCCCGCTCGTCCACGGCTCATCCCTGGACGGCGACCTCCTGAAGCGGGTGTTCGCCGAGCACGAGGTGACCGGCGTCGTGCATCTCGCGGCACGCAAGCAGGTCGCCGAGTCCGTGGCGCGGCCCACGTACTACTACCGCGAGAACGTGGGCGGCCTGGCGACCCTCCTGGACGCGGTCGCCGACGCGGGCATCGAGCGGTTCGTGTTCTCGTCCTCGGCGGCGGTCTACGGCGACCCGGGCGTCGACCTGATCACCGAGGACGCCCCGTGCGCGCCGGTGAACCCGTACGGCGAGACGAAGCTCACCGGTGAGTGGCTGGTCCGGGCGGCGGGCGCGGCGCACGGCATCGACACCGTGTGCCTGCGCTACTTCAACGTGGCGGGCGCGGCCGCCCCCGAGCTGGCCGACACGGGCGTCTTCAACATCGTCCCCATGGTCTTCGACCGGCTCACCCGCGACGAGGCCCCGCGGATCTTCGGCGACGACTATCCGACCCCGGACGGCACCTGCGTCCGCGACTACATCCACGTCGCGGATCTCGCCGAGGCCCACCTGGCGGCGGCCCGGCGACTGGCCGACGGCGGCGCGAGCGGCGACCTGACGGTCAACATCGGCCGCGGGCAAGGGGTTTCGGTGCGCGAACTGGTCACGGTGATCGGCGAGGTCACCGGGGACCGGCGGCCGGCCGTCGTCGAGGGACGGCGTCCCGGGGACGCGCCGCGCGCGGTCGCCTCCGCCGAGCGGGCCGCCGCAGAACTGGGGTGGTCGGCTCGGCGTGGGGTGCGGGAGATGGTCGAGTCGGCGTGGCAAGGGTGGCGCCTGCACCATGCCCAGTGAACTTAGGCTGCCCTGACCTGCGATTTGTTTACGCAGGTCAGGGCACATGACAACGGTGTTCAGTGCCGCGTTGCCCGATACCCCCCACCCGTAGTTCACTGTGATCCGGAGCAGTCATCAGGAGGGCGGCATTCCATGGGGGCAGGGCACGACCACGGGCACTCGCACGGCGCTCCCGTCACCGGTACGGCGGCGGCCGCGTACCGGGGCAGGCTGCGGATCGCGCTCGGGATCACGATCACCGTGATGGTGGTCGAGGTCGTCGGCGGACTGCTCGCGGACTCCCTCGCGCTCATCGCGGACGCGGCCCACATGGCGACGGACGCGCTGGGCCTCGGCATGGCGCTGCTCGCGATCCACTTCGCGAACCGGCCGGCGACCGGCAACCGCACCTTCGGCTTCGCCCGCGCGGAGATCCTCGCCGCGCTCGCCAACTGTCTGCTGCTGCTCGGCGTCGGCGGATACGTCCTGTACGAGGCGGTCCAGCGGTTCGTCACGCCCGCCGACACCGAGGGCGGGCTGACCATCGTGTTCGGCCTGATCGGCCTGGTCGCGAACATGATCTCCCTCACGCTGCTGGTGCGCGGCCAGAAGGAGAGCCTGAACGTGCGGGGCGCGTTCCTGGAGGTCGCCGCGGACGCGCTGGGCTCCCTGGCGGTGATCATCTCGGCCGTGGTGATCCTGACCACGGGCTGGCAGGCGGCCGACCCGATCGCCTCGCTCGCCATCGGCCTGATGATCGTGCCGCGCACGCTGAAGCTGCTGCGCGAGACCCTGGACGTGCTGCTGGAGTCGGCCCCCAAGGACGTCGACATGCAGGACGTGCGCGCCCACATCCTGGCCCTGGACGGGGTCGAGGACGTCCACGATCTGCACGCGTGGACGATCACCTCGGGCATGCCGGTGCTCTCCGCGCACGTGGTCGTCCGCTCGGACGTGCTCAACGCCATCGGCAACGAGAAGATGCTCCACGAACTCCAGGGCTGTCTCGGCGACCACTTCGACGTGGAGCACTGCACCTTCCAGCTGGAGCCCCGCGGCCACGCGGAGCACGAGGCGAAGCTGTGCCACTGACGTTCCCATGAGGCCTGCATGAGGCACGCATGAGCCCCGTACAGCTTCCGCGCCTACCGAAATCGACCGGTTTCAAGGGCGTGCGGCCCGGCGCCGCGCGCCCGGGCCCTCACTCCCGCGCCCCACCCCCCGACGGTTCCGCCGTCGCCGCGCCGGGCACGATGAACTGCCGGGAGTGCCGGATGCGTACGGCAGACTTGGCCTTGAGGACCGATGTGAAGGATGGGTATGCCGACCACACCTGCCACCGCGACGCACAACTCGTCGAACGGCACCGCTGACGCGATCTTGCTCGAACTGGTCGACGAGAGCGGCGTGACGATCGGCACGGCCGAGAAGCTCACCGCCCATCAGCCGCCGGGGCAGCTGCACCGCGCCTTCTCCGTCTTCCTCTTCGACGAGCAGGGCCGACTGCTGCTCCAGCAGCGGGCGCTCGGCAAGTACCACTCCCCCGGTGTGTGGTCCAACACCTGCTGCGGTCACCCCTACCCCGGCGAGGCGCCCTTCGCGGCGGCGGCCCGGCGGACGTACGAGGAGCTGGGGGTGTCCCCGTCGCTGCTCGCGGAGGCGGGCACGGTGCGCTACAACCACCCGGACCCGGACTCGGGCCTGGTGGAGCAGGAGTACAACCACCTCTTCGTCGGCATGGTGCAGTCGCCGCTGCGGCCGGACCCGGAGGAGGTGGCCACGACCGCGTTCGTGACCCCCGCCGAGCTGGACGAACGGCACGCTAAGGACACCTTCTCGTCCTGGTTCATGACGGTGCTGGACGCGGCCCGTCCGGCGGTCAGGGAGCTGACGGGCCCGTCCGCGGGCTGGTGAGAGGCGCTACGGCACCTGCGCGGGCTTGAGCGGCAGGGCGGCCCAGATCACCTTGCCGCCGCTCGCCGTGTGCTCGACGTCGCAGACGCCGGCCGCCTCCCGGGTCACCTCGCGCACCAGGAGCAGTCCCCGGCCGCCGGTCTCGTCGTGGTCGGCCACCAGGGCGGTCGGGCGGTAGGGGTGGTTGTCCTCGACGGACACCCGCACCCACTCGGCGCCGACGGCGACCTCCACGGCGAGGGTCGGCGACAGCAGCACCGCGTGCCGGACCACGTTGGTGACCAGCTCGGAGACGATGAGCAACAGCCCCTGCAGCAGCTCGTCCGAGAGGGGCACGCCCTGCCGGAAGAGCAGGTCCCGTACGGCGTGCCGGGCCTGCGGGACGGAGGCGTCGACCGCGGAGGCGGTGAACCGCCAGACTCCCTCGTACGGCAGCGGATCCGGCGGGGCTACGGCTGGGACGGGATCCGGGGGATCGTCTCTGCCGCCTTCTGGGCGTGGGTCCGACCCACGCCCGTGGTTCTCCATCGTCCGGTCGCCACCCTTGCGCTCGATTGTCACCACCCGATGAGTGTTGGCATGGACCCGCGCCACCCCGGATGACTGAACAGAAGTCAGCAGTTATCGGACGCTTTCTGAGCGTTTCTGCATGGCCCGATCGACTGTGGGACCGTCCCTGTTCCTCTCGTGCCGACTTCGTGAACTCTTCGGGTAGTACGTAGCATCCAGCGCATGGAGCCCCGCCTGCTGCACGACGTCACCGACTCGGTCGCCACCGTCGTCGTCCACCATCCCGGCAAGCGCAACGCGATGACCGCCGGGATGTGGCGGGCGCTGCCGCCGCTGCTCGACACGCTCGCCACCGACCCGGCGGTACGGGCGCTCGTGCTGACCGGTGAGGGCGGGACGTTCTGTGCCGGGGCCGACATCTCCACGCTGCGGCAGTCCGCAGGTGAGGCGCAGGGGCTTGCGGTGCTCGCGGAGGAGGCGCTCGCGGCGTTCCCGAAGCCGACGCTGGCGGCGATCCGCGGTCATTGTGTGGGCGGCGGGGCGCAGTTGGCGGCGGCCTGTGATCTGCGGTTCGCCGAGGAGGGCGCGCTGTTCGGGGTGACGCCGGCGAAGCTCGGGATCGTGTATCCGGCGTCCGCGACACGGCGGTTGGTGTCGCTGGTGGGTCCCGGGACCGCCAAGTACCTGCTGTTCTCGGGCGAGTTGATCGACGCGGAACGGGCGCTGCGTACCGGGTTCGTCGACGAGCTGCTCCCCGAGGGCGAACTCGCCAAGCGGGTCGCGGAGTTCACCCGGGTGCTGGTCTCCCGCTCGCAGTTGACGCAGGCGTCGGCGAAGGAGTTCGCCAACGGGCGTACGGACAGGGACGGTTACTGGGCCGAGCAGGTGCGCGGCAGCGGCGACACCGCGGAGGGCGTCGCCGCGTTCCTGGAGCGCCGGGCGCCGCGCTTCACCTGGACGGCGTCAGGCGCTGCCGCAGAGACTGCTTAGGGACTACTTCAGGATGAAGCGGCTGCTCGCACGGAACCTCTCGACGAGGTGCGCGGGCGCCTTCTCCGGGGACCCCGCGTCGTAGGGCGGCTGCGGGTCGTACTCGGTCAACAGCTGGACGGCCTGGGCGTGTTCGTCGCCCGCGATCCGGCCGAGCAGGGTGAGGCCCATGTCGATGCCGGAGGAGACACCGGCCGCGGTGACGTACTTGCCGTCGGTCACCACCCGCTCCCCCGTGGGCTCGACACCGAACTGCTTCAGGTGGTCCAGGGCCAGCCAGTGGGAGGTCGCGCGGCGGCCCTGGAGCAGTCCGGCGGCGGCCAGCAGCAGGGAGCCCGTGCACACCGAGGTCGTCCATGTGGTCGTGGCGTCGGCTGTGCGCAGCCAGTCCAGGAGGGTCGCGTTCTCCATCTGTTGGGTCTGGCCGGGGCCGCCCGGGACGACCACGATGTCGGGGTGCGGTACGTCGGCGAGGGTGCGGTCGGCGACGAGCGCCAGGTTTCCGGTTTCGTTGCGGACGGGGCCGGTCCGCTCGGCGACGAAGACGGTCTCCGAGTCCGGGAGGCGGCCGAGGGTCTCGTAGGGGCCTACCGCGTCCAGGGCGGTGAAACGGTCGAAGAGGACGATGGCGATCTGCATCGGGGCCTTTCGGGTTCGGTGGTTCGTTTACTGCCGGTCCGTTGTGGCTGGTCGCGCCCCGCGGCGGAGCCGCAAATGGACTCAGCCCCGCGCCCCTGAAGGGGCGCTGTCCGCGTCCGGCGTTCCGCGGGCGGGAGTTGCCCGGGCGCTCCGTGTCGGGTGGAAGCGGCGGCGGTACTCCGCCGGGGCCGTGCCGAGGGTCTTGAGGAAGGCTCGGCGCATGGACTCGGGGGTGCCGTAGCCGCTGGCTCGGGAGATCTCCTCGACTCCGTCGGCGGTGTCCTCCAGGAGGCGGCGGGCGTGTTCGAGGCGGACGCGGTCGACGTAGCGGCCGGGGGTCATGCCTGTCTCGGACTGGAAGGCGCGGGCGAAGTGGCGGGGCGAGAGGCGGGCGCGGGTGGCGAGGGAATCGACGCTCAGGTCCTCGTCGGGGTGCTCGGTGATCCACTGCTGGACCTCGCGGAGGGGCTCCCGCTGGGCCGTCTGGGCGGCGAGCTGGGCGCTGAACTGGGCCTGGTTCCCCGGCCGGCGCAGGAACACGACCAGGTGGCGGGCGATGGTCAGCGCCGTGTCCCGGCCCAGGTCCTCCTCGACCAGGGCGAGGGCGAGATCGATGCCCGAGGTGACACCGGCCGAGGTGGAGACGGGTCCGTCGCGGACGTAGATCGGGTCCGGGTCGACCTCGATGGCAGGGTGGTCGCGGGCGAGCTTCGCGCAGTACGCCCAGTGCGTGGTGGCCCGGCGACCGTCCAGGAGGCCCGCCTCGGCGAGCAGGATTGCTCCAGTGCACACGGAGACCAGGCGTTCGGCGTGCGGGCCGTGTGCGCGCAGCCAGTCGGTCACACGCGGGTCCGGGCCGCGCGTGCCCGGGCCGCCGGGGACGAGGAGCGTGTGCGGGGCGGGCGCGTCGGGGAGGGCCGAGTCCGGTACGACGGTCAGGCCGCTGGAGGTGCGCACCGGGCCGCCGTCCAGGGAGGCCGTACGGATGCGATAGGTCCCCGGGGCTTGTGTCTCGGCGCCCGCGAATACCTCCACCGGGCCGGTGACGTCGAGGCTCTGGACGTCGTCGAAGAGGACCACCAGGACGGTTCGCATGCCGTCGATTCTTCGCGCTCCGCGCTATGGCCGCAATGACGGGTACCCCACCTTTCCTGCCATCCGAAGCCCACCCCTGGAGCCCGTACCGACCAGTCGGTAACGTGGCCGCCATGACTACTGCCGCCGTCGATCCCCGGGCCGGGCGCCGCTGCCACAACGCGCTCAACTCCCTGCACGCCACGCTCTACTTCTCGCCCGACCTGGGGAAGGAGTTCGGCGCTCTCGGAGTCACGCATCCCGGGGCCGTCAACTTCGCCGTACGGGCGGCGGCGATGGGCCCGGTCGGTCCCGGCACGGTGACGGCGACCTTCTACAACTACAAGTACGACCTCGTGGCCCGGCACGTGCCCGCCGTGTGGGAGACCGCCTCCCCGGAGCAGTGCCTCCACGCACGCGCGCGTGCCGTCGACGCGACCCTGCGGCGCCTGCTCGGCGAGGACGCGGTCGCGTCGGAGGAGATGGCTGAGGCGGCGCGGCTGGCACTGCGGGCCGCCGAAGCGTGCTCGCGTCCCGCCCGGCCCCTGTACGCGGCCCACGCCGATCTGCCGCTCCCCGAGGAGCCGCACCTCGCCTACTTCCACGCGGCCACGCTGCTGCGCGAGCACCGCGGCGACGGTCACCTGGCCGTCCTGATGTCCGCCGGGCTCGACGGCCTGGAGGCCGTGGTCACCCACACCGCGACCGGCAAGGGCATGGCCCCGAAGTGGGTGTTCGGCACGCGCGGATGGAACCAGGACGAGTGGGACGCCGCTTCGGGACGGCTCCGGGAGCGCGGACTGCTCGACGGGGACGGCGAGTTGACGGAGGCGGGGGTCGCGCTGCGCGCCGGGATCGAGGCGGAGACGGACCGGCTGGACCGGGCGCCGTACGCGCATCTGGGGGCCGCAGGGGTCGTACGTCTGACCGAACTGGCGACCGGGTTCGCGCGGCTCGCGCTCGCGGCCGGGGCGTTTCCCCGGGATCTGCTCGGCAAGAGCTAGGCACCGGACCCGCAGGACAGCGCCCTGATCCCCGACTGTCGGTGTCACCTGCCACAATTGCCGCGCAACCTCAGTGGAGAAGGCGGTACGGGCGTGACGACACCCCTCGTAGGGTCCATCGAAGGCAGGATCGCCGAGGAGCTCGGCGTACGGGAGCGGCAGGTGAAGGCTGCCGTCGAGCTGCTCGACGGCGGTTCGACGGTTCCCTTCATCGCCCGCTACCGCAAGGAAGCGACCGAGATGCTCGACGACGCGCAACTGCGCACGCTCGAAGAGCGGCTGCGGTATCTGCGGGAGCTGGAGGAGCGGCGGACCGCGATCCTCGAATCGGTGCGCGAGCAGGGCAAACTCACCGGAGAGTTGGAGGCGCAGATCCGCGCCGCCGAGACCAAGGCGCGGCTAGAGGACATCTACCTGCCCTACAAGCCCAAGCGGCGCACCAAGGCGCAGATCGCGCGCGAGGCGGGCCTGGAGCCGCTCGCGGAGGGGCTGTTGGGCGACCCGTCCGTGGAACCGCTGGCCGCTGCCGCCGCGTTCGTCGACGCCGACAAGGGTGTCGCCGATCCGCAGGCCGCTCTCGACGGCGCCCGGGCGATCCTCACCGAGCGGTTCTCGGAGGACGCGGACCTGATCGGCGAACTGCGTGAGCGGATGTGGGGGCGCGGGCGCCTCGCCGCGAAGGTGCGGGACGGCAAGGAGGAGGCGGGCGCCAAGTTCGCCGACTACTTCGACTTCTCGGAGCCGTTCACCGCGCTGCCCTCGCACCGCATCCTCGCGATGCTGCGCGGCGAGAAGGAGGACGTCCTCGATCTCGTCCTGGAGCCCGAGGAGGACACCGAGGGACCTTCCTCCTACGAGGGGATGGTCGCCCACCGCTTCCAGATCCTCGACCGGGGCCGTCCCGGCGACAAGTGGCTTCAGGACACGGTCCGTTGGGCCTGGCGCACCCGCATCCTCGTGCACCTCGGCATCGACCTGCGGCTGCGGCTGCGTACGGCCGCCGAGGACGAGGCGGTCAACGTCTTCGCCTCGAACCTGCGGGACCTGCTGCTCGCCGCGCCGGCCGGCACGCGCGCGACGCTGGGGCTGGACCCCGGTTTCCGTACGGGCGTGAAGGTGGCCGTCGTCGACGCGACCGGCAAGGTCGTCGCCACGGACGTGATCTACCCGCACGTCCCGGCCAACAAGTGGGACGACGCCCTCGCCAAGCTGGCCCGGCTCTCCGCGCAGCACTCGGTCGAGCTGATCGCGATCGGCAACGGCACGGCGTCCCGCGAGACCGACAAGCTCGCCGGTGAACTCATCGCCAAACACCCGGAGTTGAACCTCACCAAGGTGATGGTGTCCGAGGCCGGCGCGTCCGTGTACTCGGCGTCCGCGTTCGCCTCGCAGGAACTGCCCGACATGGACGTCTCGTTGCGCGGCGCCGTCTCCATCGCGCGCCGACTCCAGGACCCGCTCGCGGAGTTGGTGAAGATCGACCCCAAGTCGATCGGTGTCGGCCAGTACCAGCACGACCTGTCCGAGGTGAAGCTGTCGCGTTCGCTGGACGCGGTGGTCGAGGACTGTGTGAACGGCGTCGGCGTGGACGTCAACACGGCCTCCGCGCCGCTGCTTTCCCGCGTCTCCGGCATCACCTCCGGCCTCGCCGAGAACATCGTGTCGCACCGCGACGCCAATGGCCCGTTCAAGTCGCGCACGCAGCTGAAGAACGTGGCACGGCTCGGCCCGAAGGCGTACGAGCAGTGCGCGGGCTTCCTGCGCATCCGGGGCGGCGACGACCCGCTCGACTCCTCCAGCGTGCACCCCGAGGCGTATCCGGTGGTGCGGCGGATGGTGAAGACGGCGGGCAGCGAGGTGGCGTCGCTGATCGGCAACACGTCCGTACTGCGCTCGCTGAAGCCGACCGAGTTCGTGGACGAGACGTTCGGTCTGCCCACCGTGACCGACATCCTCAAGGAGCTGGAGAAGCCGGGGCGCGACCCTCGGCCCGCGTTCAAGACGGCCACATTCAAGGACGGCGTCGAGAAGATCTCCGACCTCGCCCCCGGGATGGTCCTGGAGGGTGTCGTCACGAACGTCGCCGCGTTCGGGGCGTTCATCGACGTCGGGGTCCACCAGGACGGTCTGGCGCACGTTTCCGCCCTGTCCAAGACGTTCGTCAAGGACCCGCGGGATGTGGTGAAGCCGGGTGACATCGTCAAGGTGAAGGTCCTCGACGTGGACATCCCCCGGAAGCGGATCTCGTTGACGCTGCGGCTCGACGACGAGGCGGTGGCCTCCGGCGGGGAGCGGCGGCAGCAGGGTGGGGGTGGCGAGCGTCGGCAGCAGGGCGGTGGGCGTCCGCCGCAGCAACGGCAGCAGCGGCAGGGGGGTCAAGGCAGCGGGTCGCGGCAGGCGGCTCCGCCGCCGGGGAACAGTGCGATGGCCGATGCTCTGCGCAAGGCGGGGTTGCTGGACCCGGGTAAGAAGAAGCGCTGACGGCTTCGCCGGTCAGGTTGTGGGGAGCTGCGGGCCGGTGGGGGCTGGTCGCGCAGTTCCCCGCGCCCCTGGGGTGAGGACGCTGGGCGGCGAAAATGGGTGGACGTTGATCATCTCGCCGACAGACTGGGGGCATGAATCCACCGGACTTCAAAGCCGATCTGCGCGTCTTTCTGCAGGACTCCCGGGACGCGCTGCTGTGGAAGCTCGAAGGGCTGTCGGAGTACGACATCCGGCGGCCGATGACGCCGACCGGCACCAATCTGCTGGGGCTGGTCAAGCATCTGGCCGGGGCCGAGGCGTTCTACTTCGGGACGGTGTTCGGGCGGCCGGTCGACGGGCCGGAGTTGTGGATCGCGGGGGACGCCGAGCCGAACGCGGACCTGTGGGCGACGCCGGACGAGACACGTGAGCAGATCGTCGGCGACTACCGGCGGATCTGCGCCCACTCCGACGCGACGATCGAGGCACTCCCCCTCGATGCGATCGGCCGCATGCCCGGCGAGGGAGGCAACGAACTCACCCTGCACCGCACCCTCGTCCACATGACCTACGAGACGTCCCGGCACGCAGGCCACGCCGACGTCGTACGAGAACTCATCGACGGGGCGGTGGGGCAACGGGCCGGGGGCACCAACATGGCTCTTGGCGACGCGAGTTGGTGGGCGGAACATCGAAGCCGAGTGGAGCGGGCCGCCCTTAAGGGGCGCGGGGCTGAGACTATTTGCGGCTCCGCCGCGGGGCGCGACCAGCCCCCACCGCCCCGCAGTGAACGAACAACCTGAACCTCACCGCCACTCACCGCTGCTCCGTCACCTTCCCGTCCGCAACCTCCAACCGCCGAGTCACCTGAACCGCGTCCAGCATCCGCCGATCATGAGTGACCAACAGCAACGTGCCCTCATACGCATCGAGCGCCGACTCCAGTTGCTCGATAGCCGGAAGGTCCAGGTGGTTCGTCGGCTCGTCCAGCACCAGGAGATTCACCCCGCGTCCCTGAAGAAGGGCCAGAGCAGAACGGGTCCGCTCACCCGGGGACAGGGTCCCGGCCGGACGCATCACGTGGTGCGCCTTGAGCCCGAACTTGGCCAGCAGCGTGCGGACTTCGGCGGGCTCCGTGTCCGGCACGGCCGCGCAGAACGCGTCGAGCAGCGACTCCGTACCGTGGAACAACTGCCGCGCCTGATCGACCTCGCCCACCAGAACACCCGAGCCCAGCGTCGCGTGCCCGGCGTCCAGCGGGATACGCCCGAGCAGCGCGCCGAGAAGCGTCGACTTGCCCGCACCGTTCGCGCCGGTCACCGCGACCCGGTCCGCCCAGTCGATCTGCAGGGACACCGGCCCGAAGCTGAAGTCACCCCGCCGTACCTCGGCATCCCGCAGCGTCGCCACGACCGCACCGGAGCGCGGCGCGGACGCGATCTCCATCCGCAGCTCCCACTCCTTGCGGGGCTCCTCGACGACATCGAGGCGTTCGATCATCCGCTGGGTCTGCCGCGCCTTCGCCGCCTGCTTCTCGCTCGCCTCGCTGCGGAACTTGCGGCCGATCTTGTCGTTGTCGTTGTTCGCCTTGCGGCGGGCGTTCTTGACGCCCTTGTCCATCCAGCCGCGCTGCATCTGCGCCCGGTCCTGGAGCGCGGAGCGCTTGTCGGCGTACTCCTCGAAGTCGTCGCGGGCGTGCCGGCGTGCCACGTCCCGCTCCTCCAAGTAGGCCTCGTAGCCGCCGCCGTAGAGGTTGATCTGGTTCTGGGCCAGGTCGAGTTCGAGGACCTTGGTGACCGTGCGGGTGAGGAACTCGCGGTCGTGCGACACGACGACCGTGCCCGCGCGCAGGCCGGAGACGAAGCGTTCGAGGCGCTCCAGGCCATCGAGGTCCAGGTCGTTGGTGGGCTCGTCGAGCAGGAAGACGTCGTAGCGGGAGAGGAGGAGGGAAGCCAGGCCCGCGCGTGCCGCCTGGCCGCCGGACAGGGACGTCATCGGCTGGTCCAGGTCGATCGCCAGGCCCAGCGAGTCGGCGATCTCCTCGGCCCGTTCGTCGAGGTCCGCGCCGCCGAGGTCGAGCCAGCGCTCCAGGCTCGCCGAGTACGCGTCGTCGGCGCCGGGTGCGCCGTCGACCAGTGCCTGCGTGGCCTCGTCCATCGTGCGTTGCGCCTCGGCGACTCCCGTGCGGCGCGCGAGGAATGCGCGCACGCTCTCGCCCGGGCGCCGTTCCGGCTCCTGCGGGAGGTGGCCTACGGTCGCTGCCGGCGGGGAGAGGCGCAGCTCGCCCTCCTCGGGGGCGAGGAGCCCGGCGAGCATCCTGAGCAGGGTGGACTTGCCCGCGCCGTTGGCACCGACAAGGCCGATCACATCGCCGGGGGCGACGACGAGGTCGAGCCCGGTGAAGAGGGCGCGGTCGCCGTGTCCGGCGGCGAGATTCTTGGCGACGAGAGTGGCAGTCATCAGACCGCCGATCCTAATCGGTCCCCTTCGCCGTCGGCGCCGCGGCTTTCACCGCGCCATCGCCTCCACCAGTACGCTCCCGGTCGTCCGGGCCACGACGAAGGACTCGCCCTTCACTGCCTTCGCGTCGAGGGCGATGCGGTGGCGGCCGGGTTCCAGGACGCCGTCGAAGACCTCCTGCGTGTGGCTGCGGTACAGGCGGTCGAGGCGGTACGCCGTGACGCGCACCCGGCACGGTGAGGTGACCTCGATGCCCGCCTCGCCGTCGGCCGCTACCAGGCGGGTCAGCCGGTGCTGCCCGGCGGGGCGGCGGTCCAGGGCGTGTTCGATCTGGGCGACGAGGAGCGGGACGATGGGCGCGAGGCCGTCGACGTACGCCACGTCGACCCCGGCACGGTCGAACGCGGCCCGTACGGCGGCCCGTTGCTCCCCCGTGACGGCCCGGCCGAACGCTACGGCACCGTAGCCGCGGAGTTCGTCGGCGGGGACGTGGGTCGCGTCGTTGGTGATGTCGGCGCCGATGCCGATGGCGCGCAGGGCGGCGGCGAGCTTGGCGAGGATCGCGACGCGGGCGCCGATCAGCAGGACGCGGCGTTTGGCGACCGGGGGCTCGGTGCCGTCGATGAGGGAGTCGAGGGCCGCGCGGTACTCGGCTCCGGCGAAGCGGAAGGGCCCTATGCCGTGGTAGCCGTTGCGCTCCAGGTCGGCGTGTTCGTCGGTCTGCCAGGCGAAGTCGCGCCAGATGTAGTCGGCGCCGTCCTGCTGGATGACGGCGGTGACGGCGCCGCAGGCCAGGTCCTCGCACTCGGGGCAACCGTAGATGACGTAGCGGCCGCCCTTCAGGGGTGGGTCCGTCTCCAGGAGGAGGCTGCGGACCTGGGCGGTGAAGATCGCCGGGGGGATGTCGGAGGCGAGCGGGGAGACGGCGTCCAGGTCGGTGAGCCGGAACAGCAGCGGGCGTCCGTCGACGATGAAGTCGACGAAGTCCCGGTGCACCTGGTAGCCGCCGTCCGCGAGGACTTCACCGGCACGCATCGCCGGTGCCAGGCCGAAGGCCGCGTATTCGGCAGACATGCTGTGAGTATCCCCAGAGCGAGGGGATCTGAGCACTGCATGGCGTATTCCGCTACCGTCCGCGCATGGACAGGGGCATGAGTGGCGATGTGATCGTGGTCGGCGGGGGCGTCATCGGGTTGACGACGGCGGTCGTGCTGGCGGAGCGCGGTGCCCGGGTGCGGGTGTGGACGCGGGAGCCCGTCGAGCTGACGACCTCGGCGGTCGCGGGCGCGCTGTGGTGGCCGTACCGGATCGAGCCGGAGGCGCTCGTCGGTGAGTGGGCGCTCCAATCCCTCGCCGTGTACGAGGAGTTGGCGGCGCGGCCCGAGGAGACGGGCGTACGCCTGGTCGAGGGTGTACAGGGCGAGACGCGGCTGGACGAGCTGGGGTCGTGGGCGGCAAGGGTGCCGGGGCTGCGGCCTGCGCTGGCCGAGGAGTACGCGGACGGCGGGCTGTGGGCGCGGTTGCCGCTGATCGACATGCCGGCCCATCTGCCGTGGCTGCGGGGGCGGTTCCTGGAGCTGGGCGGGACCGTCGAGGAGCAGTCGGTGGTGGATCTCACGGAGGTGCCGGCGGCCGTCGTGGTCAACTGCACGGGGCTGGACTCCCTGGACCTCGTGCCCGATCCCTCGGTGCGGCCGGTGCGCGGGCAGTTGGTCGTCGTGGAGAACCCGGGGATCACGACCTGGCTGACGTCCGTCGACCACTCGGCGGACACGTCCACGTACTTCTTCCCGCAGCCGGGCGGGCTGATCCTGGGCGGCACGGCCGAGGAGGACGCCTGGTCGATGACGCCCGATCCCGCGGTCGCCGAGGCGATCATCGCCCGCTGCGCGGCGATCCGGCCGGAGATCGCCGAGGCGCGGGTGCTGGAACACCGGGTGGGCTTGCGGCCCACCCGGCCCTCGGTGCGCCTGGAGCGTGAAGTACTGCGGGACGGACGGGTGTTGGTGCACAACTACGGTCACGGTGGAGCGGGGATCACGGTGGCGTGGGGGTGTGCGCGGGAGGCCGCGGAGCTGGTGGAGGCGGGGCGGGGCTGAGCCGCGAGGCTCGGGATCAGGTCCTCGGGGCGGCCCACCTGTACGACATGCCAGAACTCGGTGTGGGGGGGGGGGGCCCCCCCCCCCCCCCCCCCCCCCCCCCCCCCCCGGTGGGGGGGGGGGGGGGCCCCCGGCCACGGGCTGGGGGGTTGGCGCGGGCAACCCCCCGCGGCTCGAGA
>NZ_JBICXA010000027.1:0-119769 GCF_043200035.1 Streptomyces sp. NPDC048504
CCGCACAGCCCGCCTTCGCTGCAGCCCCTACCGCTCTTGCAGTCCAGGCGACCTTCACCGCCCTCGCGGCTCCGGCTGCCCTCACAACCCCGGACAACCACACGCCCACCGCCGCCTTCGCAGCAGCCCCGGGCGCCCCCCCCCCCCCCCCGCCCCCCCCCCCCCCCCCCCCGGCCCGCCCCCCCGCCCGCCCGCCCCCCCCCCCCCCCGCGCGGGGGCGGGGGGGGGCGGGCCGCCCCGCCGGGCGCCCCCCCCGCCCGCCCCCGGGGGGGGGGGGCGGGCGCCCCCCCCCCCCCCCCCGACCGTTTTCCGGCGGCTCACTTCCGGTGGTTCGTTTTTCGCCCTCCACGCGCGCGTGCGTACGGCGGATTCCCAACGGCGGCCCGCCGAGGGCGCGTTGAGGAAATCACGGGTATCGGCCCGAGGAGCCTGACGCACGCGAAATCATGAACCATGCGACCGGACGACTGGTACCTGACCGAAGACCTGGACGACTTCCTCGCCGGAGGCGGGGAGTTCCTGCGCGCGCGTCCCGCCCCGCACACCACGGCGTTGACGACGATGGAGAGACTGCGCACGCGCGGGTCGGCCGAATACGGCGACGGAGCCACCTTGTTCGGCCGACTCGAACGAGCGGGCAAGGTCGACGCCACCTTCTACCGCCTCCCGTCCCGCGGCCTGGCACCCACCTCCCTCACCCCCGAGCAGGCCGACACCCTCGCCGCCCGCCTGGTGGACCTCGGGCACGCCGTTCCCTACGTCACCGCGGACGAGGAGACCGCCACCGTGTTCGCGGAGGCATGGCAGCGGCATACGGGCGTGACGTCGAAACTGCGCGTCCGGCTCCACCTCTACCGACTCGGCACCCTCACGCCTCCAGAGCCGTTTCCGGAGGGCCGCGCCCGGGTCGCGGGCGAGGAGGAGCACGCCCAAGTCGTCCACTGGTGCCACGAGTTCGCCGCCGCCGTGGACGAGGTCCTCCCCGCCTCCTGGACCGACACCCGCTTCGCTGACAAGCACTTCACGTTCTGGGAGACCCCGGACGGCACTCCGGTCTCCATCGCCGGCTCGACCGCGAAGATCGGCGACATGGTCCGCGTGGACCCCGTCTACACCCCGCCCCGCCCCCGCGGTCGCGGCTACGCCGCCGCCGTGACGACCGAGGTGACCAGAGCCGCGCTGGCCACGGGCGCGAAGGAGGTCGTCCTCTTCACGGACCCGGGCAACCCCACCAGCAACGCCCTCTATCAACGCCTCGGGTATGTCCGGATCACCGATTGGGCCCTGTACGACTTCTCGGACGCGGCGCCGGAGTAGCCCCGCCTGGGCGGCCAAGCCGGACCACGGACCCCGTACGACCCCCGAGCCCGGTACGCTGTACCCGCTCCGCCCTGGTGGGCGTGTGCGCAGGTGGGTTGCCCGAGCGGCCTAAGGGAACGGTCTTGAAAACCGTCGTCGCAGCGATGTGACCGTGGGTTCAAATCCCACACCCACCGCAGTGTCGGTAAGGGGTGTCCTCCCTGGAGGACACCCCTTACGCGTGTCTGCGCTCGCGCGTGCTCGGGACCGGGTTTACGGCCGATGCCCCGTCATCCGGGCCGCCGAAGCGATCGTCGCCCTGGCTTCCCGTTCCGACAGCCCCGTGCCCAGGGCCGCCTCGACCAGGGGGTCGATCAGTGCGGGGCCGATGTCGTTCTCGTAGGCGCGGCAGGCTGCCCAGAAGAGGCGGGTGTTGCGTTGGCCCTCGTGGGCGGCGAGGACGAACTGGACCAGGCCCTGGCCGTGTTGGCCGGTCGAGGTGGGGGTGGGGTGGTTGGTGCGGGGTGGGGGGAGGAGCAGGCGCAGGAGTGAGGGTGGGCAGGGGGCCGGTGCCAGGTGGGCGGTGGCCGGGGCGGCGCCGTAGAGGCCGTGGTCGGTGCGGGAGCCGGGGCCCACCAGGTAGCCGCCGGCGCCGCGGATGTCGATGCCGGGGGCGAGCCGGCCCGCGGAGTTGGGGACGACCACGTCGGGCGGGCCGCTGAGCCAGAGGTGGCGGCCGCCGCTGGGGGTCAGGACGACGACGGTCTCGGGGATCGTGAACAGGTGGCGGAGGGCGAGTTCGCGCAGGGCGGACGAGGAGTCCGTGCCGGACTTGGTGTCGAGGTCGATGCCGATCAGATGGTGCGGCGGCAGTCCGCACGCGATGCCGTAGCCGGTGGCCCAGGGCGCGGCGGCGAACAGTTCGCGGATGCGCGCCGGGTCGGTCGAGGCGTCGTACACCCCGTGGCCGAGGCGTCCGCATTCACCGTGGCAGGGCGGGCCCGCCGGGTCCACCGTGCCTGCCTCGCCCGCCGGGGGTGACGGGTCGTCGCGGTGCGGTGAGCGGAGGGCCGGGAGTTTCGTGCGGGACAGGGGGATCACGGCCAGTCCGCGTTCGGCGGCTGACAGGGCGTGTGCGAGGGCCAGCGTCGTGGCCTGCCGGTCGGTGGTGGCCATGCCTCCATGTTCGTACGAGTGTTCGAAAAAGGGAAGAGGGGGAGGCGGCGACTCGCCGAGGTGGGCGGATTGGCCGGAAAACTGGCGGAACGCTTCGCCCCTTGGGGCGCCTGGGGTGAGCTGTCCGTACTGCCCTGAACTGCAGCTTCAAGGTAGGTGAAGGGGTTTATCGACTTGTCATCACGCTTCAGGGGGAATAACCGCTTCCGCACTGGTTCGCCGGGGATTCGGTGGGCAACTCTGGTTCTGCGACGTCGTGCACAACACCGAGGCGGTCGGCCAACTGCCTTGGCGGAAGCAGTACTTGAAGCCGTAGTTCATGCGCGTTCGGCTACGAAGCCGGTACGCACCCTGTTCTGGAGGAACAACATGGCAAGCATCCGTACCGCCCGCGTCATCGCCGCCGTCTCCGCCCTCCCGCTGGCAGCCGCCCTCTTCACCGGCGTCGCGGCGGCGGACAACGGCGCCATCGCGGGCAACGGATCGAACGCGGGTGTGGCGACCGTCAGTGGGAGCGGGGTCGGGCACGACAACAAGGGCAACTCGTCCACCACACAGCAGCAGGCGGTCGGCTCGGGGGCCTCGAACCAGAGCAACACCGCCCAGGTCAACGGTTCCGCGTTCACCGCCATCAACCAGGGAAACGAGAACGTCGCCGTCAACTTCGCCAACTTCTGGTAGCCGCGCCCCACTTCCGCGCGGGGATGCGCGGTGGTGTGTGAGGTGCACTCTCCGGGGTTGTGACGCGTCTGCGCGGTGGTGCTTCGGCACCGTCGCGCAGACGTTTTTCGTGCCCCACGCGCGCGTGCCCGCCGGTGGGGCGCCTGTAGGGAACGACCTTGACAGTGCACGGCATCTGACGGACAGTCAGAAATCCTCGTCCGTACGACTAGGACAGCTACGACGACTACGACGCCCCGGAGGTCCGCCGTCGTGCACCTCGCCCCCACCGAACGCCAGCGGCGGTTGCGCGCCGAGCTCCGTACGTACTTCGCCGCCCTGATGCCGGACGGACCACCCGGCACGGACGACCCCCAGGGCCAGCGGGCCTTGTTGCGCAGGATCGGCGGCGACGGCTGGCTCGGGCTCGGCTGGCCGGTCGAGTACGGCGGTCAAGGGCGGGGCGCGGACGAGCAGTTCGTGTTCTTCGACGAGGCCTACCGTGCGGGCGCGCCCGTGTCGATGGTCACCCTGAACACCGTCGGACCGACCCTCATGAAGTACGGCAGCGAGGAGCAGAAGGCCGCCCTCCTGCCGGGCATCCTGCGGGGGGAACTCGTCTTCGCGATCGGCTACAGCGAACCCTCGGCCGGCACGGATCTCGCGTCCCTGCGGACGCGCGCGGTACGTGACGAGCGGGGCTGGCTGATCGACGGGCAGAAGATCTTCACCTCCAACGCCCACAACGCCGACTGGATCTGGCTCGCCTGCCGCACCGACCCCGAGGCACCCAAGCACCGCGGCATCTCGATCGTCCTCGTCCCGACCGACGCGCCCGGTTTCTCGTGGACCCCGATCGAGACGGTCGGCGGCCAGCGGACGACGGCCACGTACTACGACGGGGTCCGCGTCCCGGCCGGCAACCTCGTCGGCGCGGAGAACGAGGGCTGGTCCCTCATCACCAACCAGCTCAATCACGAGCGGGTCGCCCTCGCCGCGACGGGAATGCAGGCCGAGGAGTTCTACGCCGCCGTGTTGACCGCCGCCCGCACGCCCGATCCGGTGACGGGGCGGCGCCGGGTTGACGAGCCGTGGGTGCGGTCCCAGCTGGCCGAGGCGCATGCCCGGCTGGCGGCAACGCGCCTGCTCAACTGGCGTTTGGTGGGTGATGTCGGGGCGGGCCGACTGGCGCCCGGCGACGCGAGCGGCGTGAAAGTCGTGGGAACCGAATCGACGGTGGCGGTGTACCGAATATGTCAGCACATCGCCGGGGCGGACGGACCGGCGGGACTGGCAGGACTGGTGCGTTCGGGCTCGCCGGGTGCGTTCGGGGACGGCGAGCTGGAGCGGTTGAACAGGGCGGCACAGATCAACACGTTCGGGGGCGGGGTGAGCGAGGTGCAGCGGGAGATCGTCGCGACGATGCGGCTCGGGATGACGAGGGGGCGGAGGTGAACACAGTGATGGTCGACGAGTTGGGGGCGCGGCTCAAGACGTACGAGGGGCGCGCGGCCGCCGTCGCGGGCAGGGGCAAGGACCCCGTCAACGAGCCGATGATCAGGCACTGGTGCGAGGCGATGGGCGACACCGATCCCGCGTACACGGGCCCGGACGCCGTCGCCCCGCCCACCATGCTCCAGGCATGGACCATGGGCGGCCTCTCCGGCCACACGGGACGCACGGGGGCCTACGACGAACTGTTCGACCTCCTCGACGCGGCGGGCTGCACCTCGGTGGTCGCCACCGACTGCGAGCAGGAGTATCTACGGCCCCTGCGGCCGGGCGACGAGGTCACCTTCGACGCGGTGATCGAGTCGGTGTCGGACCGCAAGACGACGAAGCTGGGCACGGGGTACTTCGTCACCACGCGCATGGACGTCCGGGTGGGCCCGGACCTCGTCGGCACCCACCGCTTCCGCATCCTCAAGTACGCCCCCTCACGCCAGAAACAGGGACAGAAACAGGGACAGAAACAGGGACAGGGACAGGGACAGAAGGGTGCCCGTGCGCGGCGGCCGCGGCCCGTCGTCAACCGGGACAACGCCGGCTTCTGGGAGGGCGTGGAGCGCCATCAACTCCTCATCCAGCGCTGCACGGGCTGCGGGACGCTGCGCCACCCCTGGCTGCCGGGCTGCAACGCCTGCGGCGGCCTGGACTGGGACACGGTGGAGGCGAGTGGGGAGGGGACGGTCTATTCGTACGTGGTGATGCACCACCCGTCTTTCCCCGCTTTCACGCAATCCGATCATGCCGCTGACGCGGCGGGTCCGTACGCGGTCGGGCTGATCGAACTCGCCGAGGGTGTGCGGATCGTGAGCAACGTGGTGGGGGTGCCGTACGACAAGGTCCGTATCGGGCTGCCGGTACGGCTCGAATTCCGGCGGTACGACGAACCTCAGGGGTCCGGCGACGAGGACGGCCCGCTGGTGCTCCCCGTCTTCCGGGTCCAGGAAGGCCGAGAGGGCGAGGTGGGCTGACATGGACTTCACGCCCACGGAGGAGCAGGCCGCGGCTCGTGATCTGGCCGCCCGGATCTTCGGTGACCTCGCGACACCCGAGCGGCTCACGGCGGCAGGTAGGGACAGTGACCCCGAGCTGTGGAAGGCCCTGTGCGCGGCCGGACTGGTGGGCGCCGTCGAGAAGTTGGGCCTGCTCGGCCTCGTGCTCCTCCTGGAGGAACAGGGTCGGACGACGGCCCAGGTGCCCTTCGCGTCGACCTGCGTGTACGGGCTGCTGGCGGTGGCGGCGCATGGCTCCCCCGAGCAGCGGGAGCGGTTGTTGCCGGGGATCGGGGACGGGTCGGTGGTGGTGTGCGGGGCGTTTCCGACGCAGGGCGGTGTACGGGCCTCCGCACAGGGCGAGTTGAGCGGGACGGTTCCCGTCGTCCCCTGGCTGCGTGACGCCACGCATGTCCTGGTCGCCGACGACCGGCGCGAGTTGTGGCTGACCCCGGTCACGGAGGCCGTGCGCGTCGAGGCGGTCGAGCTGACGGCGCCCTGGTCGGCGGGGCGACTGACGCTGGACGGGGCATCGGCGGAGCGGCTCGGGTCCTACGCCCGCTCCTCGGCCTCGCCCCCAACTCCCGCTCCCCACGCCGACGTTCTGGCCACCGCACGCACCGCCTTCGCCGGGCTGCAGGCCGGGGTGTGTGCCGGTTCGCTCGCTCGGGCTGTGGCGCATGTGAATACCCGGGAGCAGTTCGGGCGTCCGTTGGCGACGCGGCAGGCGGTCCAACTCCGGGCTGCCGACGCGCACATGGACATCGAGGCGATACGGGTGACGGCCTACGAGGCGGCCTGGCGGCGGGATGCGGGGCTGCCGTACGCCACGCACGCGCTGACCGCCGCCTGGTGGGCGTCCGAGGCGGGCCAGCGTGTCGTCCACACGGGTCAGCATCTGCACGGCGGGGCGGGAGCCGACCTGGACCATCCGGTGCACCGGCACTTCCTGTGGGGGCGGCAGTTGGACGCGTATTTGGGTGGCGGGGGCGAAGTGCTGCAAGAACTGGGGGAGTTGATCGTGAGCGAGGAGGTGCAGCCATGAGGGCAGGTGAAGAGTTGCCTCCGCTGGAGATCGAGATCACCCGCACCCTGATCGTCGCCGGAGCTGTCGCCTCCCGGGACTACCAGGACGTGCACCACGACGCGGAGTCGGCGCGGCAGAAGGGCTCCCCCGACATCTTCATGAACATCCTGACGACGAACGGCCTGGTCGGCCGTTACATCACGGACCACTTCGGACCGGGAGCGGTCCTCCGCAAGGTGGCCATACGGCTCGGTGCGCCCAACTACCCGGGCGACACGATGGTGTTGACCGGCAGGGTCGAGGAGACGGACGGCGACACCGCGACGGTGCGGGTGCTCGGGGCGAACGGTATCGGCAGGCATGTGACCGGCACGGTCACGGTCACCGTGCCGAGGACGAGGGAGGCCGGGAAATGAGCATCCGTGCCCGCGACACCCTCGGTGGGCAGGCGGCGATCGTCGGGATCGGGGCGACGGAGTTCTCCAAGGACTCGGGGCGCAGTGAGCTGCGGCTGGCCGTGGAGGCGGTGCGGGCCGCGTTGGACGACGCGGGGCTGACGTCGGCGGACGTGGACGGGATGGTCACGTTCACGATGGACACCAATCCGGAGATCACCGTGGCCCAGGCCTGCGGGATCGGTGAGCTGTCCTTCTTCTCCCGGGTCCACTACGGCGGCGGCGCGGCCTGCGCGACCGTCCAGCAGGCGGCGCTCGCGGTGGCGGCGGGGATCGCGGAGGTGGTGGTCTGCTACCGCGCCTTCAACGAGCGGTCGGGGCGCAGATTCGGCTCGGGCGTGACGCACCGGGAGCCGTCGGCGGAGGGCGCGGCGCTCGGCTGGTCGCTGCCGTTCGGGCTGCTGACGCCGGCGTCGTGGGTGGCGATGGCGGCGCAGCGGTATCTGCACACGTACGGGCTGACGCCGGAGGTGTTCGGACAGGTGGCGGTGGTGGACCGCAAGTACGCGGCGACGAACCCGGCGGCGTACTTCCACGGCAGACCGATCACGCTCGCCGAGCACGCGGCGTCGCGGTGGATCGTGGAGCCGTTGCGGTTGCTGGACTGCTGCCAGGAGACGGACGGGGCCCAGGCGATCGTCGTCACGTCGGTGGAGCGGGCCCGCGACCTGCCGCGTCCGCCCGCGGTCATCGCGGCGGCGGCGCAGGGGGCCGGGCGGGCGCAGGAGCAGATGACCAGCTTCTACCGTGACGATCTGACCGGCCTGCCGGAGATGGGCGTGGTCGCGCGGCAGTTGTGGCGGACGGCGGGGCTCGGTCCTGAGGACATGGACGTGGCGATCCTGTACGACCACTTCACGCCGTTCGTGCTGATGCAGCTGGAGGAGTTCGGGTTCTGCGGGAAGGGGGAGGCGGCGGACTTCGTGGCCGAGGAACGGCTGCCGATCAACACGCACGGGGGGCAGCTCGGGGAGGCGTATCTGCACGGGATGAACGGGATCGCCGAAGGGGTCCGCCAGCTGCGCGGCACCGCCGTGAACCAGATACCGGGAGCCGGGCGGGTTCTGGTGACCGCCGGGACGGGGGTGCCGACATCGGGGCTGGTACTCACCGAGCTTGCGACGCCTGCGGCCTAGACCGTCTCGGCGCCGACTCCGGCCGAGCTTACGGCGCCTGTGCCCTCGGCCCCGGCCGTTTCGGCACCACCTCGGCCCCGGCCGTCTCGGCACCAACCCGGGCCAGCTTCGCGGCTCCTGTGACGCCGGCCTCTCCGCAGCACCTTCTGCCGCGCCGGTGGCGCCAGCGATCCCGGCCGCCTTCGCAGCAGCGTCTGTCGCCCTTCTGGCGCCGGCGACCTTCACCGCCCTCGCCGCACAGCCCGCCTTCGCTGCAGCCCCTACCGCTCTTGCAGTCCAGGCGACCTTCACCGCCCTCGCTGCTCCGACTGCCCTCGCGACCCCGGGCCCCTCGCGACGCCTGCCGTCTCCGCACCCTTGCAACTCCGGGGACCTTCACGCCCTCGCGGCTCCGGCTGCCCTCGCGACCCCGGGCCCCTCACGAGGCCTGCCGTCTCCGCAGTGGCTCCTGTCGCCCTTGCAACCCCGGGGACCTTCACCGCCCTCGCGGCTCCGGCTGCCCTCACAACCCCGGACAACCACACGCCCACCGCCGCCTTCGCAGCAGCCCCGGCCCCCCCCACAGCCCCGGCCGCCCCGACAACCCTCGCCGCCCCCACCGCGCTAACCCCCTCTACCGCCCCCATCGCCTCCGCCGCCCTTACCTCGGACGGGTGAGCCCCCAGGGGTAAACCCGCAGTACGTGTCAGGCGCTCGTCCACCTTCAGGAGGTGGAGCCAGCCCCACCCCTACAACCTGAGGCGGAGTCTGCTTCGGGACCTGCGGCCGATCCGAAGGAGTGGGGGTCACTCATAGCGTGGAGCCATGACCACAGCAGTCTGCACCAGCGCGTCGAACGCCGCCGCACGGGCCTCCGCCGGAGCCGCCACCAGGCCTGCCGCCCGGCCCGTACCCAGGCCGGCCGCACGGCCTGCCACGCGGACCGCCAGCCGGCCCGCCAGCCGGCCCGCCGCACGGGCCACGCAGACCCAGGCTCAGCCTCAATCCCAACCTCAGGCCCAGCCTCAGTCCCAGACCGGGACTCAGGTCCCGGCCCCGACGCTCACGTACCCCTCGTTCTCGTCGTACATGAGGGCCAGGCAACCTGTGCTGCTGCGCACCGCGCGGTCGCTGACGGCGAACGCGTGTGACGCGGAGGACTTGTTGCAGACCGCGCTGACCAAGACGTATGTCGCCTGGGAGCGGATCGAGGACCACCGGGCGCTGGACGGCTATGTCCGCCGCGCGCTGTTGAACACGCGGACCTCGCAGTGGCGCAAGCGCAAGGTCGACGAATTCGCGTGCGACGAGCTGCCCGAGCCGGAGACGACTGGCGGCGCGGAGGACCCGGCCGAGCAGCAGGCGTTGCACGACGCGATGTGGCGGGCGATCGCGAAGCTGCCGGAGCGGCAGCGGGCGATGGTCGTCCTCAGGTACTACGAGGACCTCAGCGAGGTCCAGACGGCCGAGGTGCTCGGGGTGTCGGTGGGCACGGTGAAGTCGGCGGTGTCGCGGGCGCTCGGTAAGCTGCGCGAGGACCCGGAGCTGGTTCTCGCCCGCTAGAGGTCAGGCGGCTGGAGGCCAGACGGGCGTCAGATCCAAGTCACCCGGCTGCCGACGAAGCCATGACACCGCAGCCGCAGCCGCAGCCGCAGCCGCAGCGGCGCTCAGCCCCAGCCGTAGTCGCAGCCCCAGCCCCAACGTCGCTCAGCCCCAGCCCAACCCCAGCGGCGCCCCAGCCCCACCCGCCCAAAACTCACCCGCCCAAAACCCACCCCCTCGGCCGACGTGACGTGATCGATCACCCGCCCCTAGTGACATACCGTGCGGTATGTGCGCAGAATCAGCGCATCCCTTACTACCGCGTAGGCAATGTCGCCCCGGGAGGACGCCGTGCTGAGCACCATGCAGGACGTACCGCTGCTGATCTCCAGGATCCTGACCCACGGGTCGACGGTCCATGGAACATCGCAGGTGATCAGCTGGACCGGTGAGGGAGAGCCACAGCGCCGTTCCTTCGCGGAGGTCGGTGCCCGCTCGGCCCAACTGGCGCACGCTCTGCGCGATGACCTGGGCGTGGCGGACGGCGAGCGTACGGCCACGTTCATGTGGAACAACGCCGAGCACGTCGAGGCCTACTTCGCGATCCCCGCCATGGGCGCGGTGCTGCACACCCTCAACCTCCGTCTTCCGGCGGAGCAGTTGGCGTGGATCGTCAATCACGCGGCGGACCGGGTGGTGATCGTCAACGGTTCGCTGATCCCGCTGCTCGCACCCCTGCTGCCCAAGCTGCCGACGGTCGAGCACATCGTCGTCTCCGGACCCGGCGACCGCACCCCCCTCGACGGCGCCCACGCGCGCGTGCACGAGTACGAGGACCTCATCGCCGGCAAGCCGACCACGTACGACTGGCCCGAGCTGGACGAACGCCAGGCCGCCGCGATGTGTTACACCTCCGGCACGACGGGCGACCCCAAGGGCGTGGTGTTCAGCCACCGTTCGATCTACCTGCACTCCATGCAGGTCAACATGACCCAGTCGATGGGGCTCACGGACCAGGACACGTCACTGGTCGTCGTGCCCCAATTCCACGTCAACGCCTGGGGTCTGCCGCACGCCACCTTCATGACCGGCGTGAACATGCTGATGCCGGACCGCTTCCTGCAGCCCGCGCCGCTCGCCGAGATGATCGAGAGCCAGCGCCCCACGCACGCGGCGGCCGTGCCCACCATCTGGCAGGGCCTGCTCGGCGAACTGACCGCGAAGCCGCGCGATGTCTCCTCGCTCACCCAGGTCACCATCGGCGGTTCGGCCTGCCCGCCCGCCCTCATGGCGGCCTTCGACAAGCTCGGCATGCGGGTCTGTCACGCCTGGGGCATGACGGAGACCTCCCCGCTCGGCACGGTCTCGCGCCCGCCGGCCGAGGCGGTCGGCACGGACCGGGAGTTCGAGTACCGGCTGACCCAGGGCCGTTTCCCGACGAGTGTCGAGGCCCGTCTCACCGGCCCCGGCGGCGAACGGCTGCCCTGGGACGGCGAGTCGGCGGGCGAGCTGGAGGTGCGCGGCCCGTGGATCGCCGGCGCCTACTACAACGGCCAGGACGCCGAACCCCTGCGCCCCGCCGACAAGTTCAGCGAGGACGGCTGGCTCAAGACGGGTGACGTCGGCACGATCTCCGCCGACGGTTTCCTCACCCTCACCGACCGCGCCAAGGACGTCATCAAGTCCGGCGGCGAGTGGATCTCCTCCGTCGACCTGGAGAACGCCCTGATGTCCCACCCGGACGTCACCGAGGCCGCCGTGGTCGCCGTACCGGACGAGAAGTGGGGCGAGCGTCCGCTGGCGACCGTCGTCCTGCGGGAGGGTTCCACCGCCGACTTCGAGTCGCTGCGCGCCTTCCTCGCCGGCGAGGGAAAGATCGCCAAGTGGCAGCTCCCCGAACGCTGGACGATCGTCGAGTCGGTCCCGAAGACGAGCGTCGGCAAGTTCGACAAGAAGGTGCTGCGCAGGCGGTACGCCGAGGGTGACCTGGACGTCACCAAGCTCTGACCGCGTACGGTCCCGTCATCGTCGTACGGCCTCGAAGCAGCCGTACGACGATGACGCGCATCCCCGACAACACACACCCCGACGACGCGCAGGACGTCACCGCCGTACAGCCGTCGACACCCACCCGATCACCAGCCACACCCCCGCCACCGCGCACACCCCGCCCCAGCCCCAGTGGCTGAAGGCCGGGCCCGCGAGGGCGGAGGCGAGCGCGCCGCCCGTGAAGCCGGCGACGACGTACGCGGTGTTGGCGGTCGCCGGGGTGGAGGTGGTGGTGAGGGCGAGGGTCTGGTTGGCGACGTGGGAGGCGACCAGGGCCGCGTGGACGGCGATCGCGGCGACGAACAGCGCCCACAGGACATGTCCGCCGAGCCAGAACAGCGGTACGGACACCGCCGCGAGCACATACGCGGACCGTACGACCTTCCCCGCGCCGAACCGGTCGACGAACCCGCCCGCGAGCGGAGCCACCGCGCTGGCCGCCAGCCCGAACAGCCCGAACAGGCCGGCGGTCGCGGTCGAGAAGCCGTAGGAACCGCCGGTGAGCAGCAGGGCGAGGGTCGTCCACAGGGCGCTCCACGCGCCGAACATGCCCGCTTGGCGCAGGCACGCGCGCCACAGGTCGGGCGAGGTGCGGACCAGGCCGGGCAGGGCGGCGAGGCCGGCGAAGAGCGGGCCGGAGCCGCGGCGCCTCTCGGACGGGAGGGCGTACGCGGTGGCGAGGCCGAGGACGAGGGTGAGGGCGGCCGAGCCGATGAACACGACGCGCCAGCCGTAGGCCTGGCCGACCAGGCTGCCCACGACGCGCGCGGCCACGATGCCGGTGAACAGGCCCGCTATGACGGCCGCGACATGGCGGGCGCGGTGGTGGGCGGGGGCGCGTTCGGCGACCAGCGGGACCAGGAGCTGCGGTACGACGGTCGCGGCGGCCGCGACGAAGACGGCGACCGCGAGGGCGGCGGTGCCGGGGGCCGCAGCGCCGACGAGCAGGGCCGCAGTGGTCGCAACCGAGAGGGCGGCGACCAGCGGGCGCCGGTTCACGCGGTCGCCGAGCGGGGCGAAGAAGAGGAGGCCGGTGGCGTAGCCGAACTGCGCGACCGACGCGATCCACGCCACGGCGGACGGGGTCGAGCCGAAGTCGTGCGCGATGAGGGGGAGCAGCGGGCCCGCGAGATAGATGTTGGCGGCCGTCACGGCGGTACAGACGGCGATGAGGATGAGGAAGAGGCGGCCGGAGGCGGTGGGGACGCCCGGCTTCTGGACCGAAGTCTGGGTGACGGTTGCGGAGGACATGAGCGGTAGGACTCCTTCGAGCCAGCTCTAGCAACTAACTGGTTGGTTGGAAGCTGGAACAGCATGCAGTGCCCCCGAATTCCCTGTCAACCAAATAGTTGGTTACCGTCGCCCGCCGAGTACGCTGGCCCCATGGGAGTGAGAGACCCCGAGGCCACCAAGGCCCGGATCTACGAGGCGGCGGTCGCCGAGTTCGCCCGGCACGGCATCGCGGGCGCGCGCATCGACCGCATCGCGTCCGAGGCGAAGGCCAACAAGCAGCTGATCTACGCCTACTTCGGCAACAAGGCGGAACTGTTCACCCAGGTCCTCGGCAGGTCCATGCTCGACCTGGCGGTCCAGCTCCCCGTCGACCCCGACGACATCGAGGGCTGGATCGACCGGCTCATGGACTACCACGCGGCCCACCCCGAAGTCCTGCGCCTCCTCTTCTGGGAGGGTCTGGAGTACGGCACCGCCGAACTGCCCGACGAGACCGAGCGCCAGCAGCACTACGCGTTCAAGGTCGCCGCCCTCCAGGACGGCCAGGACCGCGGTGTCGTCAGCGATGCGATCCCGGCCCGCGACCTCCTCTTCCTGCTGGTCGCGATGGCCAACTGGGGTGTCGTCGTACCGCAGATGCGCCGCGTCCTGGTGGGCGCGGACGACACGGACCGGGACCGGCTCCGCGAGTCGATCAAGGAGGCGGCACGGCGACTGGTCGCCAAGTAGCCGCCCCTGAAAGGCAGTTGACGGCCAGTCAGGGCGATCGCCAAGTGACGCATACCGTCGGCTAGTTGGTGCCGATCCGCGCCAACAGGTCCACGATCCGCGACTGGACCTCGGTGCTCGTCGACCGCTCGGCGAGGAAGAGCACGGTCTCCCCGGATGCCAGTCGAGGCAGGTCGGCCTGGTCCACCGCGGCCGTGTACACGACGAGCGGGGTGCGGTTGAGCTGTCCGTTCGCCCGCAGCCAGTCGACGATTCCGGCCCGCCGCTTGTGCACCTGGAGCAGATCCATCACGACGAGGTTCGGCCTCAACTGCCCGGCCAGAGTCACCGCGTCGGCGTCGCTCGCGGCCCGCGCCACCTGCATCCCGCGCCGCTCCAGCGTCGCCGTCAGCGCCAGCGCGATCTCCGCGTGCTCCTCGATCAGCAGCACCCGCGGCGGATGCTGCTCACTGTCCCGAGGCGCCAATGCCTTCAGCAGAACGGCGGGATCGGCACCGTAGGCCGCCTCCCGCGTGGCCTGCCCCAGCCCGGCCGTGACCAGCACCGGCACCTCGGCGGCCACCGCGGCCTGCCGCAAGGACTGGAGCGCGGTCCGCGTGATCGGCCCGGTCAACGGGTCCACGAACAGCGCCGCCGGGAACGCGGCGATCTGCGCGTCGACCTCCTCGCGGGAGTGCACGATGACGGGCCGGTACCCGCGGTCGCTCAGCGCCTGCGTCGTCGTCACGTCCGGCGCGGGCCACACGAGCAGCCGACGCGGATTGTCGAGCGGCTCCGGCGGCAGCTCGTCGTCGAGCGGCTGCGGCCTCGGCGTGTCCGCAATCTCGACAGCCCCACCGGGCCCGTCCAGCGGCTCCGGCCCTTCGGCCGCGTTCTCGTCCGGTGCTCCTATGGCGTACGACCGCCCGGCCCCCTCGGTCATCTGCGCGAGCCGGGACTGCCCGGCCATGGAGGGCTGAGCCCGCTCACTCTGCTCCGCCACCCCGGCGGCGGGTTCGGGCCGAGTCCCCAACTTCCTTCTCCGCCCGCCCCCACCCGACTGATGCGGCGGAGGCGTAGGCGTGGCGACAGGCACCTGCACCTGAGCGGCCTGCCGCGTGAACGGCACCCCCTGCCCCAACGTCCGCACACTGATCGCCCGCCCCTGAGTGGAGTTGGGATCAATGGGAGCACCGGCGGCTTCCGCGGGAAGCGGCTGAGCGGCACGCGCCTGCGCGGCGACGGGGGTTCCGGGCGCGGGCGTATTCGGGTTCGGCGCGTTCGGCGCGTTCGGCGCTACGGCGGTGTCGGCGCCGTTGGCCGGTGCGGGGGCCGGCGCTGCGGCTGGCGTCGGCTGCGCGGCGGGCAGAGCCTGCGGCGGCACCGGCCCACCGGACTGCCCCTGAACCGGGGCGACTTGACCGGGGATGCCGTGCGGGGAGACGGGTTGCCCCTGAGCGCCTTGAGCCGGGAGCCCTTGCGCGGGTACGGCCTGACCGGGAATGCCCTGGGGCGGAATCGGCTGACCGGGAACACTGGGGGCCACTTGCCCCGGAATCCCGTGCGGCGAGACGGGCTGCCCCTGGATCCCCTGCGGCGAAACCGGCTGCCCGGGGTTCCCCTGCGCCGGAATCCCCTGCCCGGGAACCGCCTCGGCCGGCAGCGGCTGCCCCGCCGGAGCCTGCCCCGGAGCGGGAAGATTCTGCGCGGGAGCAAGCTGCATGGCGGCACCGGGCTGCCCGGCAACCGACTGACCGGCAACGGGCTGTCCGCCGACCGCCTGCCCAACTCCCGCCTGTCCTACGCCCTGTTGCTGCCCAGCACCGACCCGCGCCGGAACCCCCTGCTGCCCCTGCCCGGCCGTCCCCTGCGCCGGAACCACCGCACCAGGCTGCCCCTGCCCCTGCACCTCGACACCGGCCTGAACCGGGGACCCCGCCTGCGCGGGCACCGATTCCGCACCCTGCGCCCGCTGTTGAGGCTGCGGCTGGGCAACAGCCCGACGCCGCCGCCCAGTTGGCGCGCCAGCGGGATGCGGCTGAGGCGGCGTGTGGTCCTCGGACTGATCAACCGGAACGGCATCGTGCCGCCCGTCGTCACCGGGATGCCCACCAGGAACACCCCCGGGAATCTGCCCAGGCACAACGGGAACCCCAGGCGCGACGGGACCTCCCGGAACTCCCGGCGCCTGCGCAGCCGTAGCCCCAGACGCATCCGGCGTTCGATCGGCCTCGGCTGGCGGCAACGCGAACACGGTCCGCGCCCCCGCCTCCTGAGCCGCGGCCCGCTCGGCCGCGGCCGCCAGCGCCCGCCTGCGACGCCCGGTCGGCTGCCCGTCCTCGCCACCGGAGTCGCCGGAGTCATCGGGGCCGCCACTCGCGGGCAGCGCGGCCGGCAACGCCTGCCGCTCCCCACCCACGGGCACGCCGCGCGGAGACACGGTGCCGCCCAGCCCCGTACCGGAAGCCGCGGTCCCGGCGGCATGCTCCGCCGCCGTCATCACAGCGCCCTCGGAGACACCCCCGGACACACCTTCGGAGTCACCGTCGGACACCTCACCGGCCGCCGCGCCCTCGGCCGCCCGCCCACGCCGCCGCCCGGTACCACCGGACGCACCGTCGCCGCCCGCTTCACCGGCCACCGCGACCGCCGCGGACTCGTCGCCCGCACGCCTCCTGCGCCGCCCGGTGGGCACGGCGGCCTCGCCACCGGAGCCGCCGGTGTCGTCGGACCCCGGCACCTCGCTCTCCAGGAACGCGTCCACGGAGGAGCGCCGGGCCCGCCGACGTCCGTTGCTGCCCGAAGCCTGCTCGGGCAGGGCGAGTTCGGCGCCGCCACCGGTCGCGGCCGGAGCCGCGACGGCCCCCGCCCCGCCCCCGATGGGCACCTCCAGCACATACGCGCTGCCGCTCATCCCCGGCACGTCGTGCGTCTGCAGCACGCCGCCGTGCGCCCGCACGATCCCGCGCACGATCGGCTCGTGCACCGGGTCTCCCCCGGCATACGGCCCGCGCACCTCGATCCGTACGACCTCGCCGCGCTGCGCCGCCGCCACGACGACCGTGTTGTCCATGTAACCGCCCGCCGACACAGGCGAGTTGCCGGTCGCGTCGACGCCCGCGACATCCGCGACGAGATGCGCGAGCGCGGTCGCGAGGAGCCCGGGATCGACCTCGGCCTCGATGGGCGGCGCGTGCACGGCGAACTGCACCCGCCCGGGCCCGATCAGCTCCACGGCCCCGTCGACACCGGCCGCGACCACGGCGTCCAGCATCACCTTCGTACGGGCGATGTGGCCGTCGCCGGTCTCCAGCCGCTGGTAACCGAGCACGTTGTCGATGAGCTGCGTGATGCGCGAGTAGCCCGCCGACAGATGGTGCAGGACCTGATTGGCCTCGGGCCACAGCTGGCCCGCGTCATCGGCGGCCAACGCGGCGAGTTCGCGGCGCAGTTCGTCGAGGGGCCCGCGCAACGACCGCCCGAGCAGCGTGAGGAGTTGCTCGTGCCGTCCGGCCAGCTCCTCGAACCGGTCCTTCTCCCGCTCCCCGAGCGCGGCGTACCGCTCCTCGTTCGCCGCGAGTTCCTCCTCGTGCCGCTCCTGGAGTTCCTCGACCTCGGTGATGTGCTTCTGGCGCAGCGAGGTCAGCTCGGAGGCGTGCTCCTCGTCGATGCGCTCCAGCTCGTCCCGGTGCAGCTTGTCAGCGGCTTCCTTCTCCTCGGCGAGCGAGTCGTAGGGCCGCCGGTCGGTGAAGGTCATCACGGCGCCGACGAGCTGGTCGCCGTCGCGCACGGGTGCGGTGGTGAGGTCGACGGAGACCCGGTCCCCGTTCTTCGCGAACAGCACCTGCCCGCGCACCCGGTGCTTGCGCCCGGACCGCAGGGTGTCGGCGAGCGGCGACTCCGCGTACGGGAACGGGGAGCCGTCCGCGCGCGAGTGCAGCACGAGGGTGTGCAGTTCCTTGCCGCCGAGGTCGCTGGCGCGGTAGCCGAGGATCTGCGCGGCGGCCGGATTGACGAGCACGACCCGCCCGTCGGTGTCCGTTCCTACGACGCCCTCGGCGGCCGCGCGCAGGATCATCTCGGTCTGCCGCTGCGAACGGGCCAGCTCGGCCTCGGTGTCCACGGTCCCGGAGAGGTCGCGCACGACGAGCATCAGGAGTTCGTCGGAGGTGTAGCCGTAGCCGTCGTAGGCCTGCTGGCCGTCTTCGAGGTTGGCGCTGGTGACCTCGACGGGGAACTCGGAGCCGTCGGTGCGGCGGGCGGTCATGCGGGTCGGCTTGGTCCGGCCGCGCGGGTCCATCGAGTCGGGGCGGCGCATGGACCCCGGGATGAGCCGGGAGTCGAACTCCGGCAGCAGATCGAGCAGTCCGCGCCCGACGAGGGCGGTGCCCGGCGCCTCGAAGGCCTCCAGCGCGATGGTGTTCGCGTTGACGACGGTTCCGTTGGCGTTGACCAGGACCAACGCGTCCGGGAGCGCGTCGAGTATGGCTGCGAGGCGAGCAGCGCCTCGGGATGGCCTGCTGCTCACGAGACGCTTCCTCCCTGTTACCGCACCTTGCCGACCGCGGAGGCCATCTTGCCAACCTGCCCGCGACGTGTCACGCGAGGGAGTCTAAGGGCAGTCCTTGTGCTCGCGGAGTGAGATGAGAGGGAGGTCGCACGGTGAAGTGACGTAGAACGTGTGACCGAGCACTAACCGGCCACTGATCCCCGGCGTCTTCAGCGGCCTCCCGTTGTCTCTAGCGGCCGGCGCCGAGGTCGGGCAGCAGCGGGACCATCCCATTCCAGCGGGAGATCTCGCAGCCGTTGCTCCGGTCGTACGTCGTGTCGACGGGGCGTCCGGCCCAGGTGCCGGTGACATGGGCGGTGGCGGGGCCGCCGTAGATCATCGTGCACACGCTGTCCGGGGGCACCGGGGCGAACGGGTCCTTTCCCCACTGGGTGTTGCGGCCGACGGCCTCGCAGGCGCCGGTCACGTCCGGGTGGGTGCCGCCGCCGGGGTGGCAGTACAGCTCGCGCGTCCCGTCGGCCGCGCCGCCCGCGTGCCGGACGGTGACGGTGAGGTGGTCGCCGCCGGACAGGTCCTCGTCGCGGACGGGCGGTGGCGCGAGGGTGCGGAGAGTTCCGGGGGACGCGACGGCGGGCACCGCGGCCAGCGAGCCGACGGTGGCGGCGGACGCGGCGGCGATCACGAGGAGACGGTTGACCTGCGACATGACCTGACTAACGCCCGCCGCCCCCGGACGTTGCGGACACGGCGGCCGGCATCAACGGCTTTGCCCTGCGGGCCGCCCGCCTAGTACCGTGGGAGGCGATTGGTGACACCGCGCTCGTCTGTGTCATCATCTGCACGCACCTTCCGCGCTCGCGCGGGTGGTTGTGCTGGAGGCGTCGCCTAGTCCGGTCTATGGCGCCGCACTGCTAATGCGGTTTGGGACGCAAATCCCATCGAGGGTTCAAATCCCTCCGCCTCCGCACCTCACCGAAGCCCTGGTCCGAGCGACCGGGGCTTCGGTCGTTCCCAGGACCCCCCGTATGGGTGTTTTCGCAGCTCACAAGGGGTATGGCTAACGGATTTCACATGGCGGCGGCAGTCATGTAATGTTCTTCCTGTCGCCGCGAGCGGGCCGGAAGGGCCGGGAACAGCGAAGGAAAACAAGAGAAAACAAGCACTCGTAGCTTAACGGATAGAGCATCTGACTACGGATCAGAAGGTTGCAGGTTCGAATCCTGCCGAGTGCACATCTGACGAGAGGCCCCGGAGTGATCCGGGGCCTCTCGCGTGTGTCCCTGGCGCGGATGCCCCGGCGTCCGTTGTTTCGAAGGCCGGTGGCGGTTTCTGGTGGTTCCGGGGTGGTTCCGGGAAGGGCCAGGTCAGGGGCGTGAGGGGTACGTCCGGGGCGGCGCCGTGGTTCCCGGTTGCCCGATCTGTGATGAACAAGCGATGTGGACGGCCTCAGCGAGTGGCGTGTCTAGGCCCATACTGGAGTCAATGACAAAGCCAGCTGCACCGAAGCGCTATTTGCCCACCAGTCCCTTCAAGGCCCCGGCCGCGGCGGCACCCAAGCAGTTCGCCGTGGGCGACCAGGTCACACACGACATGTACGGCCTCGGCCGGGTCATCGGCATCGAGGACGGAATCGCGGTGCTCGTCGACTTCGGGTCGGTCCAGGAGCGCATCCTGAGTCCGTACTCCAAGATGAGCAAGCTGTAGGACCGCTGTGCCCGGTTCACGGCACACCAGGTCCTGGCGGCCTGTAACGAACGGGAGACCTCTCATCGAACTGACCTCGCTGTTCTCCGCCCCGGAAGGGGCATCCCGCCAATCCAGCGCGGGATCGCCCCCTCCGGCGACGAACCCCTTCCAGGCCCCGGACTTCGGGGAGGACGAGACGCTGCTGCTCGACGACGGGCAAGCACCCTTCTCGGACATGGACGAGGCGTATCGCAGGGCGGGCTAGTCAAGGCGGGCCGGGCTTCCACGGCCACGGCGGGCCGGGTTTCCATGGTCATCGCGGGCCGGGTAATCAGGCCGCGGCGGGCCGGTTTCCCACGGCCGGGTCCGGCGAAGCCCCGTCAGTCAGCGGCGAGCCTTTGATCGGCGACGAGCCGATTCGCCCGCTTTCCTCAGCGGGCCGCAACGGTCTTCAGCGACCCTCCGCCGGCCACCCCGTGGCCTGGAACACGGCGACGGGGTCCAAATAGTCGCGCCAGTGCGTCACCTTCCGGTCCTTGACGGTGAGCACGGAGACGAAGTGGTTGTCGTAGGCCCGCCCGGTGCGGACAGCCCGTCCGTGCACCGCGTACTCAAGGACGACCACGGACGTCGCGGGATCCCGGTGGACGGCCAGTTCGTCCGCGCTGTGCAGCAGCATGACGTCGCCGTAGCCGCGATACAGGTCCGCCACCGCCCCGCGTCCCTCAACCCGGCGCGGGTAGCCGGGCACGGACACGACGTACTCGACGACCACGTCCTCGGCCAGGAGCTCGAAGAAGTGATCACCGTCGACGAGCCCCGCGAGCCCCTCCCGCACGATCCGGAAGAACGGACCGAGCGCCGCGAACTCGCCCATGTCCACGGTCACTTCATCCCCGCCGGAGATGCCAAGGCACCGGCGTTCCGCCGCGCGAAGTCGTCGAAGGCGGTCGCCGGTCGGCCGGTAACCTTCTCGATGTCGTCGTTGGGCGTGGAACCGTTCCCGGAGACGATGGCGCCGGTCAGCCAGCGGAGCATCACCGCGTAGTCGGCGGGTACGACCCCGGCCGCGACCGCACTCCCGATCCACACCTCCGGGTCGATGTCCTGATGCCGGACGGGCCGGCCGGTCACGGCGGCGATGGTGTCGGCGACCTCGGCGACGGTGAGCGCCTCCGGTCCGGTGGGCGCGTACCGCGCCCCGGCGTGGGCCTCGGGGTCGAGCAACGTCTCCACCGCGACGGCGGCGATGTCGCCCGCGTCGACGAACGCTTCCGTACGGCCGCCGGTCGGCACCGTGATCACACCGTCGACGACCGGCAGGTGTGCGTCGGCGAAGTTCTGCATCACCCATGCGGGACGCAGGATCGTGTGCGTGAGGGTGCCTCGGGCGGCGAGATCGTCCTCCACGGCCCTGATGTCGACGTCCGGGGGCGCCAGTTGGCCGCCGTAGGTGCTCAGGCAGGTGACGTGACGTACCCCCGCGGCCACGGCGAGGTCGAGGAACGCGGCCACCTGGTCGGCGTAGGAGATCCGCAGGACGGGGGTGACGAGGTAGAGGCGGTCGACGCCGTCGAGGGCGGCGGGGTGGGTGGCCGGGTCGTCCCAGTCGAAGGGCACGTCGGCGCCGTGGCGGGCGGCGGTGCGGGCGGGCAGTCCTCGTTCGGGGAGGTGCCGCGCCAGGAGGGAGCCGGTGCGGCCGGTGCCGCCGAGGACGAGCGCGGTGGGTGGTGATCCAGTCATGGCTCCATCGTGGGAGTGCGGTAGGAGCGGATCAATGCGTGAATCGCTCGATTTGTTGCGTCAGACGATCGGAGATGCCCTTGCCTGGGCCGTCTGACTGATACTGATCGGGTGGACATACTGCATGACCGTCTCGCGCGGGCCCGCGCCTCCGGTGCCGTGTTCGCGCGGACGGTGGCCGAACCGCCGTGGGGACTGCGGCTGGCCGGGTCGATCCAACTGGCCGTGCACACCGTCGTACGCGGCCGGGGTTGGCTGTGGCTGGACGACCCTGGTGGCGCGGTGGAACTCGTCCCGGGTGAGGTGACGCTCGTGCGGGGCGGCCCCGATCACCACATCGGGCACGAGCCGGGCGCGGACTGCCTGGAGCCGGATGGGTTCCGCAACAGGCATGCCCAGGACGGGAGTTCGGAGGATCCGCGCGCGACGGTGTTCCTCTGCGGCGCGTACCGGTTCTCGGGGGACATCGGTGCCGGGCTGCTGGAGGCGCTGCCGCAGGTGCTGACGCTGTCGGCTGCGGTGGGTGATCCGTTGCGGGACGTGATCGGGCTGCTCTCCCACGAGCTGGCGACACCGGCGCCGGGTGAACCGGGCGGCACCACCGTGCTGGACCGGCTCCTGGACGTCCTCCTGGTGCTCGCCATCCGCAACGACTTCCGGCGCAGCCCCAACGCGCCCCGCTGGTACCGGGCTTGTGCGGACCCCCGCCTCAACGCCGCGCTCCAGGCCGTCCACGAGAACGCCGGCCATCCCTGGACGGTCCCCGAACTCGCCGCCATCAGCGGCCTGTCGAGGGCGGCCTTCGCCCGCACCTTCCGCGACGCCCTCGGCCAGACCCCGATGCAGTACCTGACCGACTGGCGGATGGCCCTGGCCCGCGACCACCTCCGCACCGGCGAACTCACCCTCACGGCCATCGCCCACGCCGTCGGTTACACCTCGCCGTACGCCTTCGCGGCCGCCTTCACCCGCAACCACGGGGAGCCGCCGGGGAGTTGGCGGCAACGGGAGTCACACTCCGCGAACGACCCCTCCCCACACGCCCATTGACACCTTCAGGGGGTTCACTTCCGCCATGGTCACCCACCGCCAGGAGCACACCGCCCACTGGATCCGCTACTTCGCCGACCGCGGTCACCAGGACGTCCGGCCGCTCGCCGCGGGTGTCGAGGGCGCCGTGTACCGGCTCGGGGACGGGACCGTCGGGAAGGTGTGGAGCGGTCGGCGGCCGGTGGGAGTGGGGCTCATGCGGCGGGTGTACGAAGACATCGCGCGCGAGCGGAAGTTGCTGCCCTTCGCCACCCCCGAGATTCTCGGTGTCGAGGAGCACGACGGGATTCTGGTCACCTACGAACGGGAGTTGGGAGGCGTCCCGTTGCGCGGTGACTCGGCGGTCGTGGCGCCAGGGCGGGAGTTGGCCGGGCGGGAGACCGACGCGTTGTTGACGGTGTTGAGGGGGCTGACCGCCGTGCCCGGTAGCGAGGCCATGCGGCGGCTCGTCGTGCAGGGGGACGACCGGGCTCTCTGGGAGGGGCACACCCGTTTTCCCGACGCGCTCGCCGCCCTCGTCCTGCGTGCCGTTCGCCGGCACGGTGGTCCGCTCGCCGCTCGGGTGCCCGACCTCGCGGGCGTCGTGCGCGAGACGGTGGACTCCCTGCGGGCGCTTCCCGACGGCGGGCCGGTCGGCGTCGTGCACGGTGACCTCGTGCCGCCCAACATCCACGTCGACGACACCGGCGCCCCTGCGGCCGTACTCGACTTCGGGTTCTTCACGACCGCCGGGGACCCGGCCTTCGAGGCCGCCGTGGCAGCCGCCGTGTGGGACATGTACGGGCCCTACGTGGAACGGCATACCGCCACGCTCACCCGGTTGTTCGCCGAGGAGTTCCGGTACTCGCCCGACACGCTCGTCCTCTATCAGCGGGCGTATGCGCTGGCGACCTACGAACTGTTCTCGTCGGACGGCGGCGACGGGCATTTCCGTTGGTGCGCCGGGGTCCTTACGCGGCCGCGCTGAAGGCCGAGGGGCCTACCGGGATCGTGATGGCGGCCGTGCGCGTGCCGCGGTCCGCGAAGACGAACAGGCGGAGCACCAGGAAGCGGCCGATGCCGGCGAGGCCGGAGGCGCTGAGGTAGACGATCTGCTCGGTGAGCATGCCCGGGGAGGGCTGGACGGTGTGGAGGACGAGGATCGCGGCGGACGTCGCCGCGTAGGCCGCCGTGGCCGAGCCCGCCGACTGCCAGTGCTCGCGCCGGCCGGGGCGGCGGCCGGTGCCGAAGGTGAACAGGGCGTGGAGCTCCGTGCAGAGGACGGTAGAGGCGACCGTGATCAGGGCGTTCGCCGCCGCCCAGGGCATCAGCGCGGCGAGCAGCGGTACCGCGAAGCTGGACAGGACCCCGACACCGCCGCCGCACACCACGAACCTGACGAAGGACGCGAACGGTCCGGGCTTCATGGGATTTCCCTCCGTACGGCGGCCGTTGGGCCTGCGCCGACCCTCTTGACCGGCTGAGGTCAACGATGCCGTCGTACGGTTCCGGGCACGATGAAGCGGTCTCCCGGACCGTTGGTGCAGCGGGCTCTACCAATGGGGTCGGGTTTACCCCCCATCCCGCGCCCGGAGTTCCTCGATGTAGTCCTGCGCCAGCGTCGACGTCCGCGTGAACCAGTCGTTCAGTACGGCGATCTCGGCGGGGGAGTAGTCGGCGAACTGGGCGTTGAGGCGGTCGTAGTAGGGGCCGTAGAGGGCGACGACTCTGGTCACCGCGGCCGGTACCGAGGCGACGCGGACGCGGCGGCGGTCGGTGGGGTCGGGGACGCGGGTGATGAAACCGGCGCGCTCCAGGCGGTTGAGGATGCCGGTCACCGCGCCGGTCGTGACGTGGGCGTGTTCGGCGAGGTCGCCCGCCGTGAGGAGGTTCTCGCCGGCCTTCAGGACGCATGCGAAGCAGAGGAGATCGGTGACGTTCAGGCCCAGCCGCTCGGCCATTTCCTGCTGGCCGAGCTGGGCGGTGGCGATGAGGGAGTCCATCGCGTCCAGCGCCTGGGCCGGGGTGGCGGCGGGGCGGGGCTTGGCTTGCATCGTGATTGCCTTAGCTTGTGAGAGGTTTCTACTCTAAACTTCTTAGGTGGTGAGAGACCTGCTGTCCGTCCGGGCTTCAGCCTGTCCGGGCTTCAGTCTGTCCAGGCTTCGAACTGGCTTCGAGGGAGGCCGCACATGAGCGCACATCAGTATGACGAGGGGCATACGGTCGCGGGCTGGACCGGATTCGGTATCGCGACCGTCGGGTCGACCGTCGCGGGGGTGGGCGTGTGCACGGTGTCGGCCCTGCTGATCGCGGGCGGGCTGGGGATCGTCGTGGTGAGCGTCCTGGTCACCTGGGCGCTCCATCTCACGGGGTGGGGCAAGCCGCCCGGGCGGCGGGACCGGGAGCAGTGGGGGATGCGGGTGCGGGACCCGTCGGCGCGGGCGGGGCATGCGGGCTGTGTCGGGTGCCGGCTGGCGGGGCGGGGACCGGCGCGGGGGCGGGTGGCCGAGGAGTACGCGATCGTGGCCGAGGAGTACGGGGTCGTGCCGCGCGAGTCCGCCCCGGCCGGTGAGACCGCAGGCTGACGCTGTTGTCAGTGCCGCCGTCTAGTCTCGTGAGCGATGGCACAGACAGCACGGGCATCACAGACATGGAAGTGCTCGGGGCTGCGGTGGGCGGCGGGCGGTCCCGAGTTGAGGTGGGACGGCGGGCGCGGGAGTCCGTTGCCCCGGGGGAAGCGGGTGGCCTTCGAGGTCGCGGAAGGGGGCGGGCGGACATGTGTGGGGGCGCGGGGGAACGCCTGTCCGGTGCGGGCCGCCGTGCCGGAGCGGAGCACGGGGGCGCGGTGCGAGGAGTGCGCGCGGCTGGACCGGGCGCACTCGGTGGCCGCCGACACCATCGCGGACGACCCGCGGCCGTACCACGTATACCTGGCCTGGTTCGGCCCCGGCCTGCTCAAGGTCGGCATCACCGCCGAAGAGCGAGGCTCCGCACGCCTGCTTGAACAGGGCGCCGTCTGCTTCAGCTGGCTGGGCCTCGGCCCCCTGATGGCGGCCCGCCGTTCAGAGGAACTGCTGCGCGCCGCCCTACGCGTCCCGGACCGGATTCCCTACGGCGAGAAGCGCGCCGTCCGTTCAGCGTTGCCGACGTCGGCCGTGGAGCGGGCGGCCGAGATCGCCGACCTCCACGCCCGCGCTCTCGCGCTGCCCGAATGGCCGGAGTCGCTCCACCGCGAGCCGTACCGACCCGTGGACCACGTCGACGTCTTCGGCCTCGCGGGTCTCCCGGCCCCCGTCGGTGAGGTGAGCGGGCTGGTCGCGGGCGGGGCGGTGAGCGGGGAGGTCATCGCGGCCGCGGGACCGGACCTCCACCTCGCCACCGGGCGGGGGGTGTTCGTGCTGGACACACGGCTGATGACGGGGTGGGAGCTGATCCCTGCGGGTTCCTCCGGAGGTGACACGGGTGGATTCACCGTGCCGGTACGGGAGTTCAGGCGAGAGGCACCGGGGGTGCAGGAGGGGTTGTTCTGACGCCGTGACTGAATTGGCCGGGGTCATCGAGCGGCCGCCGGGGGCGTCGGGCGGTGAGGGGATTGGGTGGTGGGGGAAATCGGGCGGCTGTCTTGGTCACCGGGTGCTGGGGGTAGCGGGCAGTCCTCGTGGTCATCGGTGGTGGGGGTAGCGGGCGGCAGCCGTCGTCATCGGGCGGTGAGGGTAGCGGGCGCCAGCCGTAGTCATGGGGTGATGGGGGTAGCGGGCGCCAGCCGTCGTCATCGGGCGGTGAGGGTAGCGGGCGCCAGCCGTAGTCATCGGGTGCCGGGGGTAGCGGGCGCCAGCCGTAGTCATCGGGTGCCGGGGGTAGCGGGCGGCAGCCGTCGTCATCGGGCGGTGTGGGAAGCGGGCAGCCACTGTAGTCATCGGGAAGTGCGGGAAGCGGGCAGCCACTGTAGTCATCGGGAGGTGAGGGAAGCGGGCAGCCACTGTAGTCATCGGGAGGTGAGGGAAGCGGGAAGCCGCAGTGGTCATCGGGAAGTGCGGGTACTGGACAGGGAAGGAGTCGTCATGGAAGTCCCTGTCACCGTCCAGTGGGTCCGGACGTCCTGGACGAAGCGGTCGCGTGGCGGTGAGGCCGCCGCCCGGAGGAACGCGGTGCCGGTCGGGTTCGTCCTGCCGGCCGGGGTGGTGCCGCTGGAGAGGCGGGCGCCGCTCGCCCACACCGTCACGGTGCGCGAGCGGGAGGACTTCACGCCGGTCGAGGGCCGGGCGGAGTTGAAGGACGTCGACGTCCAACTCCGCCGGGTTGACGGGCGGTTGCGGGTGTTCCCCCGCGTGGAGCCGCTGTTCGGGCTGCCGCCCAGGCCACGCAGACCCCCGGCGGTGCGGCTCGTGCCGGGTCAGTGGGTCCGGTGGCAGCTCAACTACCGCTTCAGCAGCGCGGCCGGCGTACGGGACTGGTCGTACTGGCTGGACACTTTCAACATCGCCTATGGGCCGGTGACCGCAGACGTGTTTTTGGGGACGCCCGACTTCCATGTGGACGAGCAGGGCCCGGTTCGATAGGGAGGATCAAGACGTGGATGCCGAAGCAGCGGAAGCATCAGAGGCAGCCGAAGTGGCCGAAGCAGCCGAAGTGGCCGAAGCAGTCGGAGTCCAGGCGTTCTGGCGGCGGCTGGGCCTCCCCGGGCTGATCGACGTGCACACCCACTTCATGCCCGAGCGGGTGCTGCGCAAGGTCTGGGACTACTTCGACGCGCTCGGGCCGGCGACCGGCGGGGCGCTGGAGTGGCCGATCACCTACCGGCGGGAGGAAGCGGAACGGGTCGCGCTGATAAGGGAGTTCGGAGTACGCGCTTTCACCGCCATGCTCTACCCGCACAAGCCCGGGATGGCCGAGTGGCTGAACGGCTGGGCCGTCGACTTCGCCGCGCGGACCCCCGACTGTCTGCACACGTCGACTCTCTTCCCGGAGCCGGGAGTTGAGGACTACGTCCAGCAGGCCCTCGATGCCGGGGCGCGGGTGTTCAAGGCGCATGTGCAGGTCGGGGCCTACGATCCGGCCGACGAACTCCTCGATCTCGCTTGGGGGTTGCTCGCCGAGGCGGGGACACCCGTCGTGATCCACTGCGGGTCGGGGCCCGCGCCCGGCAAGCACACCGGGCCCGAGCCGATCGGGCGGGTGCTGGCCCGGCATCCCCGGCTGCGGCTGGTCGTCGCGCACATGGGGATGCCGGAGTACGAGGACTTCCTGGACCTGGCCGAGCGGTACGGGGAGGTGCGGCTGGACACGACGATGGCGTTCACGGACTTCAGCGAACGCCTCGCGCCCTTCCCGCCCGGTGCGCTCCCCCGGCTCGCCGCCCTCGGCGACCGCGTGCTGCTGGGCAGCGACTTCCCGAACATCCCCTATCCCTACCTGCACCAACTGCACGCCCTGGAGCGGCTGGACCTCGGTGACGACTGGCTGCGCGCGGTCTGCCACGACAACGGGGCGCGGCTGTTCGCACGGTGAGGACGAGCTGAGAGTCCGGCCGGTACGGGTGATGCGTGGAGAAAGTGGAGATACCGGGGAGACCGGGGCAGGTCCGGGAGGGTTGCACGGCTCCATGACCGCTGGATGAGCGCTGGGCAAGCGGTTCCAAGGCGTTCCCTGAGTGGCGGCTGTGAGTTTCTCAGGAAAATCACAGACTCCGGAAAGCGTGTTCTTAGGGGACCCCGACAAGGTGTCCACTATGACCACGACCTCGCCCCAGGGGCGCACCGAACTGCTGAGGCCGGACGGGAGCCCCGTCCGAGTGCTTGTGGTGGACGACGAGCTGTCGATCACCGAGCTGCTGTCCATGGCCCTCCGATACGAGGGCTGGCAGATCCGTAGTGCGGGTGACGGGACCGGCGCGATACAGACCGCGCGCGAGTTCCGCCCCGACGCAGTCGTCCTCGACATGATGCTGCCGGACATGGACGGCCTGACCGTTCTCGGACGGATGCGCAGAGAGCTGCCGGACGTGCCGGTGCTGTTCCTGACGGCGAAGGACGCCGTCGAGGACCGAATCGCCGGGCTCACCGCCGGCGGCGACGACTACGTCACCAAGCCCTTCAGCCTCGAAGAGGTCGTCGCCCGGCTGCGCGGACTGATCCGCCGCTCCGGTGCCGCCGACCGCCGCTCGGACTCCGTGCTCGTCGTGGGTGACCTCACCCTCGACGAGGACAGTCACGAGGTGTCGCGGGCCGGGGAGGGCATCCACCTCACCGCGACCGAGTTCGAGCTGTTGCGCTTCCTCATGCGTAATCCCCGGCGTGTACTCAGCAAGGCGCAGATCCTCGACCGTGTGTGGTCGTACGACTTCGGCGGCCAGGCCAATGTGGTCGAGCTCTACATCTCGTATCTGCGGCGCAAGATCGACGCCGGTCGTGAGCCGATGATCCACACCCGGCGTGGGGCCGGTTACCTGATCAAGCCCGCGGCGTCATGAGCGGGCGACGACGGCCGCGTGCGCAGAAGAAACGAGCGGGTAAGCCGCGCACCCTGCGGACACGGCTCGTCGTCGCGTCCGTGACGCTGATCGCGGTGGTGTGTGCGGTGATCGGTACGGTGACGACGCTGGCGCTGCGCTCGCATCTGTACGGCCAGCTGGACGGCCAGCTGAACGAGTCCGCCTCGCGTGCGTCCGGCTCGTTCGGCCCGCCCGGAGGCCAGGAGCCCAAGGACGGCCTCGGTGCGCCCGGCGGGAAGTCGCAGGCAGCCGCACAGGCGGCCGCGCAGGCCCACGCGACCTCCCTCGGGGACTTCGTCACCAAGGGCCCGCAGCCCCAGGGCACGATCATCGCCAAGGTGGTGAAAGGCTCCATCACCGACGCCCGTCGCGGTGTGAAGCAGACGAGCGACCTGCAGATGACCCCGAAGACGCTCACCACGGCGCAGATCGCCGCGCTCGGCTCCGTCCCCCAGGACGGCAAGCAGCACACCGTGGAGATCCCTGGTGTGGGCGACTTCCGCGTCGAGTACAAGAGCGGGGACAGCGGCAGCTACTACGTCGCCGTTCCGACCGCCGAGGTCGACAACACCATCAACACCCTCATCCTCGTCGAGCTCAGCGTCACTGGCGCCGGCCTCGTAGCCGCCGCCATCGCCGGCTACGTCCTCGTCGGCGTCGCCACCCGCCCCCTGCGCCGCGTGGCCTCCACCGCCACCCGGGTCTCCGAACTCCCCCTCCACACCGGCGAGGTCACCCTCAACGAACGTGTCCCCGAGTCCGAGACCGACCCGCACACCGAGGTCGGCCAGGTCGGTGCCGCGCTCAACCGGATGCTCGACCACGTCCACGGCGCCCTGCACGCGAGACAGCAGAGCGAGATGCGGGTACGGCAGTTCGTGGCCGACGCCAGCCATGAGCTGCGGACACCGCTCGCCTCCATCCGCGGTTACGCCGAGCTGACCCGGCGCGGGCGTGAGCAGACCGGCCCGGACACCAAGCACGCCCTCGGCCGGATCGAGTCCGAGGCCGGGCGCATGACCCTGCTCGTGGAGGATCTGCTGCTCCTCGCCCGGCTCGACGCGGGCAGACCGCTGCAGTTCGACCAGACCGACCTCATCCCGCTCGTCGTGGACACCATCAGCGACTCGCGCGCGGCCGGCATGGACCACAACTGGCGCCTCGACCTGCCCGACGAACCGGCCCTCGTGTCCGCGGACGCGGCCCGTATCCAGCAGGTGCTGATCAACCTGCTGGGCAACGCCCGCAAGCACACCCCGCCGGGTACGACGATCACCGCACGCGTACAGCGGCGCGGGCCGTGGATGTGCGTGGACGTGGAGGACAACGGTCAGGGCATCCCGCCCGATTTGCTGCCGCATGTCTTCGAGCGGTTCGCGCGCGGCGACTCGGCACGTTCCCGCTCCACGGGATCGACCGGACTGGGCCTCGCCATCGTGCAGGCGGTCGCGACCGCGCACGGCGGAGCCGTCACCGTGGACAGCGTTCCCGGACGCACTGTGTTCACCGTGCATCTGCCCGCGCTCGCACCGGCTGTGCCCGCGCCCGCCCCCGAAACGAATTGGCAATCGCACTCACAGGCACAGCACAGTGCCACCACATGGGTGCAACAGGGCGCTTGAGGAGAGTCGGTTCCATGCGAACCGACACTTCTCCCGGCACCCTGCCGGCGCGGGAGCACCTCCCGGCCGGAGACGCCGGTACGCCTGTCCTGGACGTAGTGATCCCCGTCTACAACGAGGAGAAGGACCTCCAGCCATGTGTGCTCAGACTGCACGAGCACCTCAAGCGCACGTTCCCGTACGCGTTCCGCATCACCATCGCGGACAACGCGTCGATCGACACCACCCCTCAGGTGGCCGCGCGGCTGGAGTCGGAGATCCCCGAGGTCACATCGTTCCGGCTGGAGCAGAAGGGGCGCGGTCGAGCACTGCGCACCGTCTGGTCCGCCTCGGACGCCCCGATCCTCGCCTACATGGATGTGGATCTCTCCACCGACCTCAACGCGCTGCTCCCCCTGGTGGCGCCGCTGATCTCGGGTCACTCCGACCTGGCGATCGGTTCCCGGCTGGCCCGCTCGTCGCGTGTCGTGCGTGGCGCCAAGCGCGAGTTCATCAGCCGGACCTACAACCTGATCCTGCGCGGCTCGCTGCAGGCCCGCTTCTCCGACGCCCAGTGCGGATTCAAGGCGATCCGGCGTGATGTGGCCCAGGCGCTGCTGCCGCTCGTCGAGGACACCGGCTGGTTCTTCGACACCGAGATGCTGGTGCTGGCCGAGCGTGCCGGACTCCGTATCCACGAGGTGCCGGTCGACTGGGTCGACGACCCGAACTCGACCGTCCACATCGTCAAGACGGCGACCGAGGACCTGAAGGGAGTGTGGCGCGTGGGCAAGGCCCTGGCCTCCGGTTCGCTGCCGCTCGACCGCGTCACGCGGCCCTTCGGCGACGACCCCCGCGACCGCGACATCCAGGACGTGCCCAAGGGGCTGGCCCGCCAGCTCGTCGGGTTCTGCGTGGTCGGCGGTCTCTCCACCCTCTTCTACCTGGTCCTCTACAGCCTCTTCCGGCAGTTCGGCGGCTCCCAGGTCGCCAACGCGCTCGCCCTGCTGGTCTCGGCGGTCGCCAACACCGCCGCGAACCGCCGGCTGACCTTCGGGGTCCGCGGCCGGGGCGGCGCCGTCCGCCACCAGGCGCAGGGCCTCGTCGTCTTCGCCATCGGCCTCGCGCTGACCAGTGGCTCGCTCGCCGCGCTGAACGCGGCCAGCAGCAACCCGGCGCACTCCACCGAACTCGCGGTCCTGGTGGCCGCCAACCTCGCCGCGACCGTCCTCCGCTTCCTGCTCTTCCGCGCCTGGGTGTTCCCGGACCGCGGCGACAGCGCCGAGGAGTCGATGGTCGTAGCCCTCAACTCCCCTTCGTCGCCGACCTATTCGACGGCGGCCCAGCACCCGCAGAACCCGCAGTACCCCGGTTCGTACGCCGCCCCGCTGCCCCAGCGTCAGCCGCAGCAGAGTGCGTACGACACCACCCCGAACACCACCCAGTTCCGCGCCGGCGAAGCCGCGGACGGCACCTGGAGGGACGCGACGATGCAGTTGCAGCCGGTGCGTCCCCACGACACCGATCCGAGGGATCCCCGATGACCACCGACACCGATCAGACGACCTACCCGGGAGGAGGCAGCCCCTCGTCCTGGGGGCCGCCTACCGGTGACAGCGACGCCGGCAGAGACACGGCCGTACACGAGCCGGTGGCTCCCGCGGACACCCTGGCCCCCCAGTCCGGTGAGCCCAAGCAGCCGCTCGGACGGCGGCTGTGGCGCGGCCGGCCCGAGGACCCGCGCTGGGCACGCCCCGCGTTCTGGGGCATGCTGCTGGCGACGGCGCTGCTCTACCTCTACAACCTGAGCGCGTCCGGCTACTCCAACTCCTTCTACTCGGCGGCGGTCCAGGCCGGCAGCAAGAGCTGGAAGGCGTTCCTGTTCGGCTCGCTCGACGCGGGCAACGCGATCACCGTCGACAAGCCCTCGGCGTTCCTGTGGCCGATGGAGATCTCGGTCCGCGTCTTCGGCCTCAACTCGTGGGCGATCCTGGTCCCCGAGGTCCTCATGGGCGTCGGCACGGTCGCGGTCGTCTACGCGGCGGTACGGCGTCGGCACAGTCCCCAGGCCGGTCTGATCGCGGGCGCCGTGCTGGCGCTCACCCCGGTCGCCGCGCTGATGTTCCGCTTCAACAACCCTGACGCCGCACTGGCGTTGCTCATGGCGACCGCCTGCTACCTCGTCGTCCGGGCCCTGGAGGACGGCCGCACGAAGTGGCTGGTGTGGGCCGGAGTCGCGATCGGCTTCGCGTTCCTGTCCAAGACCCTGCAGGCCTTCCTGATCCTGCCGCCGCTGGCCATCGTCTACGCGGTCTGCGCACCGGTGAGCGTGAAGAAGAGGTTCGCCCAACTGGGCCTGGCCACCGGCGCGTTGGTCGTCGCGGCCGGCTGGTGGGTCGCGCTCGTCGAGCTGTGGCCGGCGTCCTCGCGCCCCTACATCGGCGGCTCGCAGAACAACAGCTTCCTTGAACTGACCTTCGGCTACAACGGGTTCGGCCGCCTCAGCGGCGACGAGACCGGCAGCGTCGGCGGCGGAGGCGGCGGCACCGGCACCGGCATGTGGGGTGCCACCGGCTGGAACCGCATGTTCAACGACGAGATCGGCAGCCAGATCTCCTGGCTGCTGCCCACCGCGCTGATCCTCCTCGTCGCGGGCCTGGTAGCCACGCGCAAGCTGGGCCGCACGTCGGTCAGGCGCAGTTCGATGCTCGTGTGGGGCGGCTCGCTGGTGACGACCCTGGTCGTCTTCAGCTACATGGCCGGCATCTTCCACCAGTACTACACGATCGCGCTGGCCCCCTACATGGCCGCCGTCATCGGCATCGGCGCGGGTTCCCTCTGGGAGAAGCGCGGCGAGATCTGGGCGTCAATCACGTTGGCGGCGGCGGTAGTTGCCGCCGGCGTCTGGGGCTACGTCCTCCTCAACCGCACCCCCGACTACCTGCCCTGGCTGAAGTGGCTGGTCCTCCTCGGCTCCCTGGCGGGCGCGCTCGGCCTGATCTTCGTCGCGAAGATCGGCCGCCAACTCGCCCTCGCGGCAGTCGGCTTGAGCATCGTGGCGGGCCTGGCAGGCCCGGCGGCGTACACCATGTCGACGGTCAACTCGGCGCACACCGGCTCGATTCCTACGGCCGGTCCGGCCGGCGCGAGCATGATGGGCGGCGGCGGTCGCGGCGGCTTCGGCGGCGGCAACCGCACCGGCGGCACGGGCACCATGCCCGGCCAGCAGGGCGGCGGCACCACCCAGAACCAGGGCGGCGGCTTCCCCGGCGGCGGCACGGGCACGATGCCCGGCGGCGGTACCGGTACAGCGCCCGGCGGCGGCACGGGCACCACGCCCGGTGGCGGCGGTACGACCCAGAACCGGGGCGGCGGCTTCGGCGGCGGCCAGACGGGCGACGGCGGCATGGGCGGCGGTGGCGTCGGCGGCCTGCTCAACGGCGCGACGGTCACCTCCGCGGCCAAGAAGCTGCTCCAGACGGACGCGAGCAAGTACACCTGGGTCGCCGCGTCCATCGGCTCCCAGAACGCCGCGAGCTACCAACTCGCCACCGGTGACCCGGTGATGGCGATCGGCGGCTTCAACGGCACCGACCCGTCGCCGACGCTGGCCCAGTTCAAGAAGTACGTGGCGGACGGCAAGATCCACTACTTCATCTCGGGCGGCACCGGCATGGGCGGCAGCAGCACGGGCAGCTCCTCGCAGATCACCTCGTGGGTCGAGAAGAACTACAAGAAGGTGACGGTCGGTTCGGCCACCTTCTACGACCTGACGCAGAAGACGAGCAGCTGACACTTCTCCACTGAGCAGGGGCGGTGACCGCACGGTCACCGCCCCTCTTTGTGTCTGCCGTAACTCCGTTGTACGCCGTATAGGAACTGTTCTACGGTGTACAGCATGCCGACTTCCTCAGACCCTCAGGGCCTTCAGGGCCACCCCCAGCGCTGGATCGTCCTCGGAGTCATCTGCCTCGCGCAGCTCACCGTGCTGCTCGACAACACCGTCCTGAACGTCGCGATCCCCTCGCTCACCCGCGAACTCGGCGCCGGTACCGCCGACATCCAGTGGATGATCAACGCGTACTCGCTGGTCCAGTCCGGCCTGCTGCTCACCGCGGGCAGCGCGGCCGACCGGTACGGCCGAAAGAAGATGCTGATCGCGGGGCTCGTGCTGTTCGGCGTGGGTTCGCTGGTCGCCGGACTCGCCCAGTCCACCGGGCAGTTGATCGCCGCGCGGGCCGGCATGGGCGTCGGCGGGGCGCTGCTCATCACGACCACGCTCGCCGTCGTGATGCAGATCTTCAGCCCCGAGGAACAGCCGCGGGCCATCGGCATCTGGGCCGCGGTCAACGCGCTCGGCTTCGCGACCGGTCCGCTCCTCGGCGGCTTCATGCTGAACCACTTCTGGTGGGGCGCGATCTTCCTGATCAACATCCCGGTCGCGGCACTCGCGCTGGTCGCGGCGGTTGTCCTGGTCCCCGAGTCGAAGAACCCGCGTGGCGACCGCCCCGACCTCCTCGGCGCCCTGCTCTCCACCGTCGGCATGGCAGCGCTGGTCTACGCGATCATCTCCGGCCCGGCGCACGGCTGGACGTCCGGGCGGGTGCTGCTCACGGTGGCGGCGGCGGTCGTGGTCCTCGCGGCCTTCGCGTACTGGGAGAACCGGGTCCCGTACCCGATGCTCGACCTGGACTTCTTCCGCGACCGCCGCTTCACGGGCGCGGTCACCGGGGTCGTCCTCATCACCTTCGGCATGGCCGGCTCGCTGTTCCTCCTCACCCAGCACCTCCAATTCGTCCTCGGATACGGCCCGTTGGAGGCGGGTGTCCGTACGGCGCCGCTCGCTCTGGTGATCGTCGCGCTCAACTTCTCGGGGGTGGCGGCGAAGTGGACGGCGAAGCTTGGCGCTCCGCGGGCCATCGGGCTGGGGATGGTGTTGATGTCGGCGGGGCTGGTGTCGATCGCGTCACTTGCCACCGGCGGGTATGCGGGGACCTTGGTGGGGCTGGTGCTGATCGGGGCGGGGGCGGCGATCGCCAATCCGGCGATGGCTCACGCGATCATGAGTGCGATTCCTCCGGAGAAGGCGGGGGTTGGGGCGGGCGTCAATGGAACGTTGGGGGAGTTCGGGAACGGGTTGGGGGTCGCGGTGTTGGGGGCGGTGCTGAGTTCTCGGTTCGCGGCGGTGTCCCTGCCGGTCGGCTTGGCGGCGGCGTCGTCGGCTGAGGAGAGGAGGAAGGTGACCGATTCCTTCTCTGCCGGGCTGGAGGTCAGTCAGTTGGTGGGCGCGGTTGCTGTCTTGACCGGGGGGTTGCTTGCTGCGGCGTTGTTGTGGCGGGCGGAGCGGGCAGACTCGGGGGTGGTGGTCGTTCAGTAGCGGCTGCGGGTGCGTTGTGGCTGGTCGCGCAGTTCCCCGCGCCCCTAAATACAGTGGCCCGGGACTGACATGCTGAGGAAGGTTCGTCATGGCCAAGACATCGCCGCCGTCAGGGCGTTCCGCGCGCACCAGTGTCTGGCTTGAGACGAAGACACGCCGGAGCGGGCGCGGCGGCGGAGGCCAACCCGGCCTCGACCGCACCCGCATCACCGAAGTCACCGTACGGCTGCTGGACGCCGAGGGCCTGGCCAAGTTCTCCATGCGGAGGCTCGCGGCCGAGCTGAACGTGACGGCGATGTCCGTCTACTGGTACGTCGACACCAAGGACGATCTCCTCGAACTCGCCCTGGACGCCGTCTTCGGGGAGTTGCGGTTGCCCGATCCGGAGGCCGAGGGCCAGGACTGGCGGGACCAACTCCGCATGCTGGCAACGGAGTACAGGGCTCTGCTGGTCAGGCACGCCTGGCTGTCGCCGGTCGCCGGTACCTTCCTCAACATCGGGCCGAACTCGCTCGCGTTCTCCCGTGTCGTACAGCGCGTGATCCGGCGAACCGGGCTGCCGGAGCACGGCCTGACGGGGGCGATCTCGGCGGTCTTCCAGTTCGTGTACGGCTACGGCACGATCGAGGGTCACTTCTTCGCCCGCGTCGCCGACACCGGGATGACCCCCGACGACTACTTCCGGCACGCCATGACCACGTTCGACGGGGCCCCGACGACCGCCGAGGTCGTGCAGGAGTCCAAGAAACTCATGGCGGCCCGGGGCGGCGACACGGTCGCGGAGATGATGAACCGGGACTTCACCTTCGCCTTGGACCTGCTGGTGGCGGGGATCGAGGCGATGGTCGAGCGTGAAAAATAGCCCGTTGGGGGTCTGGGGGCGGAGCCCCCAGCACCACCTCAGCCCTCTACGAGCCGCGCGGGGAAGCCACCGGTGGCAACCGGTCCCCACTTCTCAGGCGTGACCCGGATGATCGACTTCCCCTGCTTCACCATCGCCGCCCGGTACTCGTCCCAGTCCGGATGCTCCCCCGAGATGTTCCGGAAGTACTCGACGAGCGGCTCCACGGACTCCGGCGAGTCGATGACCTCGGCGGTGCCGTCGATCTGGACCCACGGCCCGTTCCACTCGTCGCTCAGGATGATCAGGCTGACCCGCGGATCACGCTTGGCGTTGCGGGTCTTGGCGCGCTCGGGGTAGGTCGAGACGACGATCCGCCCCGAGTCGTCGACCCCGCAGGTCAGCGGCGAACCCTGCGGGCTGCCGTCCGCCCTGCGGGTCAGCAGGATCGCCCGATGCCGGGGCCGTACGAAGTCCAGCAGCTCGTCCAGGGACACAGAGGTGTTGCTCGCGATGTTCGAAGCCATACGGCCAGCCTAGGCGCAGCCCACCCCGTCACGCCTGCGGCAGCGACTCCCCCTGCACCGCCTGGACGTCCAGCTCGACCCGGAGTGTCGTACCGATCGCGGCGATGCCCGCCTGGACGACCTGGTTGTAGTTCATCGCGAAGTCCTCGCGGTGCAGTTCCGTGGTCGCCCGGAACGCGGCGCGCGTGCCGCCCCAGGGGTCGGCTCCGGTGCCGAGGTAGGCGAGGTCCAGGTCGACGGGTCGTACGACACCGTGGAGGGTCAGCTCGCCGGAGGCCGTCCAGCGGTCGGAACCGGCCGGGGTGAGGCCCGTGGAGCGGTAGGTGATCTCCGGGTAGCGGGCCACGTCCAGGAAGTCCGGGGAGCGCAGGTGGTCGTCGCGCATGCCGTTCCCCGTGTCGATGGACTGGGCCCGGATGACCGCCTCCACACGGGACTTGGCGATGTCGTCGGGCGCGATCTCGACCGTGGCCGCGAAGTCGGTGAAACGGCCGCGCACGCTGGAGATGCCCAGGTGCTGGGCGACCGCGCCGACCGTGGAGTGGGCGGGGTCGACCGTCCACGGCCCGGGCGGCGGCAACTCCGTACCGCCCTGCCGCGCCAGCGTCACCGTGCCGACCTCGGCCCGCCCGCTCGCGGTGACGATCGCGGTGGCGGCGGCGGGCGCGTACCCGACGGCCGTCACGATCACGGTGTACGGCCCGGGGGTCATCGGATTCGGATCCCGTACGGCCCCCTCCGCGTCCGCCTCGGCCCGCAGCACCTGTGCCCCGGTCATGTCGGTCACCGTGACGACCGCGTGCGACACGGCCCATCCGTCGCGGGTACGGATCTTCGCGGTCAGTCCCATGTCCCTCTAACTCCTTGCCGTACAGCGGTAATTCGGTGCGAACGGGTCCGGCCCGTGGGGTGTGCCTCCGCTCGGGACACACTCCACGGGCCGGGGTAGGTGGGTGAACTACTCGCCGGGGTGGGCGAGTTCGATGTCGTGGCCGTCGGCTCCGCGGCCGTTCACCGTGAGGGCGGTCGCGACCGGCGGGTAACCCGTCGCGATCACCGTGTACTCGCCGCCGCTCAGGTCGGTGAAGGCGTACGCCCCGTCCGAACCGGTGGTGGCGGTGCCGACCACGTTGCCCGCCGCGTCCACGAGGGTGACGCGGGCGTCGGCGAGCGGGCCGTGCGGGGCGCGGACGACGCCCTGGACCTGGGCGCCGGAGTCGAGGTCGATCTCGACCCGGGTGACGCCCGTGCCGCCGACCTCGACGGGCAGCGCGCGCGGCCGGTACCCGGCGGCGTTCACCGCGACGGTCACGGCCCCCGGCACCAGCTCGGCGAACGCGAACTCGCCCTGCTCACCGGTGACTCCGGTGGAGAGGAGGTCGCCGCGCACGTCTGTCACGATGACCATCGCGTCCTTGACGGGCAGCCCGGTCTCGGCCGCCCGGACGAGCCCGTTCAGACCGCTGGTGCCGCTGAGCAGGACGTCGTAGGAGACCGGCTCCTGGCCGTTGACGACGACCGTGGACGCCTGCGGCTGGAAGCCGTCGGCGGAGGCGATCAGGACGTACGAGCCGACGCTCGGCGCGGCCAGCGCGTAGGAGCCGTCAGCCTGCGTGACCGAGCGGCCCAACTGGCGTCCCCCGAGGGAGATCAGGGTGACGGCGGCCTGCGGGACGGGCGCGCTCTCGGCGCCGCGGACGAAGCCGCGAAGGGGAGTTCCACTGGACACGGGTGCGGTCTCCTCCCTGGCCACCGTGGCTACGGCGGCGAGTTGCCGGGTGCCTTCGATGCCGGTCTGGGGTTGTGGCTGTGTCTCGGGAGTCTCGGCGGCGTCGTCGTCGGCGGCCTGGGCCAGTGCGCCCTTGGTCCGCAGGGGGACCTCCTTGATGAACAGGGTGATGACGAAGGCGAGGAAGGCCAGGCAGGCGGCGATGAGGTAGACGTCACCGATGGCATGGCCGTAGGAACTCTCCATGAGGGTGCGCAGTGGCGCCGGCAGCTTGTCAAGGTCCGGGATGCTGCTGGTGGAGCTGGAACCGGACGCCAGGGAGGCGTACTTGGGGCCGAGGTCGGGCAGGCCGTCCTTGACGTAGTCGGTGATCTTGGTGGCCATGACGGCGCCCAGTGCCGAGACACCGACGGCACCGCCGAGAGACCGGAAGAACGTCACCGTGGAGCTGGCCGAGCCCAGGTCGGACGGGGCCACCTGGTTCTGCGTGGACAGCACCAGGTTCTGCATCATCATGCCGATGCCGAGACCCAGCAGCGCCATGAAGATGGCCGTCTTCCAGTAGTCGGTGTCGTAGCGGATGGTGCTCAGCAGGCCGAGGCCCGCGGTGATCAGCACACCGCCGCTGACCAGCCACACCTTCCACCTGCCGGTGCGGGTGATGAACTGTCCGGAGACGGTGGAGGAGAGGAACAGGCCGCCGATCATCGGGATGGTCAGCACGCCCGACATCGTCGGGGACTTGTCGCGGGCCAGCTGGAAGTACTGGCTGAAGAAGACCGTGCCGGAGAACATCGCGACACCCACGAAGAGCGAGGCGATCGACGACAGGGTGATGGTGCGGTTGCGGAACAGGCGCAGCGGGATGATCGGCTCACTGGCCTTCGACTCGACCAGGAGGAAGATCAGGCCGAGCACGACCGAGCCGCCGACCATCGCGCCGGTCTGCCAGGACATCCAGTCGTACTTGTCACCGGCGAAGGTGACCCAGACCAGCAGCAGCGAGACCGCGGCGGCGACGAAGAACGCGCCGGCCCAGTCGACCTTCACGTCCCGCTTCACGACCGGCAGGTGCAGGGTCTTCTGCAGCATGATCAGCGCGATGACCGCGAAGGGCACGCCGACGTAGAAGCACCAGCGCCAGCCGAGCCACGAGGTGTCGGTGATCACACCGCCGAGCAGCGGGCCGCCGACGGTCGCGACCGCGAAGGTCGCGCCGAGGTAGCCGGAGTAACGGCCCCGCTCGCGCGGGGAGATCATCGCAGCCATCACGATCTGCGCGAGGGCTGACAGACCGCCCACGCCGATGCCCTGGACGACACGGCAGGCGATCAGCATGCCGGCGTTCTGCGACAGACCCGCGGCGGCCGAGCCCAGGACGTAGACGACCAGGGCTATCTGTACGAGCGCCTTCTTGCTGTACAGGTCGGAGAGCTTGCCCCACAGGGGCGTGGTCGCGGTCATGGAGAGCAGCGAGGCGGTGACGACCCAGGTGTAGGCGGACTGGCCGCCGCCGAGGTCGCCGATGATCTTCGGGAGGGCGTTCGTGACGATCGTCGACGACAGGATCGCGACGAACATTCCGAGCAGCAGCCCGGAGAGCGCCTCCATGATCTGCCGGTGCGTCATCGGAGCGCCGTCGGGGGACGGTCCTCCGTGCTTGGCGTGAGCCCGCACACCGGCTGGTGTGGTCGTTGCCATGGGCTTCCTTTTCTTCCGTGCTTATGCGGGTGTACGGGTGGTGTGTTCGAGTTCGTGGTGGGGGGAGTGGGGGGTCATGGGGCGGGGTGGCGCGGTACGGCAGTCGCCGAAGCTCGCCCGCAGCCGGGTCATCAGCTGGATCAGCTGGCCGACCTCCTCGTCGCTCCAGTCGCTCAGCCGGTCGGCGAGCAACTGGGCGGTCCGCCGGGACAGTTCGTCCACCTGGGCCCGGCCGCCGGGGGTGAGCCGCAGGATGCGGGAGCGTTTGTCGGCGGGGTCGGGGGACCGTTCGATCCAGCCCCGGTCGACGACGTGCGCGACGTGGCGGCTGGTTACGGACATGTCGACGGAGAGCAGCTCCGCGAGCTTGCTCATACGCATGTCGCCGTACCGGTCGAGCAGGGTCAGTACGGCCGCGGAGCCGCCGGGACAGTCGGACGGCATGATCCGCCCCAACTCCCTGCGTACGGCGCCGAAGGCACTGAACTGACGCATCAGCTCCTCGTACTGCGTCCGCTCGGCCATCACACCTCCCATGTTCGTGCCATGTTCGTTGCTTGGGGCAACCATAAGAGACTAAGAGAGGTTGGTTGCTACAGGCAAATAAAACGGGGAGGCCCGGCATAAAAAGTTGGCAAAGGCAAGTGTTGCGGTATGTAAACCCGCAGGTGGAAAAGGATGTCCGAGGCCCCGCACTTGGGTGTCACCCGGGGATTCGCTAGTGTCTCGGCCCATGGCAAACACCCAGGGCCCCGAGGGCAACTACGACCCCGCCGGCAGCACCCAGATGTTCCGTGCCTTCGTCGACGAGACCCCACAGGGCGGCCGGCCCCAGGCCGCGCCCACGGCCTCGGCCGGACCCCGCGTCGGCCTGATCGTCGGCGTCGTCGTCGCCGTGCTGGTCGTGGCGGCGGTGGCCTACCTGGCCTTCATGTAACACCGACCGCTCTACCTGCACGCGGTGGTCTACCGCTCCGGCTCCAAGGGGAACCGGTAGACCGTCGACTCCCGGACCCGGAACCCGAGCCGCTCGTACAGCCGGTTCGCTGCGGCGCGGCACCGCTCCGCTGGAGGAGCCGGGATCTGCCGTCAATCGTCTGCGGCGCCGTCGTGGCTGGTCGCGCAGTTCCCCGCGCCCCTTTGGGGCGCTGCCGCCTAGAGCCATACGACCGACACGTCCCGCGTCTCGATGTGCATCCCCAGTGGTACGCGCCACGCGTCGACGCACACGGTCCAGGTGTGGTCCTTGCGTGCGTGGGCCGCGATCGGCGCGGGAAGCGGCTCGGTCGAGGCGATCGTCGCCCAGTCGATGCCGAGGGCCCCGATGATGTGCGTCCCGAACGTCACCGTGCCCGAACGCACCGCCGTACCGCCGGAGTTGCGGAAGCTCAGGGTGACGTCCTCGCACCACCGCTGGTCCGTGGCCTTGCGTACGGGGTCGCCCCAGGTGAGGGCAGCGGGGGTGACGGGAGCCGCCGTACGGACGGCAGTTGGGGTCGGCGACGGTGAATGCGCGCTGCTACGGCCGGACTTGGCGCCCGTGGGGGAGGAGGCCGCCGGGGTGGGCGTGGTGGACGCCGGTGCCGGGCTGGTCGCTGTTCCTGAAGTCCCGGTCGAGGCAGGGGACTTCGGGGCGTCGAGCGGCACCAGCGTGACGCTTCCGGTCGGGCGTACCGCCGTAGTGGACGGGTGGGGCGGGCCGATCGCCACGTAGCCGTCGCCGGTGTCTCCGCACGCGGTCAGTGTTACGCAGACGACGGCCGCCGACGCGCCCAACAGGGCGCCTCGGCGGCCAGCTGTCCATGTCGAACGAGGCATCGCGCCATGGTGGCTGACACTCCGTCAAATAGGAACCCTCGTGACCCTGTTGGGGTCAGTCCGAGATCAGGCCCTCGCGGAGGGTCGAGAGGGTGCGGGTCAGCAGCCGGGAGACGTGCATCTGGGAGATGCCGACCTCCTCGCCGATCTGCGACTGGGTCATGTTGGCGAAGAAGCGCAGCATGATGATCCGGCGCTCACGGGGCGGGAGCTTGGCGAGCAGCGGCTTGAGCGACTCGCGGTACTCCACGCCTTCCAGAGCCGTGTCCTCGTAGCCGAGGCGGTCGGCCAGGGAGCCCTCGCCGCCGTCGTCCTCGGGGGCCGGGGAGTCGAGCGAGGAGGCGGTGTACGCATTGCCGACCGCGAGGCCGTCGACGACGTCCTCCTCGGACACGCCCAGTACCGCGGCGAGTTCGGGGACGGTCGGCGACCGGTCCAGCTTCTGGGAGAGCTCGTCGCTGGCCTTCGTCAGGGCCAGCCGCAGCTCCTGCAGGCGCCGCGGGACGCGCACCGACCACGACGTGTCGCGGAAGAAGCGCTTGATCTCGCCCACGACGGTCGGCATCGCGAACGTCGGGAACTCCACCCCGCGTTCGCAGTCGAAGCGGTCGATCGCCTTGATCAGGCCGATCGTGCCGACCTGGACGATGTCCTCCATCGGCTCGTTGCGGGAGCGGAAACGCGCGGCGGCGTAGCGCACCAGCGGGAGGTTGAGCTCGATGAGGGTGTCCCTGACGTAACCACGCTCGGGGCTGTTCTCGTCGAGTGCGGCGAGCCGCAGGAAGAGGGAGCGGGACAGGGTGCGGGTGTCGATGGCTCCCGTGGTCGGGAGGGCCGGGGCCGGTACGGCGGGTACGGCCTCAAGGACCGTAACGGCGTCGAGTGCGGGCTCAGCGTCGCTCTTGGTGAGCGTGAGCACCTTCGAGCTGCCCTGGTCTGCGGACATGCCACCCCCTTTGGGTCGCGGGACGGTCGCGGCGATCGCCCCCGTCTGGGGAGCGGTGCCTTCACCTGAATACCGGAGCCGGAGCCACGGCAAACGCGCTTCCCGCAGAATGTCACATGTCGGCAACACGCTGTAGTGACATGTCGACATGTCTGTGACGAATCAGCCCTGGAAACAGGGGGTCTGACGGCTTTTCAGCGCAGAACTGTCGGGAAAGGGCCCTGTGAGCGATTCGTTCGTACCGGTGACAGCTCGCTCGGGCTTTCGGTTATGTCCGGGTACGGCTGCCGCTATGGGTTCCGATACGGCTCCCGCCGCGGCTTCTACGCCTCGATGCGGTTGGCGGAGCGCAGCCGCTGGAAGCTGCGCGCGAGGAGCCGGGAGACGTGCATCTGGGAGACTCCGAGCTCCGCGCTGATCTGCGACTGGGTGAGGTTGCTGTAGTAGCGCAGCAGCAGGATCCGCTGTTCCCGCTCGGGGAGTTGGACGAGGAGATGGCGGACGAGGTCGCGGTGTTCCACGCCGTCCAGGGCCGGGTCCTCGTAGCCGAGGCGGTCGAGCAGGCCGGGCAGTCCGTCGCCCTCCTGGGCGGCCTCCAGGGAGGTCGCGTGGTACGACCGGCCGGCCTCGATGCAGGACAGCACCTCGTCCTCGCCGATGCGCAGCCGCTCGGCGATCTCACCGGTGGTCGGAGTGCGCCCGAAGGCGGTCGTCAGATCCTCGGTCGCCGCGTTGACCTGCACCCACAACTCGTGCAGCCGGCGCGGGACATGGACCGTGCGGACGTTGTCACGGAAGTACCGCTTGATCTCGCCGATGACGGTCGGCATCGCGAACGTCGGGAACTGCACGCCCCGGTCCGGGTCGAAGCGGTCGATGGCGTTGATCAGACCGATGGTGCCGACCTGGACGACGTCCTCCATCGGCTCGTTGCGGGAGCGGAAACGCGCGGCGGCGTAGCGCACGAGCGGGAGATTCGCCTCGATGAGCGCCCCGCGCACCCGGTTGTGCTCCGGCGTACCCGGCTGGAGCCCCTTGAGCTGGCCGAAGAGCACCTGGGTGAGGGCCCGGGTGTCCGCGCCGCGGCTGCGCGGCGGAGCGGCTGCCACGGGGGGCTGGGCGGGCGCCTCGTCCTGGGGCGGCGCTGTACTGGCCGACACGGTCAACGCCACACCTCTTCAATAGGTCAACTCATCCGTCAAAAGCGGTCATAGCATCACAAGACATGTGCACTGTGTGCAAGCACCGCCTAATACCGTGTTATGCCGTGTTGGGCAACAAAAGCCCCCTGCCGTGAGGGCAGGGGGCTCTGTGGAAGGCTGTCCGGGGTGCGCTCAGAACTCGTAGTCGGCGACGATCCACGTGGCGAACTCGCGCCACAGCGCGACACCGGCCTGGTGCGCGGGATGCTCGATGTACCGCTTCAGGGCGTCGGGGTCGTCGACCGCCGAGTTGATCGCGAAGTCGTAGGCGATGGGGCGGTCGCTGATGTTCCAGCCCAGCTCCCAGAAGCGCAGTTCCTCGATCAGGTCGCCGAGCGGGCGGAAGGCCTCGACGCCGGCCACGATGCGCGGGTCGTCGCGCTCGACGCCTTCGTCGAGCTTGAAGAGGACGAGGTGGCGGATCATCTGCGCGCTCCTGGTGGGTAGTCGGCTACTGCGCCCCGTCGGCCAGCCAGGTCATGAAGTCGCCGATGGCCTTCGCGGCGTCCGATATGCCCTCGAAGCCTATCTGGACGTAGTCCGCCGCCTTGGACGGGTCTGTGATGATCACATACAGCGCGAAGACCACGAGCAAGTAGACAACGACCTTCTTGGCGTTCACCGCCATCGCGGCCTCCCCTGTGACTTCGTGCCCGTGGGCCCCCTGTTGCCGGCGGTGAGTGTAACCTTCATGGCCGCTTTTGGATCAACGCACGAAGGGCCCCGTCTTTCGACGGGGCCCTTCAGAAGCGGTAGCGGAGGGATTTGAACCCTCGGTGACTTGCGCCACACTCGCTTTCGAGGCGAGCTCCTTCGGCCGCTCGGACACGCTACCGAGAGAGACCTTACAACAAGGTGGGGCGTGGTTTGAAATCGGTAATCGGAGGCCTGCCGGCGGCTCTGCTACCGGTCCCGGAAGAACTCCGTGAGCAGGCGCGCGCACTCGTCCGCGAGGACGTCTCCGATCACCTCGGGGCGGTGGTTGAGCCGCCGGTCGCGTACGACGTCGAAGAGCGAGCCGGCCGCGCCGGCCTTCTCGTCGCGGGCGCCGTAGACGACCCGGTCCACCCGGGACTGCACCAGAGCGCCGGCGCACATCGTGCAGGGTTCGAGGGTGACGACGAGTGTGCAGCCCGAGAGCCGCCACTCGCCGAGACGGGCGGCGGCTCGCCGGATCGCGAGGATCTCGGCGTGCGCCGTCGGATCGCCGGTGGCCTCGCGTTCGTTGTGTCCGGTGGCGAGCACGGTCGTACCGTCCGGGGACAGCACGACCGCGCCGACCGGGACGTCGCCGCCCCGGGCGGCCGCTCCGGCCTCGTCCAGGGCGAGCCGCATCGCGGCCCGCCAGCGGTCGCGTATCGGGTCCCAAGGCCCTTCTGTGCGTGCTGTGGTCAGCGGACGGTCTCCAGGACCTCCGAGGCCCCCAGGGCCTCGGCGATGGAACTCAGCGCGTCGTCCGCGTCGAGGAGCCGCAGCTCCTTCTCGCCGACGCCCAGGTCGTCCAGGATCTGGCTGTCACCGACAGGGCTGTGCGGAACGGCCTCGGCCGAGGAGGTGCCGTCCTCGTCGTCCTCCTCGGTGTCACCGTCCTCGGTGCCGTCGAGGTCGAGGGAGTCCAGATCGACGACATCGTCGTCGTCCGGATCCCGTCCGAGCAGCTCGTCGGTGAGCAGGATCTCGCCGTACGAGCTGCGTGCGGCGGCAGCTGCGTCCGAGACGTAGATCCGAGGGTCGTCCTCGCCGTCGATGCGGACGACGCCGAACCAGGCGTCCTCCTGCTCGATGAGCACCAGCACCGTGTCGTCCTCGGGCGAGGCTTCACGGGCCAGTTCGGCCAGATCCGACAGGCTCTCGACATCGTCGAGCTCTGTGTCGCTCGCTTCCCACCCGTCTTCGGTGCGCGCGAGCAGTGCGGCGAAGTACACCGTGACTCTCCCACTGGTCATAGGTGTGCCGGTTGGGGGTCCCCCCGGCGGAGGCTGCGGGCGGGGAGAGCTCGTGCTCCGAGCCCCACCCACTCGGAATCGTGGCAGAAACAAGGCGTTCAGGGGACGTCTTCGGCTCCCTGTGTCCGCCCGTTTTGATCGACCACCAGCGGGATCGTACGCGGCGATCGCCGTGCACACGCACCCGGTTGGGCTTACAAAGTGCTGTGAGACAGGCCTCAACTACCAGCGGAACGTGCGCATACGCATGGCGTGGCGCAGCCGGGCGGCCTTGGCGCGGCGGGGCTGGACCCGGTCGCGCAGCTCGCGCGCCTCGGTCAGCTCGCGCAGGAACTGGGCCCGGCGCCGCCTGCGCTCGGCATCGCTCTCCGGGCTGTCGTGCTGTGACGGGTCCTTGTGGGACTCACGGTCAGGCATCGGTTCACCACCCCGTTCCGTCCCTCCCACTTTCCCCCGGACGGGCGGTTTGATGCCAGCGCGAGCAGGCACGGAGCGGCGGCTACTGTTGTGGACATGCGTCTCCACGTCGTCGACCACCCCCTGGTCGCCCACAAGCTCACCACGCTGCGCGACCGGCGCACCGACTCCGCGACCTTCCGCCGCCTCGCCGACGAGCTGGTCACCCTGCTCGCCTACGAGGCCACGCGCGACGTGCGCACCGAACAGGTCGACATCACGACGCCGGTCTCCCCGACCACCGGCGTCAAGCTGTCCTACCCGCGCCCGCTGGTCGTGCCGATCCTGCGAGCCGGCCTCGGCATGCTGGACGGCATGGTCCGGCTGCTGCCCTCCGCCGAGGTGGGCTTCATGGGCATGGTGCGCAACGAGGAGACCCTCCAGGCCTCCACGTACGCCACGCGCATGCCGGAGGACCTCTCCGGTCGCCAGGTGTACGTCCTCGACCCGATGCTGGCCACCGGCGGCACCCTGGTCGCGGCGATCCGCGAACTGATCAAGCGCGGCGCCGACGACGTGACCGCCGTAGTGCTGCTCGCCGCCCCCGAGGGCGTCGAGGTCATGGAGCGCGAGCTCGCGGGCACCCCGGTGACGGTCGTGACGGCCTCGGTCGACGAGCGCCTGAACGAGCACGGCTACATCGTCCCGGGCCTCGGCGACGCGGGCGACCGCCTGTACGGCGCGGCCGAGTAGCACCGGGCAGACCTCGGCCGACACCCGGTCAACACCCGATTCCCGTACGGCTCTTACTCGCCGTACGGGAGTTTTCGTACGCCCTTTTCCACGGCTCTACGACCGTTCCCGTACGGCTACGAGCAGCTCTTCGGTGTCGCGGTGGCCGTCGGCTCGGGTCCGGACAGGGCGGCCAGGGCCTTGTCGGCGGCCGCCTTCGCCGTGAGGTTCTTGAAGGCGGTGCCGATGACGAGGTCGATCGCGGTGCCCTTGCGGGTGGCCTCGGTGCGGCGCTCGGCGCCGGTGAGCTGGGTGGCGAGGACGGGCAGCGAGGTGTCGAGGGCGGAGGCGGGGCCGAGCAGGACGCCGGTGCCCTTGACCTTCTTGTCCCACTGCGCGGACGCGTTGCCCACGTCACCGATCTTGAAGCCGCGCTTCTCGAGTTCGTCGGCGGTCGACTTGGCGAGGCCGCTGCGGGGCGTGGCGTTGTAGACGTTCACGGTGATCTGGGCGGGCTTCGGCACGGCGGAGCCGGTGCTCGTGCCCGTGCTCGCCGAGGGGCTCGCCTTGGTCGCGCAGTCGGCCTTGGGACCGGCCGCCGCGGCCTGCTTGCCGCCACCGGTGAAGACGTCGATGAGCTGCAACGTGCCCCACCCGCCCACACCCAGTACGGCGACGGACGCGACCACCATGAGGACGAGCCTCCCGCGGCGCCGCGGACGGCGCATACGCGGGTATTTGTCCCCCGTGATCCGGTACTGGCCGCCCATGCCTGGGGGAGTCAGCATGCTCATGAGCGCAGCGTAGTGCGCCCGGGCGACGATGCCTACTAGATGATCATTCGACAGCGCCGAGACCAACCCGAAAGGGTCAACACCGAACGGGTCCGGTGCTAGTCCAGCTCAAGCACGCGTGCGTGGAGCACCTGGCGCTGTTGCAGCGCGGCGCGGACCGCGCGGTGCAGGCCGTCCTCCAGGTAAAGGTCGCCCTGCCACTTCACGACGTGCGCGAAGAGGTCGCCGTAGAAGGTCGAGTCCTCGGCGAGGAGCGTTTCCAGGTCGAGCTGGCCCTTGGTCGTCACGAGCTGATCGAGGCGGACCGGGCGCGGCGCGACATCCGCCCACTGCCGGGTGCTCTCCCGGCCGTGGTCGGGGTACGGCCGGCCGTTTCCGATGCGCTTGAAGATCACACGGAAAGCCTACCGGTCATGACGTTCCGGGCGCAGCCATGGAGACGGAGTGCGACGCTGGAAAAGATGCCGTAAAGCCGGGCAAAACGGGAACAGGGGCCTGATATGAGTGACAGCGAGACGATCGCCGCCGGGTACGCCTTCACAGGACCTGCACTCGACCTGGGCGCCCTGTTGTGGGACGGGGCCTGTCTGCCCGACGCGCAGATCCGCATCCCCCTCCCGATGCTCAACCGCCACGGCCTCGTCGCGGGCGCCACCGGCACCGGCAAGACCAAGACCCTCCAGCTCATCGCCGAGCAGCTATCGGCGCAGGGTGTGCCGGTGTTCCTGGCGGATGTGAAGGGCGATGTGTCGGGCATCTCGGCGCCGGGCGTCACGAACGACAAGGTCGCGGGCAGGGCGGCCGAGGTGAAGCAGCAGTGGACGGCGACCGGCTTCCCGGCCGAGTTCTACGCCCTCGGCGGCATCGGCCACGGCATCCCCGTCCGCGCCACGATCACCGGCTTCGGCCCGATCCTGCTGTCCAAGGTCCTCCAGCTCAACCAGACCCAGGAGCAGTCCCTCGGCCTGATCTTCCACTACGCCGACACCAAGGGCCTGGAGCTGATCGACCTCAAGGACCTGCGGGCGGTCGTCACCTTCCTCACCTCCGACGAGGGCAAGACGGAACTGAAGAACATCGGTGGCCTGTCCACCGCCACGGCCGGCGTGATCCTGCGCTCCCTCACCGCCTTCGAGGCGCAGGGCATGGCCGACTTCTTCGGCGAGCCCGACTTCGACACGAGCGAGCTGCTGCGTACGGTGTCGGACGGCCGGGGCATGGTCTCCGTCCTCGAACTCCCCGCCGTACAGGACAAACCGCAGCTGTTCTCGACCTTCCTGATGTGGATGCTGGCCGACCTCTTCCACGACCTCCCGGAGGTCGGCGACGCCGACAAGCCGAAGCTCGTGTTCTTCTTCGACGAGGCGCATCTGCTCTTCAACGACGCGTCGAAGGCGTTCCTGGACTCCATCACGCAGACCGTCCGCCTCATTCGCTCGAAAGGGGTCGGCGTCTTCTTCGTGACCCAGACCCCGAAGGACGTACCCGGCGACGTCCTGGCCCAGCTCGGCAACCGCGTCCAGCACGCGCTGCGCGCCTTCACCCCGGACGACCAGAAGGCCCTGAAGGCGACGGTGAAAACCTTCCCGAACTCCTCCTACGACCTGGAGGAGATCCTCACGGGCCTGGGCACCGGCGAGGCGGTCGTCACGGTCCTGAGCGAGAACGGCGCCCCGACCCCGGTCGCGGTGACCCGCCTGCGCGCCCCCGAGTCCCTGATGGGCCCGGTCGACGCGGCGAGCCTCGACGCGGCGGTCAAGTCCTCATCCCTCTACGGCCGTTACGCACAGGCTGTGGACCGCGAGTCGGCGTACGAGAAGCTGTCGTCACGCCCTCAGCCGCAGGAGGCACCGAAGCCGGCTGCCAAGTCGGCTCCGAAGCAGGACGAGTCGATGGTCCAACAGGTCGTCGGCAGCGGGATGTTCAAGTCCCTGGCGCGATCGGTCGGCACCCAGATCGGCCGCGAGATCACCCGTTCCCTCTTCGGCACGGCCCGGCGGAAGCGCTAGCCCCCGCCGGTCCGTTCTGCCTACGGCGGGTCAGCGCGCCCGTTCCTCCGGGGGCCGCTGCGGCTCGGGTCGGCGGACTTCCGGCTTGGGCGCGTTGCGGACGGCCTCCGCGCGCAGCAGGGCGCGCAGGACCGCGTACGGGTCGATGGGCATGGCTGTGTTCCTAACGTCGCGGTGACGGGTTGACCTCGGGGGACGGTCGGTCCGTCAGCAGCGCAGGACCACGGTGCGCAGAGCGCGCAGGGTGTACGGCGGCCAGGGCGGCGCGGGGAAGGAGCGCACCCGGAGCGCCCGGGACGCCGGGGTGGGCGCGGGCCGCAGGGGCACGGTGGGCCGGCGGACGGTGAGCGAGACGGGCCGCAGGGCGGCGGCCGGGTCGAGGACGTCGTACTCGACGGTCGTCTCGGCGGACGAGGCGACGGATGTCGCGCGCACCTCGGCATGCGTGCCGGGCACCAGCAGGGCGAGCAGCAGCACGAGCGCCCGCAGCCAGGCGCGGCTGCGGGGGAGGCTTCGCGTGGTGCGCACCCTCGTGCTCATGGAAGGTCATCTCCCAGCGGCCGTACGGCGTTCATCGCGGCGGGCGCGTAAACCGCCCGCACGGCCTACCAACGAGCCTCACAGGGCCTGGGGCACCTGCTTGGCGTGGCTCCTCATCCGGACGGCCGTGACGATCTCGACGACGCCGACCGCGACCAGCCAGATGCCGCAGACGAGGGTGAGGACGGCGACCGAGCGGAACGGGGAGTCGATCAGCACGATGCCGGCGACGAAGGTGACGATCCCGAGGAAGATCTGCCAGCCGCGCGCGGGCATCGTCCGGTCCTGGATGGCGGCCAGGGTCTGCGTGATGCCCCGGATCAGCCAGCCGATGCCGATCCACAGGGCGAGCAGCAGGATCGACTGCATCGGCCCGCGGAAACAGAACAGGCCCAGCACGATCGACAGCGCGCCGCTGATGAACGCCAGTACGCGCAGCGAGGTCGCCCGGTGCGTGCCGAAGGCGGAGACCAGCTGGAAGACACCGCTGATCAGCAGGTAGACGCCGAAGAGGATCCCGGCCGCGAAGAGGGACGCGCCGGGCCACACGAGGACCAGCACGCCGAGGATGAGAGAAGCGACGCCGGTGAGCAGGACGACCTGCCAGGCGGCTTTGGAGAGGGCGAAGAGGGGCCCTTCGAATTCCGGCTCGTCATGCGGGGGCCGCGGCGCGCGCGGGACACGGGTGTCGTGGGCGCGGCGGTCGTCGAACTCCGGGCCCCAGGAGGGGCCGCTCGGTGCCTCGGTCATGGTCCATGTTCTGACCGGGGTCGGACGGGCCGCCACCGGGGCGGGCCACCTGGCTGACGGGATTGTCGGGCGGTGGTGGGGTTACTTGCCGCCGGCTGCCTTCGCCGCCTTGGCGGCCGCCTTCATCTCCTGCTTGTGGGCGCGGACCTTGGCCAGGGACTCGGGCCCGGTGATGTCGGCGACGGAACGGTAGGACTGCGCCTCGCCGTACGCCCCGGCGGCCTCCCTCCACCCCTTCGGCGTGACCCCGAGCTGCTTGCCGAGCAGGGCGAGGAAGATCTGCGCCTTCTGCTTGCCGAACCCGGGCAGCTCCTCAAGCCGCTTGAGCAGCTCGGCTCCCGTGCCGACGCCCTCCCAGACGCCGCTCGCGTCCCCGTCGTAGTGCTCGACGAGGTACTGGCAGAGCTGCTGGATCCGCTTGGCCATGGAACCGGGGTAGCGGTGCACGGCCGGCTTCTCGGAGAGCAGCGCCGCGAAGGCCTCGGGGTCCTGTGCGGCGATCTCCCGCGCGTCCAGATCGGCGGCCCCGAGCCGGTCGGCGATCGTCCGCGGCCCCTTGAACGCCCACTCCATCGGCACCTGCTGATCGAGCAGCATCCCCACCAGCGCGGCGAGCGGGGAACGGCCGAGGAGTTCGTCGGCGGCGGGGTCCTGGGCGAGGTGAAGGGTTGCGTCCATGACCCCGATGATGCCTCCGCGCGGGTCAGAGCTCCACGTGAGGACTGGCGAACGCCGCGCCGAAGTAGCCCTTCACGCCGTGCACGGTGATGCCGGCGCTCTTGCCGCAGATGTTGGCCGAACCGTTGGCCACGGGGCCCGAGGACGAGCCGCGGGCGACCCAGACACAGCCGTCGCTGTTCTCGGTGGGTGCTCCGACGACCGTCTCGGCCTTGCCGTCCTTGTTCAGGTCGGCGAGGTGGACGGCCGCCCCGAACTGGTCCCCGGTCTCGACCGCGCCGGGCACACCCGCTGTGTCCTGGGTGTATCCGGCGGCCTTGGCGGTCGTGAGGCCGGTGGCGGAGCCGCGCAGCAGGACCGCGGTGCCCGCCAGCTTGTGCGTGCCGACGGCTTCGCCGGGGGCGCCCACGAGGACGTCGGCGTACTTGTCGCCGTCGACGTTCCCGATGCTGATCGACTGGCCGAACATGTCACCGTTCTCGGCGGCGCCGGGCACGCCGGGGGTGTCCTGCTGGTAGACCACCGGCTTCTGGTCGGCGGCGGTGATGGGTGTCCTCTCCACGAGAGGGCGATCGCGCGGTTCCTGCGGCAGGGGTTCGTGGCGGGCCCGAGGGTCGTCCTCCCGTAGCCTGCCGAAGTGACCGGAGTGACCCCAGAAGACCTCGTCGCCCACTACGGCCTGGAGCCGATCCCCCGCGAGGGCGGCCTGTTCCGCCGGACGTGGGCGGGCCCGGTGCGGTCCGACGGCCGCCCGGAGGGCACCGCGATCGTCGCCCTGCTCACGGCGGACGACTTCTCCGCGCTCCACCGCCTCCCCGCCGACGAGGTCTGGCACTTCTACCTCGGCGATCCGCTGGAACTCCTGCTCCTCGCCCCGGACGGTACGTCGAGCACGGCGGTCCTCGGCCCGGACCCGCTGCACGGCCGGCACCTCCAGTTCACCGTGCCGGGCGGCACGTGGATGGGGGCGCGGGTGGTGGCGGGCGGCGCGTGGACGTTCTTCGGCTGCACGATGGCACCCGGCTTCACCTACGAGGGCTACGAGCACGGCGACGCGGCCGAGTTGACCGCCCGCTACCCCTCCGAGGCCGCCCGCGTCACCGGGCTGTGCCGCCCGTGAGCCGCCTGCTGGAGGGCCAGTTCGCCCTGGTCACGGGCGCGAGCGGCGGCATCGGCCGGGGGATCGCGCTGCGGTTCGCGGAGGAGGGCGCGGCGGGGGTCGTACTCCATTGTCGTACGGCGGTGCGGGCGGCCGGTGAAGTCGCCGCCCGCGTAAGGGAGTTGGGCGCCCGGGCCGTCGTACTGCAAGCCGATCTGACCGACGAGGACGCCTGCCGCGGACTGGTCCGCGAGGCGGCCGAATGGGCCGGCGGACGGCTCACGGCACTGGTCAACAACGCGGGAGTACAGCCCACGCAACCCCTGCCCGGGATGACGGCGGCGGACTGGCGGACGGTCGTCGACACCAACCTGACCAGCGTCTTCGCGTGCACGCAGGCGGCGGCCGAGGTGATGAGGGAACACGGTGCCGGTGGCACGGTGACGCACATCGCGTCCATCGAGGCGAGCGCCCCCGCCGCCCTCCACGCGCACTACTCCGCGGCCAAGGCCGCCGTCGTCATGCACGCGCGGTCGGCGGCCCTGGAGTACGGCCCGTACGGCATCCGCGTCAACACGGTCTCGCCCGGTCTGATCGACCGGGAGGGGCTGGCGGAGGCCTGGCCGGACGGGGTGCGGCGGTGGCGGGAGGCGGCGCCGACGGGGAGGCTGGGGCGGCCGGAGGATGTCGGGGACGCGTGTGTGTTCCTGGCCTCGCGTCTCGCCTCCTGGGTCAGCGGGCACGACCTCGTCGTCGACGGCGGAGTGATGGCGCGACCCACATGGTGAGCGCGAGATGTGGTTCCTCCGTACATAACCGGGGGTCTGCAAGTCCGAAGACGGAGAAGTTCCGGAAGCGGAGAAGTTCCGAAGACGGAGACATGGCGTGAGCCGACGACGGAATGAGGGTCAGCGCGTTGGACGCGGCGAGGGACGGCGCATCGGAGTTACCGGAGCCGGCAGGGGCGACGGAGGCGGCGGCCGGCGAGGAGTTCAAGGGCTGGTGCTGCTGGGCTCCCTGCTGGTCCTGCTCCTCCTCGGCACCGCGGGCACCGCGTCCGCGCACGCCGCCCTCGAATCCACCGACCCCGCCGACGGCAGCGTCCTCAAGTCCGCCCCCCGCGCCGTCACCCTCACCTTCTCCGAATCCGTCGCCCTGCTCGACGACTCCTTCCGCGTCTACGACCCCGACAACCGGCGGGTGAAGACGAGTTCCGCGCACCACGCGAAGGACGCCGGGGACACGGCGAGCGTCACGCTCCCCGCCAAGCTCGGCACCGGCACCTTCACGGTCGCCTGGCGCGTGGTCTCGGCCGACAGCCACCCGGTCTCGGGCGCCTTCACCTTCTCCATCGGCAAACCCTCCGCCACGACCACCCCGATCACCACGGCCCCGACCGAGGACCCCCTCACGGGCAGCCTGTACGACATAGCCCGCTACTTCGCGTACATAGCCGCGGCCCTCCTCATCGGCACGGCAACCTTCGTCACCCTCTGCCGCCCCCCGAACCCGGCCGTCCTCAACAAGCCGATCCTGATGGGCTGGTGGACCCTGCTGGCGGCCACCGTCGCCCTCCTGATCCTCCGCGCCCCCTACGAGGCGGGCACCGGCCTGGCCACGGCCTTCGAACCCTCCGCGATCCCGAAGACGCTGACTTCCCGCCCGGGCCTGGCACTTGCGGCCCGGCTCGTCCTCCTCGCCGCAACAGCCGCATTTCTCCTACGACTTCGGGGGCGGGAGCGGTTCGGGCGGGTGGCCCTCGGAACGGGTGCCGCCCTCGCGGTCGGGCTGGCGCTGACCTGGGCGTCGGCGGAACACGCGTCCGCCGGGATCCAGGTGCCGGTGGCGATGACGTCGGCGGTCCTGCATCTGCTCGCGATGTCGGTGTGGCTCGGCGGCCTGACGGCCCTGCTCACCGTCCTCTACCGCTCGTCGGACCTCGACGCGGCCCCGGTGGCCCGTTTCTCCCGCCTCGCCTTCGCCTCGGTGACCGTCCTCGTCGTCACCGGCGTCTACCAGTCCTGGCGCGGCCTCGGCTCCTGGAATGCCCTGACCGGGACGCCGTACGGCCGCATCCTGCTCGTGAAGCTCGGCGCGGTGACGCTGCTGCTCGCGGTGGCGGGGTGGTCCCGGCAGTGGACGGGGCGGATGGTGGGGGCGGACGTGCGGCTCCGGGTGCCGGAGTTGGTGCGCGCGGGGGCGGACGGGGCGTCGACTCCAGCGGGTGAGGGTGACGCTGTGGCGGAGGGTGGTGAGGACTCCCAGGACCGGTACCGCCGCGGCCTCCGCCGCTCGGTGCTGTTCGAGGTCGGCGTCGGTGTCGTGGTGTTGGTGATCACCACCCTGCTGACCAACACCCTCCCCGGCCGGGCCGCGGCGGACGCGCAGCGGACGGCGACACCGGCCGGCATACCGGCGGCCTCCGTCACCACCGTCCCCTTCCACGTCGGCAACGCAGGCGGCAAGGTGCAGATCACCCTCGACCCCGGACGCGTCGGCGAGAACTCCGTCGAGGCGGTGGTCTACGGCCCCGACGGCGGCTTCGCCACGGTCCCCGAACTCCGGCTCTCCTTCACGCTCCCGGCGCAGAAGATCGGTCCCCTCGACGCCGACGTCAAGGACGAGGGCGGCTATTGGGGGACCAACACCCTCAACCTGCCGATCGCCGGGACCTGGACCATGAAGGTCACCGTCAGGACGTCCGACGTGGACCAGGTGAGCGTGTCCCGGCAGGTGCGGATCGTGCGATAGGCGAGGCGATAGGCGGTAGACGGGCGGGATGCGGGGTCACGTCGTCTGCTTGCCGGCCCGCCACTCCAGCGCCTGGGGTTTCTCGGTGAACTCGATCAGGTGCTGGCCGGTGAACGGCTTCAGCGCGTCCCGTACTTCGGCCGGGGTGGCGTAGAAGAACTCCTTGCGGCTGTTGACCTGGTTCACCCGGCGCGGGGCGAACTGCCGGTGGAGTTCCGACTCCAGGCCGACCGCGTCCTTGCTGAAGATCAGCGCGTGGACGTCGAAGCGGAACGGCACCGCGGCGCCGCTCAACTCGTAGATCCGGTCGAGGGGTTCGAGCCTGCGGGTCATACCGATCTTCACGACCCGGTCGCCGAACGCGCCGACGTTCGAGATGACGTAGACATAGCCGGTGCGGATGTTCGCCGCGCGGGTCTCGACGTCCTGCAACGCGCCCTCGATCTCGGCGAGTTTGGCCTCCATCTCCGCGACGGCCGCCTCGTCGCCGCGCTCGCGCAGCCGGTCCAGAGCCGCCTGGTAGTGGCCGAGCTCCTTGTTCAACTTCTCGCGCTGGCGGTCGAGTTCGCGCTGGACGGCCGCCTCCTCGCGCTCCTTGGCACGGGCCTCGCGCTGGGCCTCCTTCTCCTCGTCCTTCTTCTGCAGGAAGTCGGAGGTGAGCTCCAACTCCCGTACCCGCGCGTTGTGGTACTCGTCGCTGATCCGGATCTGCATGGTGGCGCCGAGTTTGGCGATCGTCTCGCGGCTCTTGTAGAGGCGGTCGACGAGCGAGCGCAGCCGGTGCGGGCGCATGGTCCGCACCGCGTAGTCGGCCTCGGCGTTGTAGGCGCGCAGCATCAGCTTGGAGAAGTCGCGGACCATCTTCTGGCCCTCGCGCGTGGAGCCGTTGACCGTCCAGCCCGTGATGGCGAGGACGGCCCGGTCGGTGCGGGCGAGGTTCTTGATCTCGGTCTGCAGGGTGTCGAGCCGGCTGCGGTAGGCGATGGCGTCGTGCAGGGCGTGCCGGTAGGCGTAGACCCCGGCCTCCTGCAGCATCGCGGTCTCGTCGGTGACGACGATCCGGGCCTGCAGCTCGGCGAGCCGCCGCTCCCCGTCGAACACCTCCTTGCGCTGCCGGTCGGCGTCCTTGCGCGTCCGCTCGGTCTCCTTCGCCGTCCGGCGCGCGTCGTCGAGGATCTCCTTGGCGGTGTCCCGGGAGTCCTTCAACACCCCCTGCGCCTCCGCTGCGGCCTCGGCGGCGAGCCGCTTCCGCAGCTCGGCGGCCTCCAGCTCGGTCCGCCGCACCAGGTCGGCCACCTGCACGGCGTCCAGCCCCTGCGTCCGGGTGATCCAGCCCCGCAACTCGTCGGCCTCGGAGAGGGCGTCGGCACGGCGACGGCCGAAGAGGCCGCTTTTACGGGGCGCGGGTACGGCGGGAGCGGTGGGGGAGCCGGGGAAGTCGGGTGCGCCCGGCTCCGGTGCGGCCGCCGTCACGGTCCCGGGCGAAGCCGCCTCCGGCACCCACAACTGCCAGCCCTCCGGAGGCGTCGGCCACGTCGGGTCGGGCACCCACTCCGGCGGCGGCGCCCAGCCCGGAGGCGGCACGGGCCAGCCGGGCGGCGGATTGAACCGGTAAGCACTCATTGACCCCACCCCTGGCCCGGACGACGGAGCCCCGTTCCACGTCGTCGGAAGATCCCGGCACATACGGAGAGTCACACTCTGTCGCTGTTCCGCGACCAGCTCACCCGAGAGTTTCACCTCGTGATCATTCTGTGACCCTGCGTGAGGCCGAGCCGCTCCACCCAGCCCGATATCGCGGCCGCGATCAACTCGGGCTGGTCCTCCGGGGTGTGATGGCCGGCGACGGCGTCCGAGTGCTCGATCTCCAGGGCGGCGATGTTCGCCGCGCACCAGGCGATGGCGTCCTCGTCCATCATCGTCCCCGCTCCGGGCGTGAACGTGAGCAGCAGCTTGGGTACCTCCGGGCTGGCCGCCAGCCACCGGTCGTAGGCCTCGATCCTGGTCACGACGTCGGCGGGTTCGCCGCCCAGCGGCATCGAGCGCGCCCAGCGCAGGAGGGGGCGGCGGCTCTCGCGGGTGGGGTACGGCTTGCGATAGGTGGCGAGGTCGGCCGGGGTGAGGGGGGTGGCGGAGGCGGCGGGGAGTGCCTGTTCGATGAAGGCGTTCTCGTCGAGGATCATGGCCTCGCCGACCCCCTCCGTCTTGATCGCGCGGAACAACTCCCGGCCCCCTTGGGGGAATTCCGCCCAGCTCATCGGCTTGACGATGGTCTCGGTGAACGCGATGCCCCGCACCCGGTCCGGATGACGCGCGGCCCGGTCGAAGGCCAGGGCGCCACCCCAGTCGTGCCCGACCAGCATCACGTCCCGCAGCCCGAGTGCGTCGAACCAGGCGTCCAGGTACCGGGCGTGGTCGGCGAAGGAGTACGCGATCTCCGGCTTGCCCGAGTCGCCCATGCCGATGAGGTCGGGCGCCAGCAGCCGCCCGGAAGCGACACCCGGCATGACGTTCCGCCACAGGTGGGACGAGGTCGGGTTGCCGTGCAGGAACACGATCGGCGCCCCGGTGCCCGACTCCCGGTAGGACATGGTCGAGTCGAGGACGCGGGTGGAGTGGGTTGTGGTCATCGGAACGCCACCACGTTCCGCTCGGCCCATCCCGCGAACGCACCCGGCGCCCGCCCCAGGACCCGCTCGACGTCGGGACTCACCCGCTGCTCCTCCTCGGTCGGCCCGCCGAGCAGCGCCAACGTGCCCTCGACCACCGGCAGTGGCATGAACCGTGCCATCAACTCGTGGGCCTCCGCGCGCGTTTGCTCCGCGAAGGTCACCGGCTCACCGAGCGCGGCCCCTATCGCCGCCGCCCGCGCGCGGGGTGTCGTCGGCGCCGGGCCGGTAAGCGTGTAGGTCGCGCCGGTGTGCGTGCTCGCGTCGGTGAGCAGGACGGCGGCGGCGACCGCGGCCACGTCGTCCGGATCCACGAAGGGCAGGCCCACATCACCGAAGGGCGCCGCTGCCGTCCGCCCCGCGCGGATCGACTCGGCCCAGGCGAACGCGTTGCTGTCCAGCCCGCCCGACCGCAGGATCGTCCAGTCGAGCCCCGACTCCCGTACGGCGGCCTCGAATCGGCGCGGATGCGCGTACGCCTCCGGACGGGTCCCGGCGCCCTGCGAGGACAGCAGCACCACCTTGCGGACACCGGCGGACCTGGCCACGTCCAGAATGTCGTACGGCCGCTCGCCCGCGACCAGCAGGAACAGCGCCTCGGCTCCCTCGAACGCGCCCCGCAGGCCGTCCGGTTCGGCCAGGTCGGCGGCCACCGTGCCCGGTCCGCTGATGTGCCGGGCCACTGCCGTCACCGGGACCTGGTCCTCCGTGAGGATCCGCACCAGCGTCCGCCCCACGTTCCCGGTCGCACCCGTCACCACAATCATGCCGTTACCCCCGTCGTGTATGAGTTAGTTGGCTGACTAACTCCGTCGGGAAGAAGCTAGCACGATCGACCCCTCGGTTGTCTATAATTAGTCAGATGACTGACTCAAAGGATTCCCGGCCCGCCCGGCCCGCCGCCGCGGGCAAACGGCAGCGCCTGACGACCGCCACCGCCCGGGTCCTGCACGAACAGGGCGTGGAGCGCACGACCATCGCCGACATCGCCCGTGCCGCCGACGTCCCGACGGGCAACGTCTACTACTACTTCAAGACCAAGGACGAGCTGATCGAGGCAGCCCTCTCCGAGCACACCGGCAACCTGGAGACCCTGACCGCGCGGCTCGACCGGCTCCCCGACCCGCGCGAACGCCTCAAGGCCCTCGTCGGCGGCTGGGTCGAGCAGAAGGACACCGCGGCCCGCCACGGCTGCCCCATGGGCACGCTCGCCGTAGAGCTGGACAAGCGTTACGAGGACGGCCTCGATCTCGCCGCGGGCCAGGTCATACGGCGGTTGGTGGACTGGGTGACGGAGCAGTACCGGCAGCTCGGCGCGGCCGACCCCGAGGGCCGTGCGCTGGCCCTGGTCGGCGCCTATCAGGGCATGTCCTTGCTCTCCAACGCCCTGCGCGACCCGGAGATCATGACCCGTGAAGGGGCCCGGCTCATAAGGGAGTTGGACGCCCTGGACGCGGTGTGAGGAACGCCTACCGCTGTCCCCGGATGCGGTGCGCGACCTCGCTGTTCTCGGTCTCCCACCAGGGTCGTACGAGATCGGGCCCTTCAGTAGAAGTCCCTGTTTCAGCCCCCGTCGCAGTCCCCGTCGAGGCCTCCGCCGGCGTCGCCCGGACCACTTCCAGTTCACTGTCCAGTCGCCGGTCCAGCGCGACCGTCTCGGCGCGTTCGGTGCGGGCCCACTGGACGAGGATCGCGAGGAGGAAGGGGAGGGCGACCAGTTCGGCGATGCTGACCATCGCGCCGCCGCCGAGCTGCTGGTCGTGCTGGACGTCGGGGGCCCAGGACGGGGAGTGGCTCAGGTACCAGGCCCCGGCGATCAGCGTGCCGTGGGTCATCACCACGATCCCCGGCACCGCGTCGATGATCCCGTCGACGAACACCAGCCCCGCCCGCACCGGATGCGTGCACCACGCGGGCAGCGCCTCCTCCCGCGTGAGCACCGGCAGTACGAACAGGCTCCCGGCCAGCAGCAGATGGAGGTACATCAGCTGGTGAAGCCAGTTGTCGGCCAGGGCGGTCTCGAAGTACGGAGTGAAGTAGATCGTCAGCTCGGTCGCGAGCACCAGGGCCGTGCTGACCAGCGGGAAGGTGAGCAGCCGTACCAGGCGGCCGGTCAGCGCCCCTTGCGCGCGGGCGGCGCCGCGTTCGGGCAGGGCGCGCAGGGCCAGCCGTAGCGGATCGCCCAGGGCCAGGCCGAGCGGGGCGATCAGGTCGAGGAGGATGTTCTGGACGGCGGCGGGCCAGAACAGCACACGGTCGTACACGGCGAGCGCCGACATCGTGGCGACCACGAGCGTGCCGAGGCCGAGCAGCGCGAACGCGGCGGTCCGCGCCACCGGCCAGGCCTCGCCGCGCTGCCGCAGGCGCAGGACGCCCCAGCCGTACAGGCCGCCGAGGAGTACGACGACCAGCAGCGCGGGGACGTCCGCCTGCCACGAGGAGAACAGCCGTCCCATGGTGAGCTGCGGCGGGGTCTCCATCGCGATCTACCTCCACGGGCGGGCGGGCGGTTCTGTCGGATCTGCCGCAGCACTCTATGCCTCGGAGTACCGCGGCGAGGACCCGCCCCCGCGCGCCCGTGGCACTACAGCGACTGCCGCATGATCCAGTCCCGGATGCCGGGGATCGTGTACGCGATCTGCCAGGTACCCACGTGCGCGCTGGTGGTCGAGCCGGACGGTACGGTCGTGCCGGTCTTGAACGCGGCGAAGTTCACCGGCGTCCGCTGGGCCTTCATGCTCCGCACGTCCGCCGCGAACTCGGCGGCGGTGGACTGCCCGTCCCACAGCGCGGTGCTGACCTTCGTGCCCTGTTCCTGGATGACCTCGGTGATGGCCTGCTCGCCCGGGTACGCCTTGGTGTCGTCGGCCGAGACGAGGATCCACAGGTTCTTCTTGGCGAGGGGTACCGCCTGTGCCTCCGGCCACTGCCCGGCCACGATGAACGCCGCCGCGAACAGGTCGGGGTACCTGATGTTCAGGCCGAGGGACATCATCGCGCCCATCGACTGACCGGTCGTGTAGCGGCGGTCGGCGTCGATGCTGTACTGCCGCGTGACGGACTCGACGAGGTTCGCGGTGGCGTCGAAGCGGGTCGACGGCTCGTAGTCGTCGTCGATCACCACCGCCCCGTACTCGGGCGCGAGGACGAACGCCTCGTGCCGGGCCTGGTCCTCGGGGCTCGCCCAGCACACCGCGCCGAGGCCCTGCACGAGCGGGCCCTCGGTCGCCACGTTGACCACGCTCGCGTCGTGCCTGAACAGCACCAGCGGGTAGCTCTTGCGCGGGTTGTAGTGCTTGGGGACGAACAGGTTGTACTTGAGGGTCTGGCCGGTCGCCGGGTCGTCGAAGGTGAACTGCTGGAAGTCGTCGACGATCAGGTTCTTCACCGCGTCGGTCGTCAGCGCCGTAGTACTCGCGGGGTACTGCCTGCCCCGCGTGGTGGTGACCGTGCCGGCCTGGGTGAGCGTGGCTTTCGCGGCGACGATGGTTCCGCCGGGGGTGCTGTCGCCGACCTTCGGGCCGCCTCCGCCGGGGGCCTGACCGGAGCTGGACGACGAAGACGCCGTAGGGGATGCGCTGGGTGAGGAACTGGACGCGGTGCCGGAACCCTCCTGGGTCACCCACAGCGCCGCCGCCTTGTCGTCCGGGGACAGTTCGACGATGACGTAGCGGCCGTTGCTGCCGTGCGCCGCGAGGTCGGCGGAACGGTTCGGGTAGACCTTCGTGACCGTGCGGCCGGTGACCTTGAACGTGGACGTCGACAGGGCTGTTCGCGGTGGCGCTCCGGACGTGGCCGGTGGCCGACGTCGTCTCGCTCACGGCCTCGCCCTCGGCCTCCTTCGCCGTGCACGCGGCCGTCGCGCCGAGCACGGCCAGGGTGCCGACGGCACCGGACCCCACGATGAACCTGCGCCGGTCGACCACGACGGACTCCTTCTGTGTTGCCCGTATTGCCTGTGCTTCCCCCCTTCCCTCGCCTACCTCACCCCGGCCCCGGGTGACTCGTAACGGGAGCCGTCGACAGCAATCGATATATCGTGATAGGCCTGGAACGTATCGGCGATACAACAACTGGAGTGATGATGCCCGCGCAGAATTCCACCAGCCCCCTGCGGGACCCTCAGATCACGGCTGTACTGGACCGACTGCGGACCGAGAGCCGCCGCCCCGCGAACGGCGGCCCGCGTGGCGGCGCGGACACCCGCGATCCGCACGCGTACGCCGACATCGGCTTCTCGATCCACGCCGATCAGGGCGACCTCATCTATCTGCTCTGCCGGGCGATCGCCGCGACGAGGGTCGTCGAGTTCGCCACGTCCGTCGGCGTGTCCACGATCTACTTCGCCGCCGCCGTGCGCGACAACGGCGGCGGGACGGTGATCGGCTCCGAGATCGTGCCGGAGAAGGCGGCCACCGCCCAACGCAACCTGGCCGAGGCTGAGTTGGACAAGTACGTCGACCTGCGCGTGGGCGACGCCCGGGAGACGCTGCGCGATCTCGGCGGCCCCGTCGACTTCGCGCTCATCGACGGCTGGCCGATCAGCGACGGCGGCCCGACCCTGGCCCGCCAGGTGATCGAGCTCATCGCACCCCAACTCCGCACCGGCGCCTTCGTGATGAACGACAACGCCGAACCCGACTACCTCGACTACATCCGCGACCCGGCCAACGGCTTCCGCTCCGTCACCCTCCCGCTCAAGGGCTCAACAGAACTGTCCGTGAAGGTGAGTTGAGGTTCCCGGGCGACAGCTCACCTCAGCCGATCGCGTTCCTACGACGGCGCACGCAGCGCGTCCACCGGCTCCATGCGGGCGGCGCGCAGCGACGGATACAACCCCGCGAGGAGCCCGACGAGCGCACCGGCGAGCGGCGCGCCCAGCGCGAGCCGGAGGTCGAGCACCGGCGTCCACTCCTTGAACACGGCGACGCAGACCACGACCGCGATGCCCAGGGCCGCGCCCACAACTCCCCCCAGCAGCCCGATGGTTGTCGACTCCAGCAGGAACTGTCCGGCCACCTGCCGCCGTGACGCGCCCAGCGAGCGCCGTAGCCCGATCTCACCGACCCGTTCCATCACCGTCACCAGCGTCACGTTGGCGATGCCGATCGCGCCGACCACGAGGGAGACGAGGCCGAGGACGAGGAAGAGGCTGTTGGCGTCGTTCTGGACGCCGGCGCGGGCCTTGGAGAGGTCGGGCGGCGCGACGACGGCGAGCGAGTCCTGGTGCCCGGGCGCCAGCGCGATCGGTGCCTGCCGCGCGACCTGTTTGGCCGCGCCCAGCGCCGTGTCGACCAGCACGCGGGTGATGTTCCGCAGCCCGATCCGGTCGGCCGCGGTGGTGGGCGGCACCAGCACGGCGGTGGACAGCCGCGCCTCGCGCCGGATCCCGCCGAGGATGCCGATCACGGTGTACGACTGCCCGCGGAAGAAGACCGCCGGCGCGTCCTCCACCCGCTTGATGCCGAGGAGTTGGGCCGCCTGGTCGCCGAGTACGACGACGTGGTCGCGCCGGGCGATGTCCCCGGCGTCGTAGAACCGTCCCGCGGTCATCCGCCCGTGCACGGCCGCCGGCAGGCCCGCCGAGGCGGCGACCACAGCGAGGGTCTGGCCGGACAGGTCGCCGGGCGCGCTCACGTCATTGGCCCGCACAAGCACGCTGTCGGTCGCGTCGGAGTCGGCGAGCGCCGCCACCGACTCCACCCCGGCCAGCCGCGCCACGGCATCGGTCCCCGACCACGGCACCAACGGCCCGGCGTCCTCCGCACCGGGCAGCGGTTCCGGCACGGTCACGGTCACCGAGGTCGCGGTGAGCGCGTCGAAACGGCCGACGATCTGGTTGCCCGCGGTGGACGCGACCCCGATGGTGATGACGAGCGTGGTGATGCCGAGGACCGTGCCGAGCGTGGTCAGCGCGGACCGCACCGGCCGGGCGAGGACCCCGGCGAGGGCCTCCGTCCACAGGTCCCGTGGATCCATCCAGGGCCGCTCGACCCGCGCGGAACCCTCCAACTCCCTTTCTCCGACGCTCACTTGACCTCCTCGGCCAGGCGCCCGTCGGTGATACGAACGCACCGCCCCGCCCGACGGCTGACCGCCTCGTCGTGGGTGATCACGACCAGGGTCATGCCCTGGGCGCACAGGTCGTCGAAGAGTTCCAGAACGGACAGGGTGTTCTCGGTGTCCAGGTTGCCGGTCGGCTCGTCGCAGAGCAGCAGCGCCGGGTCGCTGAGCAACGCCCGTGCGATGGCGACCCGTTGACGTTCCCCGCCGGACAGCCGGTCGGGCCGGAAACCCACCCGGTGCTCCAACCCCACCTGCTCCAGGGCCTGACGGGCGCGGGCGAGCCGCCCACCCCGCCCCCGTTCGGGCCGCGGCCTGCGGTACGCCTCGGCCAGCATCACGTTCTCGTCGACCGTCCGGTACGGCAACAGGTGGAAGGACTGGAACACGAACCCGATGCGGCTTCCCCGCAGGGAGGTTCGTTCGAGATCGCCGAGCCCGGTGGTCTCCACCCCGTCCAGCAGATACGACCCCGCCGTGGGCCGGTCCAGCAGCCCGAGCGTGTTGAGCAGCGTCGACTTCCCCGAACCGGACGGTCCGACGATGGCCAGGTGTTCGCCACGCCGTACGGCCAAGTGGACGTCGCGCAGGGCGTGCACGGGCGGATCGGAGGGGAACGTCCGCTCCACACCGGTGAGTTGGATGACGGTATCGACCTCGGCATCGACCACGGTGTCGGTCACTCGCCCACCACCACCCTCTCGCCCGCCTGCAACGCGCCCCCGTCCGGCTTGACTTCGACGATCCCGGCGGCGGAGAGGCCGACGGTCACATGGACGTCGGTCACGGTGGCGCCACGCTCGACCTTGACCCGGGCCCGACCGTCGGACGAGGTGTGGATCGCGGCCATCGGCACGGTGAGCACTTTGCCGTCCGAGGCGCCGACCTTGATGGTCACCTTCACGGCGGCCTCGGCCTCACCGGCGAGTGGCCCGGGTTCCGGGACGGTGATCCGTACCTGGACGGCGGCGGTGGAGTCGGCGGCGGAGTTCGCGTCGTCGGTGGTGGAGGGGGTCGTAGCGGCCGAGTCCGTGGCCGCTGAGGAATCGGAACCGTCCGCTACGACGTCCACCGTTCCCTGCGCCGACTTGCCGTCCGCCGTGGTCAGTTGGGCGGTCATGCCGTGGCGGAGGAGTTGGGCGTCGGTGCCGGGGACGGCCGCCTGCACCACCACGTCGGAACTGGTCACCGTGCCGATCTGGGCGGACGGGGTGTCGCCCGTCTTCACGCTCACCTTGTCCAGCCGCGCGGGCAGCTTCGGCAGGAAGACGACCTCGCCGGCCGGGACCTTCGTACCGTAGGTGGCCTTGAAGCTGCTGAGCGCGTCGTTCGCCAAGTCGAGTGCCTTCTGGGCGGACTTGACCTGGATCTCGTGGACCTGCTTGTCCGTGCTGGACTGAGGGCTGGGGGTGCTGGACGACCCGGTCTCACTGGAACCGGCCGCTCCCGCACCACTGTTGGTCGTGAGGAGCGCCTCCTGCGCGGCGGAGACGGCCTGTTCGAGCGAGCCGAGCTGCTGCTGATCGGTGGGGCTCGGCTCCTGGGCGTCGTACCCCTCGCTCTTGTACCAGTCGGCGACGGCGGTGGCGGTCCCCTGCCCGTACGTCCCGCTGGTGCCACCGGGGTCGAACCCGAGCCGCTTCAAGGCTTTCTGAAGCTGCGTCACATCGTCGCCCGAAGTGCCCGGCCCCAGTGCGCGGTACATCGGTACGGAACCGCCGAGCGCGAACACCGGACGGCCGTTGACCGTCATCAGGACGTCGCCTTCCTTGATCTCCGTACCGGCCACCGGCGCCTTGGTGACCCGTTGTTCGGCACCCTCGCCGTCCGCACCGGCGGACGTCCCGCTGCCGACCGGCCCGGCCAGCGACAACGGCCGCGGTGACGCGAACTCGACCGACCCGGTCGCCACCACACTCGCGGTGAGCGACTGCCGTACGACGGCGACCGTCACCGGCCCGGCCTTCGGCGCCTGGTGCGCGGCGGCGGCGTCCGCCGGCGACTGCACCTGCGTACCGGCGAACCACCCACCCGCCCCGACCAGCACGACCGCCGAGACGACGACCCCAAGTCGCCTACGACCGCTGCCGATACGGCTGCTGATCCGGCTCGGGCCCTCTTCCTCCGGGCGGCTCATCCGTTCTCCCCGTAGTAGGGCTTGGCCTTCTCCTTGGGGAAGTACGCGGCGCGGAACTTCTTGCCGCACTCCAGGTCCTTGAGGGCGATGCCGATGTCCTTGTCGAGGAGGGGCAGCGCGTCCTCCTTGCTCAACGACACGAAGTTCTCCGGCAGTTGGCGGGAGATGTCGAGGCGGACCATGGACACCATGCCGGTCGGCTGGGTGGTGCTGACGGAGATGCCCTGGCCGGTCAGGCAGCTCGCGAACTGCTGGGCGAGCTGGACGAGTTGGGCGTCTCCGTTGAGCGCGAGCCCGTTGGCGTGGTTCTGGTCGTCGCGGGCCTGCTCCGCGTTCTTCTCGGCCGCCGCGCTGAGCGCCGGCCCGTGCGCCGCGGCCCGCCCCGTCTCCGTGCACCCGCCGACCTTCTCCTCGGCCTTGGTCTTGGCCGGGGGACCGGTCAGCGCGATGTCGTACGCCTTCTTCTGGGCGTCGGTCAGACCGTCCTCGTCCTGGTCCTGGGGTGCGGTCCGCTTGGCCATCGCGGCCTTGCTGAAAGGGACGTTGGGGTCGTTCGGGTAGACAGCGCCCGCGTAGTACCCGAAGCCGTACTTCTGCCGGAACTGCTTCGCCCGCGCGTAGTCCTCCCCGTCGACCGCGGAGAACGGGTCGGCCACGGTCGAGGACCGCACGTGCGGGGTGTAGGTGAAGCCCTGTTTCTTCATGCAGACCGCGATGGCGTTCTCCTGGATGTACTCCTTCTTCGTCGCGTCGTCCACGCCGTCCGGGACGGTGAGCTGGGTGGCGCCGTTGACGGTCGTGGTGGCCGCGCTCGCATCCGAACTCCCGTTGCTGGAGGATGACTTGCTGTCGGAGCCGCCGCCGCAGGCGGCGAGGAGGGGGAGTAGGCCGAGGGTGAGGGCCAGGGCGGACGTACGTATTCCGGGCGCGCCAAATTTAGGCATGCTCATGCCATGTGCTCCTTCGGGGGTGATCAAGGTGTGGGTGAGGGGTGTTTCACTCAGCCGGCGATGTCAGGTTCAGCCGCCGCCGTTTTCCTTCACGGCGTCGAAGATGCGGGGGTCGGTGGCGAGTTGGGTGAGCGGACCCGTGCGCGGACCACTGCCGCTCCGGCCGGTGGCGGCCTCGTCGAGCGTGCCCGCGATCACTGTCACCGTCCATCCGCCCGGGGTCAGATAGGTGACACCGGTGGCCAGATGTCTGTCGGCCACGTAGTAGATCAACAGGCTGCCCGACCCGCGCTCGGTCAGGGAGCACCGGGTGATCAGGCCGTTCCACGGGGAGGCGAGCACCCGGCCGTTGCTGTCCAGGCAGGCCCGGGTCGGGCGGGAGTACGACGGGTCCGTGGCGGTCCGACTGACGCTCACATAAAGGTCGTTCACGCTGCCGTCGGCGGTGGTCATCCTGAAGTACCGTCCGGGACGCAGGGGTTGGCGCGGTTGCTCGGCCGAGATGGTCGTGCCGGTGCCGTTCTCGGCGGAGAGGATCGACCGGACCAACTCCAGTGACGGAGACCAGACCGACGGCTGCCCGGCGGGAAGCGTCGGCGCGGGTTCCGGCCGGGGCGAGAGCAGCGCGTGCCCGCCGAGCACGATCACCCCGGCCATGACGGCGGCGCTCAGGGTCGCGCCGACCCGCCGCCGCCGACGGATCCGCGCACCGCGTGCGACGGCGCCCGGCACCAGGTCGGGCATGGGCGGTTCGACTCCGGAACCCAGCCCGCCCAGGGCATCGGCCAGTGCGGCCTCGTACGCGTACTGGTCCGTCCGGTCCGTCCGGTCCGTCCGGTCCGTCCCGTCCGTGTGGTCTGTCTGTTCCGTGAACTCGTCACCGGCCTTCCCGCTCATGCTCACCACTCCGCCCGCAGATAGCCGGTTCCAGTTCCCGCGCCGCCAGGTCCGAAGTCCTTGCCGGAGTCGGCCAGGATGGTGCGCAGGGTGCCGAGACCCCGGGAGGTCTGGCTCTTCACCGTGCCGACGCTGCACCCCAGCGCCGCCGCCGTGGCCTCCACGCTCTGGTCCTCCCAGAACCGCAGCACCAGCACCGCCCGCCCACGCGGCGGGAGTTGGCGGAGTGCGTCGAGCAGGGTCAGCCGCAGATCCGGATCGGAAGCGGGCGCCACCACGTCCTCCTGGTACGCCCCTGTACCCGTCCGCTCCCACCAGCGCCGTCGCCGGGTCTCGTCGATGAACGTCCGGTACAGCACCCGCCGCGCGTACCCGTCCGGCGACTCCAGCTGCCGCACCCGCCGCCACACCGCGTACAGCTTCGCCAGCGCCGTCTGCGTCAGGTCCTCGGCCAAGTGCCAGTCCCCGCACAGCAGATGAGCCGTACGCCGCAGATGCGCCTGCCGACTACGAGCGAAGTCGTCGAAGTCGAGCCCGGCACCACGGGCATCACCGGCATCGGAGACTTCCTGCCAGACCGGCGTCCGGATCACAGGACACCTCCGCCCGGCACCGGCGCGGCGCGCGGTGAGAAGTACTTCATGCCTGAGGAACGGGGTGCCGGGCCACGGAGGTTGTCACGTCCCGGGAAACTTCTTCGACGACAAACACAGCGGCAACGGCGACAATGGATCACCGCACGGGACAAGCGGGACAACAGCGCAACCGGACGAACGGACAACGGGGTGGCAGTGGTGGACAGTTCGCCGAGCGGAAGACCGTTGCCGACTGAGGTGCGCATCCGCGTGGCGGTGTGGCAACGGATAACTCCCCTCCTGCCCATGGCCGTTATGACAGCGGTCCTCTTCACCACAGCAGGGACGGAGATGCCACCGCCGGGCGGAGTCCCCGGCGTGGTGGCGTTCTGGGCCGTCCTGCTGTTTCTGGGCGCCGTCCTCCCCTCCCGCTTCGGCATCACCCTCACCCCGTCCGCGGCAGTGGTCCACAACGTGCGCCGCCGAACAATCCCCTGGGCCGACATCCAGGCCATCCAGGTCCAGTCCACCGCGGGCATCAAGTCGATCGTCCTCCACGAGGCGAACGGCCGCAGCACCGAACTCCGGGCACCCACCACCGGATTCCTGTCCTGGGACCGCCACTTCGAGAAGAAACTCCACACCATAGACACCTGGTGGCAGGCCCACCGAGGCCCCGACTGGACCCCGATCCCACCCCCACCGGCCTGGTGGAACACCCCACCGACCTCGGACCGGAACCCGTTCGCCCCACCCAAGTAGCCTGGCCGCGAACGGGGTTGAGCCGGCGGCACGAGGTGTCCAGCTCCGCGGAACGCTTGCCTGGCCAAAGACAGGGCGACGACCCTGCCGCCGGGCGGGCATCATTCGTAGCGTGGACGATGTACGAGACGGTGTCATAGGCGTCTGGCGGGTCAGCCGGTCCGACCGGCTCGGGGGCTACCTGCTGGCCGTCGGCCCGGCGTGCGGGTCGCTGTTGACCTGGTGGGGTGTTCTCTCCCATCCGGACAGGGAGAACGTGGACTCCGCCGGTACAGCGACCGCCGTCGCACTGGGCTTCGCTCTCTTCGCCTGGTGGCTGCTGCTGCGCGTACGTCTGGAATTCACCACGGACATGATCGTCATGTCGAACCCCTGGGGCACCCAACGCCTGCCCTGGTCGCGTGTCAGCGCGGTGACCCTCGGAAATTGGGGAGCGCGGTTCCACACGAAGGACGGCTTCACGTACACGGCGTACGCTCTGAGCGACCTGGCGGGCTGAACTCGTCAGGACGACCGGTTCGCCGACGTGAAACGAATGTCCGACGCCCAACTCCGGGGCGGACAGCCGCTGTAGGAGTCCGGGGCGCCGATGCGATGACGCGGAGATGCGCGAACTCGGTGAACTGATCAACGTCGGGGATCCGGCCTGGCCGCCCTTCCTTGCGGAACTGTCCGACTCCGACGGACCAGTTGAGATTCTTCCCGCCGACATGGACACCGGCGGAAGCCCGGACGATGCCGCCCACGAAGGATTTCCCGGCCTCGCGGAGATCAACGAGATGCCCCCGAAGTTCGACCCCGCATGGCAGCCGGACGCAGGTCTCGTGGTCGTGCACGATGTACTGGGCGGGGTCTTCGCCAGGGCACCCGCACGCGGCAGATCGGCCGGGAGACGGCCTTTGTGGATGAGCCACTGAGGTATGTGTCGGCCTGGTGGAATTCGGGGTCGTGAGGAGAGGGACGCCGAATTCCCGCAGGATCAGCGCTTCTTGGTCATCTTCTTCTGCGGCGGGGTCCAGCACCTCGGTGCAACTGGCAGCGGGAGTAGCCGATCATCGCCGGTTTCTGGCACCGCTTGCCGGTCTTGGTATCGGTCGACCCGCACTTGACCTGCTTACCCCTTCGTCCTCCCCTGTCCGGCCGAAGGCTTCGCATCCGGCTGAAGCTTCAACGCCGGCCAACGATGAAGGGCCCTGCTGCGAACAGCGGGGCCCTTCGGCATCGTGCCCGGTGAGGCGCTGGCAGGGGATACGAGATTGGAATTCCTGAGGGTTTGGTTTGCCCCCGACGCACTTTCCCGCTGTCCTCGCGGCCGTACAGGGACGTTCGTGGAAGTTCAGTCGGCAGGTCGGACGGGGTGCGCGTACAGAGGCGAATGGGTGCGACCGTCAGCACACTGGGCAACAACTGGACGCCAGGGTTACGTCAGATATGCGACGGAGAACGTCCCTTGTGTTGGTGGGACTTGCTGCGATGTGGTCGAGTACGGCCGCCCAGACGTCGGGGCGTTCGATCTGCCGGACGATCACCTCTGGCGCCATGGTGTCTGCCTGGTTCGGGATTGGCCGTGAGCCGATTGCTTTGCGGTACTCGGTTGCCGTGATCCTTTCCCGACCGCTAGCCGCCGCAGCATCGATCATTGTGCGAAGGACATCCCATCGCTGGTGGTCAGGCATGCCAGAGCGCTGGTAGCCGAACGCAGCTTCACGTAGAACTGAACCGCCCCGGGTTCGATAGAGATCTCAGATGATGGTTGTGACCTGGGGTTTCGTGGATTCCATGTAGTGGTTGGCTTCGTACTCGACGGGCGGAACGTGCCCTATCTCACCGTGGAGTCGGCGGTGGTTGTACCAGTCGACCCATTCTGCGGTGGCCAACTCGACCTGGGAGAGCGACTTCCAGGGCCGTCTGGGCTTGATCAGCTCGGTCTTGTACAGGCCAATCGTGCTCTCCATCAGGGCATTGTCGTAGGCGTCGCCGACCGATCCGATCGAGGCGGCGATGCCGGCGGCGTCCAGATGCTCGGCGAGCCGGAAACTCGTATATTGCGACCCGGCATCCGAGTGGTGGATCAACTCGCCTGGCTGAACTGGGTGTTGGTCGCGGTCACGTTGCCACACGGCCATCTGCAGGGCGTCCAGGACGAAGACCGTTTCCTTCACGGTGGCCGCGGACCAGCCGACGATCCGGCGGGAGAACGTGTCCACGACGAAGGCGACGTAGACGACTCCGGCCCAGGTCTTCACGTGGGTGAAGTCCGCGACCCAGCAGCGGTTGGGGGCGTCGGCGACGAAGTCGCGGTCCAGCAGGTCCGGCGCCCGTTCGGCCTGCCCGCCGGGCAGCGTGGTGATCACCTTCCTGCCGCGGACGGCGCCGGTGATGCCGAGTTCGCGCATGAGGCGCTCGACGGTGCAGCGGGCCACGTCATGTCCCTGCCGGTTCAGTTCGCGCCAGATCTTCCGGGCCCCGTAGACGCGGTAGTTGGGCGTGTGGACCTCTTGGATGCGCTCCTTGAGTTCCTCGTCGCGCACGGAACGGGCGGAGGGAGCTTCGAGGCGTTTCTTGTGGGCGTAGTAGGTGGAAGGGGGCGATCTTGCAGTCGTGCTCGGTGAGCGTCCTGCAGATCGGCTCGACGCCGCCGAAGCGGTCCCGGTGCTCGTCGATGAACGCTACGAGCGTGTGTGTGGCCGGTCGAGCTCGGCCGCGAAGAAACTCGCCGCGGCCTTCAGGATCTCGTTGGCCCGCTTCAGTTCGGCGTTCTCCTTCTTCAACGCCTTGAGCTGGGCGGACTCCTCCGTCGTCGCCCCCGGACGTGTCCCCGTATCGATCTCGTGCTGCTTCACCCAGTTCCGCAGCGTCTCGCGGGAGCCGATGCCGAGCTTCTCGGCCACCGCCTGCAGGGCGGCCGTCTCGTTCGGATAGTCGTCGCCTACCTCGGCGACCATGCGCACCGCGCGACGGCGGAGCTCAAGCGGGTAACGGGAAGGTCGTGCCATGACTCGATCCTTTCATCAAATCGAGTCTCCATTCGAACCGGGGCGGTTCATGGATCGGTCGAGGAATCCTGCCAGGTACGGCGATGCGGTAGGTCGCTAACCTCGCGCTTTCACCGAGCGGACGAGGGATGAGTGGCCAAGTAGGGAGGAAGGGGCGTTGAGCTGGGGTGACAGGTTAATACCGTCTCGTTGCAACGTCCTGTCGCTCTTCACTCTGAAAGTGTTCCCGGCCAACGCCCACTCGCGTGCGAGTCAGGCAGTTCCGGGTATCTACCGTTGCTTGGCCAGCATCCGCGCCGCTTGCGAGAAGCAGATCAACGCAAAGCCGAAGCCGACAGCCAAGGCGGCATCGCCCCTGCCCGCGTGCCCTCCCAGCAGAAACCAGGAACCTCCTGCAACGAGGAGGAGGGCTCCCGTTACCAGCAAGCCAATTGTGATTCTGCGGTCGTTCATCTCGGGCCTCGCGCCTCGTTCATCGTCGTGCCCAACAAGTGGCCAGAAAGGTGAAGAGTACTGCTGAGCTGCAACGATGGGACTTTCGAGGGTCCTGTCAGCTGCGAGGAAAGAAGCACTCTCCAGGTGAAGAAGCGTAGCGGGTCGTATCCGCGTGTTCGTGTCGAGGGCGGCGTTCGTGGGGTGGTCTCGCAGGCCGGGGCGGTGCTGCTGGTCGAGACAGTCCGCAAGTCCGGCCTGGACACCGCGATATCGGCTGCACTGGCGCCGTGGCGCAAGCCGCGGGCAGTGCACGATCCGGGGAAGATCCTGCTGGATGTGGCCCTGGCCGTCGCGCTCGGCGGGGACTGTCTGGCCGACGTCGGCATGCTGCGGGCCGAGCCCGACGTGTTCGGCCCCGTTGCCTCCGATCCGACGGTCTCCCGTCTCGTCGACGCTCTCGCTGCAGCCGGCCCGAAAGCTCTCACCGCGATCCGGTCGGCGCGGGCAGAAGTACGGTCGCGGGTCTGGGAGTTGGCCGGTGCGGATGGTCCGTCCGCCGATGGCAACGTGATCGTGGACATCGACGGAGTCCTCGTCCTGGCGCACTCCGAGAAGCAGGATGCCACCGCGACCTGGAAGAAGACCTTCGGCCATCACCCGTTCGTCGCGTTCGTCGCCCACGGCGAGACCGGCTCCGGGGAACCGGTGGCCGCGCTGCTGCGGCCCGGCAACGCCGGCTCCAACACCGCCACCGACCACATCGAAACCGCCCAGCTCGCCCTGGCCCAACTGCCGAAACACCTGCGGCGGGGCCGCCAGACCTTGATCCGCACCGACTCCGCCGGCGGCACCCACACCTTCCTCGACTGGCTCTCCCGCCGGGGCCGGTGGCTGTCGTATTCCGTCGGAATGACCATCACCGACGCCCTCCACCAGGCCGTCCTGAAGATCCCGAAGAAGGCATGGACACCCGCCTACGACGCCGACGGCACCGAGCGGCCCGGCGCCTGGGTCGCTGAGATCACCGACATGCCCGACCTGAGCACCTGGCCCACAGGCATGCGGCTGATCGTCCGCAAGGAACGCCCGCACCCCGGCGCCCAGTTGCGCTTCACCGACCTCGACGGACTACGGCTGACCAGTTTCGCGACCAACACCAACGGCGGCCAGCTCGCAGACCTGGAACTGCGTCATCGCAGACGGGCCCGCTGCGAAGATCGCATCCGAAACGCCCGCGCCACCGGACTGCGCAATCTGCCCCTGCACGACACAGCCCAGAACCGGATCTGGCTGGAGATCGTCTCCCTCGCACTCGACCTCCTCGCCTGGATGCCGATGCTCGCGTTGACCGGCGATGCCCGCCGCTGGGAACCCAAGAAGCTCCGGCTGCGGCTATTCTCCGCCGCCGCGCAGCTCGTGAACACCGGCCGTCGCCGCTGGCTCCGCCTGCCCGCCCGATGGCCCTGGACCGCCGTCATCAGCCACGCGATCGTCAGGCTCCACGCCCTGCCAAACCCCGGCTGACTAGCCACATCGACCGTCCCGACGACCCGCACCACCACACCGGCGAAGTGGAACCCGGCGCCCATCCGACGCGAAAGCCGGACCCTCGGCCTGCCCCAGCCCGAAAAGACCGCACCACACAAGCACAGAGTCCCCGTCAGTAAACCGACGAGGACTCATGAACGATCGAGGCTAACTTTCGTCGCCGATTCGGCCGTGATTTTGTACTGCCGGATCGGCGACGCTTCTTTCTCGCCAGACCGCAATTACTGGTGCCGTTCAGTGGCTGCCCGGATGGCTTGGCGTATTCCTAGATCTACAGCGCGATCGTCGGCCAGCTCGGCGAAATGACGTGCGGAATCCGGATGGTCACGAAAGGCAGGAGCCACGATCCTTGCGACGTCTCCTCTCAGCGTGCGCAGCCAAGGTCTAATGGCGTCTTGTGGGCGCCACTGATCCCAGTTTCCGTCCCACTCGCACATGGCACGGATGGATTCATCGAGGAGGTCCCATTCATCGCTACTGGCCGCGCCGATAGCTAGTCCGTGAAGCCAGGTGACGGCACGTGCTGCTTCAGCAAATTGCACCAGGTTGGTTCCGTTACCATCCACGTGCTTGGCCAATGCTCTCAATAGAGTAATGGCTTGCCTGGAGTTGCGAGACATCGATGGTACTGCGAGCTTTGGTTGCAGCCGAGGCAGAACATCTAGGTACAGTCCGTAGTCGTCCGGGTGGCTAGCGATGAGTTCAAGGAACGCGTCAGTGGTATGAGATTCTCCGGAGTTGGCAGCATCAAGCAATGTTTCGGCACGTGCTACGGCTGGCTCCTGAGGTTCGCTGAATTCACGATCGATGAGGTCTAGCAGCTCGTCGATGCTTTGTGGCCTGCGCTCGGCTTCCTGCTGTGTCGAGGCTCTGACGATGTTCCTCCAGGGCCCGGGTGGAGGAAGCAGTTCAACATTCGTTTGGGGCATCTCGCCGGTGAGAGCCCATGCGATCACTCGCCCGAGGCTGTAGATGTCGCTGGCCGCCGTGGCGTCTTCGTGAGGCTTTATAAAGAGCTCTGGGGCTGCGAATCCTTCGGTGCCAATAAAGTGGCCCGTCCGGCCGACTTTGGTCGTTTGCCCCCGCGGCCGCCGCACCACTCCCCAGTCTGCGAGGGTCCACCGGCCGTCGAGGAGGAGCACATTTGAGGGTTTGATGTCGCGGTGCATCCAGCCTTGTTGGTGCGCCTTAGCCAGAACGGAACCCATGGAACTTATCAGCTCGCGCAGGTGATCAGATTCTCGCAGTTGTTCACGCTTCTCCTCGGCCGTCGCTTCAGCCAGTGGCATAATGAACCATTTATGGTCCTGCTCGAAATCAAGGATCGGCATATAGTTCGGGTGGTTATTTAGTAGCTCGGCTATATCGATTTCTCTGCGCATTCGAGCGCTGGGGTTGTCTCGCTGAGACAGTCGCCGCTTGAATGCGACTTCGACGCTCGAAGTCTTATGTGAGGCGCGGAATACCGCTGCCTGGCCGCCTTCTTCGATGGGGATACGGTCAAGGCTGTAATCCTTCTTTATGCCCCGCCCTTCTCGAATCACCTCTCGGTAACGGTCAAGGTGCGGTGGAACTTTTGTCAGATCCCCCCACAACTTCAGGAGGGGGCTGAAGGAGTGCGACAGTACTCTCTTTGTGAAGCCCTCGATGAAGCCCTCGATGGACATATCGGTGCGAGGTTCGTAGAGCGATGGATTCTCTCCATTGGTGGAGGAGACGTAGGCGATTGTGTCGTAGAGTCCGTCGCTGTAAAACTGTGCAAAGGTCTCGGCTAGCCGTTGCTTGTGTGACGGTCCGCTGCGGGCGGCACCGCTTTCTCCCGGCCTTAGAGTGGGGGCGTTTACGCGGTCGCTTTCTTCAAGGATGAAGAAGAGTCCGAGGTAAGGTTGAAAATCGTCATCGTTGTGCTGCCTGACGGAAAAGGCCGTCGAGGTCAGTTCTTGGATTCGATTATTTATATTGTTTCTGGCGCTTGGACCGCCGAGCTGGGTAAATGTGGCGGCTGCGAGCGGAATCCCGTCCTTGCGCACCACCAGGTCCCAGGCCGAAGCACTCAGGCCGTACGCTCCCGGCAGCGTGGCATCGCGGCCGACCTGGATCCAAGAGCGATCGATACCACGCTCGACGAGGGCTTCGATCACATGCTCGGTGAGACGGGTCCAGGGGTGCCGCACTGCCGCGGCACTGGCTAGGGAGCCATCCGGTCCGGTAGCGGTGAGGCGTACTTCGCGACGCCTACGCTCCTCTGCCCAGAAGTTTCGAGCTGCCTCCCTTAGCGTCTCGGCCACCTGGCTACCCCCGCTCAGTGTTGATCGCGACCGTCGCCCAAGAGGCTACAGACGAGGGCTGACACTGGCCCGGGCCAGGGGGCGCTCAGGGGCCAGCCATGTATCGGGCAGAGGGTCAGAACTGTTCGTCTGTGCGCAGCTGGCCGGCGTTGACTGAGGGGATCCCCAGCGCCTTCATTTCCGCGAGTCGACCGGTGATTGCTGCGGAGAAGTGACGCCAGTCCAACGCTTCCTCGGGCTCTCCAGGGCTGGGGTTGTCCCTGGAGGAGGTGATGTAGCAGGCCGTGTTGTAGAGCCCTTCATCCAGGAGCCGCTTGCAGAAGATCGCGAAGCGGTCTTGGTAAGAAGTACCCTGCCAGATTTCCTCCGGGGGGTACGCGGGGTTTGAGGCCAACCGAACCGCGCTCCTGGACTTGGGGTGGTCTTCCATGATGAAGAAGTAGCCGAGCCAAGGTCGTGATCCGGGGTACCACTCCGTGAGGGCTGCACGTTGCAGGTCGATCGCGCTCCCTAGAGCTTCCTCGACCCGGTTGTTGTAGTTGTTCCCGAAGGAGGGGCCACCGAGAGCCTTGAGTTCGAAGGCGGCGATGAGGGTGTCTTCGTGGGCGACGACTATGTCCCACTTCTTCAATGGGCGGTAGTAGCCCGGAAGTTCGAGATCCTTGTCTACGCGGATCGCTTCCTTGGGGTACCCGGCGTCCAGGAAGAATTTAGCTATCAGACCGGCGATGCTGTCGAAGTGCTTACCGCCACGGACGGATCCCGCAGTGCCGGCGCCAACGGCATCCTTGATGGCTGACAGATCGTTCTGTGATGCCTTGGCGCCCCAGTACTGAGCGATGGCGTCCTCGAAGTCTTGGCGGGTGACCGTCAAGATCCGTTCCCTCCCTAGTCGGGCAGCTCGACGAGCCCGTAGACACGCAGGGCGGCCTCGGTGGCAGCCTGCACGTCGCGCTTGTCGAACGCTTCCGCCAAGGCCGCTTTGTCTTTCTCGCTGATCGCTTCCGGATCGGGCACACGAATCTTGCGGAGGTATTGCGCCTGGAAACGGAGCGTTCCCCCTCGCATCTTGACCGCGTACGCCTCCACGAATGCTTCCGCGACTTTGGACAGCAGCAGACCACCGAGTACCCGCATGTCCCAGACGTCCGAGACGATGAAGTACAGGTTGTGGTGAGGGTACAGCTGACCTTCGTCCAGGACCGGATGGATCGTCAGCTTCATGTCCGGAAACAGTAGCTTGGGGCGTCGCGTCAGGCGGTGGTCGACCTTGTCAATCGTCTTGAACCAGCGCTTGGGCTGCTTGACCGCGATGTAGCGCTTCCGTAGAGCGGCGCCGTGCTCCTCGAAGTACGCGGCGAGCCGCGGGTAGGCGGAGAGCTCGACCAAGTCACCTTCGGCCGTCCATGGGTTGACCAGGTAGGTACCGTTCCAGTCCAGTGTGCCGCTCGTGGTGTCGCGGACCATTGCCATGGGCAGCAGCCGTTCGCTCTCCACTAGGTCTTGGTCCCTCGTGAGGAAGACCTTGTCGGCGCCGGTGGCGATGCCGATACCGACACGCGTCCCGGTCTTGCCGTCCTCCAACAGCTGGAAACGCTCGGTGAGTTCCTCCAGAATCGCCAGCCTGGCTGGCGAGGCCGCCGGCCACGAGTCCTCGTCCGGGAACCAGTGCGGCATGCGGGTGGCCTGGAACGCCGCGGTGGTGATCGACTCTGATGAGTCCATCGCGTACCAGTCGGCGAACTCGCTGGCCTGCGCTCTGCCGAACACCCGAGTGGTGTCCGCTGCCACCGCCTTGCCCTGGGATCGGTTCGAGATGATCGTGATCGCTGGGTAGGCAGAAACTTGGTCGTCGAAGGCGTCGACCTCATGCATGACCAGAGCCACGTCCATGCTGAAGCTCTTGGTCACCAGCTGCCGGAGCTGGCGGCCGTATTGGTTGCGCATCCATCGGTCCGCACAGATGAAGCCCAGCTGTCCTCCTGGGCCTAGGCTTCGGAGCGCGACTTCGAAGAAGCCGACGTAGATGTCTGCACGGCCCCCCATGGTGGGGCATGCGTGACGGTAGACCGCCATTCTGTCGGCGGGGACGTCCTCCAGGCGGATGTAGGGCGGGTTGCCGACCACGTAGTCCGCGTGTTGGGTCGCTTCGGGCTGAAGCAGGTAGTCACCTTGGTCGATCCAAGATGCCGCTACCTGCTGGGCTTCCGCCGGTTGCCAGCCATCGTCGACCAGTTGCTTTTCGACAACTGTGCGGCTCTTTCGGACGTTGCGTTCCAGCAGATCGAGCGCGCGTACAGCTCCGCGTGCGTCACTGATGGGACGACCCTGCTTGCGGCAGGATGCGCTAATCCGTGACGCGACTGCTCCCAAGAATGCTCCTGAGCCGCATGCCGGCTCTACGAGCTTCACGTCGCAGAGGCCCTTGTCTGGCGTGTATCCCACGAGGTCGAGGATCAGGTCCACAACCCAGCGGCGGGTGAACACCTCACCGTGCTCCACGGCCTCGGCGGGGACTGAGGGGAGGGCGTGGAGAGCGGTGTCGAACAACAGGGGAGTGGCCACGTCTTGACATTACTAGGGCGGATCTCGGCCACGAGAGTTATCCACAGGTCGGCCCGCATGCGTCGCCGCTACCAGCATTTGACCGACCGCCTCTCTAAGGAAACAGCGGCCAAGGCCGGCGGGCTGCTTTGGACCCGGGCTGGCGAGCCACCCACGGCCTGATCCCACTGGTGCAGGTGGGCCATGCGGAGCGCGCCCGCAGCCCTACGAACTTTGAGGTCCGGCGCCCTTAGGCTTGAGCCTCTTATGCCTCCACGGTGAATGCCGCTTCGTATCCGTCGTCGATTTTGATGTCTTCGTACACAACGGTCTGGCATAGGCGGTTCCACCGGTTTCCCAGCAGAACAGCAAGTCCCATGGGGCAGGCGAGGAAGAGGTGCATTCGCCGGACCTTGCGGGTGGAGCGGCGGAGGTGGTCGCGGATGCCGACCGCTAGGGCGTTGGCGGCGGTGCTGTCGGGGATGGAGCCGTCGTTCGCTGTGCCGCTCGGCGGGGTGAGGACAATCAGCTTGCCGACAGGGAGGTTCTGTTCGCGCAGATACTCCAGGACGTCCTCGGTGGGGTTCATCGCGACGGCGATGGCGACGGCGATCTCGCCACCTTTGCCGATCTCGTGCTCGATGGCTCTCGGGGCCATGGCCGTCTCGAAGGGGTCGTTGGTGGACCAGAGCTGACTGCCGGCCCTCCCGCGTTGTACTGCCGCGAGGTCGGTGCCAGTGACCATGCGGAAGGTGGTGCCGACCAGGAAGGCAGGCGCGAGACGGATGCTGCCGGTGACGGAGACGGCGGTTGTCCCGGCGGGCAGACGTCCTGGTGCGGTCTCGATGTCTGCCTGCAGCTGGGCCCAGGTGTTCGGCGATAGGGGACGGCGCTTGGTGTAGTCGGAGTCGCCGTCGAAGCGGTCGACCCAGTCGATGGCGTGGTCGGCGTCCGGTGCTAGCGGGTCCGGCTTGAGAGTGGCGATCGACAGGACGGCCCGGGCGGGGCCGGCCTTCAGATTCAGCTCAGCGACGCCGGCCTCGATGACTGCCAGGGTGAGTTCACGTCGGCCGTCGCGGACCATTTTGGCGACCCAGCCGGCTCCCTCTTCAAGTGCCCGCTGGTCATGGCGAAGCCCGGTAACGGCCATCAGGAGTCGAAGATTCTCTTGATACCAGACCATGTCCAGAGGCAGGTCAAAGCGCAGCACCGACAGGAGGTCGATGAGCTCGGCCTCGGTCAGCCCTGCCTCCTTCGCCCACCGGGTACGAGCCTTGGCTCGGTCAGACCTGGCTCCGCCGACAGCTGCTTTGGGCATCAGGAGGCCGGTGCGGGCGTCGCGGTGGGCCACCAGGCCGTCCTTGGGGTCGGCCGCCCGGTTGGTGACCAGGCGCAGGTCGGCGCTGCCACCGTCCGAGGTCAATACCTTCCACGTCTTGGCGATCTTCCTGAGGATCGACGGGCCACCGGTGACGCTGGGCTTGGTCAAGTACTCCTCGTTGACCGGCGTGGCGCTGTCGACCGCGTACTTGACCTGCTTGTGGGTGTTCGGGGGAATGTCGCGCAACAGGACGACATCGTCGAGATTGCCCGCACCGTCGAGCTCGACGCCGATAGCGCGGACGGGGTTGTGCGAGCGGGCGGCGTTCTCGCGCAAGAGGGTCAGGCAGGCTTCCCAGGCGACGAGCCATTGGTAGTAGTCGCCGGTTGTGCGGACGCTGGTGGGGCCGGGGGCGGGGAGGTGGGCCATCAGCGCTCCTCGGTGAAGATAGGGGTGGGCTCCAGGTTCTCAGCAAGGACGAGCAGGTCCTCGTCCATGACGGGTCGGTCTGGGAAGGCGCGGAAAACTGCTGCCGGGACCAGGCGCTGGGTGAGGTCGGAGAAGGTGTAGCCGGGGCGGTCCGCGGTTGGGCCGGTGAGCTCGACGACCTTGCGGACGGTCTCCGGCCGGATGCCGAGTCCGTCGAGTGCTTGGGTGAGGACCGCGTGGCGCTGCTCGTCGCTGGGGCGGGCGAAGGTGAATGTGGCCGCGGCGCGGCGCATGACGGCCGGATCGAGAGCGCCGACCCGGTTGGTGCACAGCACGATGACGACTGGGAGCGCGGCGCCGGCCAAGCCGTCGATGCCGGCCAAGAACGCGTCGACGCCGGCCCGATCCTCATGGTGCATCTGCTGGGCCTCGCGGGACTGCACCAGGGCGTCGGCCTCATCGACGACAAGAATCTGCACTGCGCGTGCTCCCTCAGGGCCCGACGCGCGCTTGCCCATCGTGTGCATGTGGGTAAAGGCGTCTCCAATGAGGGAGGTCATCTCGCCGACCAGGCCGCTGCCGCGGGTGGCGAGCTTGAGCCGGTACAGGTACACCGGCAGATCGAGCCAGTCGGCGAGGTCGCAGCCGAAAGATTCGGCCAGGGCAGACTTGCCGGAGCCGACGTCGCCGGCGAAAACGAACAGCGGCGCCCTGTCTGCGAACAGAGCGAGAGCGGCGACATTGCCGCCGTGGTGCTGCGCGGCCCAGGACCGAAGTCGGCGCGGGTCCGCGAGGAGCGAGGCTTCTTTGCGTAGGCGCAGCTTCGTCTCGTCCAGGCCGACCAGACGGTCGTAGCGGGCGCGGCGGGTGGGCTCTGGCAACTCGATGACGGGGTGGAACAGGTCGTCCTGGCTGGTCACGTGCTCGTTCTCCTGCGGATAGCGCTGGACTAGTAGGCGACGTAGACGTCGCGTGAGACGCCAGTGCCGTTGCGGGCGTAGCCGTGCCCAGTGGTGCTGGTGCCCGCGACGGCACTCGGGGCGGTGCCGGTCGTCCGGGAGATCGGCAGGGCCTCCTTGACCCCGGTCTGCTGGCTGCTGGTCAGGAGCCAGAAGGTGGAGCTGTAGTTCAGGAAGCTGTGAAAGGTGTAGCCGGCGAGGTCGACGGGGTCCGGGAAGCTGCCCGGTCGGGAGTCGATGAGCTGGCCGCCGGCCGTGGCCTTGTAGCGCAGGCGGAACTTCCAGGCGTTGGCGGCGGTGTCACGGAAGCCGTAGTCGACGGTGTCGAGATATCCGTCTCGCAGAAGCAGGGTGACCTCTTCGGCGAACTTCTCGATCCGCTCGTGGAAGGGCTCGCCGTAGAGGTTGTACAACAGGCGCAGGTCGGCGGCGACTCTGCCTCCGACGTAGCGGGCATCCGTGATCGTGAACGAACCGGAAGCGGATCTGGAGTACGAGCCGGTCATGGTCACTCTCCCGGGAAGGTGGGGCCGAACAGCTCGCGCCAGAGGTCGAGCGCCTCACTCTTCGTGGCCGCGTAAGCGGCCGTCGTGAGGGTGTCGAGGGTGGTCTTGGCGTGGTTGACCAACCGCTGGCGGTCGAACTCGGTGTAGCCGCGAGCGACGTTGTTCTCCGGGTTGACCGGGTCCCAGACCTGGATGGGGTCTGTCGTCGAGCTCACCTCGTCGGCCGTGTAGTAGTCGGTGAAGACGATCGGTGTCTTCAGGCCGGTGCGGACGATGTAGGAGAGCACCTGCTCGATTGCCTGCGGATAGTCGTCGACCTGCAGTGGCTTTCCGTTCCAGCCGACGTCCCAGAGGTGCCCGACCAAGAGTTCAATCAGGAAGGACTTGCAGCGCAGCTGCGGATCGCCTTCCTTGCTCTCGCGGATCCACGCCTTCAGCAGGCGGATGAGCTCCCGGTAACCGTCGCCGGCCTCCCCCTTGCGCTTTTCGATGAAGCGCAGGTGCAGCGTGACCGAGGTGAGTACCTTGATGCCGCCGCTGGTGACCAGGTAGCCCTGGTCGTCCGGCTCGCCGGTGTAGAGCACCGGCACCACGTCGATCTTCAAGCTGGAGCCCCGCATAGTGATGCCGACCGCGTGATCGGAGGGCTTGAAGTCCTCCGCGATCTTCGTCTTGCCATAGACCTCTTTGCAGCGCTCCTCCAGCCAGGCCAATATCGTCGAGACGTCGATGTCGGGGTCGCTGACGCGCAGGTAGGCGGCGACATCCGCGTCAGACCCTGTGCCGCGCCTGCGACGGATCGCTGTGTGCTTGGCCGTGCTGCCAGACGCGCGGAGCTTCACCAGGTCGAAGTCCGGGTGGGCGGCGATGTAGTTCTCCAGCCGCTCCCGCAGGTAGTTCACCTGGCGGCGGCGTTCCTTCGCCTCCTCCTTCGGCACGTTCACCTTGTTCTTCGCGAATGCCTTGAGGACCTCGTGGTCGACGTAGTTCTCCCCCGCCATGGCTGTTCACCCTTCACCCGAGGAGCCGATCGGTAGGAGAACAGGGTTACCACGCACCACTGACAAACCCGGTCGAAGTTGCGCGGGATGCCCAGGAGCCGATAGCGGACTGTCTGCCGGGCCCTCCGGTTGCGCCCGCCGCACGAACTGCAACCAAAACTGCAACCACGCACGAAGAAGGGCCCCACCGCGGACGGTGGGGCCCTTCGACATCGTGCCCGGTGAGGCACTGGCGGAGGATACGAGATTCGAACTCGTGAGGGGTTGCCCCCAACACGCTTTCCAACTGTGGTGGTTGGGCTTGCGCCTTCGGACGGGGCCGTTCACCTGCGTTCATGGGCGTTCGACCGTGGGCGCGGCTACCGGCTTCGGTCTGGTCTGAACGGCGTTGAACGCTGCTGAATGAGACGGAAACTGAGACGGGCGTTGCCGTACAGCCGCTACAGGCCGTCTTTCAACACCGCGTATGCGCGCTCGACTTCACTCAGGTACTGCTCCAGGCGGAAGCGAATCTCCTCGATGGGCCTGCCATCAGGGCCCGGGTACATGAGGTCTGACCAGATGACCGTCTCGCCCCGGAGCCGGACCTGGATGGCCAGCCTGCCCGGCCCTGGCTCGGGCTGCTCCTGGGTTGCCACATCCACTGTGCGCGGCGTATCCGTCGGATAGAGCGGTCCGCCTGGGCGGAGCAGCCGTCTCGGATCGAGGCCAGCCATTCTGCTGTCGCTGCGCGTGACCATGTCGAGCCCGTCGACGAAGAGGTACGTGTGAACGGCAGCGCACGTTGGCGGCCCAGGACACGCGCTGATGAGCAGTGTGCTCACTGCATCATCGCTTTGCCCATCGGGCGCGGTGGCTCTCACCTCGCGCGGGGACCTACGCGGCATTCGCCTGATGTGACGTCATGGGCGGATGCTAGTGGCCACGCCTCCGTACGTCCCTGTTGATATCAGTGACGGAGCCACCAACTTTCGTGCCCTCACGGGACCTCAGCCTGGGAAGCTTGGGTCATAGATGGACGGTTGCTGAGCTGACGTGCGGCGGATCTGGAACGGGGGCCGGGTGGTTGCCGACTGGTTCCCCGCTGTTCCCCGTGGTTCTCCGCGAGATCTGGCACGCATCTGGCACGTCCGTCCGGTACCTCGCCAGCAGTTGGCAGGGCGCGCGAGTTCTACGAGTCGGTCCCTAGGATGCAGGCCATGGGGACCTCCGAATCCGCACCACTCATACGTGCCTGTTGGCTCTCATGGCTCGCGGTCGCGACCGTCGATCAGGCGAAGGTGGAGAAGGCCCTCGGTTTGACGGAGGTGCGGGAGATTACCTGGGCCGACGGGGTGGAACTCATCGACGAGGTGGCGCACGACGAGGAGGAGCCGTTCTCCGCAGTCGTCGTCATCCCACCCATGCGGGGGTGGACCCTGGTCGTCGGACCGTACTTCGGCCTGCCCTATCCGCAGCAGACAGCGCACGTCTCCGAGCTATGCCGAGAGTTGAGCGCGCAGTTCGGCAAAGCCCAACTCTTTTTCCACGGTGAGCAGAACGACGGGGAGGCATGGCTGATCGCCGAACGCGGGCAGATCGTCAGGCGTTGGATCAGTGAGTGCCCGGAGCTCGCTCTGGGCGAACCGTTCGGAGTCGAGCGACGGCTCCTCGACGCGTACGGCATCACGGGCAAACCCGAGGATCTCGATCCCAACAGCGACCTGGCCGGCGACTGGGTGGCGACTTGGGGGGATTGCTGGGCAACGACGATTGCAGAGGAGTCCAGCATCGACCCCACCGCAGTAACCGTCGATACGGGCTCGATCAGCAGTATGTGGGTGGCAGTCGCTCCACCTTTCGAATAGGCGCGCCACCTGCCATCGAAAGGAAAGCTGCAGACCATCGCTTAGCTCGATCGTTCATGAGGGTCCCTCAGTAAGCTGAGGGACCCTCATGAACGATCGAGCCAGTGCAATGAGCCCAGGCTGACCGCTTGCTCGCTCACGTTTTCTGCCCCTTGAGAACGCTCGCGGCAAGGTCGTCGACGGACCGACGCAGCTCTCGTTCCGACAGCGAGTCTTTGGGGCCGAACCGCTCGACGTACAGCGTTGCTCCAGCACCTACGTCAACGGTGAGCTGAGCCTTCCAAGCGTCGCCGTATAGGACTTGGCGAGCAGCAGCACGCCCCTCGATCAACAGCGGCTCTGCCTTCTCAGGGATCACGTCTGTGCCATCCACCGTCTGCTGCAAGGATGCTGTGGTGGGGTAGAAGGCGACCACGAACCCGGCCGGCTCAGCTGCGCCGTCCTCCGTCATCGTCAGATAGCAGGAGGCACCACCCTTCTCCTCAGCCATAGGAGATGCCTGTCTGATGCTGAGTTGCTGTTGCATCGCACCGCTCACGAGTTTGCAGACAGTCTTCTTGCTGACCCCGGTAATGAGTGGAGCGCCTCCGGACGCAGTGGTGCTTCCAGACTTGGAAGAGTGCGCAATGGCGTAGCCAAAGCCAGCGCCGACTGCCAGGGAGGCCACTGCGGTGAGGGTCAGCATGCTCGTTCCTGGGTTACGACGGCGCTTGGTGACGGCCGCAGTTACTTCCTTGGCAGAGACGACGGTCGGGTCGCTCTCGTGCGTTGAGGTTTCCTCGCTGACCATGGCGAGAGCATCACATCGGCGTCGTGGCCGATGCCGTGGTGATGCCTGATCGTTACGCATCGAACGGCGAGCGATCAGCTTGGGAAGCTGTGGGCATTTGGGGTGGGCAAGGCTGCTGAACTGGGCGTTCGCCTGGGACCTGGTCTCATTGCCCTTGGTCGCTTTCCCCGTGGTTCCCCGCTGTTCCCCGCTCTATCTGGTGCGCTTGTGGTGCGTCGGTCGTGCCCTGGCCTGGTGCTGTCGACTCGCCGGCTCCGCCGTAGAGATCAGTGCGGAGACGCTCCTTGGCCGTTTCAAGGCGCGGCCCGTAGTCGGGCATGAAGATCTCGCTCAGAGTTTTGTCCAGCGTGCCGGAGATCGCGTAGATCGGCGACCACACCGCTCGGTCGTGCACGATCCCTTCAAGGTCGTCGGACTGGAACATGACTCGGTAGAGCCAGTCCGACAGCACGAACGCTTGATCGCGCGTGAGCCTGATGGTGATCGCTTCCTCGTCCACGCCCTCAACCTAGCTGCCGCGACTGGCGATGCTGTGGGTCGGCGCTGTCGTGAGGATCAACACGCTTCCAACTGTGGTGGTGGAGTGGTGGGCTGTGCGCCAGGACGTTCACCTAGGCTTCATGGACGTTGGCTTGTGAGGCGAGCTTGACGTGCGTGCTTTGATGAACGGCCGTGAAGGGGGCTGAAATGAGACGAAATCTGGGTGACATAGGTTAAGCAGGAACAAACCGCACGCGAGGCATCTTGTCGGTTATGTATTCGCGAAGATCGGGGTTCCTACTCACATTATGGAATACATAGCAACGGTCAGGAAGTCGCGCTACTAGCTGTTTGGTCAATCTTCCCGCGTCACTGAAAGAGAATATTTTGGAGCGGATGTATATGTGGACTTCGGCGCATCCCTGAACCCTATTAAAATCTCCACCCTCAATAGTGCTCCTAGTTAGCTGCAGGCCGCAAGGGTGCCTGTGATTTAGGCTTCTGGTTAGGTCTATCAGGATCCATTCGCTCATTCCATCTAGGTGACGATATGCAAGCTCCATGAACCCGTCACACTGTCTCCGGAACGATTTGAGCGCTGCGGCGCCACCGCGGCCCTTAGATACCTCTAGATCCAAAGGGCCAAAATCCTGAGCCTCATAGAATATGTGTAGGCAACCTTTCCTTGTTTTCATTGACAGAGTTTCCGACCGTCCGTGGGTGAGAGCGTTTAGGGCTATCTCATACACTAGGAAAAGAGTCGAATCGTATACCTCCTGGCTCCATGATTGGATCGCCCCAGTATCCTCGAAAAATTCCTGTACATACTGACGCGGGTCTCCCTTCGGTACGATCACCTCGTGGTCAATGAGGAGGCTTTGCGCGCGCGATCCTGTAGGTTGACCAACTCGGATACGGGCATTCCGCTCGGCGCTCTTCTTCCATGATTGAAGGAGCTTCTCCGTATAGCGGTCTTCATTGTCGTCAATTAGTTTCGCATGGTTCCCGCAGAGCCAAATTCCGTTATCGTATGAGGCTCGCTGCTGCTGCTGCGGTAATGTGGGCACCAACGCCGATATTTGTGACTCCGCTCTTCCGTGAATCTGATGGCCCAACCGTATCTGTATTGCACGACGGAGCGGAGCATCGGAAGGAAACTCGCTTTGCTAGCTCGTCCAATGTTCTTGCGCTGAAGTCGTCGCGTTGGCTCACAATGGCTCCCGATGCTTGTGAAGTAGCCGCGTCGCGCTGCAGCGGCACTTAAATAGAAATATAAGCTATACATCAGCGCACAAGCGATGAACGGATGCGCTGCCCTCGATGGCGGCTGGCGGCACAGATTTTTGCTTAACCTTCTTCTGGTCTGTCGGTTGGGCTGCACTAATGAAGACTGCCGACAATCACAGGCAGAACCAGCCTCCTCTGCCAACCACCGGTCAGGTACTCACGAATGCGCCAAGGACGCCGGCCCCCCTAGCGCCTTAGCGAGCCCGTAGCTGTTGTCACACAATAGACGACAATGCCTCGCTCGCGTAGGGCCTGATACTGGCCGCTGCATGAATTGAGTGATAGTAGACGTCAAGTAGGCGCGTCCGTGGGGGGCGGAGTAGCTTCCAGTTTCTCGACGTCACCAATTAGATCGCGCACGCTCTGGTACCGATGGGCAACATCGTGCGCCGTGCATTTTCGCACAATCTGGCTCGGGGTATCTTTTTGGGCCATCAGGGCCTCCTTTCCGCTGAAGATATAGGAAAGCACCCAACCTATCGAGTAGATCTCGTTGCATACGCCGTATTCCTTGAAGCTGGCCAGCAGGGGGTCCCGAATTGTTCCACGCATCTCTGTCTTTGTTCGCGTGTACTCAGAATTCTTATCCTTGGCGAGTCCGAAGTCCGAGAGCTTTACAAGGACGGCGCCACCATTGAAGGTCTTGACTAGAACGTTCTGAAGGCTGACATCGCGATGAAGAAGGCCTTGGCTGTGGATGTAATTGATGCCGTAAAGGAACTGTAGCGCAATCCTCTTTCGCGAAGAAAACGGCAACGTATTATTGCGCTTCTTGATAAAGTTTCGGAGTGTGGACTCACAGAACTCCATTAGGTATTCGTGGCGGTCGCTGTCGTACTGAAATACCTCAACAATGTAGGGGAATCTTAAACGCTTGAGGATGTCGAACTCTTGCCGGAATCGATAGAGGTCCCTTTCATTCAGGTCCTTATTGGCGCGCTTGAGTGCGAATTTTACCCCGTAGTCAGGGTCAATAAATGAGAACACTTTCGCGTATGAACCCTCGCCGATAAGTTGCAGCTGGGTTCGTTGTCCAGACTTCTTCAACTTGATCTCGGTGTCTGGGCGTGAGAAGACAGGCTCGTACTTGATGATTTCAATCTGCTCAAAGTCATCTGGAACGGTGCTGCCTCCACTCCGTACAAGCCATGACTGGCAGCTCTCTATCGCGGCCACGTAGGATTCCGCGAGGTGAACCTGAACGCCTGCATGCTTGAGGGACTGAAGTAGGTTTTCCACTTCGTTGGCAAGTGCGAGCATTTCTCTGCTCGATTCAGCCCAGTAGTGGCGGGTCGTCTCCGCCCTGTCGTTGATAGATTCGAAATGCCCATTCAACCGCTCATGAAGACTAGCGAAAGCGCGACCGAAGTGAGTATCACTCTCGTATAGGCGCAGGAATGCATTCGAAACTTTAATGTCCGCATACGACTGCGAGAGGTCGGCCAGCATTAGCTCGGTAGGGTCAGCCACTGCTCTACCTCCTGACGGCTACTTACCGCATGCCGCCCTCTTTTGATGTGTAGTCAGGTTAAGGTCTGATTGAGGTTGCCGGGATGGGAATCCAGGAAATGGCGATAGCAAGGGGCCCTCCAACACTCACCCCCCAGCTTCCGTCCCGTCTGCCGTCGACCCACACACCGTGGAGCGGGCGTGACCCATGGCGTCCAGGTGGAGCGCGCCACTGTACGAACGACCTGGACGCCATGGGTCACGTCTGCTCGGCTTCGCCTGGGTCGATGGCAGACGGGACGGAAGCCTCCGCGCACACCACCACTCGGCCGACACCCGCGAACGGTGCCCCCGCCATCTCGGAGCCCGAGCGCCCCCGCCGGAGGCTGGTTCTGACTGTGGCCCCTCTGCACGATGATCGGCGGCCCTGCCCACATGTGCGCGGCACGGGCGCCGGCCGGGCTGGAGCGGGGCGGAGACAGGAGCGCAGGCCCGACCGGGGGTCGGGCCGCGCGCGGGGAGCGCAGCGAGCCGCCTTGAACCAGTAGAGAAAGTTGTAACTCAGTAAGGCTGATGGGGCTGTCGTGCCTCGGTTGATGCTTGACGCCGCGCGCCTCGGCCTCGACTTATGTCTCGGTGGGCATGGGGATCATCCTGGCAGGATGCCGTCATGGGGAACACGTGTGCGTGGCCAATACTGCGGACCACTGACCTGGCTGGGGCGTTGACGCTCGCGGAGAAGTTGCTCTCGGTCGCGTCCTGGTACAACCCGAACGCCTGTCACTTGAACGCATGGGTGCACGATGATGGTGAGCTGCGACGCCTGACCCAGGCTCTTCCAGGTGCAGGGGTCAGGTGGTACGGCAAGGGTCCTGGTGACTTCCCTGCGACTGTGAGCCTGGGTGCGACCGCCTTTGCGCAGGCAGAGGAGGCGCTGACGACTTGGGCGGACATCACCAGGTGCTACGTCCTGTGGCATGACATGAAGTGGCCGGCCGTGGCTGAGCTTGGGCTGGATGAGGAGTACAAGTACGCCGAGTTGCAGGTTGCGTGCAACAGCCACGACATCCATTGCCAGGAGTGGGCGGCTGAGCACACCGTATTCATCCATGCGCGGCCCGGACATGAGGAGCGTGCCGCCTGGCTGGCGGCGCGAGTTGACGCCCGAATCGTCGGGCCCTCTGAGGAGGGGTGGTAGCCCATCACCCGACGCTGGCCCGTCAACCACCTTGCCGGGGCTTGAAGTCGTGCGCGCACGTTGGGAGTTCGGTGCCGTGGCGGTGTGCCATCGGCAGGAAGAGTGCTGGTCGGACTGTCCACGTGATGCGTGTGGTGATGTGGGTGACGGACACCGCCCACGGTTCCCTGCGCAAGAGGGCTCGTCGCGTGTCGATGCAGTGGTCGTAGAGCCGCTCCCACGATTCTTGAGAAGCATCGGCGTCGAGGGCCGGTGAGATGGTGCGCAGTGTCGTCGACACCCAACCGTCCGCCTCGCGCTCCGAGTATGCGTCGTAGGAACCGAACAGGGTCGGCGGCAACTGCCCATCCAAGCCCTCCGTCCAGCATTCGCACCAGAACCCGCTCCTGGTCGTGATCCTCAGCACGGGTGTCCTCCTCGGCGTACGTCCGTGAAGAGTTCCGCGGTGACCGTGTGGCCGCCGTCGCTGTCGTGGACCACGACCCGGTGGGCGATGGCGCTGACCATGCCCAGCCCCCGGCCGTGTTCCGCCTCCTGGTCCTGGTGCTCGGCCTTCGGAGCCGTCCCGGCGCCTCCGCTATCCGTCACCGACAGAGCGACCACCTGCGAGGACACCGCGAGTGCCAGATGGAAGCTCCCGGCCTCCCGCCCACTGGCCGTGTGCAGGATCGCGTTCGCGCTCAGCTCGCTCACGATCAGTTCCGCGTCCTCTGCCAGCGGCGACCCGCGCAGGATGTCCCGCGTCCAGCGCCGCGCCCTGCTGACCTCTTCCGGGAAACCTGGGCAAGTGAGTCCCCAGACCCGCGCAGTGCTCGTATACTCGTGCATACAAGTTCCTTCGTGCTGGTAGGCCGCCATGTGCAGCGGGTTCGGGCTAGACGAGTTTCACGCCGTCGTGGGCGCGGATGGCCGGCGGGGACGCCGCGTCGAGTGCGTCGATGACGCGGATCGCGTATGCCTCGTCGGCGAGTTCGGGTACTTCTTCGCGGGTGGTCCAGCGCAGTGCGCGGGTCTCGTCCCCGGTGGTGGGTGTGCCGTCGGCGGCCTGGCAGCGGAAGACCAGGGAGACGATCAGTCCGGTCATGTTCTTGTAGACGCCGGTGAGGGTCGCGGGAAGTGCGATCTTGATGCCGGTTTCTTCGAGGACTTCGCGCTGGAGGGCCTCGGGGAGGGTTTCGTCTCGCTCAACGACGCCACCCGGAGGTTCCCACTTGCCGTTGTCCCGGCGCTTGATCAGGAGGGCGCGGCCGTGGTCGTCGACGATGACTCCGGCGACGCTCACGGAGTGCGGACGGTCAGTGCTCACGTTCCTCGGCCCTCCCGGCTGGCTAGGCTCTCCACCGTAGCAACAACACTCGCCCACTCGTCTAGATACCTAAAGGAGTACTCAACGTGAGCCCTCTCCGTTCCGGCCTGCTCGGCGATCTCGACCCCACGAGTGATCGTGCGGTCTTCCGGCAGATCGCCGACCAGCTGCGCGAGGCCATCGACCGTGGGCGGTTCAAGGAGGGCGAAAAGCTGCCCTCCGAGGCTGACCTCGTGGAGCACTACGGGGTGTCCCGGATGACCGTCCGCAACTCCTTCTCCGTCCTCCAGGGCGAGGGTCTGGTGCATGCCGAGCACGGCAAGGGCGTCTTCGTCCGGCCCCGGCCGCCCGTGCGGCGTCTCGCCTCCGACCGGTTCGCGCGACGGCGCCGCGAGCAGGGCAAGTCCGCGTTCATCGTCGAGGCCGACGCGGCTGGCAGCCATCCCCAGGTCGACAGTCTGGAGGTCAAGGAGGAGAAGGCCAGTCAGGACATCTCCACCCGGCTCGGTTCCGTACGGCGCGTGCTCGCCCGCCGGCGCCGCTACCTCCTCGACGGGAAGCCGGTCGAGTTCGCTACCTCCTACCTTCCGCTCGATATCGCGCGCGGTACGCAGATCGCCGAGCCCAACCCGGGCCCCGGCGGCATCTACGCCCGCCTCGAAGAACTTGGCCACCACCTCGACCACTTCGAGGAGGAGATCCGCGCCCGGATGCCCTCGCCCACCGAGGTGAAGACGCTCCGGCTGGCCTCCGGCGTGCCCGTGATCCACCTCATCCGTACCGCGTACGACACCGGAGGGCGGGCTGTGGAGGTCTGCGACACGGTCATGGCGGCGGACGCGTACGTGCTGTCGTACCAGCTGCCGGCGACCTGATCGCGTGAGGGGCGGTGGTGCGCGGGGGACGTTTCCCGAACCCGTACACCTCAACATGCATACTCGTATAGACGAGTGGGCAAGTTGTGCGGCAGGGTGGTCCGCACGAACCCGGAGATCGGGTTCGCGGATCGCTACATGTATAGACGAGTAGATAGGGAAACTTCCTTGCGTACCATCCGTGTTGAGACCGCCGCCGCGACGATCCTGCTGACCGAGGCCCCGGAGCCGAAGGTCCGCGACCGTCAGACCGGCGAGATCGCCAAGGACGCCGTCAGCGGCGAGGCGCTGATGACGCTCGGCGTCGTCTACATCGAGGAGGGCGAGTCGTCCCTCATCAAGGTCACCATCCCCGAGGGCGGTGTGTCCGAGGGACTGGCGCTCGGCGCCCCGGTCTCGCTCCCGGGGCTCGTTGCCCGGCCGTGGGAGAGCGTGTTCAACGGGCAGCAGCGCCACGGCATCGCCTTCCGCGCCGCCGCCGTCACCCCGGCCGCGTTCCCGGTCACCGCCGAGGCCGCCGCCTGATGACTGACCTGACGACGCTCCTGGAGGTGGGTGGTCCCCTCGCCGCACTCGGCGGAGGGGCCGCCTACACCCGGGCCAAGCACCCGGCCGCGTACTGGTCCACGGTCGGCCTGCCGATATCCACCACCCGCCTGCTCAGCTCGTACGGCTCGGTCATGGAGGCCTGCGGCCTGACCGTTGCCCCGTCCCGGCTGCGCATCCTCGCTGTCAAAGCCACCACCCGCCGCGAGGTCCGGCCCGTACCGCCCCGCCGGGGCATCATCCGCCCCACCACGACCGGACTGCGGATACGGCTGCGGCTTGCCCCGGGCCAGGAGCCCGCCGACGTCGCCGCCTCCGCCGAACGGCTGTGCCACGCCTGGGGAGTTCACGCCGTCTACGTCACCACCCTCAAGCCCGGCGTCGTCGAACTCCGGCTCGTCGGTTACGACGTACTGCGCCGGGTGCGGATGCCTCGCAAGCTCCCGTCCGGCCTCCTCAAAGTGCCGGTGGCTCTGCGGGAGGACGCCACCCCGTTCGTACGGGACTACCGCACCGTTCCGCATCAACTCACTCTCGGCGCAACGCTGTCGGGTAAGTCCATGTACCTGCGCCACCTGGTCGCCGGACTCGCCCGTCAGCCGGTCGCTCTGGTCGGCATCGACTGCAAGCGGGGCGTGGAACTGTCCCCGTTCGCTGCCCGCCTCTCGGCCCTGGCCACCGACCCCGACCAGGCCGCCGACCTGCTGCCCGCGCTCATCGACGAAATGGAGGACCGCTACGACCTGATCAAAGCGCGGCAGGGCATCGCCCCCAACACCCCTGACGAGGAGATCACTTCAGACATCTGGGGCCTGCCTGAGAGCGAACGCCCGGTGCCGATCGTGCTGTTCGTCGACGAGGTGGCTGAACTCTTCCTCGTCGCCACCCGCAAGGACGAGGAACGGCGCGACGAGATGGTCACCCAGCTCATCCGGCTCGCCCAACTCGGCCGCGCCGCCGGCATCTACCTCGAAGTCTGCGGCCAGCGTTTCGGCGCCGAACTGGGCAAGGGCGCCACCATGCTCCGCGCCCAGCTCACCGGCCGCGTCTGCCACCGCGTCAACGACGAAGCCTCCGCCAAAATGGCTCTCGGCGACATTGCCCCCGAAGCAGTCGGCGCCGCCTGCGCCATCGCACCCGAACGCCCCGGCCTGGCCGTAGCGGGCGACACCTCCGGCGGCTGGTCCCGCATCCGCACCCCGTACCTGTCCCTCGGCGACGCCGCCGCAATCTGCCGCGACTCCGCGCACCTGGTGCCCGACCTGCCCGCACTCAAGCGCTTCCAGCCGTACGCACCCGCGCACCCGGTCAAGGCCCCGGGCCCCAACGTCCAGCCGCGCCCGGCCACCAACTGACCTTCTCCCAACTCGGTTTGGCGTGACCGCCTCGCGCCACGTCCCTACCCCTCCCATGCCCGAACCCGGAAGGAGCCGCATCATGCGCGACCAACTGGCCCGCGTCGACGCGGTACTCGTCCAAGCCCTCATCGCCGCCGCCCTCTCCTTCGCCCACCTGCACGACATCGCCTCGGCGGCCGGACAGGACGGGTGGAAAGCGTGGGCCTACCCCATCAGCGTCGACCTGCTGCTCGTCGCCGCCTGGCGCCGACTGCGGACCGGCGACGCGAAGGCCTCCGGCTGGTGCTGGTTCGTCATCGCACTGACCGCATCCCTCGGCGCGAACGTCGCCACCGCCGGCCTGCTCGACCTCGGCGACGTCCCCGCCTGGCTGCGCATCCTCGTCGCGGGCTGGCCCGCCGTTGCCTTCCTCGGCGGAACCCTCCTCGCTCACACCGCAACACCCGCAGAGATCAACGAGATTGAGGACGCCGACGTCCAGGAGGATGCGCCCGAACCCCCGCCTGAGACGCCTGCGCAACCGGCCATTGAGGCACCACCCAACCGCCCCTTCGTGCCGGTCCCGGCCGCCCTCATCGAGCACGCCCGCAAGGTCGCCGCCGAGCACCACACCCGCACCGGCGCCCCCATCGACACCCCGACCCTCCGCGTCCGCCTCGGTGTCCCCGCGCCCATGGCCGAAGCCATCGCCGCCCACCTCACACCGACAGGAAGTTGACCCGTGCCCCTCACCTTCAACACCGCCGCCGACTACCTCGACGCGGCCCGAGAGATGGCCCGTAGCAGCCGGTGGGCACTGGCCCGGCTCCTCGCCGAGGAAGCTGCCGACCGGACCTCGGACCCTGCCCAAGCTGCCCGCATCCTCGCCGAGTTCCCCGCCCCCAGCCTGCGACAGGAGAACCAGCCGTGACCCCCAACCGCTGCTTCCGCAACGTCATCCGCATCGGCCCCGTCCAGGTCGCCACGTCCTACGACGACCGGGGCCAGGAGAAGCACACCGCCGCCTGCACGGCCCCGCGCTGCGGCGCCTCGCACGACTACGACAGCCGGGCCGCCGCCGAGCTGGCGGCCCACACCCACCGTTGTCCCGTCCGCTGAAAGGGAGTTCCACTCCGTGACCGTCAGCCTGCCGCTCGTCGTCGTTCTCGGCTTCTTCGCCTGGGGAGCGGTCAAGTTCCTCGGCGTCCGTAGCTGGATCGTCGTGCTGATCGCCCTGTTCGGCTTCTGGCTCTCGCACACCTTCCTCGCCCCCGCCATCGAGTCCGGCACGCGTTCCGGCGTGGGTGTCGTAAACGGCTCGCATGACTAGACGAGTAGATGAGAAAGGGTTCGCCGTGTTCCTGCCCAAGTACCCCGCCAACCCGACCCCGCCACCCGCACACACCCACACCCCGGCCGACCCGACGCCCGTACGGCGCTCGCTCCCGCCGGTCGCCATCGACCGCAACACGGTCCTCGCCCTGGTCGTCGGCGGAGTCGTCCTCACCGCGCTCCTGGCCGCCGTCGCCGTAACAGCCATCTCCGTAGCCATCGCCGCCGTGGTCCTGCGCTCGATGCTCCGCGACCGCCACCGGCGCTGAACGACCCCCCGACTACCCCTGGCCTCCGGGGCGGCGGCACACGACCAAGCATTTCGCCGCCCCGGGGCCCGTCTCTCCTGACCGAGCCAGCCAGAAGGAGCAAGTCATCTTCACCCGCCCCACCCCGGCCCCACTCCCCGAACTAGCGAACCTGGCCGCGCAAGGCACCCTCCCGGGTATCCTCCGCCAACTCTCCGGCCTCGGCGGCTGCACCAACCCCATCCGCCTCGACGGCCACCGCACCGAGTACGACGTCGACACCACAACCGGCGAGATCGGCACCGTCCTCCACCACCTCAACTCATCAACGCTCCCGGCCGGCCAACTCCTCGTCCGCTGCAACAACCGCCGCACCACCCGCTGCGCGGCCTGCTCCGAGGTCTACCGCCGCGACACCTTCCACCTGATCACCGCAGGATTGCGCGGCGGCAAGGGCACCCCCGAACACGTCGCCACCCACCCCCGCGTCTTCGCCACCTTCACCGCCCCCGGCTTCGGCCCCGTCCACAACCGCCGCACCGACAGCCGTCCCTGCCGCTGCGGCACCCATCACACCCAGGACGACGAGCGACTCGGCACCCCACTCAACCCGGACACCTACGACTACGAAGCCGCCGTCCTCTGGAACGCACACGCCAGTCCCCTCTGGCGCCGCTTCTCCACCTACCTGCGCCGAGAGGTCGCCAAGCGGGCAGGCCTCTCCCAGCGCCGGTTCCGCGACCACGCGCGCGTGTCCTTCGCCAAGGTCGCCGAGTACCAGAAACGCGGAGCCGTCCACTTCCACGCGGTCATCCGCATCGACGGACCCACAGGCGGCGACGCCTCGCCTCCGCCCTGGGCCACCGCCGAGCTGCTCACCGACGCCATCCGCACCGCGACCGCCAAGGTCCGCGTCGACGGCCCGACCATCGACGGCCGCACCCACACCTTCACCTTCGGCCGCCAACTCGACGTCCGCACCATCCGATCCGCCGACTTCAACGACGGCCAGGAACTCACCGAACGAGCCGTCGCCGCCTACATCGCCAAGTACGCCACCAAGGGCGCCGAAACAGCCACGGGAGCTCTCGACCGCCCGCTCAAGTTCGCCGCCGAACTCGCCCAACTCGACATCAGCGACCACGCCCGCCGCCTCATCCGCACCGCCTGGACCCTCGGCGCCCGCAAGAGCCTGGAACACCTCCGCCTGCGCGCCTGGGCCCACATGCTCGGCTTCCGCGGCCACTTCTCCACCAAATCCCGCCGCTACTCCACCACCCTCGGCGCACTCCGCAACGCCCGAACCGAATGGCGCCGAGCACAAGCCACACCCGCCAACGGCCCCACCACCAACACCACGTACGTACTCGCGCACTGGGTCTTCGCCGGAACCGGCCTCTCGTCCACCGAAGCCTGGCTCGCCGAATCCCTCGAACCCGCCCCCGGCACGGAAGGAGAGCCCACCCGTGGCTGAGCCGCGAGCCCTGACCGCTGTCCCGGAACTGGCCGATCCGTCCTTGGTCCTGCTGACCGTCGAAGAGGCGGCACGGCGACTCCGTATCGGCCGTACAACCTGCTTCAAGCTCGTGCTCGCGGGCGAGATCGAATCGGTCACGGTCGGCCGACTCCGCCGAGTTCCGGCTGAGGCGCTGCCCGCCTACGTCACCCAACTCCGCCGCCGTCCCGCCGTAGCGGCCTGAAGGGGGGAGACATGGCAGAGACGAAACGCACCCGCCAGCCCAACGGCGCCTCGTCCATCTACCTCGGCAAGGACGGCAAATGGCACGGCCGCGTGACGGTCGGCGTCCGCGATGACGGCAAGCCTGACCGCCGTCACATCGAGCGGAAGACCAAGGCCGAAGTGACCAAGGCCGTCCGCGAGATGGAGCGGGCCCGCGACGACAAGAAGCTGCGGAAGCCGGGCAAGGGATGGACAGTCCAGAGCTGGCTTGAGCACTGGGTCGAGAACATCGCCAAGCCGTACGTCTCCGAGAACACGTATGACGGGTACGAGGTTGACGTACGCGTTCACCTAGTCCCCGGCCTGGGCGCTCACAAGCTTGACCGCCTGGAGCCGGAGCACCTCGAACGCTTCTATCGGAAGATGCAGGCGTCCGGGAGCTCCGCCGGCACCGCCCACCATGCTCACCGGACGATCAGGGTTGCCCTCGGCGACGCGGTCCGTCGTGGGCATGTCGTCACCAACGCCGCCGAGATCGCCAAGGCTCCCCGCCTCGAAGAGGAGGACATCGAGCCTTACACGATCGAGGAGGTACAGAGTCTGCTCGTCGAAGCGGCCAAGCTCCGCAACAGTGCGCGGTGGGTCGTCGCCCTGGCGCTCGGTCTCCGCCAGGGTGAGGCGCTCGGCCTGCACTGGGAAGACGTCGACCTGTCCGCTGGGTACGTCCGCATCCGCAAGAACCGGCTCCGCCCGAAGTACGCGCACGGCTGTGGTGCCAACCCGTGTGGCCGGAAGGCGGGCTACTGCCCCAAGAAGGAGCAGACCCGCCGCGAACACAAGTCCACCAAGTCCCGAGCCGGACGGCGCACAATCGGCCTGCCCGATCCGCTGATCAAGATTCTCCGTCAACACCAGGAAGCCCAGGAGCGGGAGAGGATCGCGGCCGGTACCGACTGGGAGGGCAAGGGGTACGTCTTCGCCTCGCCGGTTGGCGGTCCGCTGAGCCCCAACACCGACTTCCACACCTGGAAGCGGCTGCTGCGGGATGCCGACGTACGGAACGGCCGTCTCCACGACGCTCGCCACACCGCCGCGACCGTTCTCCTGATCCTCGGGGTCCCTGACGTCGTGATCGACTCGATCATGGGCTGGGAGCCCGGGGGAGCGGCCCGGATGCGCGCTCGCTATATGCACGTGACGGGGACCATGCTCCGCAAGGTCGCGCAGCAAGTCGGAGACGCCCTTTGGCAGTCACCCGGCACCGAAGAAAAAACCAACTGAGACGGAAACTGAGACGGACAACGTCGAAGGGCCCCACCGCGAACGGTGGGGCCCTTCGACATCGTGCCCGGTGAGGCACTGGCGGAGGATACGAGATTCGAACTCGTGAGGGGTTGCCCCCAACACGCTTTCCAAGCGTGCGCCCTAGGCCACTAGGCGAATCCTCCGCGGCAAACAATACAAGACGTTGAGGAGTGCTCGCGAACTCGTTCCCCCCGCTCAGATCCTGTAGCCTGTGCGGAGCCCCTCACGCGGCGCTATCTGACTGAACTCCCCCAGGGCCGGAAGGCAGCAAGGGTAGGTTGGCTCTGGCGGGTGCGTGGGGGGCGCTTGCGTTTCCGGGGTCGGGTTCCAGGGGCGGGACAGTCGCCCGGAGTCGGGACAGTCGCCCGGGGGTAGGGCCAGTCGCCCGGAGTCGGGACAGTCGCCCGGGGGCAGGGCCGGTCGCCCAGGGGTCAGGGCGGTCGCCGGACTCACACGCGGCCCCCGTTGTCAGTGGGCGCCTATAACCTCGTACGCGTGTCGTCTCTCGCGCTGTACCGCCGTTATCGCCCGGAGTCGTTCGCCGAGGTCATCGGGCAGGAACATGTCACCGACCCGTTGCAGCAGGCGCTGCGGAACAACCGGGTCAATCACGCGTACCTGTTCAGCGGGCCGCGAGGCTGCGGCAAGACCACGAGCGCGCGCATCCTGGCCCGCTGTCTGAACTGCGAGAAGGGCCCCACGCCGACCCCCTGCGGGGAGTGCCAGTCCTGCCAGGATCTCGCTCGCAACGGCCCGGGATCCATCGACGTCATCGAGATCGACGCCGCGTCGCACGGTGGTGTGGACGACGCCCGTGAGCTGCGCGAGAAGGCGTTCTTCGGACCCGCGAGCAGCCGGTACAAGATCTACATCATCGACGAGGCCCACATGGTCACGTCGGCCGGCTTCAACGCGCTGCTCAAGGTCGTCGAAGAGCCGCCGGAGCACCTCAAGTTCATCTTCGCGACCACCGAACCCGAGAAGGTCATCGGGACGATCCGGTCGCGCACCCACCACTACCCCTTCCGGCTCGTGCCGCCCAGCACCTTGCGCGAGTACCTGGGCCAGGTCTGCGGGCAGGAGAACATCCCGGTCGAGGACGGCGTCCTGCCCCTCGTCGTGCGCGCCGGCGCCGGTTCCGTGCGTGACTCCATGTCCGTCATGGACCAGTTGCTCGCCGGCGCCAGCACCGACGGTGTGACATACGCCATGGCGACCTCGCTGCTCGGCTACACCGACGCCTCGCTGCTCGACTCCGTCGTCGAGGCCTTCGCCACCGGCGACGGCGCCGCCGCCTTCGAGGTCGTCGACCGCATCATCGACGGCGGCAACGACCCGCGCCGCTTCGTCGCCGACCTGCTGGAGCGCCTCCGCGACCTGGTGATTCTCGCGGCCGTCCCCGACGCCCTCGACAAGGGCCTCATCGACGCCCCCACCGACGTACTCGAACGCATGCAGGCCCAGGCAGGCACCTTCGGCGCCGCCGAACTCAGCCGCGCCGCCGACCTCGTCAACACCGGCTTGACCGAGATGCGCGGCGCCACCTCCCCCCGCCTCCAGCTAGAGCTGATCTGCGCCCGCGTCATGCTCCCCGCCGCCTACGGCGACGAGCAGTCGGTCATGGCCCGCCTCGACCGACTGGAGCGCGGCGTCAACTTCGCGGGCGGCGGCGGCGCGCCCGCCATGGCCTACGTCCCCGGACCAGACGCCCACCCGCAAGCCCACGCGCAGCCCCCTGCCCAGGCTCACGCCCAGGCCCCCGTCCCCCCGGGCGGTGGTGCCGCCGCCGCGCGCGCAGCCGTACGAGGACCAGGGGCGCCCGGCACCCCCCCGGCTCCCGTCGCGACCCCGCCCGCGATGCCGGCGGAGCAGCCCCCCGCACCCGCACCCGCCTACGTCCCGCCCACTCCAGAACCCCAACAGCCGCAGCCCCAGGCACAACCCCAGGCCCCCGCCCCCACCCCCGGCGCCTGGCCCACCGCCACTGCCGCGGGCAGCGGTCGCCGCCCCGGAGGCTGGCCCACTGCGGCACCGGCGGGCGGCGGACAACCCCCGGCCCCCGCCCACAACACCCCCGCCCCCACCCCCGTACAGGCCTCCGCACCTCAGACCGCGGCCCCCGCCCAAGCCGCCGCCCCACCCCCGGCCGGCGGCCCCGACCCCCGCATGCTCTGGCCGAACATCCTGGAAGTGGTGAAGAACCGCCGCCGTTTCACCTGGATCCTGCTGAGCCAGAACGCGCAGGTCACCGGTTTCGACGGCACGACCCTCCAGCTCGGCTTCGTCAACGCCGGTGCGCGGGACAACTTCAACAGCAGCGGCAGCGAGGACGTACTGAAGCAGGCGCTGTCCGAGCAGTTCAACGTCCAGTGGAAGATCGACGCGGTCGTGGACCCGTCGGGCGGCGGCACTCCGCCCCCGCAACCGGGCGGTTCCTACGGCGGCGGTGGCGGCGGCGCGGCGGGCGGCTACGGCGGTGCGGCGTCCGGTGGCTACGGCGCCCCGGCCCCCGCTGCGCCCGCACCCCGCCCGGCATCCCCCCAGCCCACCCCCACCCCCGCGCCCACGAACACACCCAACTCACCCTCGGCCCAGGCCCCGGCGCCCACCCAACCCCCCGCACCCCCAACCCCCGCCCCCCGCACGGTCTCCGCCGAGGACGACACCCCAGAGGACGACGACCCCGACCTCGACGAGTCAGCCCTCTCCGGCCACGAACTCATCGTCCGAGAACTGGGAGCCACGGTGATCGAGGAGTTCACCAACGAGTAGCAGCTCCGGCTCCCTACACCCCGCCCGTTCACCCCGCCCCGCCCCACCCCCTAGGGGCGCGGGGAACTGCGCGACCAGCCCCCACCGACCCGCACCCCGCGAACAACCCAAGCCACCCACCCCCGACTCGGGCCGTAACCCCGGCCAACCCCCACCCTCACCGTGACCTAGGCTGACCCCGTGAAGGTCCTCGTCATCGGTACCGGTGCCCGCGAACACGCCCTGTGCCATTCCCTGTCCAACGACCCCAACGTCACCGCCCTGCACTGCGCCCCCGGCAACGCCGGCATCGCCGAGGTGGCCGAGCTGCACCAGGTCGACCCCCTCGACGGCGCAGCCGTAGCCGCGTTGGCCACCGAACTCGGTGCCGAGCTCGTCGTGGTCGGCCCGGAGGCACCCCTCGTCGCCGGGGTCGCCGACGCCGTGCGCGAGGCGGGCATTCCGGTCTTCGGCCCCTCCGGGGAGGCTGCGCAGCTGGAGGGCTCCAAGGCCTTCGCCAAGGAAGTGATGGCGGCGGCCGGTGTGCCGACCGCCCGCTCCTACGTCTGCACGACCCCGGAAGAGGTCGACGAGGCCCTCGACGCCTTCGGTGCGCCGTACGTCGTGAAGGACGACGGACTGGCCGCCGGCAAGGGTGTCGTGGTGACTGACGACCTCGACGCGGCGAAGGCGCACGCCAACGCCTGCGAGCGGGTCGTCATCGAGGAGTTCCTCGACGGCCCCGAGGTGTCGCTCTTCGCGATCACCGACGGCGTCACCGTCGTACCGCTGCAGCCCGCGCAGGACTTCAAGCGCGCGCTCGACGGCGACGAGGGTCCGAACACCGGCGGCATGGGCGCGTACTCCCCGCTGCCGTGGGCCGACCCGAAGCTGGTGGACGAGGTCATGCAGACCGTCCTCCAGCCCACCGTCGACGAGATGCGGCGTCGCGGCACCCCCTTCTCCGGCCTCCTCTACGCCGGCCTCGCGATCACCAGTCGCGGTGTGCGGGTCATCGAGTTCAACGCCCGCTTCGGCGACCCGGAGACCCAGGTGGTCCTGGCCCGCCTGAAGACCCCGCTGGCCGGAGTCCTGCTCGCCGCCGCCGACGGCACCCTCGACGACCTGGCCCCCTTGCGCTGGAGCGAGGACGCGGCGGTCACCGTCGTCATCGCCTCGCACAACTACCCCGGCACCCCGCGCACCGGCGACCCGATCACCGGTCTCGACGAGGTGGCCGCGCAGGACGCCCCGCACGCGTACGTGCTGCACGCCGGCACCAAGTACGACGGCGACGACGTCGTCAGCGCGGGCGGCCGCGTCCTCTCCGTCACGGCGACCGGCACCGACCTCACCCAGGCCCGCGAGCGCGCGTACGCGGCCGTGGCCCGTATTCGTCTCGACGGCTCCCAGCACCGTACGGACATCGCGGCGAAGGCTGCGACGGGCGAGTAATCCCAAGCGCTTCCGCGCACCGATAAACCCGACAGGCCCCGAATCCGTCTCACGATTCGGGGCCTGATCCTTGCCCTCTGTCATCCACCTTTCCCCTGAGCCATTCCATCGAGTGACCGATGCCCCAACCGGCTGACGGGGACCGGGGCCCCAACTATGGTGCGGCGCAAGCGTTCCGGCACTTGGCCCACCGGCATTGCGATGTCAGTGGCGGGTGCCACAGTGGGGGAGTGAGCAACGCCAGCAAAGCGGGACAGCACGGAGGGGGTGAGGTCCGGTCGTGACCGGTATGGGTGTGGAGGCGGGCGCGCAGGCGGCGCGTTCCCGGGCCTTGGCCGTGCTGCGGATCCGCAGCCGGGCGCTGGCCGTCGCCCTGTTGCCCGCCGCCGTCGCGGTGATCCTGCTCGCGGGCGGTTCCACCGGCCATCTCGTGGGCCGGGGCTGGGACCTCTCCCGCTGGATCATGGCCGTGGCCGCGGTCGTCGTGCTGCTCGCCGCCGGCGCCATCGCGCTGGTCGTCGCGCGGGCCCGCCCGGCCGTGAGTCCCACGGTCGCGATCGCCGAGGAGTCGGCCCCCGACCTGTATCGCCTGGTGCGCGATCTCGCCGACCGCCTCGACGTCCCCGCGCCGTCCGCGATAGCGCTCACCCCGGACTGCGACAGCTGGCTGGAGGACCGCACCCACCCGGCCCACGGCCCGCCCCCGCAGGAGAACCGCGACGAGATCACCGGCGTACGCGGCCTCACCCCGGGGCGTTCCCGTCGTACGGCCGCCTCGCCCGTCCTCGTCATCGGCTCGCCGTTCCTGTGGTGGATGCGGGTGGGCGAGCTGCGCGCGGTGCTCGCGCCGGTCGTCGCCGGTACGGGTCCCTCGGCGCACCCGGACATAGCCGCGGCCCGCCGTTTCGTACGGGGGCTGGACGCGGCGGTGGCCGTGACCTCGGCACCGCGCGGTCCCGTGTTCCGTTCGGTGCTCGCCGGTGTCGGCTGGGTCGCCCGGCTGCTGCTGCGGAGCTGCCGGGGGCACGCGGCCGAGATGGAGCGGGGCGTGGCAGCCGCGGCCGCCGAGCGTGCACAGGCTGTGGACTACGGCCTGCGAATCGTCGCGCAGGAGCAGGTGGGCCTGGCGTACGCGGGCTGGGACCGGCTGCTGACCCGGGTCGCGCTGCCCGCGTGGCGGATGGGCCGCTGGCCGTCCCGGCTGGACGCGGGCGTCGTCGCGGCGCTCACGGAGCTGTCCCGGCGCGACCGCCTGGCCGAGGGCTTCGCCTCCCGGCTCGGCGAGCGCCCCGCCTGTGACCTGCTTGAAGAGCCCGGCACGATCGACGAGGCGACCTCGCTCCTCGCCGCCCGCCTCTTCCACGGCGGCCCCGCCGAGACCGGTCCCGACTGGGCGCCGGTGAGCTGGCAGGAGTACCCGGAGGAGGTCGTCGACCGCAAATGGCGCACCGACGCGGCCCGCCTCCACCGCGTCCTGGACACCCTCGGCGTCCGCCGAGCCCCCGGTCCGACCCCGCCGCACCACGACGCCCCGACGCTGGCCCGCGTGGTGGACCACCTGACGGACCCGACGGCGACGGCAGCGGCACCGGGCGATCGGTACGGGGAGGTCGATGCCGTAGATCCGTATGCGCCGGACGCCACCCTCGGCGACCCGTCCACCTCCGCACAGCTGGAAGCCCAAGCCGCCCACTCGGAGCCGGAGTCGGACCCGGTGCCCGCGCCCTACAAGGCGATGGCAGCCGACGACGACGAAGAGCTGGGCGAAAGCTGCTCGCCGCACAGCGCGGCCCTCGCCGCAGGCCTCACCGCGGAGTTGGCGCGCGAGGAGGCGGCGACCCCGCCGACGAGTTCGGCCCCATCCGGGCAGGGGCCCGACACCGGGCTCTGGGACGACACCGCGCTCCCTCTCTTCCCGCTCCAACCGCCGCGCACCGGGCGGGAGTTGCTCGCCGATCACGTCACGGCGATGGTGTGCTGCGCAGCGATGGACACCGCCGGCGCGCTGCCCGGCCTGGACTGGCTCGACGGACCGACGCTGCTCGTCAACGGCGAAAGGGCGGCCGATCTCGCCCCGAGGGTGCTCAGCCTCGTCGAGGACGGCGACCCGGCACCCCTGCACGCATGGCTGATCGACCTGGGCATACGCCCCGAGAAGCCGGTCCGGCTCGTCTGACGCCGAGGCCCCCGCCGCACGGCCACCACCCACCGATATCGGAACCTCGTGCTCCACTTTTGGTCAATCGGCAACGACCAGTGACAGAGTGCGTGCTTAATGTGATGTGCTGGGGCCGATCCCGTACGCCGTCCGTCCATGGCAAAGGCTTACGGCATACGACAGTTGAACGAAGGAACACCACGGGGGCACGAGGGAGGGGAGAGACCATGAGGTCGGAGCAGATCCGCCGCTGGGAGTCCGGAGCGCTGGCGCACGCCGTCACGGACCCCTTCGGGCTGGGCCCCGTCCCCTGGCTCCGGGGCAGCGAGACCTACTTCGACGACACCGGCCACGTCGTCCCCTGGTACGTGGACCCGACCCCGGCCCACACCCCCGGCGGGAACGCCCCCAAGGTCCCCGCCCCGCGCGCGTCCGGGGGCGGCGGCCCGCGCTCCGCCGACGACGTACGCCGCCAGATCAAGGGGTTCACCTCCGCGAGCGCGGTCGCGCCCGGCGAGGCGCTCGACTTCCATGTCACGGTCGACCCGCCCCAGGAGTTCGCCGTCGACGTGTACCGCATCGGCCACTACGGCGGTGACGGCGCCGCGAAGATCACCACGAGCCCCCGGCTCTCCGGCATCGTGCAGCCCCCGCCGCTCACCGCCGACCGCACGGTCTCCTGCCACCACTGGTGGCTGTCCTGGCGCCTGCAGATCCCGAGCTACTGGAGCATCGGCGCCTACGTGGCCGTCCTCACCACCGCCGACGGCTACCGCTCGCACATCCCGTTCACGGTCCGCGACAGCCACCCCGCCGACCTGCTCCTCCTCCTGCCCGACATCACGTGGCAGGCCTACAACCTCTACCCGGAGGACGGCCACACCGGCGCGAGTCTCTACCACGCCTGGGACGGCGACGGCCGCCTGCTCGGCGAGTCCGAGGCCGCGACGACGGTCTCCTTCGACCGCCCGTACGCAGGCGCGGGCCTGCCCCTCCATGTGGGCCACGCCTACGACTTCATCCGCTGGGCCGAGCGCTACGGCTACGACCTCGCCTACGCCGACGCCCGCGACCTGCACTCCGGCCGCGTGGACCCCACCAGATACCGGGGGTTGGTCTTCCCGGGCCACGACGAGTACTGGTCGACAGAGATGCGCCGTACCGTCGAACGCGCCCGCGACCACGGCACGTCCCTCGTCTTCCTCTCCGCCAACACCATGTACTGGCAAGTGGAGTTGGGGCCGTCCCCGTCCGGCGTCCCCGACCGCCTGCTCACCTGCCGCAAGCGCCGGGGCCCGGGCAAACCGGTGCTGTGGCGCGAAGTCGACCGCCCCGAGCAGCAGTTGGTGGGCATCCAGTACGCGGGCCGGGTGCCCGAGCCGTACCCCCTGATCGTCCGCAACGCCGACCACTGGCTGTGGGAGGCGACCGGCGCCGGCGAGGGCGACCCGGTCGAGGGCCTGGTCGCGGGCGAGGCCGACCGCTACTTCCCGCGCACCCAGCTGCCCCCGCACGAGGAGCGCATCCTGCTCGCCCACTCCCCGTACGCGGACGGCGAGGGCGCCCTCCGCCACCAGGAGACGTCCCTGTACCGGGCGCCGTCCGGTTCCCTCGTCTTCGCCTCCGGCACCTTCGCCTGGTCACCGGCCCTGGACCGCCCCGGCCATGTGGACGCCCGTGTCCAGCGCGCCACGGCCAACCTCCTGGACCGCATCTGCAAGCACGACTGACCCCGTGACCGTAGGCCGGCCGCGCATACGGGACAATCGAGCCAGTTGGACAGACCCACTGGAGGAACCCGTGTCCGGATTCGTAGAAAAGCCCGAGCCGCCCCAGGTTCCGGGCCTGACGCACCTCCACACCGGCAAGGTGCGCGAGCTGTACCAGAACGAGGCGGGCGACCTCGTGATGGTCGCCAGCGACCGCCTCTCCGCGTACGACTGGGTGCTGCCCACGGAGATCCCGGACAAGGGCCGAGTCCTCACCCAGCTCTCCCTCTGGTGGTTCGACCAGCTCGCCGACCTGATCCCCAACCACGTCCTCGGCACCGACCTCCCGCCCGGCGCCCCCGCCGACTGGGCGGGCCGCACCCTCATCTGCAAGTCCCTCCAGATGGTCCCGGTGGAGTGCGTGGCCCGCGGCTACCTCACCGGCTCCGGCCTGCTGGAGTACAACGCCTCCCGCACGGTCTGCGGCCTCGCCCTCCCCGAGGGCCTGGTCGACGGCAGCGAACTCCCGGCCCCGATCTTCACCCCGGCGACGAAGGCAGCCGTAGGGGAGCACGACGAGAACGTGTCGTACGAGGAGGTCGCCCGTCAGGTCGGCGCCGACACCGCCGCGCAGCTGCGCCAGGCGACCCTCGCGGTCTACGGCCGGGCCCGGGACATCGCGCGCGACCGGGGCATCATCCTCGCGGACACGAAGTTCGAGTTCGGCTACGACGGCGAGACGCTGATCGCGGCCGACGAGGTCCTCACCCCGGACTCGTCCCGCTTCTGGCCGGCCGAGACCTGGGAGCCGGGCCGCGCGCAGCCGTCGTACGACAAGCAGTTCGTGCGCGACTGGCTCACCGGCCCGGAGTCCGGCTGGGACCGCAGGAGCGAGCAGCCCCCGCCGCCGCTGCCGCAGCAGGTCGTGGACGCGACCCGCGCGAAGTACATCGAGGCGTACGAGCGCCTCACGGGCCTGAACTGGGCCTAGAGGGTACGAAAAAACCCCGGTCCACCCGGACCGGGGTTTTTGCTTGGAGCGGACGACCAGGTTCGAACTGGCGACCTCAACCTTGGCAAGGTTGCGCTCTACCAACTGAGCTACGTCCGCGCTGCGCCGTGGCGCGAGAGCAACTATACCCAACCTCGCTCGCGTGCGAGACGCACTGCCGCATGACGGTTCTCGGCCCCGAGTTTCGAGACGGCGGAGGAGAGATAGTTCCGTACGGTCCCCTGCGAGAGCGCGGCCCGTTCGGCGATCTCCGCGACCGGCGCCCCATCAGCGGCCAGCTCCAGCACCTCGGCCTCCCGCGCGGTCAGCGGCGAGTCCCCGGCGGAGATCGCGTCGGCGGCCAACTCGGGGTCGACATAACGATTTCCGGCATGCACGGTACGGATGATCTCGGCAAGCCGCTGCGCACTGACCGTCTTGGGCACGAACCCCCGCACCCCGGCCGCCAGCGCCCGCTTGAGATGCCCGGGCCGCCCGTGCCCGGTCACGATCAGCACCCGGCACCCCGGCAACTCGGCCCGCAACGATGTGGCCACCTTCACACCGTCCGCCCCCGGCATCTGAAGATCCAGCACCGCCACATCCGGCACATGGGCGCGAGCCATGGCAAGCGCCTCGGGCCCGGTCGCGGCCTCGGCGACCACCACGAGGTCGTCCTCCAGCCCGAGCAACGCGGCGAGCGCACCCCGGATGAGGTGCTCGTCATCGGCGAGCAGGAGTCGTACGACGGGGGCGGTCACGCGACGGCCCCGGTCACGTCCGGCAACGGCACCGTCGCCACCACCCTGAACCGGTCCCCGCCCACGGTCCCCGCCTCCAGTTCTCCGCCCACGGCGGTGAGCCGCTCCCGCAGTCCCACCAGTCCTGACCCGCCGTTCTCCCCGGTGAGCCCCACCGGTCCGGGCCTCTCACCCCCGTCGCCCACCTTCGCCCCGTCGTTCTCCACGGTGAGCACAACCCTCCCTTCAGCCACCAGCACCCACACCACGCACCGCCCCGCATCCCCGTGCCGCAGCACATTGGTCGTCGCCTCGCGGACCACCCAGCCGAGCGCCGACTGCACCTCGACCGGCAGCCCCGCCGCGTCGCCGGTCACCTCGCACTCGATGCCGGCGGCGGTCAACACACCTTGCGCGCCCGCCAGTTCGAGTCTGAGGTCGGCCTCGCGGTAGCCCCGTACGACATCGCGCACCTCCCGTTGGGACTCCCGGGCGATCCGCTGGACCTCGATCATCTGCTCCACGGCCTCGGTGCGCCCGCGCCGGGCCAGTTGCACCGCCAATTCGCTCTTCAGCGCGATCACCGACAGGTTGCGGCCCATGACGTCGTGCAGGTCGCGCCCGAACCGGAGCCGTTCCTCGGCGACGGCGAGGCGGGCCCGGGTCTCGCGGGCCTCGTCGAGTTCGTAGACGGCGTCGAGGAGCCAGACGGAGAACGCGGCGGTGAAGGCGAGACCGCCGCCGGTGAGGAGGACGGCCAGCGCGGTGCCGAGCGCGGCCGGGGCGGCCACGCCCAGCGGGAGCTGCGCGAGCAGCGTGCCGCCGACCGCACCCGCGACCACCGCGAGGACCTGCCGCCGCCCGCGCATCCCGAGCGTCAACGTCCCGGCGCCGAAACTCAGCACCCCCACGAAGAGCGTGCTCGCGGCGGCCCGCACCTGGTCGTCACCGGGACCCCGTTCCCGTAGGACCAGCGCGACGACGGCGATCAGCGCGGTCACCGAGCCGAGGAACCACATGAGCCGTACGGGCCGCACGCGCCGGCCGCGCGTCCAGTCGAGCGCCCGGGACGCGGTGGCGGAGCAGAGCGCCGCGTGCACGGTCACGACGGCCGCCATCCAGCCCGCGGTATCCACCCCGACCTGCGCGAACAGCGGCAGCCCGATCGATGCGACCTCGATCAGGGCGAAGAAGTGGAAGGACCACCGGGTGTACGTCTCGACCTTCCCCGGCGTGCTCTTCCGCCCCCACCAGCCGCCGGATCCGCCCGTGCCCCCGCCTGCCGCGCCCGATCCTCCAGGTGCCCGCATCTCCTGGTGCTCCCCGTGCTCCCGGTACCTCAGCGCCGCGGCTCCCACCGGAACCACCGCCGTACAGCAAACACCGCGAGGACGGTCCAGGCCAGTGCGGTCAGGACGGCGCCGAGCGCGTCGTAGCCGGACAGGTCGCCGTTCCAGCCGCCGCTGATCAGCCGGATCGCGGGGGAGAGGGGCAGGAACTGGCAGACATCGGCGACCCGGTCGGGCAGGAGCTGCAGCGGGATGATGATCCCGGACCCGAGCATGGACGCGAACAGCACCGGCAGCGCGGTCACCTGCGCACTCTCCGCCGTCCTGGTGACCGTCGCCGTGAGGGCGGCCAGCGCGGCGGACAGGAAGAGGCCGAACAGCAGCCCCAGGACGACGAGTTGGGGCAGCGCGGGCGCCCCCGCGTCCAGCAGCAGCACGCACGCCACCGCCAGCAGCACGGACTGCGCGAACCCGAGACACACCGACGGCAGCGCGGTCCCCGCGAGGATCTCGGAGTCGCCCAGCTCACCGGTGCGCAGCCGCTTGAGGACCAGTTCCTCCCGCCGCGCGACGAAGGCACTCACCAGCGACGAGTACACGGCGAAGAGCAACGAGAACCCGATCGCCGCCGTGAGCATCACCGCCCCGACCGTCAGCCCCTCCCCCTTGAGGTCCATCTGGTCCACGGCCGGCCGCACACTGAACGGCAGCGCCAACGGCACGAGCAGCGCCGTGACGACCGCACTCCGATTCCGCCCCAGCAACGCCAACTCGGCCCGCCCAAGCGCCCGTAGCCGCCCGACGGGCGTAGTCATCACGGCACTCACACCGTCACCCCCTGCTCCTGCTCGCGCGCGATCCCCAGAAACGCCTCTTCCAGCGAAGCCGACCGCACCTCAAGCCGCCGCAGTTCGATCCGCGCCCGCTCGGCCCACACCAACAACCCGGTAGCCGCCCGCTGCAGCTCATGCGTCTCCAGCCGTACGACGCTCCCGGCCACCTCGTGCCCGACGACCCCCAGTTCGCCGAGCGGCGGCAGATCCTCCACGAAATAGCCCGAGGGCAGCTCGAACGAAATCCGCGACGGCCGCCCCGCCGTCACCTCGGCGGGCGTCCCGGTGACCGCGATCCGCCCCTCGCTGAGGATCGCGAGCCGGTCGGCGAGCCCCTCCGCCTCCTCCAGGTAGTGCGTGGTCAGCAGCACGGTCGTCCCGCCGTCGCGCAGCGCCCGCACCAGCTCCCAGGTGTCCCGGCGCCCTTCGGCGTCGAGCCCGGTCGTCGGCTCGTCGAGGAACAGCACCTCGGGTTCCCCGAGCAGCGCGAGCGCGAGATCGAGCCGCCGCCGTTCACCCCCGGACAACTGCTTCACCCGTACGTCCGCCCGCCGCGCGAGCCCGACCAGCGCGAGCGCCTCCGCCTCGGGCCGCGCCCCGCTCGTACAGCCCGCCCACATCCGCGCGGTCTCGGCGACGGTCAGCTCGGACGGAAACCCGCCCTCCTGCAACATCACCCCGGTCCGCGGCCGTACGGCGGCCCGCTCGCTGTAGGGATCGTGGCCGAGGACGCGCACCCGCCCGCCGGACGCCGGCGCGAGCCCCTCAAGGAGTTCGACCGTGGACGTCTTGCCCGCGCCGTTGGTGCCCAGGAGCGCGAAGACCTCCCCGCGCCGCACGGAGAAGGTGATGCCCCGCACAGCCTCGAACCCGCCCCCGTACCCACGGCGTAGGTCAGTGACCTCAATCACGTGTTCGTGTTCGTTGGTGTCCATGACTCCAGCGTCACCGCGGCGGGGGCCCGAGAGCAGTGCGCGGTGTCATCGCTCGGCATGACAAATGTCAGACGGGGACGATCTGTTGACGCGGATCGGACATAGCAAAGACCCCGGTCCACTGGACCGGGGTCTTTCGCTGGAGCGGACGACCAGGTTCGAACTGGCGACCTCAACCTTGGCAAGGTTGCGCTCTACCAACTGAGCTACGTCCGCATTGCCTCCGACCAGCTCTCACTGATCGGCGCGAGCACCAGCCTACCCGATCCACAGGAGTGGTCCGAACGGTGATGCCGCAGAGCGGGTGACAGGAATTGCACACTGCGCCTTCCCCCTGGAAGGGGGATGTTCTGCTACTGAACTACACCCGCGTGTACTCCGTGAGCTGGGCCTTTCGGCCTCGCCCCTCGGCGTGCTCCGAACTCTAGCTGACCGGGAGGGGTGCAGCGCAAGTCGGTTGCCCCGAGGGGCCGATGACCGGCCGTCGGCCCGGCTTTCACACGGCGTCGGTCACTGCGCGGCGGCGAACGCCTCGTAGACCTTCTTGGGGATGCGTCCGCGCGCCGGCACGTCCATCTTGTTCGCCTGGGCCCAGGCGCGGACGGCCGCCGGGTCGGGGGCGACCTCGGTCTGGCGGTAGGCCTTGCCCGACCTCGACCGCTTGCGACCTGCGTCCACGTAGGGCGCGAGCGCCTTACGCAGTTTCTTGGCATTGGCTTGATTCAGGTCGATCTCGTACGACTTGCCGTCGAGCCCGAAGGCGATCGTTTCCGCCGCTTCCGAGCCGTCGATGTCGTCAAAGAGAGTGACCACGACCTTCTGCGCCACGAATATCGGTCCCTTCGTGCGACACCTGAAACCGCACTATCCGCAGGGACGCACGGAGACGTCACGGAGTGCGGAGATGTCGACTGTCCGCCTGTTATTGGGCAAAGTATCGGCTATTGCCAATTCATTTGTACAGTGCCCGGCAATGCAATGTGAAGCCCGACTAAATCTTCCCGCGTGTCTCCGCGCAATAGGGAACCGGGATCGATCCGGGATCTTTCCCTGAACTTTTCGTGAAGACCCCCGCCCGACACCGGATCGTGATGGTCCTCACGTAGATTCCTACAACTCTACTCGCGTAGAAATTTTGTGCGGGTAGTCTGAAGTCACCTGTCGAAGACCCGCAGGAACACGCTCAGCACCACAACACCGGGAGTGCCAGTGGCACGCGTCGTAGTCGACGTCATGCTCAAGCCGGAGATCCTCGACCCCCAGGGCCAGGCGGTCCAGCGTGCGCTGCCACGCCTGGGTTTCGAAGGCATCTCCGACGTACGTCAGGGAAAGCGATTCGAACTGGAAGTTGACGGACCGGTCGACGAGGCCGCGCTCGCCCGCATCCACGATCTTGCGGAATCCTTCCTCGCCAACACGGTGATCGAGGACTTCACCGTCAAGGTGGAAGAAGTGGCGGAGGCGGCCAAGTGACCGCTCGTATTGGCGTCGTCACTTTCCCCGGCAGCCTGGACGACCGCGACACCCAGCGCGCGATCCGTCTCGCCGGCGCCGAACCGGTAGCCCTCTGGCACAAGGACAAGAACCTCCACCAGGTCGACGCGGTCGTCCTCCCGGGCGGTTTTTCCTACGGCGACTATCTGCGCGCGGGTGCCATCTCCCGTTTCTCGCCGGTGATGGAGACGGTCATCGAGCAGGCGAAGTCGGGACTCCCCGTCCTGGGTATCTGCAACGGCTTCCAGGTCCTCACCGAGGCGCACCTCCTGCCCGGCGCGATGCTCGGCAACAACCACCTGCACTTCATCTGCCGTGACCAGAAACTGCGGGTGGAGAACGCGGACACCGCCTGGACCAGCGACTACGTGTCCGGCCAGGAGATCCACATCCCGCTGAAGAACATGGACGGCCGCTACGTCGCCGACGAGCACACGCTCGACGAGCTGGAGGCGGAGGGCCGCGTCGTCTTCCGCTACCTGGACGTGAATCCGAACGGTTCCCTCCGGGACATCGCGGGCATCACGAACGCCGCCGGAAACGTCGTAGGCCTCATGCCGCACCCCGAGCACGCCGTCGAGCCGCTCGTCGGGTCCGGCCGCACCGACGGCCTCCCCTTCTTCACCTCGATCCTCAAGAAGCTGGTCAACGCATGAGCCGGACGCCTCTGGACACGGTCGAGCACGCGGCCGAGACCCCCGACGTCGAGCTGCCCTGGGCCGAACTCGGCCTGAAGAAGGACGAGTACGAGCGGGTCGTGGAGATCCTCGGCCGCCGGCCCACCGGCGCCGAGCTCGCCATGTACTCGGTCATGTGGTCCGAGCACTGCAGCTACAAGTCCTCCAAGGTCCACCTCCGCCAGTTCGGCGAGAAGGCCCCGCAGTCCGACGCCCTGCTCGTGGGCATCGGCGAGAACGCGGGCGTCGTGGACGTCGGCCAGGGCTACGCGGTCACCTTCAAGGTGGAGTCGCACAACCACCCGTCCTACGTCGAGCCCTACCAGGGCGCGGCCACGGGCGTCGGCGGCATCGTGCGCGACATCATCGCGATGGGCGCCCGCCCGGTAGCGGTCGTGGACCCCCTGCGCTTCGGCGCGGCCGACCACCCCGACACCAAGCGCGTCCTCCCGGGCGTCGTCGCGGGCATCGGCGGCTACGGCAACTGCCTGGGCCTGCCCAACATCGGCGGCGAGGTCGTCTTCGACGCCTGCTACCAGGGCAACCCGCTGGTCAACGCGGGCGCCATCGGCGTCATGCGGCACGAGGACATCCACCTCGCGAAGGCCTCCGGCGCGGGCAACAAGGTCATCCTCTACGGCGCCCGTACCGGCGGCGACGGCATCGGCGGCGCGTCGATCCTGGCGAGCGAGACCTTCGACGACGCGAAGCCGTCGAAGCGTCCGGCGGTCCAGGTCGGCGACCCCTTCCAGGAGAAGTTGCTGATCGAGTGCACGCTTGAGGCCTTCGCCGAGAAGCTGGTCGTCGGCATCCAGGACCTGGGCGCGGCCGGACTCTCCTGCGCCACAAGCGAGTTGGCGTCGAACGGCTCCGGCGGCATGACGGTGACGCTCGACGACGTTCCCCTCCGCGACTCCACGCTCTCGCCCGAGGAAATCCTCATGAGCGAGTCGCAGGAACGGATGTGCGCGGTCGTCGAACCGTCGAAGGTCGACCGCTTCCTGGAGATCTGCGAGAAGTGGGACGTCATCGCCACGGTCATCGGTGAGGTGACCGACGGCGACCGCCTCGAAATCTTCTGGCACGGCGGCAAGATCGTGGACGTGGACCCGCGCACGGTCGCGCACGACGGCCCGGTCTACGAGCGCCCGTACGCCCGCCCGTCCTGGCAGGACGCACTCCAGGCGGACGACGCCAACAAGCTTGCGCGCCCCGGGACTTCGGAGGAACTCAAGTCCCAGGTCCTGGCGCTGGTGTCGTCCCCGAACCAGGCGTCCAAGAAGTGGATCACGTCGCAGTACGACCACTTCGTGCAGGGCAACACGGTGCTGGCGCAGCCCGAGGACTCGGGCATGATCCGCATCGACGAGGAGACCGGCCTCGGGGTCGCCATCGCGACGGACGGCAACGGCCGGTACGCGAAGCTGGACCCGTACGCGGGCGCGCAGTTGGCGCTCTCGGAGGCGTACCGCAACGTGGCCACGACGGGCGCGAAGCCCCTCGCGGTCTCCGACTGCCTGAACTTCGGTTCGCCCGAGGACCCGGCGGTGATGTGGCAGTTCGCGGAGGCGATCCGCGGACTGGCCGACGCCTGCCAGCAGTTGGGCACGCCGGTGACGGGCGGCAACGTCTCCCTCTACAACCAGACGGGCGACGTGGCGATCCACCCGACCCCGGTGGTCGCGGTGCTGGGCGTCATCGACGACGTCGCACGCCGCACCCCGGTCGCCTTCCAGGAGGAAGGGCAGCTCCTCTACCTCCTCGGTGACACGCGTGAGGAGTTCGGCGGCTCGGCCTGGTCGCAGGTAGTCCACGACCACCTCGGCGGCCTGCCCCCGAAGGTCGACCTGGAGCGGGAACGGCTGCTGGCCGAGATCCTGATCTCCGCGTCTCGCGACGGCATGATCGACTCGGCGCACGACCTGTCCGACGGCGGTCTGATCCAAGCGGTGGTGGAATCGGCCCTGTTGGGCGAGAAGGGCGCACGCCTGATCGTCCCCGACGGTCTGGACGCGTTCACGTTCCTGTTCTCGGAATCGGCGGGCCGCGCGGTGGTCGCGATCCCCCGCTCGGAGGAACTCCGCTTCAACGACATGTGCGGGGCACGGGGTCTTCCGGTCACGCGCATCGGCGTAGTGGACGGCAACTCGGTAGAAATCCAGGGCGAGTTCGCGCTCTCCCTGGAGGAACTGCGCGAGGCGCACGAGGGGACGATCCCGGCGCTGCTGGCGTAACGCACGGGTGGGGAAGGCGTCCGTGGAGCGGTCACGGTGATGACCGCTCCACGGACGCCTTCGTCTGTCAGCCCTCCTGGTCGAAGAAGGCGAACGGGTCCGTACCGATGGCCTCGTTGGTGGCCACGGCCTCGACGGCGGCGGTGGCGCTACGGGGGAACAGGGCCTCCTCGTACGCGGTGAGCGCCCGCTCGATGTCGTCCGGGTACGCGGCGATGGCGAGGGCGAGTTCGGCGCCGTCCTGCATGGCGAGGTTGGCGCCCTCGCCGTCCGGCGGCGCGAGGTGGGCGGCGTCACCGACCAGGGTCACTCCCGGTACCCGGTTCCAACGGTGCCCGATCGGCAGCGAGTTGAGGGGGCGCGGCACCGGGGCGGTGTCGCTGTCGGTGATCAGGGCGGTGATCTCGGGGGCCCAGCCGTCGAACTCCGCGGCGATCCGCGCGGGGGCCGCGGCGGCATCGGTGAAGTCGATCTCGTCGAACCACTCCAGCGGCCTGGCCAGCGTCATGTAGGCGTGCAGTGTCCCGCCGCTCTCGCGGTGGGCCGCGATCCACCGCCCGCTCGTGCCCTTGTCGAACACGAACAGCGATCCGCCGCCGACCGCCTTCGCGGCGGCGGGATGCCGGGTCTCGGCGTCGTAGAGGTAGGTCTCGACGAAGGTCCGGCCGAAATACTCCGGGGTGGCGTCGGACAGCAGCGGCCGTACGCGGGACCAGGCGCCGTCCGCGCCGACGAGCAGACCGGTGACGACGGTGCCGCCGTCCGCGAAGACCACTTCGTGCCGGCCCTCGCCGAGCGCGCGCACCCCGGTGACCTTGTGCCCCCACCGCACGGTGCCGGCCGGGAGCGAGTCGAGCAGGATCTGCCGCAGTTCGCCGCGCTGCACCTCGGGGCGGTGGCCCGTGCCGTCGTCCGGCTTGTCGAGCAGGACGGTGCCGTCCGGGGCGAGGACGCGGGTCGCCTGCCGCCCCGGCAGGACGATGGCGCGGAACTCGTCCAGCAAGTCGGCCTCCTCCAGGGCGAGTTGGCCGTTGTAGTCGTGGATGTCGAGCATGCCGCCCTGCAACCGGGCGCTGGGTGAGGGCTCCGCCTCGTAGACCGTGGCCGGTATGCCGTGGACGTGCAGAACGCGGGCGAGGGTCAGTCCGCCGAGTCCGGCGCCGATGATCGTGACGTGAGTGGCCATGTCGTTTCCTTCCGTGTCACGGGCCCGCCGGACGCTCCCCCGGCGGGATCACCACCAAGGCTTCAACGCCGCCCCGACAACTCCCCGACGCGCCACCGACAGCGCCGACAGATGCCCGACACGGGGGAAGCCGTAGGCGAAACTAACCACTGTGGCCGGTCGCGAATGGTTAGAAATGACCCCGGCTTGCAGCGACAACCGAACTACCCTTCCCCTCCCCGGATTTGGGCAACCGCCAGGCCAGTACCGCGGGCCAGCCCGGTGATGTCACCACCGGGCCCGTGGCCGGCGTAGAAACGGGCGAGCACGAGCCGCGGATCGAAGTCGTGGCCACCCCCAACCCCATCGCGGGCGGCACCAACAACAGCCCCGCCGGCGAACTGGCGATGCCGCACGCGACCTGCAGATAGATCAGGACGTAGTAGATCGCGCACCTTGAACAACGACAGCGGCAACACTGGCTCAGGCGCCCGGAGTTGACGCCGAAGGAACAGAGTGAGCGTCACAGCCGTAGCGACACCCAGGCCCACGATCTCCGGCGCTGCCCCCGAACGAGCCGAGCGCGCCTTCAAGTTGGTGGACCACGGCCCAGGGGACTACGCCCGCAAAGCCCCGTGACCAGCAGGGCCCCACAATTGACCCTCCACTTGCCCGCAGCCGCCGACGAGACGGGAGCGGGTCGTGGCGGTACGGCGCAGCCCGCCGCGTACCCGGCACCAACCCGTTCAACTCTGACAACACCAGTGGGGCCCCACCAGCGGCGGGCTCGCCGTACCGCCACGACCCCGACCCCCCCCCCCCCCCCCCCCGGGGCCCCCCCCCGGTTTTGGGCCCCCCCCCCCCCCCCCCCCCCCAACCCCCCCCCCCCCAACCCCCCCCCCCCACCCCCCCCCCCCGGG
>NZ_JBICXA010000028.1:0-11688 GCF_043200035.1 Streptomyces sp. NPDC048504
TCAACATACCTGGCGTTGATTTTTGGCACGCTGTTGAGTTCTCAAGGAACGGACGCTTCCTTTGTACTCACCCTCTCGGGCTTTCCTCCGGGCTTTTCCCTTCGGTCTTGCGTTTCCGACTCTATCAGACCGTTTCCGGCTCCGATTTCCTCGGTGCTTTCCAGGTTTCCGCTTCCGCGTTTCCCTTTCCGGCGGTTCCGACTTTATCAGAAGTTCTGAGTCGGATTTTCCGGCCCTTCGGGAGTGGCTCCCGTACACGCGAAGTGTCCGGGTTCCCCCTCAGGCGGAGCCGTAAACGTACTGGAGCGGGGGGGGGGGGGGGGGGGGGGGGGGGGGCGGGGGCGCGGGGGGGGGGGGGGGGGGGGGGGGGGGGGGGGGGGGCGGGGGGGGGGGGGGGGGGGGGGGGGGGGGGGGGGGGGGGGGGTGGGGCGGGCGGGCGCGGGCCCCCCCCCCCACCCCGCCCCCCCCCCCCCCCCCCCCCCCCCCCCCCCCCCCCCCCCCCCCCCCCCCCCCCCCCCGCTCCAGGTTCACGCGTACGAGGGGTCGTACGACGGTCAGACCTCCACGACGACCGGGAGGATCATCGGCCTGCGCCGATAGTTGTCGGAGACCCACTTGCCCAGCGTGCGGCGGATCAGTTGCTGCAGCTGGTGGGGTTCCACCACGCCGTCCTGGGCCGAGCGCTCAAGGACCTCCGTGATCCTCGGGACCACGTCCACGAAGGCAGAGTCCTCGATGCCCGAGCCGCGGGCCTGGATGTGCGGGCCGCCCGTGATCTTGCCGGTGGACGAGTCCACGACGACGAAGACCGAGATGATGCCCTCGTCGCCCAGGATCCTGCGGTCCTTCAGCGCGGGCTCGCCGACATCGCCGACCGAGAGGCCGTCGACGTAGACGTAACCCGCCTGGACCTTGCCCGAGATCTTGGCCTTGCCCTCGATGAGGTCGACGACCACGCCGTCCTCGGCGATGACGATGCGGTCGTGCGGGACGCCTGTCATGGCGCCCAGTTCGGCGTTGGCCCGTAGGTGACGCCATTCGCCGTGGACCGGCATCAGGTTCTTCGGCCGGCAGATGTTGTAGAAGTACAGCAGCTCGCCGGCCGAAGCGTGTCCGGAGACGTGGACCTTGGCGTTGCCCTTGTGGACGACGTTGGCGCCCCAGCGGGTGAGGCCGTTGATGACCCGGTAGACCGCGTTCTCGTTGCCCGGGATGAGCGACGAAGCCAGGATCACCGTGTCGCCCGCGACGATGCGGATCTGGTGGTCCCGGTTGGCCATGCGGGACAGGGCGGCCATCGGTTCGCCCTGCGAGCCCGTGCAGACCAGAACGACCTGACTGTCCGGGAGGTCGTCGAGCGTCTTGACGTCCACGACCAAGCCCGGCGGGACCTTGAGATAGCCGAGGTCTCGGGCGATGCCCATGTTGCGGACCATCGAGCGGCCGACGAAGGCGACCCTGCGGCCGTACTCGTGGGCCGTGTCCAGGATCTGCTGGATGCGGTGGACGTGGCTGGCGAAGCTCGCCACGATGATGCGCTTGCGCGCGCCGCCGAAGACCTGTCGCAGGACGTTCGAGATGTCGCGCTCGGGCGGGACGAAACCCGGGACCTCGGCGTTCGTCGAGTCGGCGAGGAGCAGGTCGATGCCCTCCTCGCTCAGCCGTGCGAACGCGTGTAGATCTGTCAGCCGGCCGTCCAGCGGGAGCTGGTCCATCTTGAAGTCGCCGGTGTGGACGACCATGCCCGCGGGGGTGCGGATGGCGACCGCGAGCGCGTCCGGGATCGAGTGGTTGACCGCGACGAACTCGCAGTCGAAGGGGCCGATGCGCTCGCGGTGCCCCTCGGCGACCTCCAGCGTGTACGGCCGGATGCGGTGTTCCTGGAGCTTCGCCTCGATGAGCGCGAGGGTCAGCTTGGAGCCGATCAGCGGGATGTCCGCCTTCTCGCGAAGGAGATACGGGACACCACCGATGTGGTCCTCGTGGCCGTGCGTGAGGACGATGCCGTCGATGTCGTCGAGGCGGTCCCTGATGGACGTGAAGTCCGGCAGGATCAGGTCGATTCCGGGCTGCTCCTCCTCGGGGAAGAGCACGCCGCAGTCGACGATGAGCAGACGGCCGCCGTATTCGAAGACCGTCATGTTCCGGCCGATTTCCCCGAGGCCGCCGAGTGGGGTGACCCTCAGGCCGCCTTCGGGGAGCTTGGGCGGCGGGGCGAGTTCAGGATGCGGATGACTCAAAAGACTCTCCTACCCATGCGCGCCACGTACCTGTGGGCACGTGGCGCGCATGACGTTCGTGCAAATGCAGTTATCGGATGTGGGGTGCGGGCGCCGAAGCCCCGCGTATTGAGTTGTGAAGTCCGTTGTCAGAGCTGTACCCCGCCGGCGGCAAGATCGATCTTGAGCTGGGCGATCTCCTCGGGCGAGCACTCGACCATCGGTGAGCGCAGCGGTCCGGCGGGCAGTCCCTGGAGGGTGAGCGCGGCCTTGGTGGTCATGACGCCTTGGGTGCGGAACATGCCGGTGTAGACGGGGAGCAGCTTCTGGTGGATCTCGGTGGCCTTCTGGACGTCACCGGAGACGTACGCCTCCACCAGGGTGCGCAGTTCGGGTGTGACCACATGGCCGACGACCGAGACGAAGCCGACCGCGCCCACGGAGAGCAGCGGCAGGTTCAGCATGTCGTCGCCGGAGTACCAGGCCAGGTCGGTCCGGGCGATGGCCCAGCTGGCGCGGCCGAGGTCGCCCTTGGCGTCCTTGTTGGCGACGATCCGCGGGTGCTCGGCGAGTCGGACCAGTGTGTCGGTGCCGATCGGGACGCCGCTGCGGCCGGGGATGTCGTAGAGCATGACCGGCAGTTCGGCGGCGTCGGCCACGGCCGTGAAGTGCCGGTAGAGGCCCTCCTGCGGGGGCTTGTTGTAGTACGGCGTGACGACGAGCAGGCCGTGCGCGCCGGTGTGTTCGGCCGCGCGGGCGAGTTCGACGCTGTGGTGGGTGTCGTTCGTGCCGACGCCGGCGATGACGTGGGCGCGGTCTCCGACCGCTTCCAGTACGGCTCGTACGAGATCCGCTTTCTCCGCGTCGCTGGTGGTCGGGGACTCACCGGTGGTGCCGTTGATGATCAGGCCGTCGTTGCCTGCGTCCACCAGGTGGGTAGCGAGCCGCTGAGCGCCGTCGAGGTCGAGTGCGCCGTCCGCCGTGAACGGCGTGACCATGGCGGTGAGGACCCGCCCGAAGGGGGTCTGCGGAGTGGAGGTCGGAGCCATGGGTAACACGCTACTCGCTGCTCAATGCGGGGTCTGCCTTAGGGGCAGGCGACAAGTCGTGACAAATATGGAGCCCGGCACTGCCTGCTCGGGGGTTCAAGCAGTGCCGGGTCCGTTTGATCAGGCTAGATGAACTTCTCTAAATGCCGCAATACGGACACTTCACACGGCCCATCCGTACATGTGTGCCCGATCGGCAAACAGAGGTGCGCTACGGGGCGACACGGCCGTTGGCATTGAAGGCGGCGTAGGTGAGCGGCATGAGCTTGGCCCACTGCTCCTCCATCTTCTCGCCGACCATCTCGATCTCCCGCTGCGGGAAGGACGGGACCTTCGCCAGCTCGTGCTGGGTGCGCAGTCCGAGGAAGTGCATCAGCGAGCGTGCGTTGCACGTGGCGTACATCGAGGAGAAGAGGCCTACGGGGAGGACGGCACGGGCGACTTCGCGGGCGACGCCGGCGGCGAGCATCTCCTGGTACGCCTCGTACGACTGGCGGTACGAGTCCTCCATGGCGCGGCCGACCAGCTCCTGCTGGGCCGCGGTGCCCTCCACGAAGACGTACTTGCCCGGGCGGCCCTCCTGGACCAGCTTGCGGGACTCCCCGGGGACGTAGAAGACCGGCTGGAGCTCCCGGTACCTTCCCGATTCCTCGTTGTACGACCAGCCCACCCGGTGCCGCATGAACTCGCGGAAGACGAGGATCGGGGCGCTGATGAAGAACGTCATCGAGTTGTGCTCGAAGGGGCTGCCGTGCCGGTCCCGCATCAGGAAGTTGATCAGGCCCTTGGAGCGCTCGGGGTCCTTGCCCATCTCGTCCAGGGACTGCTCGCCGATCGTCGAGACGCGGGCGGCGAAGAGCACGTCCGCGTCGGACGCGGTGTGCTTGACCAGCTCGACGGTCACGTCACTGCGGAAGCTGGGCTTGAGTTCGTCGGCGGGGGTGTCGGTCACGGCTCGGCGGGTCCTTCCATCACGTCTCTCGGGCGGCGCCCACTCTACGGCCCGGCACTGACATCGGGGCGTTCGGTGCCGTGCCGCGACATTCATTGGCGAACTTCTGCGAATTCGGTGAAACAGGGCACCAATTGGGGCGTTCGCTCGTCTGTCTTGGTGAGAGCCACCCGTTCGATCCCGATTCGACCCCAGAGGGGAGAAGCACCACCGATGTTCCGTCGGCGCGAACCCGTTCCGTTCGCCTTCATCGCCGAGACCGACCGCTTCCGCAGCAATGTCACCCCGCCGCCGCGTGAGCGTGCGTCCGCCGGTCAGATAGCCGGGCGTTGGCTCCTGGGCCTCACCATCATCGCCGGAATCGTGGGCTCCCTGGTCCTCGGGATGCCGGCGCTGTCCCAGGACAACCTCTCGACACAGAACCAGCAGTCCCAGGCCGCCGACAATCGCTGACCTGGCGCGCAGCCGTACAGCTGACCATGACTCATCCGGACCCCCAACGGTGGTGAGCGGGAACACGGCCGGATAGCCTCACCGGGCACAGCCCACGCATGGATTCAGTGAGGACACCAGCCGTGCCCCTGCCCTTCCTTACGGCCGACCGCGCATTCGAGGCCGCGGACGAGCTCGCGCTGCCGTTCGACGACCGCGACCGCTGGCGGCGCCCCTACCGGCCCGGACCGTGGCGGGTGGCGGTGGCGGCGCTCGTGCTGCTGCTCGCGTCGTACGTGCTGTTCGCCGCGGTCATCATCGCGTTGACCGGCTCGCGGTCCGAGGCCGCGGTGATCCTCGGCATCGCGCTGGCCGTCATCCTCTGTGCCCTGCGGCTGCTGCGCATGGGCGTGTGGGTGAGCGCGCGCGGGCTGCGCCGGGTGCGGTTCCTCTTGACCCTCACGGTGCGGTGGGACCGGGTCGTCGCCGTGCGCACGGTGCAGCAGCCGGTGCGCTGGCTCGGACTGCCGCGCACGGTGCAGGGGCAGGCGCTGGTCCTCGTACGCAAGGACCGTGCTCCGGAGGACGTGACCGCCCTGCTGACCACGCACGACATCGACTTCGTGGCGCGGGCCTCCTCCTTCGACCGGGCCGCGGACTCGGTCGAGGTGTGGTCCGACGAGTACCGGCGGAGCTGACCGCCCGACAGCAGCCGTAAGCCGAGCAGCCGTAAGCCGAAGGGCCCGTCCGCAGTGAGTGCGGGTCGGCCCCTTCGGCGTGCGGCTGGGTGTCGTCCTTACGGGTCAGGCCTGGACGGGGCGGCCGTCGTGCAGGGCGATCGCGCGCTGCATCGCCTTGCGGGCGCGCGGGGTGTCGCGGGCGTCGTGGTAGGCGACGGCGAGACGGAACCAGCTGCGCCAGTCGTCGGGGGCCGCCTCCGTCTCGGCCTTGCGTTTGGCGAAGACCTCGTCGGCGGAGTCGCGGTCGATGCGGCCGCCGGCGGTGCGCCTCAACTCGTCGACGGGCAGGCCGCCTTCGGCGTCGAGTTCGGCGGCGAGCTTGTTGGCGTTGCGGACGAACTGGGTGTTCTTCCAGAGGAACCAGATGCCGATCACCGGCAGGATCAGGACGGCGATCCCGAAGGTGACCGTGATGACCGTGCCCGACTGTATGAGCATGACGCCGCGGCTGCCGACCAGGACGAAGTAGAAGACCAGGACGGCGGCCGTGACGGCGTAGGTGAGTTTGGCGCGCATGTCAGCCCAGGTCCAGGAAGTGCTCCAGGCCGAAGGTGAGGCCCGGGGTCGTCACCACACGGCGGGCGCCGAGCAGGATGCCCGGCATGAAGCTGCTGTGGTGGAGCGAGTCGTGGCGGACGGTCAGCGTCTCGCCCTCGCCGCCGAGCAGGACCTCCTGGTGGGCCAGCAGGCCGCGTAGGCGGACAGAGTGGACGGGGATGCCGTCGACGTTCGCACCGCGCGCCCCGTCCAGGGCCGTGGTCGTCGCGTCCGGCGCCGGAGTCGAGCCGGCCTTCGCGCGCGCCTCGGCGATGAGCTGGGCCGTCCGCGTGGCCGTACCGCTCGGGGCGTCCACCTTGTTCGGGTGGTGCAGTTCGATGACCTCGACCGACTCGAAGTAGGGCGCGGCGATCTGCGCGAACTTCATGGTCAGTACGGCGCCGATGGAGAAGTTGGGCGCGATGAGGACGCCCGTCTCCGGGGAGGCGTCCAGCCAGCCGGTCAGCCGCGCGAGGCGTTCGTCGGTCCAGCCCGTCGTGCCGACGACCGCGTGGATACCGTGCCGTACGCAGAAGTCGAGGTTGTCCATCACCGAGGCGGGCGTGGTCAGTTCGACCGCGACCTGGGCGCCTGAAGGCGTGAGCGCCTCCAGGGAGTCGCCCCGGCCCAGGGCTGCCACCAGTTCCATGTCCTCGGCGGCCTCGACGGCTCGTACCGCCTCGGCGCCGATCCGGCCCTTGGCACCGAGGACCGCCACGCGCAGCTTGCTCATCGTTCTTGCTTCCTTACCGGATACGGATTCCGAAGGCGGGTGTTAAGCGACGGCGTCGTGCAGTCGGGCCGCCTGCTTGTCCTTGAGCGGGCCGATGACCGACAGCGAGGGCCGCTGTCCCAGGATCTCGCGGGCGACCTCACGGACCTCGTCCGGGGTGACCGACGCGATCCGGGCCAGCATGTCGTCGACGGACATCTGCTCGCCCCAGCACAACTCGCTCTTGCCGATGCGGTTCATCAGCGCGCCCGTGTCTTCGAGGCCCAGGACGGTGGAGCCCTGGAGCTGGCCGACGGCGCGGCCGATCTCGTCGTCGGACAGGCCGTGTTCGGCGACCTGGTCGAGTTCGTCGCGGCAGAGCTTGAGCACGTCGTGGACCTGCGAGGGCCGGCAGCCGGCGTAGACGCCGAAGAGGCCGCAGTCGGCGAAGCCGGACGTGTACGAGTACACGCTGTAGGCCAGGCCGCGCTTCTCCCGGACCTCCTGGAAGAGGCGGGACGACATGCCGCCGCCGAGGGCCGTGTTGAGGACCCCCAGCGCCCAGCGGCGCTCGTCGGTGCGCGCCAGGCCCGGCATACCGAGGACGACGTGCGCCTGCTCGCTCTTGCGGCCGATCAGCTCGACCTTGCCGGTGGAGCGCAACACGCGCCGGCCGTCGCGCGGGGCGATGGGTGCCGCCTCGGGGGTGCGGAAGGCGCCCGCCTTGTCGAAGGCCGCGCGGACCTGTCGTACGACCTTGTCGTGGTCGATGTTGCCGGCGGCCGCGACCACGAGGTGGGTCGGGTCGTAGTGCTTCTTGTAGAAGCGGCGGATGCGGTCCGCGGTGAGGGCATTGACGGTGTCGACCGTGCCGAGGACGGGGCGGCCGAGGGGGTTGTCGCCGAACATCGTGCGCGCGAACAGGTCGTGCACACAGTCGCCCGGGTCGTCCTCCGTCATGGCGATCTCTTCGAGGATGGCGCCGCGCTCGACGTTGACGTCGTCCTCACGGATGAGGGAGCCGGTCAGCATGTCGCAGACGACGTCGATGGCGAGCGGCAGGTCGGTGTCGAGCACGCGCGCGTAGTAGCACGTGTACTCCTTCGCCGTGAACGCGTTCATCTCGCCGCCGACCGCGTCGATCGCGGAGGAGATGTCCAGCGCGCTGCGCTTGTGCGTGCCCTTGAAGAGGAGGTGCTCCAGGTAGTGCGTGGCGCCGTTCAGGGACGGTGTCTCGTCGCGGGAGCCCACGTGTGCCCAGATGCCGAAGGTCGCGGAGCGGACCGAGGGCAGCGTCTCGGTGACGATGCGCAGGCCGCCCGGGAGGGTGGTCTTGCGGACCGTGCCGATGCCGTTGGTGCCCTGGATGAGGGTTTGGGTACGGGCGACGGCCCGCGCCTCCGAGGAGGTGCGGGCCGTCGTCGTGGTGCTGGTCGACGTCACTTGTCGTCGTCGTCCTTCTTGTCGTCCTCAGCGTTCTCTTCACCCTCGATGACGGGGATCAGGGAGAGCTTGCCGCGGGAGTCGATCTCGGCGATCTCGACCTGGACCTTCTGGCCCACGCCGACGACGTCCTCGACGTTCTCCACGCGCTTGCCGCCGGCGAGCTTGCGGATCTGCGAGATGTGCAGCAGACCGTCCTTGCCCGGGAGCAGCGACACGAACGCGCCGAAGGTGGTGGTCTTGACGACCGTACCCAGGTAGCGCTCGCCGACCTCCGGCATGGTCGGGTTGGCGATGCCGTTGATCGTGGCGCGGGCGGCCTCGGCCTGCGAGCCGACCTGGGCACCGATGTAGATGGTGCCGTCGTCCTCGATCGTGATCTCGGCGCCGGTGTCCTCCTGGATCTGGTTGATCATCTTGCCCTTCGGGCCGATGACCTCGCCGATCTTGTCCACGGGGATCTTGACGGTGATGATCCGCGGGGCGTTCGGAGACATCTCGTCCGGCGTGTCGATCGCTTCCATCATCACGTCGAGGATGTGGAGGCGGGCGTCACGGGCCTGCTTGAGGGCGGCGGCCAGGACGGAGGCGGGGATGCCGTCCAGCTTGGTGTCGAGCTGGAGGGCGGTCACGAACTCCTTGGTGCCGGCGACCTTGAAGTCCATGTCGCCGAAGGCGTCCTCCGCACCGAGGATGTCGGTGAGGGCGACGTAGTGCGTCTCGCCGTTGATCTCCTGGGAGATCAGGCCCATGGCGATACCGGCGACGGGGGCCTTGAGGGGCACACCGGCGTTCAGCAGCGACATGGTGGAGGCGCAGACCGAGCCCATGGACGTCGAGCCGTTCGAGCCGAGGGCCTCGGACACCTGACGGATCGCGTAGGGGAACTCCTCGCGCGTCGGCAGGACCGGGACCAGGGCGCGCTCGGCGAGCGCTCCGTGGCCGATCTCGCGGCGCTTCGGGGAGCCGACGCGGCCGGTCTCGCCGACGGAGTACGGCGGGAAGTTGTAGTTGTGCATGTAGCGCTTGCGGGTCACCGGGGAGAGGGTGTCCAGCTGCTGCTCCATGCGGAGCATGTTGAGGGTGGTGACGCCCAGGATCTGGGTCTCGCCACGCTCGAACAGCGCGGAACCGTGCACGCGCGGGATGGCCTCGACCTCGGCGGCCAGGGTGCGGATGTCGGTGACACCGCGGCCGTCGATGCGCTTCTTCTCCTTGATGACGCGCTCACGGACCAGGGACTTGGTCAGCGAGCGGTACGCGGCGGAGATCTCCTTCTCGCGGCCCTCGAACTCCGGGAGGAGCTTCTCGGCGGCGAGAGTCTTGACGCGGTCGATCTCGGCCTCGCGGTCCTGCTTGCCGGCAATGGTCAGCGCGGAGGCGAGCTCCGGGCGGACGGCGGCGGTGAGGGCCTCCAGGACGTCGTCCTGGTAGTCGAGGAAGATCGGGAACTCGCCGGTCGGCTTGGCGGCCTTCGCGGCGAGGTCGGACTGGGCCTTGCAGAGCACCTTGATGAAGGGCTTCGCGGCGTCCAGACCGGAGGCGACGACCTCCTCGGTGGGCGCCTCGGCGCCGCCCGCGACCAGCTGGATGGTCTTCTCGGTGGCCTCGGCCTCGACCATCATGATCGCGACGTCGCCGTCCTCCAGGACGCGACCGGCGACGACCATGTCGAAGACGGCGTCCTCAAGCTCGGTGTGCGTCGGGAACGCGACCCACTGGCCGTTGATCAGCGCGACGCGGACGCCGCCGACCGGGCCGGAGAAAGGCAGACCGGCCAGCTGCGTGGACGCGGAGGCGGCGTTGATCGCCACGACGTCGTACAGGTGGTCGGGGTTGAGGGCCATGATCGTGGCGACGACCTGGATCTCGTTGCGCAGGCCCTTCTTGAAGGACGGGCGCAGCGGGCGGTCGATCAGCCGGCAGGTGAGGATCGCGTCCTCGGAGGGACGGCCCTCACGGCGGAAGAAGCTGCCGGGGATCTTGCCGGCGGCGTACATCCGCTCCTCGACGTCGACCGTGAGGGGGAAGAAGTCGAGCTGGTCCTTGGGGTTCTTGGAGGCGGTGGTGGCCGACAGCACCATGGTGTCGTCGTCCAGGTACGCGACGGCGGAGCCGGCGGCCTGCTTGGCCAGGCGGCCCGTCTCGAAGCGGATGGTGCGGGTGCCGAAAGTGCCGTTGTCAATGACGGCCTCGGCGTAGTGGGTCTCGTTCTCCACTAGCGTTTTCTCCGTTACTTGTCGTCTTTCGTCCCTCCCCGCCCGTGTGGCGGGGGGACGGTGGCGGAGAAGCGCTGTCTGGTGCGGGCCGGTCTTCGATCGAAGCACCCGGGGCTTCATCCCCGGGGGCCACTACCGAGGACCGGCGGCGGCGAGGCGCGCTTCTCCTCTTCGTGGTCGTGCTCTGCCGCACGTGGTCGTGCGGTGTCGTGCAAGGTCATGCTGGGTCGTGCGTCCTGCGTTGTGCTACCACACTACAAAGCGTGAGTGACACTCCGCACGTTTCCGTACGTACGGGCAATCCGCACGTACGGCAAAGGGAGCGACTCCCGATCGTTTCGGGAACCGCTCCCTTCACGGCGTCCTACTTGGCGCCCGCCGCACCGCGGCGGATGCCCAGGCGGTCGACCAGCGCACGGAAGCGCTGGATGTCCTTCTTGGCCAGGTACTGGAGCAGCCGACGGCGCTGACCGACCAGGATCAGCAGACCACGACGGGAGTGGTGGTCGTGCTTGTGGGTCTTGAGGTGCTCGGTCAGGTCCGAGATACGGCGCGAGAGCATGGCGACCTGGACCTCGGGGGAGCCGGTGTCGCCCTCCTTCTGGCCGAACTCACTGATGAGCTGCTTCTTCGTAGCGGCGTCGAGCGACACGCGTACTCCTCGTAGTCTGAGATGTGCCACCGAGTGCCCCTGGTCCACTTCTCAGGGGAGCTTCCGTGACTCGGGAGGCGGGATCCGCTGGGCGCTGCCTCCAGAGCGGTGAGCTCCGGGGGTGCGTACACAAACGGCCGCTACACAGCGTACCAGCCTGGGGGGACACCTCGGTCCAGCTCCCTGAAGGGCCCTGACCGGGGCGGATACGGCCACTAGGGTGACTTCCGTCCATGGAAGGAACGAGCCTTCCATGGACGGAAGCGTGGAACACGTCGGTTCGTCCGGAAGGGGTCGCTTCGCCATGGCGGAGACGGAGCAGGAGATCAAGGCACGCAAGGAGCGGGAGCGGGACGAGCTGTACGCCCTCGACATCTCGGGTGTCGAGTGGCGCAGCGCGCCGGGCACGGAGGACCACGAGGAGCGCGTCGAGATCGCCGACCTGCCCGACGGCGCGGTGGCCATGCGCTCGTCGCTCGACCCCGACACCGTGCTGCGGTACACGGAGGCGGAGTGGACGGCCTTCGTGCTGGGCGCCAGGGACGGGGAGTTCGACCTGGAGCCGGCTCCGGAGGAGCAGCAGTAGTCGTACGGCCGTACACAGGCAGAAGGGGTGGGGCGCGGGGGGGGGGCCCCCCCCCCCCCCCGCTGGCGTTAAATGCCCCGGGCCGGCATGCTTTGGGGGGCGGGGGCCCAAACCCACGCCCACCCCCGAACAACCCCTTGCCCCGCG